>JAKFCD010000001.1:0-15232 GCA_036676805.1 Elusimicrobiota bacterium
CCCCGATCCCGCGGCGCGCGCGCGGGCGGCGCTGAGCCTCGGCCGGCCGGAGAACGAGAAAGCCGTCGAGCCGCTGATCAAGGCCCTCGGCGACCCCGACCCGAAGGCGCGCGGCAGCGCCATCGAGGCGCTCGGCCTGATCGGCAGCCCCAAGGCCGTCGACTCCCTCGTCCCCGCGCTCGCCGACGCGAGCAAGCTCGTGCGGGCTCTCGCCGCGCGCTCTCTCGGGAGGATCGGCAGCGACCGGGCCAAGCCCGCCCTGCTCAAGCTCGCCGCGAGCGAGCCGGAAGAGGTCGTGCGCAAGGAAGCCGCGGCCGCCCTGGCCGCGATCAACGACCCCCTCAACATGAAGATGGACCCCGGTCCGCTCCCGGAGTAGCGCCGCGCGGGCGTCAGCGCGCGTTGAGCGACGGGACGGCGCCCTTGAGCATGTCGGCGAGCTTGTCGGCCGCCGCGTCGAGCGGCCAATTGACGGCCGCCGCGTCTCCGCGCTTTTTATATTCGACCTGTCCGCCGTCGAGCATGCGCTTGGAGATCACGAAGCGGTGCGGGATGCCGATCAGGTCGATGTCCTTGAACTTGACGCCCGGCTTGCCGTCGCGGTCGTCCTCGAGCACGTCGAAGCCCTTCGCCTCGAGCGCCGCGACGAGATTGTCCACGGCGGGGCGCACGCGCGCGTCGTCCTTCTCGTCGATGACGACGACGGCGCACTGGAAGGGGGCGATCTCGGAAGGCCAGACGATGCCGTCCTTGTCGTGGCCCTGCTCGATCGCCGCGGCGGCCACTCGCGAGACCCCGATGCCGTAGCAGCCCATCACCATCACCTGGGGCTTCTGCGCCTTGTCGAGGTACTCGGCCTTCATCGACTCCGAGTACTTGGTGCCGAGCTTGAAGGTGTGGCCGACCTCGATGCCCTTGAAGAACTCGGTCTTGCCGCCGCAGCTCGGGCACGGATCTTCCAAGGTCGCGGAGCGCAGGTCGAAGAAGCCCTTGATGTCCGGGAGCTCGCGGGCGATGTTGAAGTTGTCGGTGTGCAGGCCGTCCTTGTTGGCGCCGCTCACGCCGTTGAGCACGGCCCTCGTCGAGAAATCGGCGTAAACGGCGACGCCGGGATGGCCCTGCGGGCCGCCGAAGCCGACCTTGCAGCCCATGACCTGCTCGTACTGGGCGGCGTTGGCGCGGAACAGGTTCGGCGCGCCGACGGCGGCGGCGAGCTTGGCCTCGTGCAGCTCGTGGTCGCCGCGCATGAGCGCGATGACGGGGACCTTGCCGTCGATCATGTATAACTGCGTTTTCAAGAACTCGGTTAACGGGCGCCTTATGAGCGCCGCCACATCAGCAACGGTGGTCTTGCCCTGCGTGTCGAACTCGGACAACGGTTTGAACGCCGCGGCGTCAGGCGCCTTGAACGCGTCCCTGATCTCGCTCCGTTCGATATTCGCGCCGTAATCGCAGACGGTGCACGACACGATCGTCTCTTCGCCCGTCTCGGCGAGCACCATGAACTCGTGAGAGAAGGAGCCGCCGATGGCGCCGGCCTGCGCCAGCACGGGCTTGAACTTGAGGCCGCAGCGGACGAACACGCGCTTGTACGCCTCGTAGATCGTCTTGTAGTACGCGTTCGCGTCCGCCTCGTCGGCGTGAAAGGAGTAGGCGTCCTTCATGATGAACTCCCGCGCGCGCATCACGCCGAAGCGGGGGCGGATCTCGTCGCGGAACTTGCGGCCGACCTGATAGAGCATCACCGGCAGCTGGCGCCAGGAGCGGACCTCGCGGCGCACCAGGTCGGTGACCACCTCCTCCGCCGTCGGCGCGAAGCAGAACTCGGCGTCCTTGCGGTCCTTGATGCGCAGCAGCTCCTTGCCGTAGACGGGCCAGCGCCCGGTCTCTTCCCACAGCGCCTTCGGCTGGATGACGGGCAGGTCGACCTCGAGGCCGCCGATGCCGTCCATCTCCGCGCGCACGATCCTCTCCACCTTGCGCAGCACGCGCAGCCCGAGCGGCAGCCAGTCGTAGATGCCCGAGGCGACCTTGCGGATCATCCCCGCCCGCTGCATCAGCTGCGCCGAAACGTTGTCCGCGTCCGACGGTGCCTCACGCAGCGTAGGAAGGAGATATTTCGATAATTTCATTGTTTAATGGTGTCAGGCTTTGACTTATTTGCGTTATTAGCGGAAAAATACCGCACATAAGTCAAAGCCTGACACTCCTATTTCTTGAGCTCGACGGCTTTGTCGGCTTTGTTGGCGCGTTCGATGCGGATGCGGAGGACGTCGTTGTAGGTCGCGAAGACGAGAAGGGACAAGAGAAAGGCGATGCCGATGGTGTTGGCCTTCTCCATCACGGCGGTCGAGGCGCGCTTGCCGCGGATGCCCTCCCACCAGTAGAAGATCGCGTGGCCGCCGTCGAGCAGGGGCAGGGGCAGGAGGTTGAAGAAGCCGATGGCCACGGAGATGAAGCCGATGAGGAAGACGAACTCCTCCCAGCCGGCGCGCGAGGCGCGGGAGACCATCTGGAAGATGCCGACCGGGCCGGCGAGGTCGGGGCGCTCGCGCTTCCAGAGCTTGCCCGCGATGACCGTCACGGTCTGCTTGCTCTGAGTCCAGCACAGGCGCAGGGCTTCGCCCGCGGCGGTCAAGGGACCGACGGCCTTGTACTCGGCCTTGGGCATGATGCCGATCACGCCGCGCGTCCCGGTGTCGTCCTTCTTGGGCACGACCTTGATGTCGAGCTTTTGGCCCTCGCGCTCGACGGACAAAGTGATCTCCTTCTCCATGGAGCGGTGGATCGAGGTCGCCAGGTCCTCCCAGCCGGCCAGGGCGCGGCCGCCGAAGGCGGTGATCTTGTCGCCGATCTGGATGCCGGCCTTGTCGGCGGGGAAGCCGACCATCATGTTGCCGATGACGGGCTCCTTGGAGGCCTCGGGCATGCCCTTGCCCCAGATCAGGCCGGAGTACAGCGCGAAGGCGAGGACGTAGTTCATCGCGGGGCCGGCGTAGACGATGACCAGGCGGCGGTACCAGTTCTGGCCGAAGTACTCATCGGGCTTGGGGGCCGCCGCGCCCTCGACGGTCGGATCCTCGCCGGCGGGCTTGACGAAGCCGCCGAACGGGATCGCGCACAGGGAGAAGCGCGTTCCCACGCTGTCGGTGAAGCCTATCAGCTCGGGGCCGAAGCCGAAGGCGAACTTCTCGACGCGCACGCCGAGGCGGCGGCAGGCGAGGAAGTGGCCGGCCTCGTGGAGGACGATGACGAGCCCGAGCGCGAAGGCGTTGGCTCCGACGGTGTGCAGGACAGACAGGATCGTGTTCATTGGCAGTGTTCCTCGGCCTTGGCTCGCGCCCAGGCGTCGACTTCGACGACTTCTTGAAAGCCCGGCAGGCCCCCATCGGGGGAATACGCCGCCATGGTCTTCTCGATCACGCGCGGTATGTCGGTGAACTTGATGCGTCCGGCGATAAAGGCCTCGACGGCGATCTCGTCGGCGGCGTTGAGCACGGCGGGCATGCCGCCGCCTTTCTGGGCCGCCTCGCGGGCCAGCGCCAGGCAGGGGAAGCGGGAGAAATCGGGCGCGCGGAACTCGAGCGTGCCGGCCTTGACCAGGTCGAGGGGTTCGATGACACGCGCTCCTCGCTGGGGATAGGTCATGCCATATTGGATCGGGAGCTTCATGTCCGGCACGCCCATCTGGGCCAGGACCGAACCGTCGGAGAACTCCACGCCGGAGTGAAAGATCGACTGGGGATGGATGACGATCTCGACCTGGTCGCGGCGCAGGCCGAACAGATTCATGATCTCGATCATCTCGAAGCCCTTATTCATCAAAGTGGCGCAGTCGACGGTGATCTTCTTGCCCATCTTCCAGGTCGGATGCTTCAGGGCCATGGCCGGCGTGACGTCAGCGAGGTCGCCGGTGTACTTAGCGAAGGCGCCGCCCGAGGCGGTGAGGATCACGCGCTTGATGGTCTTAAGCGGGGCCGCGGCGCGCGGATCCGGATTGAGGCCCTGGACGCACTGGAAGATCGCCGAGGGCTCGGAGTCGACGGGGACGATCTTGGCGTTCCAACGCTCCGCCTCGCGCATGAACTGGGCGCCGGCCATGACCATGGGCTCCTTGTTGGCCAGCGCGATGATCTTCCCCGCGCGAATGGCCGCGAGCAGGGGGGCGAAGCCGACGCCGCCGACGACGGAGGTGAGCACCACGTCGACGTCGGGGTGGGACGCGAGGTCGCACAGGCCCTCGACGCCGGGCGCCAGGTGCTTCGCGCGGCCGTTCAGCATGGTCTTCAGATCCGCCGATGCTTTCGGATCGAACATCGCAACGGCCGCGACCTTGAATTCCTTGGCCTGCTCGGCGACGAGCGCGGAGTTCGAGTGCGCGGACAGGCCGAAGACGGACAGGAGCTCGGGCATCTCGCGGATCACGTTGAGGGCGTTGACCCCGATCGAGCCCGTCGAGCCGAGGATGGCGACCTTTTTCATTTAAAGCTCAGCGCGTAATAGACCGCGGGGGCGCAGAGGATGTAGGAGTCGAAGCGGTCGAACACGCCGCCGTGGCCCGGCAGCAGGGCCCCGGAGTCCTTCACGCCCGCCTCTCGCTTGACCATCGACTCCGCGAGGTCGGAGAGCTGGCCCATCGTGCCGATCAGCGCGCCGATCCCGGCGGCCATGAGGGGGGAGACCGAGTCGTGCAGCATGAACTTCTGGAAGGCCAGGCTGACGGCGATCGCGGCGGCGAAGCCGGCGACCGCGCCCTCCCAGGTTTTCTTTGGTGAGAGAACAGGCGCAAGCGAATGACGGCCGAAGCCGCGGCCCGCGGCGTAGGCCGCGGTGTCCATGGCCCAGACGGCGGCGAAGGTGAGGAAGGCGAAGGCTTCGCCGTGCGGGCGCAGGTCGCGGATCAAGGCCAGGTGGGCGGGCAGCCAGCCCGCGAACAAGGCGCCGAACACAGTCAGCGCGACGCGGTCGAGCGAGTGCTCCTTGGCGGCCATCTCGGCCAGCACGACGAGCGCCGCCCCCCCCGCGAGCACGGCGGACAGCGGGCCGCCGAGCGCGGCGCAGGCGGCCAGGGCCGAGCCGAGGACGACGGTCAGGACGAACTGCACCGGGCGCCCGCCCAGGCGAAGCATCAAGGCGTACTCATAGCAGCACAAGGTCGAGATCGCGACCACGAATAGCCCGTAGGCCACGCCGCCGGCGTGGACCAGGTAGAGCATGAGCGGTATCCCGACGATTGCGGTCAGGACGCGCGGAAGAAGCATCCCCGGATTCTACAAAATCACGAGGGGACTACTTGGCTTCGCAGTAAAGCAGCTCGCAGGAGTCCTGGCAGGAGGAATCCCGGCTGCCGCAGCACATGTAGACGCAGCCCGCGTAGCGCAAACGCATGCAGCACCCGACGCCGCGGACCTCCGCGCCCTCCGCCGGGGCCGCATACCCGAGCAGGGCCTTCAGGAACGCGTCTTTATGCGCCTTCGGAGCGCCGTCGGCGAGTGACATGAGGTCGGAGCGGCGCACGGGCTCGATCAAGGTGAAGTCAAAGCGAAGCAGGACCTTGCTCTTGGCCAGGGGAGGTTTCGCGACCGGCCCCGCCTTCTTGGGCTTCTTGCCGGAGATCGCCTTCTCCGGCTTCATCGGCACGCCGTCGATCAATTCCGCGGCCTGGGCGCCGGAGGCCGAGAGAAACGCAACCGTCGCCGCCAGAAAAACTCCAATCATCGCAGGTTCCTCCGAGGAGTCCTTTGATCGAGCCTCTGAATCTTCCAGTTTAACAGCCATCCCCGAAGATTACAAGACGACTAGCTCCTATCGGACGACTCCTCAGGGCTTCTTGGCGGTCAGCCCGCCGAAGCGGCGGTCGCGGGACTGGTAGTCCTCGAGGGCGGCGACAAGGTGCTCCTTGCGGAAGTCGGGCCACAGGACGGGGGTCACGTGCAGCTCGGCGTAGGCGACCTGCCACAGCAGGAAGTTGGAGATGCGCATCTCGCCGGACGTGCGGATCATCAGGTCGAGCTCGGGCAGGCCCGCGGTGTAGAGGTTCTCCGTGATGTCGTCCTCGTCGAGGGCCTTGGCCCCGGCGGCGATGGCCCTGTTCGCCGCGTCGAGGATCTCCTGGCGTCCGCCGTAGTTGAGCGCGAGGACGAGGTTGAGGCCGGTGTTGTGCTGGAGGCGCACGATCGCGCCCTCGAGTTCCTTGCGCACGGCCATGGGGAGGGCCTCGAGGCGGCCGATGGCGGAGAGGCGGACGTTGTTCTTGTCGAGCTCGAGCGTTTCTTTATTGAGAGCCCACGACAGAAGCTTCATGAGCTCGCCGACCTCTTCCGCGGGGCGAAGCCAATTCTCCGTCGAGAAAGAATAGAGAGTTAATGCCTCGATCCCCAGTTCGCCGGCGGCGCGGACGATCGCGCGGACCGAATCCACGCCGGCCTTGTGCCCCGCGACGCGAGGCAGGCCGCGCTTGGCCGCCCAGCGGCCGTTGCCGTCCATGATGACGGCGACGTGGCGGGGGAGCTTCGCGGGATCCAGGGCCATGCGCCTAGATCGTGGTGATTTCCTTCTCCTTCATGACGACGGAGTCGTCGATCTGCTTGGTGAAGGAGTCGGTGAGCTTCTGAACGCGCTGCTCCAGGCCGCGGAGGTCGTCCTCCGTGATCTCCTTGGCCTGGAAGGACTTCTTGAGCTTGTTGAGGCCGTCCTGGCGGTCGTTGCGCACGCCGACCTTGAACTCCTCGCCGAGCTTCTTGACCATCTTGACGAGGTCCTTGCGGCGCTCCTCGGTCATCATGGGCAAGGAAATACGGAGCATCTTGCCGTCGTTCTGCGGCATCGCCCCGACCTCGGCCTTCTGAAGGGCCTTTTCGATATCTTGAAGCGTGGACGGATCCCAGGGCCGGATCTCGAGGGTGCGCGCCTCGGGCACGGAGACGGCGGCAACCTGCTTCAGGGGGACCAGCGAGCCGTAGGCCTCGACCTTCACCGACTCGAGCATCATCGGGTTGGCGCGGCCCGTGCGCATGACCGACATCTCCTTCTGCATGCGGGCCATGCGGTCCTTCATCGCGGCTTCCATCTGAGCGAGCACGGCAACGGCGGCTTCGGTGGCCATGGGGTTACTCCGTGGTGATGAGGGTGCCGACCGTCCGGCCGGCGACGGCTCGGGCGATGTTGCCCTTGACCGCCAGGTCGAAAACGACGACGGGCATCTGGTTCTCCATGCAGAGGGTCAAGGCCGTGGTGTCCATGACCTTGAGGCGCTGCTTGATGCTGTCCATGAAGGTGAGCTTGTCGAACTTCTTGGCGTTCTTGTCTTTCTTCGGGTCCGCGGTGTAGACGCCGTCGACCTTGGTCGCCTTGAGCACGACCTCGGCCTCGATCTCGACGGCGCGCAGCGCCGCGGCGGTGTCCGTCGTGAAGTAGGGGTTGCCCGTGCCGCCCGCGAAGATGACGACGCGGCCCTTCTCGAGGTGGCGGATCGCGCGGCGGCGGATGTAGGGCTCGGAGAGCTTGTTGATCTCCACGGCGCTCTGCACGCGCGTCGGCACGCCGACCTTCTCGAGCGCGTCCTGCAGAGCCATCGCGTTCATGAGCGTGGCGAGCATGCCCATGTAGTCGGCCGTGACCCGGCTGATCGCCTCGCCGCGGTCCTGCTCGCCGCGCCAGATGTTGCCGCCGCCGACGACGATGCCGATCTGCAGGCCCTGGGCGTGGGCGAGCTTGATCTCGGCGCCGATCGACGACAGGGCGTCGGGACGGATGCCGTGCGCGCTCTCGCCGCACAGCGACTCGCCCGAGAGCTTGAGCAGGACCCGCTTGTACTTCTTGGCGGCGGCCATGCCGGCGATTACTCGCCCAGCTGGTAGCGGACGAAGCGGACGACCTTGATCTCGCCGCCGAGCTTCGCGCCCGCCGCCTTGATCAAAGCCGTGATGCTCGTCTTCGGGTCGCGGATCGAGGGCTGCTCGAGCAGGCAGTAGGCCTGATAGAACAGCTTGTTGATCTTGCCCTCGAGGATCTTCGGGATCTGCTCGTCCTTCTTGCCCTCTTTGCGCAGGATCTCGGTCTGGATCTCCTTCTCCTTCTCGATGTCGGCGGGTGAGATCTCCTCGCGCGACAGGTACTTCGCGGAGGGGATATTGCCGACGATCTGGAGCAGGAGCTCCTTGGCGAGCTCGGCGAGCTCGGGGGAGGCGGCGGCCGCGTCGGACGGAGCGGAGAGCTCGATCAAGGCGCCCTTCTTGGCGGGCACCGACAGATCGGTCTGGTGGGCGTAGCCGGCGATGAGCCCCGGGCCCTTGAGCTCGAAGCGCGCGAAGCGGCGCAGGGCCATGTTCTCGCCGAGCTTGCCGACCATCGGCTTGACGAACTCGTCGTTGCCGGCCTCGACGGAGGCGAGGCTGCCCGCGGCGGCCTTGTCGACGACGGCCTTGACCATCGCCTGGAAGTCGGCGCCCTTGGCGACGAAGTCGGTCTCGGAGTTGATCTCGACGATCGCGCCCGCCTTGCCCTCGATCTTGAACGCGACGGCGCCTTCCTTCGTCACGCGCGCGGCCTTCTTCGCGGCGTCGGAGAGGCCCTTCTTGCGCAGGATCGTCATCGCCTCCTCGAAATTCCCCTTCGCCTCGTCGAGGGCGCGCTTGCAGTCCATCATCCCCGCGCCCGTCTTCTCGCGCAGGTCCTTGATCAACGAGGTGGAATCGGCGATCGCCATGGGACTAGGCCTCCTGGGTGGTCGTCTCTTCGGCGGCGTAGACGACGTCGGCGGTCTGCGCCTCGGCGGTCTCGGCGGCGGCGGCGGCGAGCATCTGCGCCTCGGCGGCGGCGACGGACTCCGCGTTCTTGGCGGCCTCGGCGATGCCCTTGCCTTCAAGGACGGCGTCGGCGACGAGCTGGCAGAAAAGCTTGATCGAGCGCGCGGCGTCGTCGTTGCCCGGGATCGGGTGGTCGATCAGGTCGGGGTCGCAGTCGGTGTCGCAGACGGCGACGATCGGAATGCCCAGCTTGCGGGCCTCCATGACCGAGAGGTCCTCTTCCACGGGGTCGACGACGAACACGATGTCGGGCAAAGTGTTGAGGCCGCGCAGGCCGGAGAGGTTGCGCTGGAGCTTCGCCATCTCCTTGTTCAGGCGGGAGACCTCCTTCTTGGGCAGGACCGCGAAGATGCCCTCGGCCTGCCACTTCTCGATCTCCTCGAGGCGCTTGACGGACTTGCGCAAGGTCGCGAAGTTGGTCAAAGTGCCGCCAAGCCACTTCTCGGAGACGTAGGACGCGCCGCAGCGCTCGGCTTCGGCCTTCAGGATGTCCTGGGCCTGCTTCTTCGTGCCGACGAAGAGGAACTTCTTGCCGGCGGCGGCCTGGTCGGAGACCCATTGCGCGACCTTCTTGATCTCCTTGGCCGTCTTCTGGAGGTCGATGATGTGGATGGCGTTGCGCTCGCCGAAGATAAAGCGGGACATCTTAGGATTCCAGCGGCGGGTCTGATGACCGAAGTGCACGCCGGCTTCCAACATGGCTTTCATAGAGACGTTGATCATGAGCGGGTTTTAATCCTCCGGGAATGGACGAGCGAAAATATTAGCAAATCCCCGACGAATAAGCCACCGGGGCATTATTTCGGCGCGACCTTGGCGGCCGGGTTGGGGAGGGTGCGGGCGTAGGCGCGCCACCGGGACTCCATCGCGAGCATCGCCTTTAAGCCCGCGTCCACGCCGACGAGGGGGATCTCGGGGAGGAGGCGCCGGACTTTTTCCGTTCTAAGGCTGCTCTGCTTGGGACGGGGGGTGGGGGACCGGAACTCGCCGGCGGGCACCGTCTTGATCAGCGCCTCGTCGAGGCCGAAGGCGCGGGCGGCCCGCCGGGCGAATTCGTCGCGTGCGATTTCCTCCGCGCCGACCGTGTGGAAGATACCCGCAGCGCCGGCCGAGACGAGCGCAACGGTGATCTCCGCCAGGTTCTCGACGTAGGTCGGGTTGTAGCGCATGCCTTCCGCCACCTTCATCTCCCGCCGCTCGGAGAGGTTCTTGCGCACCTGCAGGACGAAGTTCTTGGGCTCCCATTGCCAGCCGTAAGCGCCGGACGTCCTCAGGACCAGATTTCGGGGGTCGCAGGCGAGGACGCCGCGCTCGGTCTCCGCCTTTTGGCGGCCGTATTCGTTGATGGGGCAAGGAGCGTCCTCCTCTGTATAGGAACCCTTGAGGCCGTCGAAGACGTAATCAGAGGAATAGAAGATCATCCGGGCGCCGATTTCCCTGCAGGCCCGCGCCACGTTGAGTGTGCCGTCCACGTTGATCCGGCGGGTCTCCTCGGGGTGAAGCTCGCAGAAGTCGACGAAGGGGTTGGCGGCGGGAACGGCCGCCACGTCGGGCCGGTGGGCCTCCAGGAAGCGCCGGACCTCCTTCTCATCCTGCATGTCCAGCTGCAGGAAGCCCCCGGACGGGTGGCAGTGATAGGTCGCGGCGGCCACCTCGGCGCCCCGTTCGGTCCAGGCCCGGAGCAGGGCGTTGCCGACCAAGCCGGTGCCCCCGATGACCATGATCTTGCCGTCCATGACGAAAACGTAGCAAATTCGCGTTTATCGCGTCTTAAGCCCCGGTGAGGACCCCCCCGAGGGGGGCCGTAGGGCCCAGGCGCTTCCGAGGGGGCGTGTTATACTTAAAAATCGACCAAAAAACCCTGAGCCGCGCCGGTGCGATCGCCGCATGGATCCTTCTTTCGGGCCCCCTTCCCGCCGGGGCCCAGGATCCGCGTTCCCGCCGTCCCGCGGCCATGCCCGACGCCCATATGGCCGTGGCCTTCCAGGGGGGGGCGCCGCTGGCCCCCGGGCAGTTGAATCTGATGTTCGACGCCGCCAAGGTCCGCCCGGCCGGGATCGTGGCCCCGCCGCCCAGGCCCCGCGAGGAGGCCGGCTCCCCGAACAGGAAGCTGGAGACCCTCTATCGCCGCCCCGCGCCCCACCGCCTGCACCAGCAGCTCGTGGTGCCCGTGCCCAAAGAGACCCCGTCCTACCGCCGCACCTTCAAGATCATGCTCGCCAACCCGGACAAGACCGACCGTTGGGACGGGCTCATTCTGCGCTACGCCAAGATCTACAAGCTCGACAGCCGCCTGCTCAAGTCCATCATGGCCGCCGAGTCCGAGTTCAAGCCCGAGGCCCTCTCGCCCGCCGGCGCCCGCGGCCTGATGCAGGTCATGCCCAAGACCGCCGAGGGCGTGGGCATCTCCGCCTCCAAGCTCCACGACCCGCAAGCGGGCGTCAAGGCCGGCGCGGCCTATATACAGGTGCTGTTCAAGACGGCCTGGCGAATCTTCAACCTCAAGGGCGTGCGCTACACCGACGCGCCGATGTGGGTCGTCCAGCGCGTGATAGCCGCCTATCACGCCGGCCCCAAGTTCCTGACCCGCCAGAGGCTCTACCCCTCGACCCGCTCTTACGTCCGCAAGGTCGTCCTGTTCTATCACTCGAAGGTCACCGATCTGCGGCGGCCCGCCGAGAGGATCGAGCCCGCGTTCCCCGCGTACAAAGAGGCCGTGACCCCGAGCGGGTCGATGTACTAAGATAGACGCGATGAGACGCTTCCTTCCCTTTCTCCTCTTCCTGCTCGCCGCCTGCGCCGGGCCCAAGCCCTGCACGCGCTCGCTGTGCGTGACCAAGCTCGACGGCACGATGGACCTCGCCGGCTGGAACGAAACGGTGCGCGCGACGTCGGAGTCCCCCAAGCCGCCCGTCCTGTCCGACGCCGCGGTGACGATGCTGTACGGGACGGCGGAGTTCCGCCACGGCAGGACGAAGGTCGTCGCGGAGGAAGGCTCCTCGTTCAAGTTCACCGTGTCCACCCGCGCGGTGTCGTCGATCGAGGTCTCCTCCGGCACGGTCCTGGTCCAGCTCTCGACCGGCGCCCCCGTGGCCCTCGCCCCCGGCGCGCCCTACCGCCTGCCCAAGCCCTAACCGGTAAGTCCGGCACTTACGCAAATACCGGTAGGCCTGGCACCGTCGTTCTTGCTTAAATAGCGGCCATGAAGAAAGCGCTTATCACGGGGATCACCGGTCAGGACGGCTCTTACCTCGCCGAGCTCCTGCTCAAGAAGGGCTACGAGGTGCACGGGATCAAGCGCCGCGCCTCGCTCTTCAACACCGACCGCATCGACCATCTCTTCCAGGACCCGCACGAGAAGGGGCTGCGCTTCATCCTGCACTACGGGGACATGACCGATACGTCGAGCCTCCTGCGCGTGCTGCAGATCGTCCAGCCCGACGAGATCTACAACCTCGCCGCGCAAAGCCACGTGGCCGTCAGCTTCCAGGAGCCGGAGTACACCGCGAACGTGGACGCGCTCGGGACCTTGCGTCTGCTCGAGGCGATCCGCACGTTCGGCTGGGCCCGGAAAACCAAGTTCTACCAGGCCTCGACCTCCGAGCTGTTCGGCAAGGTCCGGGAGACGCCCCAGCGGGAGTCCACGCCCTTCTATCCGCGCTCGCCCTACGGCGCGGCCAAGCTCTACGCGTACTGGATCACGGTCAACTACCGCGAGGCGTACGGCATCTACGCCTGCAACGGCATCCTCTTCAACCACGAGAGCCCGCGCCGCGGCGAGACCTTCGTGACGCGCAAGATCACGCGCGGCCTGGCGCGCATCAAGCTCGGGCTCGACGAGAGGATCTGGCTCGGCAACCTCGACGCCAAGCGCGACTGGGGACACGCCCGGGACTTCGTCGAGATGATGTGGCTGATGCTGCAGAAACCCGCCCCGCGGGACTACGTCGCCGCGACCGGCCGGCAGAACTCCGTGCGCGAGTTCGTCGAGGCCGCGTCCTCCGAGCTCGGCTTCGACCTCGTCTGGAAGGGAAAGGGCCGCGCCGAGCACGGCGTGGACCGCGGGACCGGCAGGACCATCGTGGCGCTCGACCCGCGCTACCTGCGCCCGACCGAGGTCGACACCTTGCTCGGCGACGCGCGCAAAGCGCGCAAGGAGCTGGGCTGGAAGCCCAAGGTCAGCTTCGACGAGCTCGTCCGCGAGATGGCGCGCGAGGACCTGGCCGTCGCCGAGCGCGAGGCGCTCGTCAAAAAGGCGGGCTACCACAGCCCGCCCCGCGCCGCCGACTAGGGTTGGGGTCAGGTTTGCCGTTGTTGCAGTATTTAATAAGGAGATTCCCCACAAATACTGCAACAACGGCAAACCTGACCCCACATTTACTTATCCCTGGTAGAGGACGACGCCGGAGACGGCGGCGGCGAGGAGCAGGACGCTGATCGCCACGTAGAGCAGCAGGCGCAGCTCCTCGTCCCACCTGAACGTCGAAGGCAGGGGAGCCGGCGAGGTGAGCGGGGCCCGCGGGGGCTCGGCGGCGGAAGGAGCGGGCGTCGCGGCGGCGGGCGCCGGGGTCGAGGTCCTCGGGGGAGGGGTGAGGTAGCCCGACACCTCCATCGCGATCTCCCGGCGGCGAGCCTCCCCGAGCTCGCGCGTCCTCTGGGCGCCGTCGTCGGGAGGAGGGGACGCGGCGCGCTTGCCGCGCGCCTCGCGCTCGGCCTCGACGTCGGCGTACAGGCGCGCGCGCTCCTCGTCGAGGGCGAGGCGCATCTCGGCGACCTCCCGGTCGGCGCGGGCGCGCAGCTCGGACTTGAGCTTCTCCGCCTTGGCCTTGAGCGCCTCGGACTCCGCGGTGAGGCGGCGCATGCCGGCGGCGAGCTCCTTCTGCACGCGCTCGGCCTCCAGGTCCTGGCGGATCTGCGCCTCGCGGGCGCTCTCGAAGGCCTCCACGCCCTCGCGGCGGATCTGCTCGGCGGCCTCGATCGCCTGGCGCGCCTTCTTCTCCTCGACGGCCTGGCGCTCGTCGAAGGTCTTCTGCAGGCCCTCGATGACGGCCTGCAGGCGCCGCGACTCGTCCTCGCCGCGGCGGACGAGCAGGCGCGACTGCTCGAGGTCCTCCCGCGCCGCGTGCATGCCGCGGGTGAGCTCCTCGACGCGCGCGCGCGCGGCGAGCAGCTCGTCCTCGTTCTTATCAACCCGCGCGGCCATCGCTTCATAGGCGGCGCGGGCCTCGGCGGTGGAGGAGACGAACTCCGCGCCCGCGGCGCGGGCCGCCTCGAGCTCGGCGCGCAGGGCCTTCTGGGAGGACTCGAGCTCGACGCGGCGGAGAGAGGCGGCCTCGAGCTCCTCGCGCTGGCGACGGCCCTCTTCCTCGAGTATGCGCGCCGCGGCGGAGGACTTCTCGAGGACGGCCTGCGCGGCGGCGAGGTCCCGGCCCAGCGCCTCGACGCGCTCGCGCGAGGCGGAGAGGTCGGATTCGGCGCGCGCGAGCCGGGAGGAGGCTGCCTCGAGGGCGGCCTTCGTCCCCGCGGCGGCCTCGTCGGCCTGCGCGCGCGAGGCGACGGCCTCGTCGAGATCGGCGCGCAGGGACTCGATGTGCGCCTCGTGCCCGGTCGTCTTCTGGCGCAGCTGGGACAGGCCGCGCCGCGCGACGGCGAGCTCCTCCTCGCGCTTGCGCGCCTCGGCGGACAGCGCCTCGTGCTTGAGGGCCAGCTCGCGGGCCTGGGCACGGGCGCCCGCCAAGTCCAGCTCGACGCGGGCCAGGCCTTCCTCGGCGGCGCGGGCGCGCAGGTCGAGGGCGGAGCGCTCCGAGGTCAGGCGCGCGACGTCGCCCTCGAGCTCCGAGACGCGGGTCGAGAGCGCGCCCTCGGTCGCCGAGAGCTCGCCCTCGAGCTCGACGCGGCGGGTCCGTTCGGCCTCCAGCGCGCTGCCGAGCTGGGCGCGGGCCTCGGCGGCGACCTTCAGGGTCTCGTCGAGCTCGCGGGCCAGCGAGGTCGCCGACGCCGCCTCGCGGTGCAGGGCGGCGGCCGTGTCCTGCAGCTCGTCGACGCGCGAGGTGAGCTCGCGCACGCGCTCGCGCAGGCGCTCCTTGCTCTTGAGCTCGGTCTCGAGCTCGATGGAGCGCGCGCGCAAGCGGCGCTCGAACTCCTCGAGGCGGACCTCGAGGCGCACCGCGTCGAGCGCGTCGGCCTCCGCCGGGGGGAAGGGGGGCTGCGGTGCGTCGACGTCGGGCTTACGCTCCGGGGCGTCCACGTTCCATCTCCTTGCGCAGCCGGTCGAGCGCCTCGGTCTGCTCCTTCCAGCGCTCGCGCAGGGCGCGGCGCTCGGCGTCCATCTCGTCCTCGAGCTTGGCGCGCGTGTCCTCGAAGCCAGACCGCAGGATCGCGCGCTCCTCCTCGAGCGCGGCGTCGCGGCGGGCGAGCTCGGCGGC
>JAKFCD010000002.1:0-16341 GCA_036676805.1 Elusimicrobiota bacterium
CGGATCACTTCGCACGGCTTTACGCCCGGGAGACGACCCTCAACACCTGGTAGCGCAACGCCGATATCTTCAAGGGAGGAAAGGCTAACGGCTCGGTAACGTTCTCAACTGATTTGACAGGGGCTTCCCATATTGACGGGGTCTGACCCCGCCGAATATGGTTGAATTTCTCGACGGTATCACGACGAGAATATGAGCGCCCCCCGCCCCCATGAAGTTCTGGCCGCCCTGCGCGCCCTCGAGGATCTCGCCTCCGGCGATCCGATGTGCGTCCGCGGCGTCCTGGCGACCCTCGTCTCCCTCGACGGCTCCCTCGGGGAGCGCCCCGGCGCGTCCTGCGTGATCGCCGACGACAACGCCGCCGGAGGGGAAGGGGTCCTGGCGGCCTCCGCCGTCCCCGAGTCCCTGCGGGAGGCGGCTCTGGCCGCGATCGAGGCCCAGGTCCCGCGGCAGGCCGAGATGGAGCTGACGGAGGACGACGCGATCTTCGGCCCCGGCGGCCTGTCGGGGAGCGCCGAGGTCTGGCTCGAGCCCATCACGGGGGAGCTGCGCGAGCGCCTGCGGGAGGTCCGCGAGACCTTGCTTCGCGGCGAGGGTCTCGTCATCGAGCTCGCCCTGTCCGGAGAGGACGCCGGCCGCCGTCGCCATTTCCCGCCCGATCACCCCGCCGTGAAAGCCTGCTATCAGGAAGGCGCGCCGGAGCTGGAGGAGGAGGCCCAGCGCGGCGGCGTGCGGCGCCTATTGCGCTTCCCGTTGATTCCCATGGGCAAGGCGCTGATACTGGGCTCGGGCGAGGACTGCCGCCGGCTCGCCGAGCTGCTCGACCGCCTCGGCTTCGTCGTCACCGTCGCCGACCACCGCCCCGGGCGCCTGCACGGCGAGGGCTGGGATCGGGCGCGCTGGCAGCTCGTCCAAGGCGGCTGGGAGGCGGCGCGGGCGGCCTGCCGCCCCGACCTCGACACCTACGTCGTCGTCGCCACCCGCAGCTACTCCGCCGACCTGCGCGCCCTGAAGGGCGCGGTGCCGAGCCCGGCCCGCTACGTCGGCCTCGTGGGCGCCGCGGGCCGCGCGGCCAAGCTTTTAAGCGAGCTCCGAGAGAGCGGAGTCGAACCCCGCCCGGGGTCCTTCTCGGCCCCGGCCGGGCTCGACGTCGGCGCGGAGACGGCCGAGGAGATCGCGCTCGCCGTGACCGCGGAGATCCTCGCCGTCCGCGCCGAGCGCAAGGGCGGCCGTCCCGCGCGCGCGCGCGCCGCCGGCTCCTCGCCCCTTCAGCGCAAGGGCGGCGTGAGAATCCCGGGCCTCGTGCTCGCGGCCGGGCGCGGCAAGCGCTTCGGCGAGACCTCGAAGATGCTCGCCGCGGTCGACGGCCTCCCCGTCCTGCGTCACGTCGTCGAGACCGCCTTGGCCGCGCGCCTCGACCCGGTCATCGTGGTCCTCGGCGCCGGCGCCGAGGACGGCCTCAAGGCGATCGAGGGCCTCGACGATCCCCGCCTGCGCGTGGTGTTCAACCCGGCCTGGTCCACGGGCAAGGCCTCGTCCTTCGAGACCGGCCTGCGCGAGGTCCCCGCCGACGCGCCCGGAGTCGTGACCTTGCTCGGCGACATGCCGCGCGTGCCGGCCTGGCTCGTCGAGCGCGTCATCTCCGAGTTCGAGCTCACCGGCTCGCTGACCTTCCCGATTTATCCCGGCGCGGAGGGCTCCGTCAAAGGGCATCCGACCGCGTACCCGCGCGAGCTGTTCGGCGAGGTCGGACGCCTGGTCGGCGACGACACCGCGATGGCCGCCGTGCGAGCGCATTGGGGGGAGGCGGTGAAGATCCCGCTCGACGACGACCGCACGCAGGCCGACGTCGACACCGCGCAGGACCTCGAGCTGCTCAACGTGAAGCCCGAGACCCAGGGCCGGCTTCTATAAGCCGTGGGGCAGCGCGCGGGCCGTCTCGCGATTCAGACCGCGTTGGCATCGTTAATCGGGATGAACGTCTCCGAGGTCCAGGCCAAGTGGATTTCAGGAATCATTTCCCAGAGGCGCCTCGCTCAGGTCGAGGTGCTTTCTCATGATTTCGGACTGCCGACCTTGCTTCTTTTCGAGAGAGGTGGGAGCAAGGACGCTTTGCCGATGCCGATGCGCGTTGGGGGCGCGGACAGCCTGATCAGCTATAGGTCGACGAACGCGCCTGTGTCGAGATTGTTCAAACTCCAGCTTGCCTCTAAAGATCCGCTGCGCATCGGAGCGAAAATAGACATAAGTTTTTCCGAGACTGATCTGCTCCGGGCCGGCAAGGTCGGGCTGCAATCTGGACATTTTTTTTGCGGCGGAAAACTTTGGGTCGTCATAGAGACCGAGGACGGAGAAGCTGTCGCCATTCAACCGGACTCGCTCGAACGCCTTCAGATCATGCCCTTCTTGGATCGTCCAGTCTGGGGTTATCGCCGCTCAATAATGCGCACCGCTAACGACGAACTATATATCACCCACATTCCGTTGGAAGGCGGCTCCCGAAGAGTGCGATGTGTGGACAATCACGTCAGCAGCGTTGCCGTCATGAACGTCGAGAACAATTTCCCGGCGTATATACTTGCGATTGGGGCTGGCCGATCTGATGGCAAACGGCGGTTTTACGCCGTAACCGGGACGCCGAGAACATTGGCTGAAGGGACGGTCGATGCATCGGGTAAATTCCGGCCGGAGACCCGGATTCTCCTTGACGGAATTGGCGATATTTCCCAAATCGCCGTTGGCGACGCTCGAAATGATGGCCGCAATCGAGTTTATGTTTCCGGTTCTCGGGGCCTCGTGGAATTGACGTGGGATGGCACATCCTATCGCTCGGAGCGTATCGACGGAGAGGAGCGTGAGGGTGCGTTCACGGAGTTCACCGCCGGATTGATCGTGGACTCGTTTCGCGATGATGCGAAGAATCGCATCTATTTAGCGAACGGGAACGTTCTCTCCGAGTACTCATTTACGAAAAAAAAGTGGGCTCGGATCGAGTTTAGGCCGCTAGATCAACGGATTTATGCCATGGCCGCGATGTCCTGGATCAGACCTTCACGGCGGCTAGTCCTACTAGGTGAGCAAGCCGGCGCTTACGGTATGAAATGGCTTGATGAAGGCTGGACGGTTGTCGCGCCCTTCGTCGGCCCGCGCGGTGCGGCACCGGAAGGTGAAGCTGCGGCGGAACTCGTACGGCAGCATCTTATCGGTTTGGGAAATTGTCGGGTGCTTGAACGGGAAAAAATGTCTGCAATCCTTGCGGAGCGGGATATTCAGGTGAGCCGCCTCATGGATCCGAAGGCGACGCATGAAATGGGGAAACTCCTTGGAGCCGATCAGGTCATAGTGGGTCGGATCGAATCCATTCTTGGAAGCAAAGTCGTTTCAGTTAAATCCGTAAAGGTCGAGGACGGGTCGATTTCACGTCAGCAATTCATCGAAGCCCGAAGCGTGCCTGAATTAAAAGCTCGGATTCCCGATCTCTCATTTGGAATCTGCACGGGGAAATCACAATGAGATCGGTGGTATGCGCGGTTGTCTTACTCCTGATGGCCTCGAAGGTCAGTGCGGAGTGGCTTTCTGTGGAGATCGGCGCTTATGCTCACCGCCTGACATGCGCAACGTCAGGAAAGGTTGGGGGGGCAAATTCATTGATTGTGTGTGGAGCTGAAGGTTCTTTGCATGAGCTCCGTTGGCTCGGAGGCCGTTGGATTCAGAACGAATTTGAATCGGGTCTCCCACGGCCGGATTCTGCGGCTTTCGCAGATATCAATGAGGACGGCTCCCCCAGCCTGCTGATCGGATCGCGATCCGACGCGAGAATAATTGAGCACTCCCTCCTCTCATCGGGTGAGGGAGGGCGGCGCACGCTTTCAACTCCGGGTTTGGCCACTTGGAATTTGACCTTCTCGCCGAAGACCTCCCAATCATCGAGCGCCGTTCTCGTGAAGCGCATCATAGAATTAAAGTCGCAGCCTCTTTCGGAGTGTTTCGTCGACAACCGGCAGGAATATTATTCGTGCCGAAAGCTGTATGACCGGTGGGGCTGCGATTTGTTCGGGCCGGCGTGCGTTGAAACCCCGGCGGTGAATCCTCCGGCTTGGAACGCAGGCGGAGACATCATCTTGGCCGGGAAGGCATTCTTGAGGAAGGATGGGCGATGGATCGCCAGAGCATCTCTCCCGTTGGCGCTTAATGTGCAGCCTTCGCGTAAGACGCCTCGGCGAGTTTATCTCGATCGCGAAATCGTGGATTTTAGCCCCGATTTTTCAACCGCCTCCGTCGTCTCGAATGGGAGCGCTTTTAGCGGCAAGATGTTCATGATTCGCGGGCCAACCGACGAATTGGGCGGTGTGTATAGAAGCATGGCCGTCAGCCTCGGTGAAGGTCCAAATACGGAAATAGTACTCGCCGCGGACGGGGAATATATTCACCGAATTGCGGCAACGAGCAAGGGTTGGCGAAACGAACGTGTGTTTAAGCTCGCGGGGGACGTGCAGCGCCTCATTTCCGCCGATCTGAGAGGCGACGGAATCGAACGCGTCTATATTATCGAGAACATCAAGAACGCTCAGAAGGGCCACGTCCTGGAATTGACCTATTTTCCTCGGCGCCCTCGTGTTTCGATTGCAACCCTGGTTTTGAAATCACAGGGATCAAGAGATGATGAAAGCCGGTTGCTGTCAGATTTGATCAGCCAGGAACTGGTGGATACAAATGTCATACAGGTTGTCGAGGAAGATCAGCAGGAGGAAGTGGAATGGGAACGGGCGTTCAATGCCGGCATGTGCGAAGATGATGCCTGCCGGGCAAAATTCATCCAAGTTAGAAAATCGGATTACCTGGTTGTGCCGACGATTGTTCGGGATAAGGAAAGAACCAGCGTGCAGATCACCCTATTCGACTCCCATGGCGTAGCGAGGAAGGAAATCCGAAAGGAGATGGAATCGGGCGAAGGATTGGTTGAAGCGGTGAGGCGGTCCGCGAAGGAGTTGGTTAGGGCTTGGTCCGAATTGCCGCGGCTTTGAAACCTTGTATCGCTGCCATCAGTTCTTTGGCGCTCGCTCCGCTCGCGCGGTCGAAGTCGGGCCGGCCAGCGGTGTCGATCATCGCACCGCCGATGATTTCGCCTGTCTCCACGCTTACGATACGCAGGGATATCGAAGGCAGGGGACCCAGTTGCGTCAGGGACCCGAAAACCATGTAATTCGCCCCAAGGAGACGGCCTATACGCGCGGCGGTCGAGTCATCAATCGGCACGCGCTCGGAGAGAGCCAGTTCATCGAGCACCTCGTTGAATCTCGCTCGCTCCACGACATTTACGTTGGGATAGCCCGATAGCCGGATGGATATCCGCTCGGAGAGAGTCTCGCCGTCGTTATTATATGCGGCATCCCCCGTCTTATTCGCCAGGGCCATGACCGCCAATTGCAGCCCCCCGCGGACGGCGGGACGATTGGCGACGATCTCGGGCTTTGAAAGCTCGGCCTTTGGCATGGATTGCGGAGCAGCGATCTTTTCGCGGGGGGAAATGCAGCCTCCGGCCGAAATGAGCAAGGCCATGATCACCGTTGCTGAGGCGGACGTGTTGCCGCTTTTTGAAATCATCTTCTTCAGTGTACTCACTCTGCGAGAATAATCAAGGTGCGTAAGAGATCGACACGACCGACCACTTCTCGGCACCTGCCTCGGTCTCCCAGTACAGCACCTGCCCGGCCTTGAGCCCGAACAAGGTCTGCGCGAAGGGCGCGGCCCAGGACAGAGTCTGGCCGCCCTCTTCAGCTTCGTCCTCGCCGACGATGCGGACCGACTTCTTCTCGCCGTCTTCGCGCCGGAGCACGACGGAGGCGCCGAAGCGGATCTGGTCCTTGGGCTGCTTGGCGGGGTCCACGGGGATGGCCGACTCCAGGCGCGCGCGGACATAGCGCAGGTCGCGCTCGAGCTCCCGTTTTCTTTTCTTGCGCGCCTCGTCATCCTGCGCGCCCTCGAACCCCTTCAATTCGGCCAGCAGCGCTTCCTCCGCGTCCTGAAGCGTCTTGAGGCCGCGGGGCGTCACGTAGTTGGGCTGGGGGGAGACCGGGCGCTCGGGCGGGTCCTCATCGGGGCCCTGCGCGTCCTCCTTGACGAACGCCCGGCTCATCCCTAGTGCTTGCCGGCGATGAGGGCGCAGGCCTCGTCGAGCGTCAGGGCCTGCTCCTCGCCGGTGGCGAGCGCCTTGACCTGCATGGCGCCGCGGCCGGCCTCGTCGGGGCCGATGACGATGGCGTAGCCCGCCTTCTTCTGGTCGGCGTACTTGAACTGGGCCTTGAGCTTCCCGGTGCCCGGGTACACGTCGACGGCCAGGCCCTTGGCGCGCAGCGCGGCTCCGACCTCCAGCGAGCGGCCGCGCAGGTCGTCGGAGAACACGGTCACGACGGCGTCGGGAGCGGCGTGGTCGCCGCCCTTGCCTTTTTCCTCGAGGATCAGCATCAGGCGCTCGAAGCCGATCGAGCCGCCGCAGGCGGGCGCGTCCGGGCCGCCGAACTTCGCGGTGAGCTGGTCGTAGCGGCCGCCGCCGCCGAGCGAGCCCGACAGGGACGGGTGGCGGAACTCGAAGACCGGCCCCGTGTAATAGCCCATGCCGCGCATGAGGCTCGGGTCCACGACGAGGGAGGACGCGGGGACGAGCGCGGAGACGGCGGCGATGATTTTGTCGAGCGGCTCCGTCGCCGTGCCGTTTTCGGCCAGCAAGGTCTTGACCAAGGCGGCGCTCACATCTTCGCCCACCAGGGCCGTGAGCTCGGTGCTCACGTTCTCCCGCCCGATCTTGTCGAGCTTGTCCACCGCGACGCACACCGCGCCGCGCTTGTCCTCGGCCACGCCCGCGGCCGCGAGCGCCTGATCGACGAGGCGCCGGTCGTTGAGGTGAACCTTCACGCCCTCGAGGCTGAACTCCTTGAAGACGGCGAGGATCGCTGCGATGATCTCGACCTCGGCGCCCCAGGAGTCGGAGCCGATGATGTCGACGTCGCACTGCGTGAACTCGCGGTAGCGGCCTTTCTGCGCGCGCTCGGCGCGCCAGACGGGTCCTATCGTGAAGGCCTTGAACGGGTGGGGGAGCTGGGAGCCGTGCTTGGAGTACCAGCGCGCCAGCGGCAAGGTGAGGTCGAAGCGCAGCCCCAGGTCGGCGAGGTCCGTCTTCTCGGCGGCGGCGCGCTCGAGAGCCTCGCCTCGCTTCATGATCTTGAAGATGAGCTTCTCGTTCTCGCCGCCGCCTTGGCCGGTCAGGACCGAGAGGTCCTCGACGGCGGGCGTCGCCACCGGCTGGAAGCCGTAGGAGCGGTAGACGCGGGTGATGAGCTCGACGGCGCGGGCGCGGGCCGCGACCGAGTCGGGCAGGAAGTCGCGGAAGCCCGACGGCGGCGTCGTGGGGATGGTCATGGCGCGGATAATAGGATAGCAAAATTGATACTTTGGCTTGATGGATGCCCGTCCCCGAGGTCTTCGCGTCGTGCATGGGCCCTTCGAAGCGCTCGAGGAGGCCTTCGTCGAGCGCGTCCGCGCCCTGCTTCCCGGGCCCGGCGGCCGTCCCCTGCTCGTCGTAGCACCCTCCCGCGTCCTGGCCGACCGCCTCGAGCGCCTGCTGGCCGTCGAGAAATCCCTCCCCCTGCTCGGCGTCCACTTCCACACCTTCCACTCGCTCGCCGCGCTCGTCGTCGAGGAGGCGGGCTTCCCCGACGCGGCGCTGATCTCCGACCCCGTCTTCCACGACGCCGTCGTCGACCGGGCCCTCGACCTGGCGCCCGTTCTCGGAGTGGCCCGCGAGCTGCGGCCCAAGGCCCTCGCCTCCGCCGTGCGCTCGAGCCTGCGCGATCTGATCGATGCGGGGGTCGATGCAAAACAAGTGGCTGAACACTTCGGTTCGACGTTGATTCGCGACGAAGAGGAGGCCGCGAGGTTCAACGGATTATTGGCGATATTGGCTTTGTACGAAAAAGAGCTCGCGCGTCTCGGCGTGCTGGCGCCGTCGGCCTTGGTGAAGCGCGCCGCCGAATCGGCGTCCGCGTCGGCGTGGCTTTCGGGATTCTCGGAGATAATTTATTACGGCTTTTACGATCTCACCGGACTCCAGCTCGACTTCTTCGAGGCGGTCACCGCGACGCGTCCCTCTAAATTATATTTTCCGTTCCGGCAAGGTCACCCCGCCTTTCGTTTTTCCGAGGAACTGTTCAAAGAAAAATTTGCCGGTATCTCGTCGAGCGCGGCCGCCGGCGCAGCCGGCGGCACCGCGCTCGGAGAAGCGCTCGATGCGTTGTTCGATCCGTCCAAACCGCCTTCGGCGGTTGAGCATGGTCGAGTCGTCGTGGTCTCGGCGTCAGGCGCGAGAGACGAGTCCTGGGCCGCCGCCAAAGAGGTCCTCCGCCTCATGAACGAGGGCCTCCCCGCCCACGAGATCGCCGTCGTCGCCCGCGCCCTCGAGCCCTACCGCCCCGCTCTCGCCGAGGCCTTCGCCGCCGAAGGCCTGCCGCTGGACCTCTCCTGCGGCGAGCCCATCCTGCGCCGCCCCGCCGCGAAGGCGGCCCTCGATCTTCTGACTTTGCGCGCGCGCGACTTCCCCGCGCGTACGGTAGAAGACCTCGCGTCCTCTCCCTATTTCATCGCCGCGACCCCCAAGCGCGCCCGGGCCTGGCGCCGCCTCGTGGACGTCCTCGGCATACGGGCCGGCTGGCTGCAGTGGCGGGGCAAGCTCGAGCCGCGCGCGGGCGGCCCCGTCGAGCTGCGCGCCCACCGGGTGCGCGAGGGCCTTCCCGGGGAGCTCGTCGCCGCCGAGGACGTCGGCGCGCTGTGGGCTTTCGTCTCCGGCCTGCGCGCCGCTCTCGGCTCCCCGGAGGCCGCCTGGTCGCGGCGCGCCGCCGAGGCACGGGCCTTGCTGGCCGCGCATCTTGCCCTTCCGGCGAAGCCCTCGGCGGCCGAGCGCGACGCCTTCGCCGCCGTCGAGGCCGCGCTCGAGGAGCTCGCGGCCTTCGACCGCCTCCGCGCGCCCTGCTCGTGGGAGGACTTCCTCGACGCCTTCGAGCGCAAGCTCGTCCGCGCCTCGCGGGACGCCGGCGACGGCCTGCTCGGCGCGCGCGCCCTCGACGCGATGGACGCCCGCGGCCAGCGCTTTCGCGCGGTGATCCTCCTCGGCCTCAAGGAAAAGCTGTTCCCGCGCCAGGTCCTCGAGGACCCCCTGCTGCGCGACGCGGCCCGCTCCGCCCTGCGCCATCCCGCCGGCTACTGGATCGGGCGCAAGGCCGCGGGGCACGAGGAGGAGCGCCTGCTTTTCTACCTCGTCTGCGCCTCCGCCAAGGAGAGGCTCGTCCTGATCTATCCCCGCTCCGACGAGGCGGGCAAGGCCTCGGTGCCCTCGACCTACCTGCGCGAGCTGTGCCGGGCGGCGGGCCTGCCGGCCCCCGGCGAGGGCGACGCCAGGCGCGTGCCGCGCCAGCCCGCCGAGCGCCTGCGCGCCACGCCGTCCGCGCTGCTCACGCCGCGCGAGGCGTCCATGCTCGCGGTCCTTCAGGGCGGCGCCCCGCATCCGACGCTCGGCGAGGCGGACGCGCGGACGGCGCCTTTGCCCGAGGAGCTCGAGCGCGTCTCGGCGCTCAACGAGCGCGGCGCTCCCTCCGGCCGCGACGGCCTCACGCGCCCCATCGCGGCGGAGCTCGCGCGCCTCAAGCAGTCGGGCCTCTCGCCGACGGCCATCGACATGTACGCGGCCTGCCCCTTCCGTTTCTTCGCCGCCCGGGTGCTCAACCTCGGCGAGCGCGAGGAGGCGTCCGGGCGGGGGGAGCTCACGCCCCAGGAGCGCGGCCGCGTCTATCACGCCGTGCTCGAACGGTTCTTCGCCTCGCTGACGCCCGGCGTCTGGTCCGGGGCCGAGGATTGGGAGCCCGCGTATGCGGCGGCGGACGCGGCCGTCTTCGCCGAGAACGACTGGCGCGCGCTCGGCGTGTACCCGCTGCTGTGGGAGGCGGCGCGCCTCGACATGGGCCGCCGCCTGCGCTCCTTCATCGCCTGGGACCTGGAGCGCCTGCGCGCGGCCGGCCTGAGGCCGCGGCTGTTCGAGACCCGCCTTCAGGGGGAGCCCGCGGAGGGCGCCCCGGGCGGCGTGCCTTGGAAGGGCGTGGCGGACCGCATCGACGCGGACGCGGCGTCGCGCGAGTTCCGCGTCGTCGACTACAAGACCCGGGAGAACGCGCGCTCGAAGAAGCTCGCCGAGAAGGCCGCCCAGGGGAAGGTGCACCAGCTCCCATTCTACGCCGAGCTCGGCGGGGCCGCGCTTGGCGAAGGCTGGAAATTCGCGGGGGCGTCGCTCCTGTTCCTCGAGGTCGAGGAAGGGGAGGCGCGCTCCGCGGAGCTGACGGCGCAGGACTGGGGGCTGGCGCGCGGCCCCTTCCTGGAGATCCTGGCCGCCCGCGTCGACGCGATCGCGTCGGGCCGCTTTCCGATGCGCCCCGACGACGGGGAGCGGGGCCACTGCTCCTGGTGCGAGTTCCCCACGGTGTGCCGCAAGGGCCACGCGCCCTCGCGCGCCCGCGCCCTGAAGGCCGAGCTCCCCGGCGAGGAGTAAACCCATCGCCCGACTGTTTCCGGAAACAGTCGGATGTCTCCTCACCCCTTGACGGGATTCCGCGCCTCCTTTACACTCCCCTCATGGCCGAACGAGACTGCCCGAAGTGCCCGTTCTCACCGATGGACGAGATCGTCGCCGGCGAGCTGACGCTCGACGAGTGCCCGAAGTGCAAGGGGCGCTGGTACGACTTCGACGAGCTTTCGAAGGTGGTCACGGACCCGGCCGCCTTCACCGCGGCCGTCGCGAAAGGGCCCCTTCGGCCCCGCCAGGGGACGGCGAAGTGCCCCGTCTGCCTCGAGGACATGATGAACGGCGGCTTCGGCAACGAGCTGCTGCGCGTCGATCAGTGCGCGGGGCACGGCTTCTGGCTCGACGCGAACGAGCTGCGCCTGCTCAACATGCTGATGGCGTCCTAGGCGCGCAGGTCCGACGCGCCGCCGCCTTCGCGCGCGGGCAGGCTGAAGGAGAAGCGCGAGCCCTTGCCCTGCTCCGTCTCGAGCTCGAGGTCCGTGCCGTGCGCCTCGAGGATCATGCGCGACAGCGCCAGCCCGACGCCGAAGCCCTTCGCCTCGCGCTTGCCCTCCTCCGTGCGGTAGTAGCCGCCGAAGATCTTCTCGCGGTCCTCGGGGGCGACGCCGATGCCGGTGTCGGCGACGTAGAGCTCCACGCGCCCGCCCGGAACCTTGCGCGCGCCGAGGGTCACCGTCCCTCCCGCGTGGGTGTACTTGACCGCGTTCGAGAACAGGTTGGCGACGACGAGGGAGAGCGCGTCGGGATCGCCGGCGCAGGGCAGCTCCGCCTGCGGCGCCTCGAGCTCGACCGACAGCTTCTTGCGCGCGGCCAGGATCTCGAGCCGGGAGACCGCGCCGCGCAGGAGGGCCGCGGCGTCGACGCGCTGGATGTCGACGGAGAACTTGCCCGACTCGAGCCGCCCGAGGTTGAGCAGGTTCGTGGCCATCGTCGAGAGCGCGCGGATGTTGGCGGCGAGCATGTCGTGCCAGGGGGCGGCCGCGGCGGTGGCGGGCTCGTTCTCCTGGAGCAGGGCGTGGGCCGTGTGGATGACGGCCAGGGCGTTGTTGAACTCGTGGCTGACGCCGGAGACGAGCTGGGACTTGAGCCGGCCGGCCCGGCGCTCCTTCTCGAACTGGGCGTTGAGCTGCGCGGCCATCGAGCTCATCGCGAGCATTAGGTCGCGGATCTCCGGCGGGCCGTCCTGCATGGACGCAAGCCAGGGCTCGCCCAGCTTCCAGCTGGAGGCCTGCGCGCGCAGGACGCTCACGGGAGCCACGACGATGCGAGAGACGGCGGCGGCGACCGCGACGCTGCCGAACAGGCCGAAGCCCAGCACCGCGGCGAAGGTGAGCAGGGCCGCCTCGCGCGCCGCGCGCCGCTGGGCGTCGAGGCGGTCGAAGCTCAGCCGCCCGAAGTGCGACATGCGCTCGACGAGGCCGTCGATGGTCTCGTTGTCGATCGCGCGGCTGATGGCCTCGAGGCGGCTCAGCTCGCCGCGGCGGACCCGCTCGAAGATCCGGTTCTGCCCGGCGTCGTACGCGGCGAAGTCGAGCGCGATATCCTGCCACTCGGCGAGCTCCTCCGCGTCGCGGATCAGCGCGGCGATGCGGAAGTGCGAGGAGAGGAACTCCCGCGAGGCGGCGGCGCGGCGCTCGAGCCACGTCCCGTCTCGCGTGGTCAGGTAGTTGTCGGCGAACGCGTCGACCCGGCGCAGCTCGTTGCGGTGGGCCGGGAGCTCGGTCAGCACCATGAGCTGGGCGGCGAACCCGCTGCCGAGGCGGTCCTCGGCGCGGCTGTGGGTCAGGTACGCCACGGTCGAGACCACGGCGAAGACGCTCAAGGTCGTCGCCAGGACGGCGGTCAGGCGCCCGCGCAGGGACCAATGCCTCATCGCTTCATGATGCTTTTTCCTGAGAGGGGGCGCAAATCCGCCCGGAGGGCCCAGGCCCCGAGGGACCTTCGCCTCAGGCGCGAGGGGATCGAGGGCGCGTATACTGTCATCGTGAGAATGACGCCCTCCCGGCTTCTACTGGCCCTGGCGCTCGGGGCCGTTTCGACGCGGACCCCGGCCCAGGTCCGCCTCGCCGTCCCGCTCCTGCCGCCGGCGCCCGCGTTCTCGCCCCTCGCGCCCCCCGCCGCGGCCGGGACATTCGCGCCCGCCCTGTCCGCCGTCCCGGCGAGCCTCGCCCCGTCTTTGCTTCCCGCTCCGCTTCCGCTTTTCCCGGCCGCCCCCGCCCCCGCGCCCGCGCCCGCGTCCGAGAGCGCCGACGCCCGGCGCTACGCGGATTTTTTCGACGGCGCCGCGCCCGCGGCGGACGGCGAGGCCGTCTCCCCGCGCCTGGCCCCCGGCCCCGGCCCGACCCTTCGTCAGCCGCTCCAACTCGACGCCGTGAGAAACGCGGTGCAGCGCGCGCTGCCCGCCCTGCGCGAGAGCGTGGCGCTCGGGAGCTGGAACGGCCCGCGCACGACGCTCGACGAGTCGTGCTGCGGCGACGCCGCGCCGAAGCTCGCCTTGCTCCTGCGCGCGCAGGGCGTGCCCGCGCGTCTCGTCGAGGCCGAGCTTCATTATTACGTTCTCCTCGACCTCCCGGACGGGCAGATCGTCATCGACCCGACCGTGCGCCAGTTCTTCGGCAAGAAGCAGGCTCCGAAGGGAATCCCGCAGGTGTTCGTCGGGGATCTCGCCGAGCTGGCGGACTTCTTCCGGCGCCACGCGGCCGTAAAGACGACGCGCTACGATCCGCCGCGGATCTACTTCCGGGACGCCGCCGTCCGCGAGGTCGCGCTGCGCGCCTTCGAGGCGCAGGTCCGCGCCGGCGCCGCCGCCGAGCACGAGCCGCTGCGCCTGTTCCTCGCCCGCCCGAACGGCCCCTAAGTCCTATAATGGGGGCATGATCGAGGCTCCCGACAAAGCCGACCGCGACCGCGCGCGCCTGAGCCTCGAGGCGAGCGTCTTTGTGGAGGCCGGCGCGGGGACCGGCAAGACCACCTTGCTGACGGACCGCATCCTCTTCCTGGTCCTCGCGGGGGAGAAGCCCGCGCGCGTGGAGGAGGTCGTGGCTCTGACCTTCACGGAGAAGGCGGCGGGCGAGATCAAGGTGCGCCTGTCGGAGCGCCTCTCCGAGCTCGCCGCGCGCCTGTCGGACGGGGTCCTCTCGCCCGAGGCGCGGATGCGGGCGTCCCGGACCATGGCCGAGCTCACGGCCCATTTCAAGACGCCGGAGGCCGACGTCCTCGCCCGGGCGCGCGCCGCCCTCGAGGACCTCGACAAGGCCCCGATCGGCACCATCCACTCCTTCTGCTCCCAGATCCTCCGGCTCTATCCCGTCGAGGCCGGCGTGGACCCCGCTTTCCGCGTGGACGCCGATGAGCGGGGCATGAAGGACCTGTTCGTCTCCGAATGGGCGCGGTGGCTCGACGACGAGCTCGGGGAGCGGCCGCCGCGCCGCAAGGACTGGCTGGCCGTGCTCGCGGCGGTTTCCTTGGCGGAGCTCGAGGAGCTGTCTTGGAGCCTGTGCTCCGAGCGCGTCGAGCCCGGCTCGGCCGGCGGCCCGGACCCGCGCGCGGCGGCGGAGCTGCGCGCGCTCGCCGCGCGGACCCGCGCGCTGCGCATGAGCAAGACTCGCCCGAAGGGCGTAAGCCGGATCATGGAGGCGCTCGAGACGGCCGAGATGCGCCTGCTCGCCGCCGCGCAGGCAGCCGAGGCCGCGGAGCCCTCCCTCGACGCCCCCGAGCCCCCGGAGCTCAACAAGTCGGCCTGGCCCAAGGCCTGGGCCGAGGACGAGGAAGGGGCGGCGTTCTACGCGGCCATGTGCCCCGTGGCGAAGGCCGTCTCCCCGCGCGGCGAGGCCGTCGCGCGGCTGTCGGCGCGCCTGCTGCGCCCGTTCGCGACGAGGTTCCGCCTCGAGTTCTCCCGCCGCGGCTGGGTGTCCAACGACGGCCTTCTGCACCGCGCGCGCAACCTCCTGCGCGACGCGCCTCGCCCCCGCGAGGAGCTCAAGCGCCGCTGCCGGACCTTGCTCATCGACGAGTTCCAGGACACGGATCCGGTGCAGGGCGAGCTGCTTCTATATTTGTCGGAGGCGCCGGGCCGCTCGGCGAGGTCCTGGAAGGACGTCGTGCCCGCGCCCGGCCGCATCTTCATCGTCGGCGACCCGAAGCAGTCGATCTACCGCTTCCGCGGGGCGGACATCTTCGCGTACGAGGGCTTCCTCGGGCGCCTGACCGCCGCGAAGGCCCTGGCCTGCGACCTCACCGCGAATTTCAGGTCGGTGCCCGGCGTCATCCGCTCGGTCAACGACGTCTTCTCGCGCGTGATGACCTTGGAGGCGGGGGTCCAGCCCGTCTACAAGGGCATAATGCCGGCGAAGCCGGACCTGTCCCCCGAGCCGTGCGTCGAGGTCGTCGCCGTGACCGAGCCCGACGGCGGCCTGGCGCCCGCCAGCCACCGGACCGAGGCGCAGTGGATCGCCCGCCGCATACTCGAGGAGGGCCGGGCCTTCAAGGATTACGCCGTCCTGATGCGCTCCTCCACCGTCCTGCCCTACCTGCTGGAGTCGTTTAAATCTAAAGGAATCCCGTACGCGGTCGATATAGAACGTGACTTCTACGAGGCCGCCGAGATCGGCGACCTGCTCAACCTCTTGAGCGCCGTCGACGAGCCCGAGGACCGCGCCGCCGTCGCGGGCCTGCTGCGCTCGCCGCTGGCGGCGTTGTCCGACGACTCCCTGCTGAGCCTGGCCCGCGCCGGGGCGCTCGACTACCGCAAGGACCCCGCCCCCAAGCTCCTGCCCGAGGACGAGCGCCGCGCCGCGGCCCGCCTTTTCGCCGCGCTGCGCTCGCTGCGCGCGCGCGCGGGCCGCGCGCCGCTGGGCGAGCTCGTCTCAGCCGCGCTCGCCGAGACGCGCCTGCCCGAGCTCGCGGCTCGGGCGTACCACGGCCAGCAGACCGTCTCCAACCTGCTCAAGCTCCAGCGCAAGGCGGCCGAAGCCTCGGAGACGCGGGGGGCGACCTTGAAGGGCTTCATCGCCGAGGTGCTCGAGGCCTCCGAGGAGACGCGGGGGGAGGGGGAGAGCCCGCTGGCCGACGAGCACCTCGACGCGGTGCGCGTGATGACCATGCACAAGTCCAAGGGCCTCGAGTTCCCCGTCGTGTTCGCCATGAGCCTCTCCTCCCCGCCCCGCGCGGGCGCCAAGGCGTCGTTGCGGACCGACTGGAAGGCCGGCGGCTTCTCATTGCGCGCCGGCGGCTGCGCGTCGTCGGCCGCGGTTCTCGCCGAGGTCCGCGAGAAATACATGGAGTCCCGGGAGTCGGTGCGCGTGCTCTATGTCGCGATGACGCGCGCCAAGGACGCGCTGCACCTGATCATGCCGCAGCGCTTCTTCGTGCACGGCCAGGCCGCCCGCGGCGACCGCCACGTCTACGCCTCGCGCACGCGGTTCATCCCGGAACACATCCTGCCGAGCTTCGAGCGAACGTCCTGGCCGCCGCCCTCGGCCGCGCAGGGCAAGGGGCCGCAGCCGGACGTGCGGGTGGATTTGAAGGCGAAGATGCGGGGGATGTGGCGGTAGGAAGATCGCCGTCGGCGCTGCCCCTCACCCGTACCCTCTCCCCGTGAAGGACGGGGAGAGGGGGATCGCGAAGGGTGGTTTCCCGCGCCGAGGGTGAAGACCCGGCTCAACGCTGGCGTCCCCCTCTCCCCGCATGCGGGGAGAGGGTACGGGTGAGGGGCAACTGCG
>JAKFCD010000003.1:0-10505 GCA_036676805.1 Elusimicrobiota bacterium
GCCGTCCGCCGCCGCGCGCGCCGCCGCCGCGCCGGCCATGACGCGCGTGCTGTCCGCCGCGGCCGCCGCCGAGAAGGCGAACGCCGGAGCGGACCTCTTCGACGGCTCGAGCGCGCGGCAGGCCGCCGCCGCGCCCGTCCGCGCGGGCGGGCTCGGACGCGTGGTCAAGAAGGGTCTTACGGTCCTCGCGCTTTCCGTGGCCTTGCTTGGAGTCGATGCCGGCGCGGCCTCCAGTCTCACGTTGAGCCGGCAGGCTATTGAAGGACAGTTGACGCATAGCGCCGTCGATTTCAATAATCAGCGTTTTGCCATCGCCGCCGCGCAGACGCCTGCCGCCGCCGACACGGCCCGCGTCGTGCTGCCGCGACCGCTCGAGGCGGCCGCCTCCGTCGACCGCCAGGGCGTGACCGTCGGCGAGCGCGTCCAGCTCTCGATCACCTTGCGCAACACGTCGGACAAGCCGGTCACGTTGCACAACCTGCGCTCCTCTCTGCAGGAGGCCCTGCCCGCCGATCTCGAGCTGCAGGGCAAGGGCGCCGAGGCGCCGCTCACGTTGGCGCCCGGCGAGAGCAAGACCATCGTCTACGAGGCCATTCCTTTTGGGTCTGGTACGTTGACTTTAGAGGGCGGGATCGCCGTCGTCGCCGTCGGCGAGACCGCCGTCTATCCCGAGGGCATCGAGATCGTCCTGCCCAAGACCGAGCTCACGGTCGCCACCGTGCTCACCGCGGACTGGAAGCAGAAGGGCCTGCGCGACATCGTCGGCGTCAAGCGCGCCGACGGCCCGGACTGGATGTGGCTCGCGGCGATCCCGCTGGGCATCCTCCTCTTCGTCGGCGTGCACCGCCTCGTCGCGGCGCGCCGCCTGTACCCGAAGCTCGATGACTCGCGCCTCTCGCTCGTCACGGTGACCGAGACGGGGCTCGAACGGCTCAAGGCCGAATCCCCCGAGCTCGACGCCGCTTCCTTTTATGCCCGCTACCAGGAGCTCCTGACCGGCTTCATGGTCGACTTCGCCGGCCTGCCCAAGGCGGCCCGCGACGCGCGCACGCTCGAGCGCGACCTGCGCAAGTCCTTCTACGACGCCGGCCAGGCGGGCGTGGCGGCGCGGCTCGCCGCGCAAGCGGAATCAGCCCGCTTCGCCGGCACGGAGTCCGACCCGACGGAACGGGCGCGCATGCTCGAGCGCCTGCAGGCGCTCGTCGAGAGCGTCGCCGGCAAGGCGGGCAAGCCCAAGGAAGGCTCGGCGGGCATGCTCGGTATGCTGGCGCTTCTGCCCGGCGCCGCGGGCCTGACCTTCGGCAGCCCCTACGTGCTCCTGCTGCTCATCCCGCTCGCGGCCTACGTCTTCTGGTCGTGGCGCTCCGGCGCCAAGGCCGCGCGCTTCGCCGTGTCCTCCTCCGCGCAGACGCCCGCCAAGCGCACGCTGCGCGAGCGTCTCGCCGGACTTCCCAAAATACTGCGCCTGGCCGCGGTGGGCCTGATCGTCGTGGCCCTGGCCCGCCCCATGATCGGCACCGAGCGCACCGAGACCTTCATCCCCTCGACGGACACCATGGTGTCCATCGACATGTCCGGCTCGATGAGCGGCGCCAAGCTCGACGGCGTGCGCGAGGCGGTGCGCGGCTACGTCGAGGAGCAGCGCCGCGGCACCGAGAACCGCGTGGGCATGGTCACCTTCTCCGACGAGTCCTACCTGGACATGAAGCTGACGACGGACTACGACGCCCTGATCGCGCACCTCAAGGAGCTCGAGACGACGGGCTCCACCGCGATCGGCAAGTCGATGCTGACCTCCATCGCCCACTTCCTCGAGCTCAGCGCGCTGGAGCTCGACGGCAAGAAGGACCCGCGCGCCGCCGAGGTCCAGCGCCTGCTCAAGGACTCGGGCCTGCCCGCGGCCCTGGCCTACGCCAAGCAGCACCCCGACCTGCTCAAGACCATTCTGCAGCCGGAACGCGCGAAGATAGTCGTTTTATTCACCGACGGCGACTCCAACTCCGGCATCGACCCGCAGGCCGCCGCCGAGATCGCCGCCTCGCTCGGCATCAAGATCTACGGCGTGGGCATCGCGGGACCTAACGAGAGCTTCAACGAGGCCACCTTGCGCGGCGTGGCGGAGAAGACGGGGGCCAAGTTCTTCCGCGCCGGCGACGCGAACGCGATGCGCGAGGTGCTCCTCGAGATCTCCCGCCTGGAGAAGAGCCCGGCCAAGATCGTCTCCGCGGTCTCGGTCAAGGACTACACGAGCCTGCTCGCCTTGCTCGCCTTCCTGCTCATCGGCGCCGAGCTGACCCTCGTCAACACGCGCCTGCGCACGCTTTACGGCCTCGCGTTCATGATGGCCCTCAACCAGGCGCCCATGGACCTGGCCTCGCTCGCCTCCGCCCCCGCCGCCGTGACCGCGCAGGCGCAGGTGGTTGCGCCCAAGTCCTTGACGTCCGCCGTGCCCGCCGAGGTCATCGAGGGCAACAAGCTCTACAACCAGGGCCGCTTCGCCGAGGCGCTCAAGAAGTACGCCGAGGCCGTCGAGCGCCACCCCGACGTGCCCGAGATTTACTTCAACATGGCCGACGCCTACCTGCGCCTGGGCCAGAACGAGAAGGCCGACGCGGCCTGGGCGAAGTACCTGTCCTTGACCCCGGATACGAAGAAACAGTCCCAGACCCTCTTCAACCTCGCCAACTCCGCCCTCATGGCCCAGGACGCCGAGAAAGCCGTCGAGCTGTACAAGGAAGCCCTGCGCCGCGACGCGACCAACATGGACGCGAAGTGGAACCTCGAGGCGCTCAAGCAGCAGCAGAAGGAGCAGGAGCAGAAGGAAGGCAAGGATTCCAAGAAAGGAAAGCCCGGCAAGCAGAAGGGCAAGCCCGGCGACGGCAAGCCGGGCGACGGCAAGCCGGGTGACGGCAAGCCGGGTGACGGAAAGCCCGGCGACGGCAAACCCGGCGACGGCAAGCCGGGTGATGGTAAGCCCGGGGACGGAAAGCCCGGCGAAGGCAAGCCGAAGGATGCCGCCGAAGGTGCTGACAAGCTCGGCGACGCTTTGGGCGAGCAGGAGAAGGGGGAGAAGGACGCCGCGCGCAAGGGCATGACCCGCAAGGGCTCGGGCGTGTGGGGCATCGGCGCCTTGCCGCTCGCCTTCGCCGGCCAGGGACTCGTCTTCTCCTCCTCGATGTTCCTGTGGGTCGTGGGCATCGGCTTGCCCATCCTGATCTTAGCCGTCGCTTGGGGTATAAAAAAACGCATGGACGCGGCCAAGCGCTTAAGCCCCGGCACCGCGCCCAAGACCTTCCGCTCCTGGTGGGGCGCCCGCCGCTTCCTCGGCAAGTCCGCGCTCGCCTTGGCGGCCGCGGGCCTGATCGGCCTCGCCGCCGGCGACCCTAGAGGCGGCATGGTCGACGAGCGCGTCAACTTCGGCGGCAAGGACATCGTCGTCACCGTCGACGGCTCCCACAGCATGGTCTTCGCCGAGGACGGGCGCATGGCGCGCACGCAGAAGGAGCTCAACGAGTTCATCACCCGCCTGCAGGGCACGGACCGCGTCGGCCTCGTCGTCTTCGCGGGGAAATCGCGCACGGCCTCCCCGATCTCCATCGACTACGGCAATTTCGAGTTCAAGATCAACCGCCTCGACGTCGAGTCCCGCGGCATCGGCGAGGGTTCCAACCTGGCCGCGGCGATCAAATATTCCGCCAACCACTTCGAGACCGCCAAGAAGCTGGGAGACCGCCAGCGCATCCTGATCGTGATCTCCGACGGCGACGTGCCCCCGGCCGAGATCGACGCCGCGATCGCCTCCGCCGCCGAGCACAACGTCACCGTCTACGCCATCGGCGTCGGCGACCCCGCCGGCACCAAGATACTCATGCCCACCGCCGACGGGACCGGCACCGAGTACTTGATCGACACGAAGACCGGCCAGCCCGCCGTCACGCGCCTCAACGAGGCCCCCCTGCGCCAGCTCGCCGAGCGCACCGGCGGCGCCTTCTTCCGCGCCGGGGAGAAGGCCTCGATCGACGACGTGTTGAGCGAGGTTTCCCGCCTCGAGAAGGGCCAGAAGGGAGACCTGATCAAGTCCCCGAGCCCGGTCGGCGTCTACCTGCTCTGGCCCGCCTTGCTGATGCTTCTTCTCGATCTGATCCTGCCCGGCCGCTCCTTGCTGCGGCGCGGGGCCGCGACGGCCAAGCCCGAGGAAAAGGGGAAGAAAGCCGGCCCCGGCGCCGCCGGCCTGCTCGGCGCCGCCCTCATCCCGCTCGGGGCCTGGCCCCAGATCCTCCCTTTCGCGGCGCTCGCCGCCGTCGTCGCCGCCTACATCGCCGCCGACTCCTGGAGCGGCGGCAAGATCACGCGGAGCGTGCGCGAGTGGTGGCAGAGCCGCCGCGGCTTCATCGAGAAAGGCGTCTCCTCCGACCTGATCCACCTTTATGATCTGCGCGAGGTCGACGAGCGCCGCCTGTCTTCGTTCGTCAAAGGCTGGCGCGACGCCAAAGAGCCCCTGCGCGAGACGATGATCGGGATGGCCGTGCGCGATGACGCCCTGTGGCGCGAGAAGCTCACCGCCGTTTATCTTTCCGGCGGTTCTCCCGAGCTTCTCGAAAAAGTCCTGACCGCCTTGCGCCGAACCGCCCGCCAGACGCTCGAGCCGTTGGCTCCGATCACCGCGCGCATGGCCCTGCGCAAGGCCGATATCTCCTGGCTCGCGCATTCCGACGCCCGAGCCCGCCTCGCCGCCTTGACCGCCGTCGCCGCCGGACAATCGGTCGCCTTCGAGGCCCCCAAGCCCAGCGCAAAGGCCCCCGGCCTGTTCGCCCGCGTCAAGCGCGGCGCGTCCGTCGCCGTGCTCGCCGTGATGATCGCGGTCACCGGCGTCTCCTCGGTCGGCACGATGAATTTCCGCGTCGAGCAGCGCGCCGCGGCCGAGGTCGCCCTCAAGCTGTTCTACGCCGAGGACCTCTTCGTCTTCTCCGACCGTTACGTCGACGAGCGCATCACGCGCGAGGTGATCCCGGCGCTCAAGCGCTGGCACGAGTCCCCCAAGACCGCGGGCCCGGACTTCGAGCGCGCGCTGACCATACTGCGCGAGTCTCCCGACCCCAAGGCCGACAACATCCTGGTGACGATCTTCCGCCACTCCGGCGTCCTGCCGCTGACCCAGCAGGCGGAGAACACCCTGCTGCGCTCGCTCATCGAGCGCGAGAGCGACGCCCTGTGGGGCTCGATGGACGCCCTGATCGCGCAGTCGCGCAATGACCCCGCCTCGGCGCGGATGCTCGTCAAGCTCGTCATCCTCGGCGTCGAGGTCGGCGACGAGACGACCTTGGCCCAGCTGTTCCGCGTGCTCAAGAGCCCCAACAAGCAAGTGCAGCAGCTTTCAGCTGCTGCGCTTTATAGCCACCTCTCGCGCGACGCCGGCGCCAAGTTCTACGAGGGCCTCTCAGGCGTGCAGGCCAAGCACGCCGCCGACCCGATGCTGCAGATGTGGACGGCGAGCTTCGCTTTGCGCCGCCTGACCGAGCCCTCCGCCGCCGAGGCCGACCTGGTCAAGGCCAAGGGCTTCCTCGACAAGGCGCTGGCCAACGCGCGCGCCATCGACGCGGTGCGCGCGGAGATCTACAAGCAGACTCCGCCCGACCAGGAGGTCCAGGCGCCCCCGTCCTTGGTCGCCATGCTCGCCAACCTCGCCTCCTCGATGCAGGGCGACGGCGGCGCCCCCGCCCCGCTTTCCGCCGCGGCCCGCTACCTCGTGACCCAGGCGACGACCGCGCTCATCAAGGACGCCGAGAAGGCCATCCCCGGCCTGCACGAGCGCCTTATCAAGGATGGCGTCGTCCTGCCCGACACCCAGAACTCCTACGGCGGCAGCGGCGGCCACTACGACGACTACTACGACGACCACGGCCACCCCGGCTACTACGGCCGCGGCGGCTACGGCGGCTACACGAGCACGACCCAGAACTACCGCGAGCTCTACAAGCTCTCCCACCTGCGCGCCCTGCAGGCCGCCATCGACGAGCTGGGCGGGCCGTCGGCCAAGACCCCGACCAAGGAGAACTTCGCCCAGCGCGAGCTGCTGGAGCGCGCGGGCATGATCATAGAGCAGGGCCTCGAGGCGGGCGCTAAGTCCGGCATGATGGAGGGCGGCACCGCCCCCGAGGCGGCCGCCGAGCAGCTCTACTCCAGCTTGAAGTCGGGCGACGGGACCTTCACCGGCCACACCTTCCTGCGCGCCTTGCGCGAGGCGGGCCTGGCCCCCGCGTCCGGGGACCTGTCAAGCCGCCTCGCCTATCCCGAAGCGCTAGACGCGGCGCACCTCAAATCGCTTCGTGATCTTTTGCTTAATATCGCCCGCTCCGGCAACGGCTGGAGCTTCGAGGGCAAGCCCCGGCCGCTGACCTGGAGCGAGAAGCTCTACCTCTCCGGCGCCCTGGAGGCCGTCGAGGCCGCGCGCCTCAAGAATTTCCCGGACGCCGACAAGCTCGCCGCCGTCGACCTCGAGCCCCTGTCCCTCGCCGCGATGTCGCGCGAGCTGACCGCCAAGCCGTCTCCGGCGCTCGCATTGCAGATCGAAGAGCGTCTGTTCGAGCGGGCCGCGAAGGGCCCCGTCGACGCCGACGACGCCTCGGCGCTCCTGGCCCAGGCGTTCACGGTCCTCAAGGGAACGCCGCAGGAAGCGGCCGCCCTCGACGCGCTCGCCGCAGCGCTCAAGGCCCCCAACGGCGACGCCTTCAAGTTCGCCGCGCTGAAGCTCGCCGTCGACGGCCTGCACAAGCTCGCCGAGGGCGCGGAGAAGGCGGCCCCCGGCCTCAAGGCCAAGCTCGCCGCGGCCGGCGTGCGCGAAAGCGAGAACGCCTGGCGCCCCGACGTCAAGCTGCGCCACTTCCGCGTCGTCGGCGAGAGCCTGGCCGGCGCGGACGCCGCGGCGCTGGCCCGCTATGCCGAGCTCGCCGCCCTGGCCGGCGCCCCCTCGGGCGAGTCGGCGGGTGAGCTCGCCGCCGACGAGGTCAACGTGGTTCTGCTCGGCGGCTACCGCCTCTTCCCCGGCACGGAGTTCAACGACGCCCTGCGCGCCGCCGGGCTGATGAAGGGCGAGGGCAACACCCTCTCCGACTATCAGGGCAGCTACGACCGCAAGGAGCTCGAGGCGATCCGGTCCTGGCTCGCCGGCGTCGCCAAGGCCAACGCCGGCCTCGGGAGCTCGGCCCGCGAGCTCAAGCTGACCGAGAAGGTCTACCTCGCCAAGGCGCTCGACCGCGTCGACGCAATCCTGACCGCCCGCTTCGGCGCGCCCGCCGCCCCCGCGGCCGCCAACGTGCTGGGCTCGGTGAGCCGCCCCGGCCAGGAAGCCCTCGCCGTCGCCCGCCTGTCCCTCGAGCTCGACAAGCGCAAGGGCGACGCCGCCTACGCGCTCCAGGCCCAGGAGGCGCTGTTCAGCGTGCTGGCCTCCCGCCCCGGCGACGCCGCCGACGCCGCCGGCCTGCTGGAGAAAATCCGCGAGGCGACGTCGGGCTCCTCGGTCGAAGCCGCCGCCGTGGCCCGCCTGGCCGCCGCCCTGCGCGCCCCCTACGGCGCGGCGCTCGCCGAGGCCGCCCAGGAGGAGCTCGGCGAGACGTTCAAGTCGATCGCCGAGGGCGCCGAGAAAGAATTCAAGGGCCTCAACCAAGCCCTCCAGAATAACGGCGTGCGCGACGCCGAGAAGTCCTTCCGCGACGAGCTCAAGCTGCGCCACTACCGCGAGCTGAACGCCGCGATCGCCGCCGAGGCCGCCAAGGTCAAGAAGCCGACTCCCGCGCAAAAAGCCGCCGCCGAGCGCGCCGCGAGCCTGCTGCCCGCGCTCGAGGCCGCCGCCGCCTCCGCGGGCGTGCTCCCCGGCGACACCCCCGGCGAGATCGCCGCCGAGCTCCTTAACGAGCCCCTGCAGAAGGGCTACCAGGTCTTCCCCGGCGTGATATTCAACAATCACCTCCGCGCTCTCGGCGTGATGGACGCCGGCTCGGGCAACTCCTTGGGTGACCATCGCGCGACCTACACGCGCGCCGAGGTGGTCAAACTGCGCGACTGGCTCGCCGGCGTGCTCGCCTCCGGCCAGGGCTGGGAAAGCGACGGCACGACGCGCCGCGCTTTGACCGACGCGGAGAAGAGCGCCGTCGAGGGAGCCCTCGCCGCCGCCGAGCGCTCGCTCTCCGCCTTCGACGCGAAGCCCGCCAAGACCTTCGGCCTCGCCCCGCTCGCCTTGGCCGCCCTTCCCGCCCTGGGCCTGGCCCCGTGGCTGATCTTCGCGGCCCTCGGCCTCGGTGCCGCCTACATCGTCTGGAAGCTGTGGCCCTCGATCACCGGCGCCGACGAGGCCGAGGCCGCCGCGCGCGAGAGCGTCCCCGGCTCGATCATCGCCCGCCACCGCCGCATCGAGCTCGTCGCCCGCCGCATGGCCACCGCCGTCAACGGCGGCAATTTCCGCTCGCGCTTCATCGGCCCCGGCGGCACGGACTTCGCCGAGGCCCGCCCTTACCAGGGCGAGGACATGCGCGAGATCGACTGGAAGACCTCCGCCAAGAAGGATGAGCTTTACGCCAAGAAGTTCGAGCTCGAGCGGGACATGCCGCTGATGCTCGTCGTGGACATCAGCCGCTCCGGGAGCTTCGGCACGCGCGGCGCGACCAAGCGCGAGGCGATCGAGAATTCCGCGGCCGTTCTGGCTCTGGCCGCCGCGCACTCCAACGTCCGCGTCGGCCTCGTCCTCGTCTCCGACCGCGTCGAGCAGGTCATCCCCGCGCGCGGCGGCTCGCGCCACGCGATGATGATCGTCGACGCGATATTGAAAGCCGAGCCCTCGGGCAAGGCCACCGATTTGAAGCCCGGCCTGGAGGCCGCCGGTAAGCTGCTCGGCTCGCGCTCCATGGTGGCCGTCCTCTCCGATTTCATCGCGCCCGACTTCAAGGACGCGCTGGGTTCCATCGCCTCGCGCCACGACGTGCGCGCCATCCGCGTGACCGACCCGGCCGAGCTGGCTCCTCTGCCCGACGTGGGGCTGTTGCCGGTCGTGGACGCCGAGACCGGGGTCACCCGCATGCTCGACACGTCCTCGCGCGCGGGCCGCGCCGAGACGGCCGCCGCCATCAACCGCCGCGAAGAGGCCGTCGAGGCCGCGTTCGGGGCTTCGCGCCTTAAGCCCATACAGATCTCCACCGAGGGGGACCCGCTCGAGTCGCTCGAGCTCGCCTTCCATCCCAAAGCCAAGCAGACGTTCACGCCTTAAGGAGAGTTATGAAGAAAGTGCCCTCGCAGTTCGCCAAAATCGGAGCCGCGGCGCTCATCGCGCTCGCTCCTCTCTCGGCCTCAGCGCAGACCGTGACCGGGCGGGTCGTCGTTCCCTCCGTCTCCGGCGCGATGGCGCCGGCTCTCGGCGCCGGGCTCTCCGCTCCGATGATGGCGCCCTCCTTGGCGCCTTCGGCGCTTACGCTGACGCCCATGCTCGCGGCTCCCGCCGCGGCCCTGGTCCCTCAGGCCGCTCCGGTCACCGCGGCTCAGCGCATGCAGGACGCGACGGCGGCTCTCGCGGCGATGCCCAACCTCGATAAGGCTTCCGGCGCGCAGACGCGCGGCGCGGGCACGGCTCTCGAGGCGGCTCTGACCGGCGAGAAGTACGCTCTTTCCGCCGCGGCCGTGGACGCGGGTCCCGGCTACGCGCAGGGCGCCTCGCCGGAGCTCGCGGCGCAGGCGGTCGCCAAGGCTGAAATCATCAAAAACATCCGCGCCGAGATCGGCAAGGTCATCGTCGGTCAGGAAGAGATGATCGACTCCATCATCACCGCGATGATCGCCTCCGAGCACGTTCTGCTCGAAGGCGTCCCGGGTGTCGCGAAGACGCAGACGGTCAAGGCGTTCTCCGACGCGGTCGAGGGCGGGTTCCAGCGCGTGCAGGGCACGCCGGACAAGCTCCCTTCCGACCTTCTGGGCGCTGAGATCCTCCAGGAGAATCCGACGACGGGCAACAAGGAGATCAAGCTCGAGAAGGGACCCGTCTTCACGAACATCCTCCTCGTTGACGAGATCAACCGCATGATGCCCAAGACTCAGGCGGCGTTGCTCGAGGCGATGGCCGAGGGCCGGGTCACCATCGGGCGCAATACGCTCGAACTGCCCAAGCCGTTCATGGTGCTCGCGACGCAGAACCCGATCGAGCAAGAGGGCGTGTACCGGCTCCCGGAAGCTCAGCAGGACCGCTTCATGTTCAAGGTGCTCGTTCCGCGCCCGGCCATGAACGAGCTTAAAGAGATCATGGATCGGTTCTCCAAGAAAGACGGGCAGCCGAAGGCGGGCAAGATCACCTCCCTCGACGAGATGGTCGAGATCCGCAAGGTCGCCGAGCAGGTCTACGTCGATGAGTCCATCAAGAACTACATCGTGAACCTCGTCGAAGCCACGCACAATCCCTCGAAGTACGGCATCGACGCGAAGGATGTCATCGAGGGCGGGGCTTCTCCGCGCGCGGCGATCTTCCTTCT
>JAKFCD010000004.1:0-91561 GCA_036676805.1 Elusimicrobiota bacterium
TCTGCCGGCCGCCGCCTCCATCGCTCCCGGGCCCGCCGGCGCCGCCGCGAAACGCGCCGCCGAGGCCGCCCGTTCGGCCCTCTCCGCCGCGGGCTTCGCCGCGCCCGCCGCCGCGGAGAAGTCCGACGACGCCGTCCCCGCCGGGGAGGTCAGCCGTGACTACGCGCGCATGTTCGCCCTGGCCCGGGAAGTGATGAAGCGCCCCGACACGCGCCGCTTCCTGCGCGAGGTCTTCAAGGAAGAGCTCGCTCTCACCGAGGAGCAGCGGAAGGAATTCGCCCTGCCCGACGGCGTCAAGGACCTGTCGGAGAGCCAGTTCATGCTGCTGCTGCAGCATAATCCGGCCCTGTGGCCCGAGGTCGAGGCCTTCCTGAAAGCCGCGAAGCGGGAGGACAAGGCCGATCCCGAGAAGAAGGACACCGAGTTCGAGATCGCGACGCGCGCCAAGTTCCGCGGCCTGCTCGCCGACTCCCGGGTCAACGAGGTCTTCCGAAAATTCAACGACCCTTTGACGCCGATGACCCTCGAGCCGTCCGGCGGCAAGGCCGGCTACCGCAACGCCGAGGTCCACGCCAACCATCAACGCGTCGTCGACGGCAAAACCCTGCCGGCCGGCGACCTCAAGAAGGTCCTGCTCGACTTCATCGCCGGCGCCGAGAAGGAGCTGATGTTCAACGTCTTCGACTTCGACCTCATGGACGTCGCCGACGCGCTCATCGCGCGCGCCAAGGACGGGGTCGTCATCACCGGCGGCATCGACAAGAACGTGATCGCCGAGCGCCCCGACGTCAAGGCCGTCTTCGACAAGCTCAATAAGGCCAAGGGCGTCACGATCCGCGCCGTCGACTCCGTCGGCCTCAACCACCAGAAGGTCATGGTGCGCGACTTCAACGACGAGAAGAAGGCCAAGGCCCTGTTCTCCTCGGGCAACTTCACGCAGTCCTGCATCGGCCCCGAGGGAGACCTCAAGGACGTGCCCGCGGACCAACGCCCGAAGACCTCGATCCCCAACGCCAACCACATGCTCGTCCTCGACAGCTTCCTGCTGGCCCAGGTCGCGGCCAACAGCCTGACCAAGACCCTCGTCTACGGGCTTCGCGGCTCGGAGTATCCGCTGGACGGCGCCTACAAGGTGCTCGGCGACGACGGCCAGTGGATCATCATCTCCTTCTCCCCGCGCGGGAGCCTGGGCGACATCAACCGCGACATGACCCGCCGCCTCATCACGACCACCAAGGGCCCGCTGCGCCTGCTGCAGTTCGCCTTCTCCTCGACGGCCGTGCGCGACGCGATCATCGAGCGCGCCAAGCTCGAGGGCAAGGACTTCGACCTCAAGGCCGTGGGCGACACGCCTTTCGCGGTGCGTCCCTGGAGCGTCTTCCTCGAGCTCGCCGGCTGGGCGCTCAATGAGGCGGACGGGAAAAAAGAATACGTCGAGGCGGCCGCCAACGCCCTGCGCGAGGTCCTGGGGGCCAAGCGCTACGAGGAGATCCGCGCGAACCTGCGCGTCGGTCCCCGCGCGTATAAGAATCACGTCTACAGGCCCGGCGAAGACGCGCCCGCGGTCCAGTACAACGCGAAGATTCACCACAAGGTCGTGATCAGCGGCGGCTACGCCGTCCTCGGCACCTCGTTCAACTTCAGCGAGGCCGCAAACTCCAACCAGGAGCAGTTCCTCGTCACCAGCGACAAGGCGCTCGTGGCCGCGATGACCGAGGTCTTCGACGGCCTATTCGCCCTGGCGACGACCACGATCGTCGCCGAGATCCTCCGCCGCAACGAGCTGTTCAAGCGGCAGGAGAGCGAGGACGAGGGCGGCGACGAGCAGTACGACCACGTCGACGAGGAAGCCCGCCGCTCGCGCAAGAAAAGCTGACCCCGATTGACGTGCCGCCGGTGATCTGCCAAAATCCGGCATGATCAACCTCCTGATGCTCGCCGTCCTCGCCTGCGCCCCGTCCCACGCCGACACGGTCCTCCGCCAGCGCGCCCGCAGCGACGGCTTCCGCGGCATGGGCGCCTTCGAGAGCGAGACCTCGCGCAAGATCTCCGGCGTCAAGGCGCGCGAGGAGGGCACGTTCAAATTCACCGGCGCCATCCTGGGGCGCCTCTCGCGCAAGAAGCCCGGCGCCGTCGAGATCCTGCGCGTCGACCTCGACAAGCGCTGGAGCCTCGACCCTAAGAAGAAGACCTACACCGAGACGGCGATCACGCCTAAGAAGGGCGAGGACGCCGAAGGCGGTGAGGAAGCGCCGGCGCCCGCGGATAAGGACGAAAAGCCCACGCACCGGATCAAGAAGACGAGCTTCACCGTCAAGAAGACCGACGACGCGAAGGAGATCAACGGCTTCGACGCCCGGCGCCACGCCGTCGAGTTCGTCATGGAGGTCGAGGAGCTCGCCACCAAGGAGGTCTCCGTCTTCACGATGGCCTCCGATCACTGGCTGACCCCTTGGACCAAGGCGCTGCGCAAGGCCGCCGCCGAGGAGGCGGCCTTCAACCGCGCCTATCTCAAGAAGCTCGGCATCGATCTCACCGAGAAGGACAGGACGAGGCTGGGCCTCTCGGCCGTGATGATGATGACGCGCGCCGCGGGCCCCGAGGTCCAAAAGTCGCTCGGCGACATGAGCGCGAAGCTCGCCAAGCTCGACGGCTTCGCGGTGCGCACGGAGTCGCGCTGGCTGTCCGCGCCGGCGAAGGGCGCGTCCGCGAAGAGGGCCGCGAAAATAGAGACGGCGGAGGATGACGAGCCTCTCGACCTCTCCGGCGGGGTCGGCGGCCTGCTCGGCGGCTTCGCCAAGAAGGCGGCCAAGAAGAAGGCGGCGAAGATGGCCGAGGAGCGCGCGGCCGGACAGGAAGGCAAGCCCGCGTTCTCCTCGACGACCGAGGTGCTCTCCGTCTCCGTCGACCCCGTGGACACGTCCGAGTTCGAGGTCCCGGCGGGCTTCAAGCTCCGCTAGTCGCGCGCGAGGTCGAGCACGGAGGCCAGCGCGCCGTCGACGACCTGGGCCATGCGCTTGTAATCGAGGCGGTCGGCGGTGTCCCCGGCCTTATGGTAGTTCTTGTTGCGGTAGAACGCGGTGTCGTTGATCATGACCGCCGGGTAGCCCGCCTCCCAATAGCTCGCGTGGTCGGAGTAATCGATCCCGGGGACGAAGGCCGGGGCGGTGATGGAGTAGACGGGCAAGGGCCCCCCGCTCATGGCCTTCTTGACGCGGCGCGTGAGCCCGATCCCGCCCGGGCTCCCCACGACCGTGATGAAGTTCCCGCGGCCCGGGTAGTACAGCCTGAGCAGGGGCATGGGGTAGGACTGGCTGCCGGGCTCGTCGGAAAAATAGCCGATCATCTCGAGGGAGATCATCGCGCGGATCCTCGCGCCGGCCTTCTTGAGCGCCTCGGCGTGGAGGGCGCTGCCCATGTGCGCCGTGCCGAAGTACGGCGGCTCCTCGGTGCTGTAGGCGACGAGCTCGACGCGCAGCGGAAGCTCCGCCTTGCCGAGCAGGCGTCCCAGCTCGAGCAGGCCCGCCGCGCCGCTGGCGTTGTCGTCGGCGCCCGGGAACGGGCCGTAGCCGTCGTAGTGCGCGCCCACGACGAGGCGCTCCGGCGTGTCGGGGCCGAAGGCCGCGACGACGTTGCGGAAGGGGCCGACCTCGATTTTTTTGTTGCCGCGGTCGAACTCGGTGAAGCGGTAGGCCTGTTCCGAGACGGCGCCGCCGGCGGCCTCGAGCTCCGCCTTGAGGTAATCGGCGGCCCGGCCCAGGTTGACGGGGTTGTCCGAGGCGCGCGGCGCGAGGGTCTCGGAGAGCATCCGCGTGTCGCGCTCGAGACGGACGGGATCCGCCGCGGCCGGGAAGGCTCGGCCGGACAAGAGGAGCGGCTGGCGCACGAACACGCCGACGGCGAGCAGCCCGAGCGCCGGGACGGCGAGGATGACGGCCAGGCGGCGCGGCTGGATCATGACGAAGATCGTACGATATCGAGGCAGCTTCAGAAGGAGTAGCTGACGGTGTAGTCCAGCTCGCGTCCCGACCTCAGGGGGAGCGACTCCACGACCCGCTGGCGCACGAATTCGGGGACCTCGACGCGGCGGCCGGTCAGGTTTGAGACGGAGAGGGTGTGGCGCAGGACGCCTCGGCGAAAGCCCACGCCGGCGTCGATCCAGTAGGCGGGAGCGAGCCGCGTGCGCAGGGTCTCCATGCTCGAGTAGTGGTTCAGGCGTCCAGTCACGGAGAAGCCGCCGAGGTCGCGCGCGAACCCGGCCGCGAGCGTATAGCGCGGCACGAACTTGAAGTTGTAGACCCCCCGCGTCTCGCCCGCGCCGGGCGTTATGAAATACTCGTCGCCCCGGCTGCCGTAGATATAGTTGAGGCTGAGGTAGGCGTGCGTGAGCGCGGTTTTGTACTTCAGCTCGGTCTCTACGCCCTTGAGCGTGATCTTTCCCGCGTTGTCGTAGAAATTAATGTTGTTGAACACGGCGCCGTCCCTGACGACGGTGCCGCTGTTGCGGAAAATAGTGCTCAGATACTCGGCGTAATAGGCGGTGGTCTGGGCGTAGAACCTCCCGCGGGAAACGAGATAGGACAGCTCCGCGGAGCGGGCCTTCTCGGGAGACAGGGCGGGATTGCCGAGGATCACCGGGGGGACGCTCGTCGGCGGCCCCAGGTAGAGCTCGGCGAGGGCGGGCGCGCGGTAGGACTGTCCCAGCACGGCCTTGACGCTGTGGTGATCGCTTAGGAGGTAGACGGCCGAGCCCCGGGAGGACACGTTCGAGCCGAAGGTCTTGTTGTGGGTATAGCGGCTGCCCAGCAGCAGCCTCCAGGACTCCGGTTCAAAGCCCACCTGCGCGAACAGAGAGCCGTCCCACGTCGAAGGGTGATCGGAATCCAAAGTCCTCTGGTCCACGGTTCGGTAGACCTTCGGGGAGGCCTGCAGGTAGTCGTGGTCGCCCCCGAGCTCCAGGTTCCAGTCCCCGGGAAGGTCCGTGTGAAAAGCCAGGCGATCCGTCACCCGATAGCCCCAGACGTCGGTGCGCACGCTGCCGTCGCCGGTGCGCGAGAAATTGCGCCGCTGGCGGTCGTAGGTCGCGGAGTACCGCAGCCCCCGCTCCTCGGTTCCCCACTCGTAGGCATAGCTGATAAGCTCCTTTTCCTGCTCCTCGGTGGAGCCCAGGCCGGTGGGCGTCGTGATCGCGATGCCGAAGTTCGTCTGCTCGCTGCGCGTCACGTTGACGAGCACCGAGTGGCCCTCGTGCTCGCCCCGGAAGTTGAGGGTGCGGACCTTCAGGGAATCCTTCATGAATACCGCGTTTCGCGCGCCGTCGGAGAACTCGTAGAGGGGCGGGCCCCGATTGATCACGTCCGCCGCCAGAAGGAGCGAGGAGCCCATCCTCCCTTTCCAGGCGTAGAGCCCGCCGGCGCGCTTGATGTCGGCGTCGCCTTCGAACTTGCCGGGCCCTGTGCCCACGCCCGCGGTTCCTTGGCCGAAGCCGCCTTGGGCCGGAGGCTTGCGCAGCACGATATTGATCGCGCCGTTGAGGGCGTTGGAGCCGTAGATGACGGACGCGGGGCCGCGGAGGATCTCGATTCGCTCCACGGCGTCGATGCCGACGCGGTCGAGGTCGCCCTCGCCGTTGTGCGCGCTGAAAGCCGGGACGTTGTCGATCATCACCAGGACCTTGTTGGAGTAGTGCTCCTGGAGGCCGCCGCGAAAGATGGGGATGTTGCGCCGAAGGAAGGTGCGCCAGACCATGACCCCGGGAAGCGTTTGCAGGGCCTCGGCCACCGAGGCGAAGTGATGGCGCTCGATGGTCCTCCGGTCGATGACCGAGACGTTCGACACGCTGCCGAAGACGCTCTCCGGCTTGGCGGAGGCGACGGTCAAGTGCTTAGCCTCCTCGGCCATGAATCGGAAGACGGCCTCGGCGTCGTTCTGAGCGAGCGCGCCCCGCGTGCCCAAAAGCGCGAGCCCACCCGCGAAAAAAAGGGACCGCCGCGGGATTGGCATGAACAATAATTACAATTACGACGCGCGGGCACAAGCGCAGTTCTGTGACGGGCCTGAAACGATCCGGTAAACAAGCCCGCGTTCTGGCCCGGCCCCGATCTTAGTGTTGTGTCTCCAACACTTCTTTACTTTTGAAAATCAAACCACAGAGACACAAAGACACAGCGAACGACTTTAATGGGCTGCGGCAAACGACGTTCCCCAATCTTTTCTCCGTGCCTCTGTGTCTCTGTGGTTAAATTCCGTTAACCCGCGCCATCTGGGACTTGTCGTATGTAAAGTTATTTATGACTCACTACAATAGGGGCCCCGTGCCGAGCGAGCTTCACCGGATCGTTTCAGGCCCGTCACGGAAAGGGAAAACGCATTTGGTCCAATGCGCGCATGAAGGACCTCTACCGCGTCGCCGTCGCCGGCTCCTACGGCAACTTCAATCTCGGCGACGAGGCCATCCTGCGCGTCATCATCGCCGAGTTGCGCAAGTCCGCGCCGGTGCACATCACCGTCTTCTCGCGCGACGCCGAGGAGACGCGCCGGCGGCAGGCGGTCGACCATGCTGTCACCTACGGGAGCCTCTCGCGCTCGGAGGCCGAAGAGATTTTCCGCGGCCTCGACCTCTTCATCCTCGGCGGAGGCGGCATCCTCTACGACGAGGACCTGGAGATGTACGCCCGGGAGACCGCGGTCGCCGAGGAGCTCGGCGTCCCGGTCATGATCTACGGGATCAGCGCCGGGCCGCTCGAGCGCACGACCTCGCGGGTCAAAACGGCGCAGCTGCTCAAAAAGGCCGCCGTGATCACCGTGCGAGACCAAAGCACCCGGCGCCTGCTCGAGGAGATCGGGGTCAAGCGCCCGGTCGAGGTCACGGCGGACCCCGCCGTCCTGCTCGAGCCCGAGCCGCTGTCGATGAAGGACATCCTCCGGGCGGAGGCGATCGATCCGGGCGCGACCTTGATCGGGCTCTCGGTGCGCGAGCTGGGCCCGGCCGCGCCGGGCGTCGACATCGAGCACTACCACCGCCTCGTCGCCAACGCGGCGGACTTCATGGTCGACCGCTACGGCGCGGAGGTCGTCTTCTTCCCGTTCGAGCGGCGGGCCTTCGACGTGCAGCACAGCCACGGGGTGATCGCTCAGATGAGCCAGGCTCAGCACGCCACCGTCCTCAAGGGCGAGTACACCCCCGGCCAGACCGTCACCTTGCTGCGTCATTTCCAGTTCGCCGCCGGCATGCGGCTGCATTTCCTGATCCTCTCGGCGCTCGCCGAGGTTCCCTTCGTCGCGCTCCCGTACGCGGCGAAGGTCACGGGCTTCCTCGAGGACCTCAAGCTCGACGCTCCCGCCCTCGAGCACGTGAGCGCGGGGCAGTTCATCGCGAGCGTCGACCGGTCCTGGAACAAGCGCGCGCAGCTGCGCGGCCAGGTGCGCCTGGGCCTCGAGGAGCTCCGCGCGCGCGCGCGCCGCAACAACGAGCTCGCGCTCGGGCTCCTGACCGGCGCCAGGACGGTCCATGCGTGAGTTCGCCGCCGAGGTCCTGGTCGTCGGCGGCGGCCTCGGCGGCGTGGCCGCGGCCCTCGCCGCGCTGCGCCTGGGCCGCAAGGTGCTTCTCACCGAGGAGACCGACTGGATCGGCGGCCAGCTGACCTCGCAGGCCGTGCCGCCCGACGAGCACCCCTGGATCGAGGGGACGGGCTGCACCGACAGCTACCGGCGCCTGCGCCAGGGCGTGCGGGAGTACTACCGGCGCAATTATCCGCTGCGCACGGAGCCGCGCTTCGACCCTCGCCTGAACCCGGGGAGCGGCCGCGTCAGCCCCCTGTGCCACGAGCCGAAGGTGGCGCTCGCGGTGATCAACGAGCTTCTCGCGCCCTACGCCTCGAGCCGCCAGCTCCAGCTCCTCCTGCGCCACCGCCCCACGGCCGTCGAGCAGGAGCGGGACCGGGTGCGCTCCGTGACCTTGGCCTCGGCGAGGACCGAGGCGCTGACGGTGTGCCGGGCGCCTTTCGTGCTCGACGCCACGGAGCTCGGCGACCTGCTCGCCCTCGGAGCAGTGGAGCACGTGGTCGGGGCGGAGAGCCAGGCGCAGACCGGGGAGCCGCACGCCCTGCCCGGCGAGGCCGATCCCCTCGACCAGCAGGCGATCACCTGGTGCTTCGCCATGGACCACGTGCCCGGCGAGGATCACGCGATCGACAAGCCCCGGGACTACGATTTCTGGCGCGCGTACAAGCCCTCGTTCTGGCCCGCGCAGATGCTGAGCTGGGATTTCGTGGATCCCGTGACCCTGGATACCCGGCATCAGGCGGTGTTCGGCGACGCCGGCCATCCCGAGGACCTGTGGAACTTCCGCCGCATCCTGGACAAGGACCACTACACGAAGGACCGGTTCCCGAGCGACATCTCTCTGGTCAATTGGCCGCAGAACGACTACTGGCTCGGGCCGCTGGTCGGCGTGACCGAGGAGGAGCGCCTCAAGAATCTGGAATCGGCCCGGCAGCTGAGCCTCTCCTTGCTGTACTGGATGCAGACCGAGGCGCCGCGGCTCGACGGCGGCCTCGGCTACCGGGGCCTTCGCCTGCGGGGCGACGTGATGGACACCGACCACGGCCTGGCCAAGCACGCCTATATCCGCGAGAGCCGCCGCATCCGCGCGGAGTTCACCGTCCTCGAGCAGCACGTGGGCGTGGCGGCGCGCGAGCCGGCGCAGGGCGCGGAGCCGTTCTTCGACAGCGTCGGCATCGGCAGCTACCGCATCGACCTTCATCCGACCACGAAGGAGCGGACCTACGTCGACATCAGCAGCTGGCCCTTCCAGATCCCGCTCGGCGCGCTCATCCCCGTCCGGCTCGAGAACCTTCTGCCCGCGTGCAAGAACATCGGGATGACCCACATCACCAACGGCTGCTACCGCCTGCACCCGGTCGAATGGAACATCGGCGAGGCGGCGGGCGCGCTGGCCGCGTACTGCCTCGAGCGCGGCCTCGTTCCCCGGCAGGTCAGGAGCACGCCGGGGCACCTGATGGATTTCCAACGGCTCCTGACGGACAAGCTCCACATCGAGCTGGCCTGGCCGAATCCCCGCGCCACCGCGCGCTGAGGGCGCCTAGCGCGGATAGCCGGCCGCGAGCTCGGACTCGATGAGCTCCTGCAGCTCCCGGGCGCCGAAGACCGTGAGCGGCTTGCCGTTGACGAAGAAACCCGGCGTCTTGTCGACGCCCAGGGCGGCGGCGTCGGCGAGGTCCTGCGCGAGGGCCTCGGCGATCGCCGGATCCTTCATGTCCCTCTTGAGGCGCTCCTTGTCGACGCCCGCGCGGCCGACGATGTTGAAGGCCAGCTCGGGGATCACCTGATGGTGCCGGGTCCAGTAGCCTTGGGACGCGTACAGGGCGTCGAGGGTCTCCCAGAATTTCCCCTGCCGTTTCGCGCCCTCGAGCATGGCCGCGACCTCTCCGGCCCCCTCGTGAAAAGGGGCGTAGCGGATGACGAGCTTGATCTTGCCGGGATAGGCGGCCATGATCTGCTTGACGAATTCCGAGAACGAGGCGCAGGTCTCGCACGCCGGATCGGTGAACTTGACGAGATAGACCTTCGCGGAAGCGTCGCCCAAGACCGGGGAATGGGGACGCACGAAGGTCTCGGCGTTCCTCTGCGCCATGAAGCCCAGCCGCGCGGCCCGCTGCTTGCGGTGATAGGACGAGGCGAGCACGAAGCCGCCGATCAAGGCGAGGCAGGCGGCGGCGAATATCTTCTTCTTTCTCATCGGGGTTCTCTTCTCTTGAGCAGGATCAAAAGCGCGGTGATGGCGGCGAAGGCGAGCAAGGACAGCAAGGGGATCGACAGGAAGCCTAACAGGCTGATGTATTCTTCCGTGCAGGACACGCCCTTCGCGCAGGGCCGGATGCTTTTAGGGATGAAGCCGGCGTAGAGCAGGTTGTGGTACGCCGCCGTCAGCAAGCCCGCGGCCGCGAGCGGCAGGGAGTATTTTACCGCCTTGCGGTCCAGCGGGAACAGGCCGGCGGCCAGGATGAGAACGAGGGGAAACAGGAATATCCGCTGATACCAGCACAGGACGCACGGGGCGAACTCCATCACGTGGCTGAAGAACAGGCTGCCCGCCGTCGAGACGGCGGCGATGACCCAGCAGGCGAAAAGGATGCTCCAATCGGCTTCGTCGTCGGCCACGATGGGATGAGAATACCAAACTAGGGAGCCGGCGGAGGCGGGGGCAGCTCGCCCGGAGGAGGCGGCGGCGCCGGGACGCGCTCCTTGGGCGGCGCGCTGTCGGGCGCCGGCGGGAGCGCCGCGTCGATGCGGCGCCCGTCGTAGTCGAACAAGGCGAACGTCCCGTCGCGGAACTCGACGAGTATGGACGCCGCGGACGAGGCCGTCGCCGCCGAGAAACGCACGCGCTGAACCTCCTTGCCGAGAAAGCCCCGGTAGATCAGCTCCTGGCCGTCCTTCTCATAGAGCGCCGCCTGCGCGTCGGCCCCCGTGACCTCGACGACGCGCTTGCCGTCGGGGCTAGTCCACGCGCCGGCCGGTCCGGGCCACCACCAGTGACCGGCGTACCAGTAGTTCCAGCGGCCGAACCCCGGCTCGTACCACCACCAGTAGCCGCCCCACGGCCGGGTCCAATAGAAGCGCGAGCCGCCGTACCAGCCGTACCAATGGGCCCGGCCGTCGTAGTAATGCGCGAAGCGCCGCCCGCGGTGGGAATGCCAGGTGTGGCGCCCCCGCGTGCGATGGGTGCCCTCGATGCGCCGTATCGGCGAGTCGAGCGTCGCGTGCGGAGCCGGTGGCTCCGCCTGCCGGGGAGCGATGCCCACGCGCGCGCGCGGGAACGCGGACGGTGCGGACGACGGCGCGCGGCCGGAAGGCGACGCCGGAGAGACGCGCCTCGACGGCGCGCTCGGAGCGCTCTGGAAGGACCGCTCGGCGCGCGGCGCGATGCGCACGCGCGGCCGCGGCCCCGACCCCGGAGCGGAGGGCTGGGCCTGCGGCGCCGGAGCGGGCGCGCTCGGGCGCTCCTCCGACGGCCGCTCGCGGCGCGGGGCGATGGTGACCGCCCCCGTCAAGATCAAGGCGCCGGCGAGAAGAAGAAGGCTTCTCATGCTCATAGTGTAGCCCCCGCCCGGAAGCCCCGCGAGTAAAATACGGGTCAAATTTTCATCCGCGAGTTGGGCGGGCTCGCCCGACACTTCAAGTGATTTGGTAAAGTCCCCGCCATGAGCACGCGACTGGCCGTCGGCCTGATGTCCGGGACGTCCGCGGACGGCGTGACGGCCGCGCTGGTGAGCATCGGCGCGCGGGCTATCCGCGTGCTGCGCCACCGGACCTACCCCTACGCCCCCGCCCTCAAGAAGCGCGTCCTGGACGCGCCCGGCCTGTCCGTCGCGGAGCTCTCGCGCCTGAACGTCGAGCTCGGCGAGGCCTTCGCCGCCGCCGCGCTCAAGATCGCCGGCCGCTCCCGGCCCTTCGTGATCGGCTCCCACGGCCAGACCGTCTGGCACGGACCGAACGCGACGCCGCCGAACACCTTGCAGATCGCCGAGCCCGCCGTGATCGCCGAGCGGACCGGCGTGACCGTCGTCGCCGACTTCCGCCCGCGAGACATGGCCGCCGGCGGACAGGGCGCGCCGCTCGTCCCCGCCTTTGATCTCTTCCTCTATGGACGCGGCCCGCTGAAGGCCGTGATCAACATCGGCGGGATCGCGAATGCGAGCATCCTCGGTCATGACAAGATCCTCGCCGCCTTCGACACGGGCCCGGGAAACGCGCTCATGGACGAAGCCGTGCGCCGTGCGACGAAGGGCCGCCGCGACTTCGACGACCGCGGCCGGCTCGCGGCCCGCGGCAAGGTCGACGAAAATCTTCTGGCCCGGCTCTTGAAGAGCCCCTACTTCCTCAAGTCCCCGCCGAAGTCCCTCGACCGCTCGACCTTCGGCCCGGCGCTGCTCGACCGAATCTATCCGCGCCTGACGTCCAAGGCGCTCCCGGACGCGCTCGCAACCCTCGCCGAGCTCACCGCGAGGTCGCTGTGGCTCGGCGTCCTCCAAAGCTCCCCGGCGCCGCTGAGCGGGGTCGTGATCTCCGGCGGCGGCGCGCTCAACGCGCATCTGATGCGCCGCCTGCGGGCGCTGTTCTCCCCCGCGCCGGTCGCCGTCACCGCCATGCCCGTCATGGCCAAGGAGGCCGCCTGCTTCGCCTGGCTCGCGGCGCGCGCGCTCGACGGCCGGACGAACAACGCCCCGGCGGCCACGGGCGCCCCGGGACCCCGCATCCTTGGTAAAATAATCCCATCATGAAACTATCCAAGAAGATCCTCTCCGCGATGAAGGCTCACTCCCCGTTTTACCAGGCGGTCTGGAAGGCCTGCGCCGAGATCCCCAAGGGCCAGGTCCGCACCTACGGCTGGGTGGCCAAGCGCATCGGCAAGCCCAAGGCGGCGCGCGCCGTCGGCATGGCGCTGGGCAAGAACCCGTTCGCCCCCACGGTGCCCTGCCACCGGGTGGTCGGCGCCGACGGCCGCCTGACGGGCTATTCCGGAGCCGGCGGGGTCGCCAAGAAACGGCGCATGCTCAAGGCCGAGGGCGTCCCGCTGCCTTGACCGCGGGGCTTCCCGTCTGCGTCGTCGACGCCTTCGCGGACAAGCCCTTCACCGGAAATCCCGCCGGCGTCGTGTTCCTCGACGGGCCGCGCGACGACGCGTGGCGCCAGGGCGTCGCGGCCGAACTCAACCTCTCCGAGACCGCCTTCGTCGAGAGCGAGGGCGGCGCGTTCCGCCTGCGCTGGTTCACGCCGACCGTCGAGGTCGCGCTGTGCGGCCACGCGACGTTGGCCGCCGCCCACGCGCTGTGGGAGACCGGCCGCCTGCCTCCGGAGGCCGCGGCGCGCTTCGAGACGAAGAGCGGGGCCTTGAGCGCCCGCCGCGACGGGGACTGGATCGTGCTCGACCTGCCCGCGCTGCCGGCGCGCCCGGCCAAGCCGCCGCCCGGCCTGCTGGCGGCGCTGGCCGACACCCCGCTGGCGTTTCTCGAGAATGACGGCGTCTATCTTCTCGAGATGGACAGCGAGGAGACCGTGCGCCGCGCCGCGCCGAACCTGGCGGCCTGGTCGGCGCTCACGCGCAAGGGCCTGATCCTGACGGCCGCCGCCCGCCGCGCGTCGCACGATTTCGTCTCGCGCTGCTTCTTCCCCGCCGAGGGCATAACCGAGGACCCGGTCACGGGCTCCGCCCACTGCGCCCTGGGGCCGTACTGGGCGGAGCGCCTCAAGAAGCCGGTGCTCACCGCCTTCCAGGCCTCCCGCCGCGGGGGCTTCCTGCTCGTGCGCCCCAAGGACGCGCGCGTCGAGGTCGGCGGGCGCGCGGTCACGGCGTGGAGCGGGAACCTGGCGTGAAGGCCGCGGCATTCGTCTTCGCCGTGCTCACCCTCAACGCGGCCGGCCCCAACCGCGTGCATCAGGGCTGGCAGAGCCGGCGCGCGGCGCTGATCGAACGCCTCAAGGCCGAGAGCCCGGACGCGGCCGCCTTCCAGGAGGTCTGGAGGGCCGAGGACGCCGGCGCCCTCGCCGAGGCCGCCGGACACGCCCACCGCGCGCACGAGGCCTCCCTGGGGCTGGCGGTGACGAGCCGCCGCCCCGTCGTCGACCGGGCTTCGCTCGATCTCGGCGGCGGCAGCGGCGTCCTGCGCGCGGGGCTCGACGTGGACGGCACCACGGCCGACGTCTACTCCGCGCGCCTCGCGCCCGGCGCGGGCGCCGCGCGGCGGCTCGGCCGGCTGCTCGCGGCGGCCGAATTCGTCCGCGCCCAATCCCGGGCGCGTCCGTTCGTCTTCCTCGGCGACCTCGCGACGTCGTCCGACGATAAGGAGGCGGCGATCTTCCTCGACCTCGTCGGCGCGCGGGACCTGTGCGTCTCTTACGGAGACGAGATGTGCGGCCGCACTTACGAGGACCGCCGCGTCGACTATGTCCTCATCCCCTACTCGTCGCGCCCGCCGCGCGAGACGGCGCGCACGGCCTTCACCGGCACGCTCGAGGACAACGGCGCGGCCCGGCCTCTGTCGACGCATTTCGGCCTGGCCGCCCGCCTCGACGGGCGCTGGCTCGAGCTCCGAGCGGCCGCCGCGCCGGAGGGCCGGGTCGAGGCGCTCGTACAGGCGGCCGAGCTGCTCGACTCCGCCCGCGTCGAGGCGGAGTCCCGGGCAAGGACCGCGGGCTGGATGCCCTGGAGCGGGACCGCGCGCGCGCTGCGCGCCCGCGCCGACGCCGCGCGCTTCGCGGCCGACGCCGAGCGCGCCCGCACCGCCCTGGCGCGCGCCGCCAAGCCCTCCGCTCCGGCGTACGAATAATGTCAAGGGAACTGTCCTTGGTCCTTTACTAGGTCTTATAGTACCCTTGAGCTCATGAGCATCCCCGCGACGGACCTCAAGGCGGAGCAGGCGAGGACGCTGAGCAGCCCGCGGCGACGCTACGGGCTTCTCGCTCGGCTGCTCTTCCTCGGCATGGACCTCGTGTACGGGAAACAGCGCACGCTGGCCAAGTTCACGGTGCTCGAGGTGATCGCCCGCGTGCCCTACCAGGCCTGGGAGCACGTGGCCTACATCGCAATGACCCACACCTACCGCACGCCCGGCTTCGCGCGGAGGGTCTTCGAGTTCATCAAAGAGTCCCGGATGCAGCAGGACAACGAGCAGTGGCATCTGCTGATCCTGGAGGAGTGGCTTCAGAGGGACGGAGTCCCGCAGAGCTTCCTGCTCCACCGCCTCGGGCCCCAGTTGGTCGCCTTCTTCTACTATCACATCAGCTGGCTGCTCTACGTCATCGATCCCAAGCTGAGCTACGCGCTCAACGCGGATTTCGAGGACCACGCCGAGCACGAGTATATGGAGTTCGCGCGCGAGCATCCCGAGCTGGAGAGCCGGCCCTTTGACAGCGAGTTTCGCGCCGACTACGGGGAGCTCGACAGCCTCGCCGATCTGCTGCGCCAAATCGGGCTCGACGAGCGGCACCACAAGGAAGAGAGCCTGGCCCGCATCGCAGCGCCGCGCTTCTCCTAGTCCCAGCGGAAGGCATAGGCGCCTACGGCCAGGAACAAGGCCGTCATGCCGCCCAGGACGTACAGGTGCGGCGCCACCTGGGACAAGGTCGCCCCCTCGGTCATCACCGCGCGCGCCGCGTCGATCAGGTGCGTCAGCGGCATCATGTCCGCGACGAGGCGCAGGCCCCGCGGCGCGCCCTCGAGGGAGAACCACACCCCGGACAGGAACATCATCGGCCAGGACAGCATGTTGAGCACGCCGCCGGCGAGCTCCTCGCTGCGCACGCGGGCGGCCACGAGCAGGCCCAGCGAGATCAGGCACGTCGTGCCGAGCGCGAAGATGAGGTAGAGGTCGAGCAGCGAGCCCAGGCGCTGGAATCTGAGGAAAAAGTCCGAGCCGTGATACACCACGGCGAACACGCCCATGATCAGAAGCAGCCGCGAGACCACCTGCGCGGAGAGGAACTCGACGGCGCGCAGCGGCGTCGCCTTCAGGCGCTTGAGCACCCCGTTCTTGCGGTAGCGCACGAGGGTGTAGCCGACCCCGAACAAGGCCGAGAACATCATGTTCATCGACAGCAGCCCCGCGACCAGCCAGTCCACGTAGCGGATGGCCCGCCCCTCGACGGCCTCGCGCACCGGCGCGAGCTCCGCCGCGTCGGTGCCCAGCATGATCTTCTCGACGAGATAGCCCTTCGGGGAGGATTCATTGACGAAATACACCAGCGGCCGCCCCGGGGAAACGAGCATGTCGAGCTGATGATGCCGGAGCTTGCCGAGCGCGGCGGACTTGTCCTCGAAGGCCACGAAATTCAAGTGCTTGGTCGCGGCGAACCCCGGCGGAAGGGAGGGGACCGGCCCCACCACGCCGACTTTGAACACGTCCTGGCCCTTGCCGGAGAAGGCGAAGGCCATGCCGAAGACGACGAAGAAAGGGAAGAGCAGATTCCAGCCCAGCGCGCCGCGATCGCGCAGGAACTCCTTGTTCCGCCCGACCAGGACGGCCCAGAAGCGGCGCGTCATTCGCGCAGCTCCCGGCCCGTCAAGGCCAGGAAGAGATCTTCCAAGGTCCGGGGCCGCACCCGCAGGTGGGCCAGGCTCGAGCCCCCCCGCCGGAGCTCCTCGAGGGCCGCCTCCACCTCGCTCGTCAGCAGCTCCGTGATCTCGCCGCGCTCGACGATCTCGCCGCGCACGCCGCCGGGGGGCGCCTTGAAGTCGGCCTTGGGAAGTTCGATCACCACGCCGTCAAAATGCTTTTTCAATAAGGTGTCGGGAGCGCCCTGGGCGATGATGCGGCCCTTGTCCACGATGGCGACCTCGTCGCACAACGCGTAGGCCTCCTCCATGTAATGGGTGGTGAGCAGCACCGTCTTGCCCCGGGCCTTGATCTGCCGCGCGAGGTCCCAGAAGTTGCGCCGGGCCTGCGGGTCGAGCCCGGTCGTCGGCTCGTCGAGGAACACGACGTCGGGGTCGTTGACGAGCGCCAGCGCCAGCAGCGCGCGTTGGCGCTGACCGCCGGAGAGCTTCTCCGGATCGCGGTCGAGCAGCTCGCCCAGGTCGCACAGCTTGACGAGCTCCGCCTCGGGCAGGCGCCTCGGGTAAAGCGCGCCGAACAGGTCGAGCAGCTCGCGCACGGTCAAGTGGTCTTGAAGGGCGGTATCCTGAAACTGAATTCCCGTGCGCTCCCGGAACTCCGCGCCGGCCGGCGCGCCGCGGTAGAGGATCTCCCCCGCGTCGGGCGCCAATATCCCCTCGAGCATCTCGACGGTCGTCGTCTTGCCCGCGCCGTTGGGCCCGAGCAGCCCGAAGCACGAGCCCTCGCGCACCGCCAGCGACAGCCCGTCCACCGCGTTCGCCGCGGCCTTCGGATATCGCTTATACAAGCCGCGGGCTTCCAGGACGACTTTCATGGGGCGATTATACCAGACGGGGTCAGGCTTGCCGTTGTTGCAGTATTTTGCCCGCTTTTGAACACTGCCGCTCCGCGGACTTATCCACGCTGTTCACAGCGGCACTGCCGTCAACGACAGGTGAACCGCCCGCGCAACGTTAGGGTCGGCTTTTCAAGCTGCGCACGAGGGCGCGGTCGAGGTCGGCGGTGAGGTCGGCGGCGTCCTCGATGCCGACGGAGAGGCGGATGAGGCCGTCTGTCAGCCCGGCCTTGAGGCGCTCCTCGCGGGGGATCGAGCCGTGGGTCATCGACGCGGGGTGGCCGATCAGGGACTCCACGCCGCCGAGGCTCTCGGCCAGGGCGAATATCTCGCAGGACGAAATCATGCGCTTGGCCCGCTCCATGTCGCCCTTGAGCTCGAAGGAGATCATCCCGCCGAAGCCGGACATCTGGCCTTTCGCCGTTTCATGCCCCGAATGGGTGGGCAGGCCCGGGTAATGAACCGCCGCGACCTCGGGATGCGCCAGCAGGTGCTTGGCCACGATCATCGCGTTCGCGCAGTGGCGCTCGATGCGCAGGGCCAAGGTCTTCGTGCCGCGCAGGAGCAGGAAGCAGTCGAGCGGCCCGGGCACCGCGCCCACCGCGTTCTGCAGGAACTTGTACTCCTTGTGCAGCGCCTCGTCGCACGTGAGGATGGCGCCGCCGACGACGTCGGAGTGGCCGCCGAGATACTTCGTCGTCGAGTGGACGACCACGTCGGCGCCCAAGGCCAGCGGGCGCTGGAGGGCGGGGCTGGCGAAGGTGTTGTCCACGACGAGCTTGGCCTTTTTCGCGCGGGCCAGCTTGGCGACGGCGCGGATGTCCGTGATCTTCAACAGCGGATTGGACGGGGTCTCGATCCAGACCAGCTTCGTTTTATCGATGAACGCGGACTCGACGGCATTTAAATCGGTCGTGTCGACGAATGTAAAGGTCACCCCGAAGCGGGCGAAGACTTTCGTGAATACTCGATACGTTCCGCCGTACAAGTCGTTTCCGCAGACCACGTGGTCGCCGGAAGAGAGCGCCTCGATGACCGTGGACGTCGCCGCCATACCCGACGCGAAGCATAACCCGAAGGCGGCCCCTTCCAACGACGCTAAATTTTTCTGCAGGGCCTCTCTGGTGGGATGAACGGTCCTGGCGTAGTCGAAGCCCTTGTGCTTTTCCGGAGCTTCCTGCACGTACGTCGACGTCAAATAAACCGGAGTCATGATCGCGCCCGTCGCGGGATCGGGGGATTGTCCGGCGTGGACGGCGCGGGTGGAGAAGCCGAGATCTTTGTCGTCGGAGGAGCTCATGGGGCCGATTCTATCAATTTGCGGGGACGAGCTCGATCTCGATGCCCGAGCCGCGTATGACGAACTCGCTCGACTCCGCCGGCACGAGCAGCAATGCGACCTCCCCTTCCGCCTCGAGCGGCCAGGGGAGCGCCTCGTCGTACTTGTCCCCGTCGAGGACGAGACTGCCTCCGTCGAGCAGGACCGGGAAGTCGAGCTCCTCTCGCTCGGTGACGCCGTCCTTGACGCGGATGACGGCATCGCGGTAGCGACCCGGCCCCTCCGGCTCGGGCACGAAGACCGCGCAGGCGAGCAGCATCTCGCCGTCCTCCTCCGTCAGCGCGTCGATGGTGGCGGCGCGAAGCTCGAGCCGGCCTTTCATCATAAGGAGTCTCCGGGCAGGCCGGCGAGGTCGCCGTACTTGCGGCTCATGTAGCGCAGATACGGCGCGGGGTCGATAGCCCGCCCGGTCGCCGCGGTCACGATCTCCTCGGCCGTGCCGGATCTGCCGCGGCGATGGACGTTCTCGACGAGCCAGGAGAGCAAGGACGGCGCGCCGCCGCGCTCGATCTCGTCAGCGATGCCCGGGCGCTCGGCGACCGCGGCCTCCCAGAGCTGCAGGGAGACCGCGTTGCCGATGGCGTAGGTCGGGAAGTAGCCGATGAGGCCCTCCGCCCAATGGACGTCCTGCAGGACGCCGCGGGCGTCGTCGGGCGGGACGACGCCGAGATAATCCTTCATTTTCGCGTTCCACGCCTCGGGCAGGTCGACGGCGCGCAGGCGTCCGGCCAGCAGATCGCGCTCGAGCTCGAAGCGCAGGATCACGTGCAGGCCGTAGGTCAGCTCGTCCGCCTCGACCCTGATGAAGGAGGCCTCCACGCGGTTGACGGCGCGGTAGAAGTCCTCGGGGCCGAGGCCGCGCGTCTGCGGAAACGCCTCGTGGTATCGCGGGGTCCAACGCTTCCAGAAGCCGCGGCTGCGGCCGACGACGTTCTCCCACAGGCGCGACTGGGACTCGTGCACGGCGCTGGTCGCTCCCCCGCCGAGAGGCGTTCCATCGAGTTCGGGGGCGACCCCCTGCTCATAGAGGCCGTGGCCGGCCTCGTGCAGGCAGGAGTAGAGGCTCGACAGCGGCAGGTCCTCGTGATAGCGCGCGGTGATGCGCACGTCGCCGCGCCCCAGGCCGCAGCAGAACGGATGGACCGCGATGTCGAGGCGGCCGCGGGTGAAATCGAATCCCATTTCGCGCACGGCCAGCTCGCCGAGGCGGCGCTGGGCGTCGACGGGATAAAGCCCCGGCAGGGGCGGCGCGCCGACCCCCCGCGCCAGCACGCGCTTGGCCAGCGGGGCGAGGCCGGCGCGGATCGCCTCAAGCAGGCCCCCCGCCTGCGCCGTGGTCATGCCCGGCTCGAACTCCTGGAGCCAGGCGTCATAAAGGTCCCCCGACGGAGAAAGGGCCTCGGCCTGGCGGCGCTTGAGCTCGAACATCTTCTCGAGCGCCGGACGGAAGACGGCGAAGTCGCTCTTGGCCCGGGCCTCAACCCAGAGCCCGTGACTGAGCGCGGCGTGGCGGGCGAGCTCTTCGACGAGCGCGGCCGGCACCCGCCGCCGGCGCTCATGCTCGCGCCGAGCCCAGCGAAGCATCCCGGCCTCCACGGCGTCAGCGGGTTTCTCGGCCTCGGCGGCGTCGAGCAGGCGGGCGAAGTCCTCGCCGGCGATCACCGCGTGCATCGCGGAGCCGACCGCGGCGCCGGCCTCGGCCCTGGCGGTCCCGCCCTCCGGAGGCATCATGACCGCGTGATCCCAGGCGAGCAGGCCGTCGGCGCTGCTCAGCGCCTTGAACGAACGCAGGCGGTCAAGAAGGGCGCGATAAGCCGGGGTCATCCGCGCTTACGCCGGGTCGGCGAGCGACTCGGAGAGCACGCGCTCGACGTCCTTCGTCTGCGGCTGGATGAAGTACTCGAGGTTGGGCGACAGCGCGATCCCCGGCGTGGCCTTTCCGGCGAGCAGGCGCGGGCGGACCTTGAGCTCGTAGAAGCACTCGTCGACCAGTCGGCGGATCAGGTGCTCGGCGAAATTGGTGATCTCGGTCTCCTCGTTGACGAAGACGACCCGGCCCGTCTTCTTGACCGAGGCCTTGATCGCGTCCCAGTCGTAAGGGATCAGGGAGCGAAGGTCGAGCACCTCGACGGAGCCCTTCCCCTCGGCCTTGAAGCGCCGCGCGACGTCGAGGCAGATCGGAGCCATGCGGCCGTGCGTGACGACGGTCGCGTCGGTCCCGGGCTGGGTGATCTTCGCCTTGCCGATCTCCACCGTGTAGTCGGTCAGCTTCGGCCAAGTCGCCTTCCACTTCGTGCGGTCGCCGAGCGGGGCGTCGATCATGCCGTGCAGGAGCTTCTCGTCGGCGGGCTCGCCGGGGATGAGCTCCTCGCCCTTGGAGCGCAGCAGCGCCTTGGGCTTGAGATAGAGGACCGGGTCGTCGCTCTTGATCGCCGCGATCATCAGCCCGTACGCGTCGATCGGGGTCGAGGGGCAGACGACTTTCATGCCGTGGAGCTTCGAGGCGACGGAGTCGAACGAATGGGAATGGTACATGCTGCCGTGGATGCCCGAGCCGGTGGGCGTCATCACGACGAGCGGCGTTTTGTAGCGCCCGCCCGAGGCCCAGTGGCCGTTGGCGGCGAGCTTGAGCATATCGATCGCGTTGAAGATGTAGTCGACGAACTGAATCTCGGCGACGGGCCTGCCCCCGGCCCAGGCCAGGCCGAGCGCGGCTCCCATGATGCCGCGTTCATCGAGCGGGGAGTTCCACGCGCGCTCGAGGCCCTGGGTCGCGGTGAACACGCCGCCCAACGGGGCGCCGACGTCCTCGCCGAATATCTCGGTGACGCCGAGGTTCTCCTCGCCGTAGTGGAGGGCCATGCGAATAGCCTGCGCCATGTTGGCCATGTCAGCTGCCTCCCTTGGTCGGATAGGACGGCGGAAGGCCGCCGGCGAACACGTCTTCCCAGATGGTGTCGAGCTCGGGGAAGGGCTCGGCCTTGACCTGCTTGTGCGCCTCGTCGAGCGCGGCCATCTCCCGGGCCCAGACCTTCTTGACGTCGTCGACCTTGACGATGCCGCACTTGACCAGGTTGTCCTCGAGCACGGCGATGCAGTCCGTCTCGGGGATTCGGTTGGCGCCGGAGGACGAGGAGTGGCCGTACAGACGGCTGCACCTCGCCTCGAGAAGGTAGGGCTTGCGGTGCTTGCGGATGTAGGCGAAGGCCTCCTCGAGCGCGGCCCAGGAGTCGAGCAAGTCGTTGCCGTCGATGGTCCTGCCGGGCATGCCCGGGAACACCTTCGCCCAGTCCGAGATATGCTTCTCGCCGTGCTGGGTAGCGGCCGCGGTCGAAATGCCCCAGCCGTTGTTGACGACGATGATCAGCATCGGAAGAGGGAGCGCGGGCCGGTTGGCCCAGACCAGGCAGGAGTGGAAGTCGCCTTCGGCCGTGCCGGCGTCGCCGCCGTTGACGATGGTGATCGCGTCGGTCTTCGCGCGGGCCTGCGCGATGCCCGTGCCGATCGCCGTCGCGTACTGCGTCTCGATCGTCGGCGAGACCGGGACCACGTTGAGCTCCGGGATCGCGTAGTGGTTGACGAAGTTGCGCCCCTTCGAATAAGGGTCCGTCCCGACCGAGCGCATCTGGCGCAGCGAGTCGATCGGCTGGGCGCCCATCGCGAGCACGATCGCGGCCGAGCGGTAATGGAGATGGAGGAAATCGTGCTCGACGCCGTGGCCCTTCTTGATCTGGAGCCCGAGGGGCACGTTGAAGGCCTCCTCGCCGGGGCCGCCGATCCAGAAGAAGCCGTCGCCGCCCTTGCTCATCTTGATGAGGCGTTCCTCGAGCAGGCGGGCGCGCACCATCAATTCGTGGATCTTGAGCAGCTTGGCCGTCCCGAGCTTCTTGTAGGGATCGGCCGCGGCGGCGGCTTTGGAGGGCTTGGAGGCGGATTTGGCGGTGGGCATCGCGGGCATTCTAGGAAATCGGAAGCCCCCCGCCAATAGGGACCGGGTATCGGGGGTATAACCGCTAATTCGCCGCGAGCTTGGCGGCCCGGTCGGACCCCTTCTTGGCGAGCTTGTGCGACGGGAACTTGGAGACGACTTCCTTATAAAGCTCGATCGCCTTGGCGTTGTCCTTGACCGAGCTCTCGTAGACGCCGGCGGCGTCGTACAGGGCCTGAGGGGCCTCCCTGGCGCCCGCGTAGTCGTCTGAGATCTTGCGCAGCAATTCAGCCTGACGGCTGAATTCCTTTAAATCTCGGCGCGCGTAATCGGCCGCCTGCAGGAGCGCGTCGATGCCGTCCTGGCCGCCGTGCATGGAAGACAGGCGCATCAAGGTCTTGACCGCTTCGTCCGCGGAGCCCAGCCGGTCGCGCTGGAGCTTGGCGATCGACTTGAGCGACTTCAGCGACGCAGGGGTCTTAGGGAACAGCTTCACGATGCGCTCGTGCATCTCGACGGCGAGCGCGTACTGGCGCAGCTTGTCGTCGAAGAGCCGCGCCGAGTTCTCGAGCGCGGCCTGGACCTCGGGCGCGTCCGGGTGCTTCTCGACGAGCTCCTGATAGGCGTCGATCGCCTTCCTCGGGTCGCGCAGGGCGCCGGCGTACAGGTCGCCGACGGCCATCCGCGCCTGAGCGAGGGCGGGGCTCCCGGGGAACAGCGCGAGCAGCTTGCGCCAGGACAGAAGCGCGGCGGCGGGCTTGTCGTTGGCGGCGTGAAGCCGCGCCAGCGCGGCCTGCAGCTTGTCGCCGTCCTTGTGGCCGGGGAAGCGCACGGTGAAGTCGCGGATCTCGGCGGCGACGGGCTCGTAGAGCGCGTCGGGCGCCCGCTCGGCGAGCCTGCGCCACAGCGCGGACAGGCGGTCGGCCTTGCCGGCCGTCTCGGGGAGCTTCACGAGCTCGCTCAAGATCGGGCGGTGGCGGCGCGAAGCCTTCTTGTCGACGATGGTCAGGTAGTCGGATTTCGCGCGCAGGCCGATCTTCGTCTCGGGATATTCGTACAGGAGCCGCAGCAGGGCCGCGGTCGCGACCTGCCAATCGCCGTTCCTCTGGCGCAGGCCGGCCAGCAGAAGCATCGCCTCGGGCGCTTGATCCGAGTCGGGGTGGCGGCGAGCGAAGAGGGCGAGCTCCTCCATCGCGGCCTCGGAGACCTTGGCCTCGGCGTCCTCGGCGGCGGCCTTGGCGAATGCGAATTCCTCGTCGGCGCCGGGGGCCTTGGCCGCCGCGGGGACGGGCGCGGGCTCGGGCTTCGGCTCGGGTATCGGTTCCGGCTTGGGCGCCGCCGCCTGCGGCGGCGGGTCCTCTCGTTTGACGCCTTCGGCGGACTCCTCGTTCTTCGTTTCAAGCATCGAGGGGCGGGGAAGGGCGCCGCCTTCCTCCGCCGCGGCTTCGCCGGCGGGTGATTTCGCCGCCTCCCGGACCTCGGTCGGCGGCGGGACGAGCATCTCCTTGGGGGCTTCTTCCTGGGCGAAGGCCGGGGCGGCGCAGAGAAGCAGGAGCGGGAGGAAAAGTTTCATCAGCGAGCCTCCGAGGCGCGGGACACGGCGTTGACGACGTCGTATTTGGTCACGATGTCGTAGGCGGACTTGGCCGTCTTGACGAGGACGGCCGGCCGGTCGGGCGTGAAGTAGCGCAGAACGGACTCGACGCGCGCCTCGGGGGCGAGCACCGGCAGCGGCCCCGTCATCGCCTCGCGCACGATCATCTTCTTGATGTCGCGGCCCTTGAGCATGTGGCCGAGGACCTCATCCTCCATCACCGTGCCGACGACCTTGTCCTTCTCGAAAACGGGCAGTTGGGAGATGTCGAGCTTGCGCATCAGCGCCATCGCCGCGAACAGCTTGTCGGTCGGCTTGACGGTCGCGAGCTTGCCGGTCTTGCCGTGCTTGCGCTTGGCGGCGAGGATGTCGGCGACCTTCAAGTGGACTTCGCTCTCGAAGTACTGGTTCTCCTTCATCCACTCGTCGTTGTAGATCTTGGAGAGGTAGCGCATGCCCGTGTCGGGCACGAGGATGACCATGAAGTCCTTTTCGCCGAGCTTCTTGGCGTACTCGAGGCCGGCCACCACCGCCGACCCGCCGGAGCCGCCGGTGAGAATGCCCTCCATCGTCGCGAGCCTGCGCGTCATCAGGAAGCAGTCCTTGTCGGGCGTGACGATCACGTCGTCGACGCACTTGAGGTCCATCGTGCCCGGAAAAAAGTCCTCGCCGATGCCTTCGACGACGTAGGGCTTGGCGACCCCGATCTTGTTGTTGACGATCTTGTCGTAGTACAGCGAGCCGACGGGGTCGGAGCCGATGATCTTGATCCGGGGGTTCTGCTCCTTGAGGTACTTGGCGACGCCGGAGACGGTGCCTCCGGTGCCCATGCCGGCGACGAAGTGCGTGATCTCCCCGTCGGTGTCGGCCCAGATCTCGGGGCCGGTCGTGCGGTAGTGCGCCTTCGGGTTCTCCATGTTCTCGTACTGGTTCGGATGGAACGCGCCGGGGATCTCGGCGGTCATTTTGTCGGCGACGGAGTAATAGGAGCGCGGATCCTCGGGCTCGACGGCGGTCGGGCAGACGATCACCTCGGCGCCGAGGGCCTTGAGCAGGTTGATCTTCTCGCGGGACTGCTTGTCGGTGATGGTGAAGATCAGCTTGTAGCCGCGAAGCGCCGCGACGAGAGCGAGCCCGATGCCGGTGTTGCCCGACGTGCCCTCGACGATGGTGCCGCCGGGCTTGAGCAGGCCCTTGCGCTCGGCGTCGTCGATCATCGCCACGCCGATGCGGTCCTTGACGGAGCCGCCCGGGTTCATGAACTCGGCCTTCACGTAAATCCGGGGCTTGAGCCCCTTCGCGAGCCGGTTGAGGCGGATCAGCGGCGTGTTGCCGATGGCTTCGAGCACGTTTTCGTAGCGCATGATGGGCTCCTGAGCTAGACTTCCCGGCGTCCCGACAGGGCGAAGGACAAGGTGCGCTCGTCGAGGTAGTCGAGGTCGCCCCCCAGCGGCACGCCGTGAGCGATGCGCGTGACCTTGACCGGGAAGGGCTTCAAAATTTGGGCGAGATAAAGGGCGGTCGCCTCGCCCTCGGTGTCGGGATCCGTGGCGAGCACGATCTCGCGCACGCCGCCGGCGCGCGCGCGCTCGACGAGCTCCTTGGCCTTGATGCGGTCGGGGCCGACGCCGTCGAGCGGCGACAGCGAGCCGTGGAGGACGTGGTAGAGGCCGTTGAAGGCGCGCGAGCGCTCGAGCGCGGCCAGGTCCTGGGTTTCCTCGACGACGCAGATGAGCCCGGAGTCGCGCGCGGGGTCGGAGCAGAGCCGGCAGATCTCCTTGTCCGTGAAGTCGAGGCAGCGCGCGCACAGGCGCACCCCGGCCTTCGCCTCGCGCAGCGCGTCGACGAGGCCCTCGACCTCGGTGCGCGGAGCGCGCAGGAGGTGGATCGCGAAGCGCTCGGCCTGCTTGGGCCCGACGCCCGGAAGGCGCTTGAGCGCCCCGATCAACTTTTCGAAGGACTTCATGGCTGCGGCTTTTTGACGATTCGCGCCTTGCCGCCGAACACGCCCTCGGCGTTCTTGAGGCCGCCGGTCCCGGCGCCGGGGGCGCCCTCGCCGATGTCCTTCCAGCGCGTGCCGGGCGGCGCGTCCGCGCCGACGGCGGGCTCGGGCATGCCGCGGTCGACGATGTCGCTGACCGGGGCGGAATCGGCCGCGCCGAGCGCGAGCTCGAGCGCGACCGGACGTCCGGCCAGGCTCCGCAGCGCCCCTTCCAGGATGGAGGCGGAGCGCTTGGCCATGTCGAGATCGAACGCCTTGGGGAAGGTGATGCGGTAGCCGGCGCCGACGGCCTCGCCCTTGGCCCGCTCCAGGGCGGAGCCCAAAGTGATCTTCGTCTTCGAGACGGCCTCGACGAGCGCGGGCCAGGATATGTCTGCGCTGGCGGCCGGAGCGGCGGCCGCCGGTTGCCGGCTGTCCTCAAGGATAGTCGCCGGGGCCGCGCGCGGCGACAGGGCCGGCGCGGGCGACAGGCCGCCGCCGCCGCCGCCGGCGGCGAGGCGCTTCTCGAGCGCCTCGAGACGCGCGACCCAGGCGCCGAGGTCGTGCGCCGCCTCGAGCGCGGAGAACAGGCCGAGCTCGAGCGCCAGGCGCGGGGAGTCGCCGTAGCGCAGCTCCTCGAGCGCGCGGTTGAGCCGGCGCAGGAGGAAGCCCAGGCCGTCGGCGGAGGCGCCCTCGAGCGCCTTCATCCACGGCGCGTCGACGGGCTCCCCGGCGCCGAGCTTGACGAGGTAGACGCCCTCGATCGCCGCGCGCAGGTCCTTGAGCAGCTGGGCGGGCTCGATGCCTTCTTCATAGATCTTCCCGAGCCAGCCCGCGAGCGCCTTGGGGTCGCGAGCGAGCAGGGCGGAGGCCACCCCGATGAGCAGGTCCTGGGGCACGAAGCCGAACATCTCGCGCACCGACTCGACGGTGACCTTCCCTTCCCCCGCCGAGCGGCACTGGTCGAGCAGGCTGATCGCGTCGCGCAGGGAGCCCTCCGCGGCGCGCGCCAGCAGGGCCAGCGCCTCCGGCTCGACGGAGATCTTCTCCTTCTTGGCGATCCCCGACAGGTACTCGGCCAACGGCTCCGGTCCCACCGGGCGGAACTTGAAGCGCTGGCAGCGCGAGGCGATCGTCGCGGGGACCTTGTGCGCCTCGGTCGTCGCGAGGATGAACACGACATGCGGCGGCGGCTCCTCGATGGTCTTGAGCAGGGCGTTGAACGCCGAGTTGGAGAGCATGTGCGTCTCGTCGATGATGAAGACCTTGCAGCGGTCGCGAGTCGGGGCGAGCGCCACGGTCTCGATGATCACCTCGCGGACGTCGTCGACGCCGGTGTGCGACGCGGCGTCCATCTCGAGCACGTCGAGGCTGGAGGATGAGGCGATCTCCCGGCACGAGACGCACTCGTCGCAGGGCGTCGGCGTCGGGCCCTTCTCGCAGTTGAGGGCCTTGGCGAGTATTCGCGCCGTGGTCGTCTTGCCGCAGCCGCGCGGACCGGTGAACAGGTAGGCGTGGTGGACGCGCTTGGTCGCCAGGGCGTTGGCGAGCGTCTGCGAGACGGCGGGCTGGCCGATGAGCTCCTCGAACCCCTGCGGGCGGTACTTGCGCGCGAAAACCTGGTGGGCCGCTTTGTCCTTGCTCATGCCTTGCCGCCCTCGAGGCTGATGTCGCCGGGGCCCCGGGCGATCAGGTTGAGCAGCGCGCCCAGGATCGCGAGGTTCTTAAGGAGGTGGATGCGCTGGTCGGGGCCGGTGTGGAACACCCAGGTCGCCGCGACGAGGAACGCGGCGAGGCCGGCCGCGCCCCAGCGGGTCTTGTAGCCGAGGATGACGGCGATCGCGCCGAGCGCCTCGACGAGGATCGCCGCGACGCACAGGAGGGCGACGGCCGGCATGCCGTGGGTCTCCATGTACTGCAAGGTCCCGTCGAAGTTGGTGATCTTGCCGAAGGCCGACGCGAGGAAGATGAGGGCCACGAACAGGCGCCCCACGAGGGCCAGCACATCGTCGGTGTCCATCCGATCATGTTAACAAAGAAACGCAAAGAACGACAGGGCGCCAGGTCACTGATTATTAGGGCCTCGCCCACTACCGCGTCTGAAGATTGGGAGGCTCATACAGCCTTGAGGTTGTTAACGAAATCCTGAAAGGTCCGGCAGACCATCGCGCGAAAGGCTGGATCGGACCCGCCGCCGGGGCGCTGCCCTTCCACGAGGATCGTTCCTTCCGATTCGGGGGTCTTGAAATGCTTGTCGAGATTGTCCAGAAAACGGGCATACCATTTCGGCGGGAAACCGGCTTGAAGCTTCGGGATTTCGGCTTCGCAACGCTTGCGCAGCTCCGGATAGTTGGCGAGAAGGTCGAAGACGTAATAGAGGTCCTTCGCCTTCTTCTTAGGGTCGACGCGCTCGACGAAGCTCAGCCCCTTCTGGAAGCAGTAAGCTTCCGGCGTGGGAAACGTCGCCTCGACGTCGATCTGCTGCCCGCCGGAGGTTTCATCCTTGACGCGGACCTTCATCCTGGAAGCCAAAAGCACGTCCACATAACGCAGCAGGGTCGCCACCACCCCGGCGGGGATGGCGGTGGCCGGCCGCTCGTCCCTGCCGACGCGCGGCGTCATGAAGGTGAGCTCGATCTCCACGCCATCTTTCTCCAACTCGTAAATCGTTTCCTCAGGCCCCTTCGGACCGAAGCGGCCCAAGGGCATTCCGCCGCGGCTGCGCTCGGAGCCCTCCAGGAGTTTGCCGAGGGACGGCCGAGAGCCAGGCGAAAGATCGGCGGGCACGGTGATATCAACGTCCTTCGTTCCCAAAGGCGGCTGACCGGGCCGAGCCGTCTTGAGATATCTGTAGTAGACGAACGGCACCCAGCCGCCCGAGATCACGATATCCGGCAGGTAGGGCTTGAGCGCTTCCAGCGCCATAAGAAAGCTGTCCTCGTCCTTAGCCACCGGACGCCTCCAGATGCCATTTCGGCGCCAGGCATTTCTTGAAGAGATGCTCCGCCTGCTCCCCTCCCCGAATCGGATAGAGCTTCAAGTCCAGGTAGAGCTGGACATCGGACACGACGGAGAATCCTTTGATCACCCTGGAGCCATAACGCCCTGCCACTTGGTAATAAGGAGTCACAAGGACCAAATTGCATTCGCTTGGCGCGCCTTCCTCCAGCCGCAGTTCTTGCCGCCAATCCTCGATGCTGGCTGGAAGGCCGTCCGAATAGACGTGAACCTCCTGGAAACGGGCATGAGGGGCCACGAGCGAAGCTCCGGCCTGAAATGAAAGCAGGCCCTTGTGCTTCTGGAACGCCTTGGAAACCTTAAGAGCCTTCATGACGGCGTCGACATTGTCGGCGGGGCAACGAAATCGGTGCTGCTCCTGCTTTCGCTGACGGTAGAACTCGACCCAGTCCTGGAGAACGTCCTGAGGGCGGAAAAGCTTAAGCTTGCGGCTTTCCGAGCGGACGATGTAGCGCAACTCCTCAAGCCTGTGGCAAATCTGGCTCGCCCAGCCCGCGCTGACGCTCGCCTTCTCCGCGATCTCATTGTTGCCCCAGTAGCGCTCCGGATCGTCCATCATGACGCGCAGCACCAAGGATGACTTGTCCGAAAAAGGACTGTTGACCTCGCGGAAGCCAGGGGCCTGCCTTTCCCGGGACCGCTGGTCGATGAGAACGCCCGGGGCCTTAATCCAGGCGTTGCCGGCAAGGTCCACGAAGCATATCTTCTCGCCGCGCAGAAGCTCCTGCCGCTCGGGGCTCAAAGACGGCGCCGCTAGAAGCGGCATCGCCCGCTTTCCCAGGGCTATGGCCTTCAAACGCCGGACATTCTCGTTGAAATGGACGCTGGAGCGGCTCAGAAGCGCTTCCCCTAAAAACACGTTCCGCCCGATCCGAAGCTCGAAATCCGCCCCAGCCGCACGGTCGTTAAAACGCCAGGACAGCGCGGCCTGGCCCACAAGTTGGGCCAGGCGGCTCTTTAGATGCTTTTCGAGGAAGTCCTGTTGGCGCATATTCTTTAAATAATCAGTTTGGTATACACCAAATATGTAGCAGATAGAACACTATCTGTCAATGCCCGTCGGAGAAGTGCGGCCGGGCATCGCTCTCTTCTTGCCGCACCACCGCGTCTTAAGGAAAGTTTCGTTGCCGTTTGAAAAGATCGGCGCCGAAGGCGACGACCCTGGCCGCCCCCCGCGGGGGCGGCCATTCCGTTGGGGGGCAAATGCCGTTCAGCTCGAAGGACCCCAAAAGCCCGGGAACATGGTACGCCCAGGCTTGCCAAGCGGATGTTTTCCGCTATACTAAGTCGATGCGCCGGTCACTCCTCGCCATCCTCCTGCTCGCGCCCGCCCTGCCGGCGGCGGCGGCCGAGCAGGCGCCGACGCTGTGGCAGGAGCGCTTCTTCTGGGACGCCCTGCTCACCGCGCGCGACCGCCTGGCGCGCCAGCAAAGCGACCCGATGATGATCCCGGTGATGAAGGCCATCGCCGGGCAGGTCGCCCAGCAGGTGGCCAACCTCGCCCAGATTCACCAGTACGTGCGCGCGCAGGGCGACAACCTGCGCTACGCCTACGCCCAGCCCGACCCCCAGCCGAGCCTCGACACCATCATCAACAACTTCGAGACCTTGACGACGGGCTGCGACCAGGTGCGCCAGAACCTGTACTACCTGACCGCCCGCCAGCGTCTCGCCCAGTCGCAGGCCCTGCCCGACCCGGAGATGTACCAGACCGGCCTGCTCATCCTCGGGCAGGTGCAGCAGCTGCAGCTGACCCTGAACGCCCTGTACACCGACATGACGGCCGTGCGCGGCGTCGTCGCGGACAACGACTGGGCCAACGACCGCCACTTCAGCAACAAGACCGAGGAGCTCATGCGCAGCATCGTGCGCGTGCAGGACTCGGTGTTCGCGGTGTACAACGCCGGCTACGAGCTGGCGATGCGCTGCCGCTGACGCCTTACTTCGTCGAGGCGGGAGCCGTCGACGGCGGTACCGCCAAGGCGGCGGGAAGCGAGCCGGGATATACGACCTTCGCCGTTTCGCGCCCCGCCAGCAGCTCCCGGGCCGCGCGCGCCGCCTCGCGGCCGCAGTCGCGGAAAGAGACCGTGAGCTCCCCGCGCACCTCGCCCTCGACGAGCCCCGCCGCGGGCGCGAAGAACGGCACCGCCCGCGCGCGGGAGAACTCCCGCGCCGCGCCGAACGTCTCCGGCGTCACCGAGCCGGGATCGGGCGCCAGCCAGATCGCGTCCGCGCGCACTCCATCGCGCCGCAGGAGCCGGGGCATGGCCTCCGGCCCGGTGAGGATCCGGTCGGCGATCTCGACGCCGGCCGCCGCCCCCGCCGCGGCCGCCCGGCGCGTGAACTCCGGCTCCGCCGGCGCCGCGCGCACCGCGAGCAGGCGCTTGACGCCCGCCGCCGCCAGCGCGGCCACGAGCCGTTCCGGCGAGGGCGTCATCGCGACGCGGACCGTCGTCGCGGCGCGGAGTTTCCCGCGGTAGGCGGGCGCCAGGGCCACGACCAGCGGCCGCTGGTGATCGCGCGCCCGAACCGCGGCGCGTCCGCCGAAGGCCAGGACCACGTCGTGCGGGCCTTCCGGCAGGGGCCGGTCGGCGCGCGCGGTATCGACGGGCTCCCCCCACTCGGCGAGGAAGCCGTCGAAGGCCTCGCGCAAGGACGGCGAGAGCGGCTCGCTCAGCACGACGAGGGCCTTCGCGGCGAAGGCCGCGGAGGGCGACAGGAGCAGGAGGGCGAGGAGTGCCGCGCGCATCAGAACCTCACCGTCGCGCCGCCCTGGATGCGCCGCGGGACGAGCAGCCCGTCGACGTACTCGCGGCGATAGGGCCGCTCGAGGTTCTGGCCCGCGACGAACAGCTCGAGCCAGGATGACGGGGACCACGACAGGCGCGCATCCACGCGCCAGAAGGCGTGCACGTGGTTCTGCGCGGGGCCCGCGGTCGAGTCCGCCAGATAGGCGTCCTTCCAGCCCGCGTTCATCGAGGCCCGCAGGTCGAGGGGAAGCGCCCAGTCGAAGCCGAGGTTCACCTTGTGGCGGGGCGTGGTCTTGACGTATACGTCGTGCGCGTCCTGGTCGGCGACGGTTTCCTGCGTGTAGTTGGCGTAGAGGGAGCGCCCCGCGGCGACGCGCCAGCGCGCCGCCGCCTCGAGGCCGCGCAGGATCACGGTGTTGGTGTTGTCGTAGGTGAAGTTGACGAAGGCTGGGCCGTTGGTCGCGTCGAGGTTGATGTGGTCGCGGATCTCGGTGTAGAAGCCGGTCAGTTCCAGAGTCAGCGCCCGCTCCCGGAAAAGCCCACGCCAGCCGAGCTCGTAGTTCGTGAGCGGAGAGGGCGTCAGGTTCGGGTTGCCCGCGACGTGCCCTCCCATGAACCCGCCGCCCAGGTCGAAGTTGAAGTCGGCGTAGCGATGCAGGATCTGGGGCTTGGTGTTCGCGCGCGCGTACGCGGCCCGCAAGGAATGCTCCTCGACGGGCGCCCAGAGCACGGCGCCCTGGAAATCCTTGTGGTAGCCGCCGGCGGTGGCCGTCTCGTGGTTCATGCCGCCCATGACGCTGACCGTGGGCAGGACCCGGATCGACTGGTGCAGGAAACCGCGCACGGTGCGGTTGGCCTGGAGCGGGGTCGCGCCGTAGAGGAAGCTCGACCGCGAGGCCGCGTAGCGCCAAGCGGCGCCGTAGGTCGTGTGCAGGCGCCCGCCGCCCCACGCCACGGTGTGGAACGCCTCGGTGTCGTACTGCCAGAAGCGCACGCTCGTGTCGAGGCCGGTCCGAGCGGTGAACTCGCGGGCGAGGGACTCGCTGCGCGACGCGCGCAGCTCGAAGCTCGAGTCCGCGCCGGTCGGGGCGGTCAGCTTCAAGGTCTGGAAATGCGACAAGTCCTGCTGCTGCGGGTGGTTGGTGATCGTCTTGCCGTGGTTGAGCGAGGATATCCCCGCCAGCAGCTCGAGGCGGCTTTCTCCGAAGGTCCTGAAGCCGCGAAGATTGCCCGTGTGCTTGTGGAGGAAGTCGTGGCCCTCGACGGCGGGGTCGGCCGCCGTCGGCGCGCCGCCCTGGGTGCGCGACGTGGCGCTCAGGCGAAGGCCGCCGCGCTCGCCGGCCGCCTCGCCGGCCGCGGACAGCTCGCCCAGGCGCCGGGTGCCGCCCTTGACCGTCGCTTCGCCCAGGGCCGGCGCGGCGGGACGGCGCGTGATGATGTTGATGACGCCGAGGCCCGCGTTGGAGCCGTACAGAGCGGCGTTGGGGCCGCGCACGATCTCGATGCGCTCGATGTCCTGAAGCTGGACGGGTATGCGTTCCCACAAGGTCGTGCCGCCGAGGGGATCGTAGACGCTGCGACCGTCGAGGAGCACGAGCAGCTCATGGGTCCCGTCGCGCGGGATGCCGCGCACCGACACCACGGTCCGGTTGCTTCCCGCGCTCGAGCGGCCCTCGATCACGTCGAGGCCGACGCGAAAGCGCAGCAGATCCCACAGGTTGACCGCCCCGGAGGCGGCTATCTCCTCGGCGGTGACCACGTCCACCGGCACCGGGGAGCCCTGCGCCGGCATGACGCGCTTAAGCGCCGTCGACGCCCGGCCTTCCTCGGCGAAGAAGCGGTAGGCTTCATCGGTCGGCTTGGTCCGCGCCGCCGCCGGGGCGGCCGCCAGGGCGAGGAGGGCCGCGAGCCTAAACATGCAGGGCTTCCCCGGCTTCGCGCAAGCGCGCGAGCTCCTCGTCGGCCTGCGCGAGCAGCGGCGCCGCCTCCTCGAGCTGCCCGTCCTTCTCCGCGGCCTCGACGCGGCGGCACAGCTCGCGCAGGCCGCGCGCGCCCAGGGCCGCGGCCGCGCCCTTGACCGCGTGGACCTGAGCCGACATCCCGGAATGATCGCCGGCGCGAAGCGCCGCGCCCGCCCGCTCGAGGCGCCGGGCGGAATCCGAGATGAAATCGTCGACGAGTCCGCGGAAGGACGCTTCGTCCGGCGCGGCCAGCTCGGCGTAGGCCTTCACCGCGGCGGCGTCGAAGGGCAGGTCCCAGCGATCGAGGACGGCGGCCAGGTCGTCGAGCGTCGCCGGCTTAGCCAGGTACTCGTCCATGCCCGCGGCGAGGCAGCGCGCGCGGTCGGTCTCGCCGGAGTGGGCGGTCAGCGCGACGACGGGCACCCGCCGCTTTCCGCCCTCCGCCTCGCGCAGCAGCCGCGTCGCCTCGTAGCCGTCGATGCCGGGCATCTGGCAGTCCATCAGGATCAGGCCGTAGTCGCCGCGGGCGGCCGCCTCGAGGGCGGCCTGCCCGTCGGCCGCGACGTCGGCTCGACGGCCCAGCTTCTCGATCTGCATGAGCAGCAGGCGGCGGTTGATCGCGTTGTCCTCGACGATCAGCACGCGCTGCCGGTCGCGGCGCACGTTCGCGGCGCGCGGCCGCTGGCGGTCGCCGGGCACGGGCTCGCCGGGAGCGAGCGCCGCCCGCTCGAAGGGCAGGCGGACCCAGAAGTTCGAGCCCTTGCCCGGCTCGCTGTCGGCGCCGATCGTGCCGCCGAGAAGCTCGACGAGGCCCTTGGAGATGGAGAGACCGAGCCCGGTGCCTCCGTAGCGGCGCGTCGTCGAGCTGTCGGCCTGGGTGAAGGCGCCGAAGACCTCGGGCAGAATCTCCGGATCGATCCCGATGCCGCTGTCCTGCACGGACAGCTCGAGAACCACGGCCTCGCCGCCGCCCGGCGAAACGGCGCAGCGCAGGCGCACCTGCCCCGCCGGCGTGAACTTGACGGCGTTGTCGAGGAGATTCAGCAGGATCTGACGGAGGCGGGTGGGATCCCCGAGCAGGATCTCGCCGCACGCCTCGCCGGAGTCGCAGACCAGATCCAGGCCCTTCTCGGCGGCGCGGGGCTGGGCGATGGACAGGGAATCCTCGAGGACGTCGCGCAGGCGGAAGGGGATGCTTTCCGCGGTCATGCGCCCGGCCTCCATCTTGGAGAAATCGAGCACGCCGTTGACCAGTCCCAGCAGCGCGCCCGCCGCCTTGTCCACGCCCTCCACCAGCACCCGCTGCGCCGGCTCGAGGGCCCCGGCGCGCAGCAGCTCGGCGGAGCCGACGAGCGCGTTCAGCGGCGTGCGCAGCTCGTGGCTCATGTTCGCCAGAAACTCGGATTTAAGCCGGGCGGTCTGCACGGCGGCGTCGCGGGCCCGCTCCAGCGCCTGGGCGCTCTCGCGGAGCATCGTCATGTCCTGGAAGGAAAGCACGCGGGCGAACACGACTCCATCGGCGCGCATGGCCCGCATCGATCGCCGGTAGACGCGTCCGTTCTTGAGGCGCAGCTCATCGAGGTGGTCCTGCTCGTGGTCGCTGATGGCTTCGTCGGCGCGCCGCTGGAATTCCTCCGGATCCTCGACGGACTGCCGGACCCGCTCCAGCATGGCCGCGCGGCCGCGGGCGGCGATCTCGGGGGAGAGATCCCACATCTCGAGGAAGCGCTGGTTGTACGCCAAGGTCGAGTGCTTCAGGTCGAAGACGAGGATGCCCTCCGACGAGGCCTCGATGGTCCCGCGGGCGATGACGAGCGCCTTGGCGAGCTCGTCGCGCGAGACGGTCGTGCGCGAGAGAGTGTCGCTCATCCGGTTGAAGGACGCGGCCAGGTCGCCGACCTCGTCTTTCGTCACGACAGGGACCTTGCTGCCGTAGTCGCCGGACATGATGCGGGCGGTCGCCTCCGAAAGCTGGCGCACCGGCCCCAGCAGCCACTGCAGAAGCCCCATGGTCACCGCCAGGGCGAGCAGGCAGAAGATCGCGACGAGGCCGGAGACGAAATCGGCGATGCGGCGAGCCGACTCCAGCGAGCGCGCGAGCGGCAGGGCGACGTGCAGCTCGCCGAGGCGCCGCTTCCCCGACTGAGAGGAGAGCAGGAAGTCGGCCGCCGGCTCGTGGATCGGGACGGAGAGGACGAGCAGTTCCTTGCCGTGGAAGACGAGGCGTTCCCATGACGGCGACGTCGAGGACTCATTTCGCGAGCCGGGAGCGCGCTTTCCGGTTTCCAGGACGTTGGTGTGCGCGACCGCCCGGCCCGAGGCGTCGTACAGCGCGACATGGTCGGCGCCCGTCTGAGCCTGCGCGGCCTGCAGATGCGGCAGGATGTCCGATTCGCGGCGCCCGTACAGCGGCGCGAGCCCGGCCGCCAGCTCTCCGGCTTGAGGCTGGACGCGGCTGACGGCCTCCTCGAGCACGATGCCCTCGATGCCCCGGCGGGAGGCCACGGTGACGATGACGACGAACACGGCGGCCATTGGCAGGAAAGCCAGCGCCGCCTTGGCCCTCAGCCGCATGAATCGCTCTCCACGGAAGAATGATAACATTACGCCCTCATGGCATACTATTACCTCCTGTTCGCGCTCATCGCCCCGCTCGCGTCGTCTTGCCGGGCGGCCGCTCCGGCGCCGGGCCTCGACGTCCGGACCTTGATCCGCCGCTCCGACGTCGTGTGGGGCTTCGACTTCCTCCCCGACGGCCGGATCATCTTCTCCGAGCGGAAGGGAAGCCTGGGGGTCTACGATCCCAAGACCGGCAAGGCCTCCGGGGTCGCCGGCGCGCCCGCGGTCTGGGCCCGCGGCCAGGGCGGCCTGCTCGACGTGCGCGCGCACCCCGGCTTCGCCAAGAACCGCTGGATCTACCTGACCTGGTCCCATCCGGGCGAGGGCGGCGCCGTGACAGCCCTCGGACGGGGGCGCCTCGGGGACGGCGGGCTCGAGGGATTCGAGACTCTCTTCGTGACGAACGCCTCCGCCGGCGGCGGGGTGCACTTCGGCTCGCGCATCGCCTTCGACGGGCCTCACCTTTATATGAGCGTCGGCGAGCGGGGCAGGCGCGACCTGGCGCAGGACCTCAAGCGCCACCACGGCAAGATCCTGCGCCTGACCCACGACGGCAAGCCCGACGGCGCTAATCTTCCCGGCGCGCTCCCTGAAATCTGGAGTTGGGGACACCGCAACCCGCAGGGTCTGGCCTTTCGCCCGGGAACCAAACAGCTTTGGTCCGCGGAGATGGGCCCGCGCGGCGGCGACGAGCTCAACCTCATCGAGCGCGGCCTCAATTACGGCTGGCCGGTCGCCACCTACGGGCGGGAGTACCACGGGCCCAAGATCGGCGTCCCCTCAAAGGAGGGCATGCAGCCGCCCGCCGCCCACTGGGTCCCGTCCATCTCCCCCTCGGCGCTGGCCTTCTACGACGGCGAGGCCTTCCCGGAGTGGCGCGGCTCGGTCTTCCTCGCCTGCCTGAGCGGCGAGCAGCTGCGGCGGATCGCCCTCGACGGCGACGCGCCCGGAGAGCAGGAGGTCCTGCTCGACGACCGGGGCTGGCGCTTTCGCAGCGTCCGCCAAGGCCCCGACGGCCTGCTTTACTTCAGCACCGACGACGGGCGCCTGGGGCGCATCGCGCCGACGCGCTGAGTCTGCTACTCTATCCCTGACGGATCATCCAAGCCGCAACGGAGCTCACGATGGCGAACCTGAACAAAGTCATGCTGATCGGCCGTCTCACCCGCGATCCCGAGATCAAGACCTTCGGCAACGGCGGCAAGGTCGCCAACGTCGGCTTCGCCGTCAACAACCGCAAGAAGAACAAGGACACCGGGCAATGGGAGGACGTCCCCGTCTGGATCGACCTCAAGGCGTTCAACCGCGAGACCGGACGCAAGACGGCCGATCTCATCGAGTCCTCCCTCAAGAAGGGCCAGCAGATCTACGTCGAAGGCCACCTCGTGCTCGAGGAGTGGACCGGCAAGGAAGACGGCAAGAAGATGTCGAAGATGGTCGTCTACGTCGACGACTTTCAGTTCCTCGAGAAACGGGAGGGCGGCGGCATGAGCCGGCCCGCAAGTTCGTCCCCCAAGTCCTCAAGCGACGACTCGATCGAAGAAGTCCCTTTCTAACGATCGGTAACGACGTTCCGCGCGATCCCCAATTTTCCACCGGTGGAAAATTGGGGATCGTTTTATGGCCTTCCGGGCCGGCGCTCGGGTACAATCGCGGGATGGAGCAGCCCAGATTCCTCGTGGATGCCATGCTCGGCCGGCTCGCGCGCTGGCTCGTCCTGCTCGGCTACGACGCCGAGTTCGCCGGCGGCTCGGGGCGCTCCGACCTGGATCTCCTGGAGCAGGCCCGGCGCGAGGGCCGCGTGTTCGTGACCCGCGACCGGCGCGTGCCCGACGCGGCGGGCGTGGCGAAGGTGGTGATCGTGCACTCCTCGTGCGAGAAGCAGCTCCGGCAGCTGGCCGCCGAGCTCTCCCTCAAGCCGGATCCGGCCCTGCGCTTCTCGAGGTGCGCCGCCTGCAACGAGCCGCTGGAGACCTTGGCGCGGGAGGAGGCCCTGCCGCTCGTGCCCCCTCTCGTGCGGGCGCTCGAGACGCCGTTTTGGCGCTGCCGCCGCTGCCGCCGGCTGTACTGGAACGGGACCCACACCGAGCGCATCCTCGGAACGATCCGCCGCCTGGGGTTCTAGGGTAAGTTCCGGCGTCCTCCCGGAGTAATCCGGACGGGGGAACGCCGAATGGACACAACCGGAGCGCTGCGCCGCTGGTTTCAAGGACCGGGCGGGCCGATCCGGTCCGCCTCGAGCCTGCTCGCGCTTTTCCTCGTCCTCGTCGCGGTCCACGAGTGGACATCGTCGCGCCCGAGGCCCCGGCTCCTGTCGTGGAGCGCGTCCGGCCCCGGTCCGACGCCGCTGAAGGACGGGGCGCGCCCGGAGCCGGTCCGGATCGCCTTCTCCGACTCCGCCGCGAAGCTCGAGGACATCGGCCGGCCCGTCGCGCGCGGGATCGCGCTCTCGCCGCGGACGCGCGGGACCTGGTCCTGGGCGAGCGGCCGGGAGCTGGTCTTCACGCCCGACGAGGATTGGCCCGCGGGCCGGACCTACACGGTCCGCTTCGACAAGGGCTTCTTCCCGGATCACGTCAGGCTCCAGACCCTGGAGGGGCGCTTCGTCACGGCGCCGTTCTCCGCGACGCTCGCCTCCTCCGAATTCCACGTGGACCCGCGGGACCCCGCGCTGAAGCGGGTCGCCGCGACCTTCCGCTTCAGCCATCCCGTCGACGCCGACGCGTTCGAGAAGCGCCTGACCATGATCATGAGCGGGCAAAAGCAGGGCCTGTTCGACCGCGACCGCGTTCCGCATAAGTTCACCGTCGCCTACGACAAATTCCACGGCGAGGCCTACGTCGCCTCGCGGCCGCTGCCCATCCCGATCGAGGCGGCGACGATGGAGATCGCCGCCGCCGCCGGCGTGAGCCCCGCGCGCGGAGGCCCGAAGACCTCGGCCCCGCTCTCCGCGGCGGTCCGGGTGCCGGGCATGTACGACTATTTCCGGATCGAGAGCGCCCGGGCCGAGCTCGTGCGCAACGAACGGCTCGAGCCAGAGCAGGTGCTCATCGTTTCGGCCTCGGGCGGCGTCGGCGAGAAGGAGCTGGCCGCCGGGCTCCAAGCTTGGATCCTGCCCGCCGACCGACCCGCGGCGCCCGGCCGCCTCCTGCAGCGAAATCACCCCTGGAGCGATCCGTCCGAGGTCGGCCCCGAGACGCTCGCCCGCTCGACCGCCGCGGCCCTGGCGCCGATCGCGGCCGAGCGCGAGCACCCGTCCGCGCACAGCTTCAAGCTGCGGGCTCCTCCCGGCGCGGCGCTTTACGTCAAGGCCCGCCGCGGGCTCGTCGCGTACGGCGGCTACGTGCAGGCGAAGGATTTCGACGCCGTCGTCCGCCTGCCGGGATTCCCCCGCGAGATCAAGATCCTCCACCAGGGCGCCCTGCTGCGGTTGTCGGGAGAGAAGAAGCTTTCCTTATATTCCCTCGGCGAGGGCGCGGTCCGCCTCGAGGCCGGCCGCGTGCGGCCGAGCCAGCTCAATCACCTGGCGAGCCAGACCGAAGGCGACTTCTCCAAGCCGAGCTTCCGCGGCTGGACGTTCGGCCAGGACGACATCACGGAGCGCTTCGAGGAGGTGCGGCGCTTCGGGCGCGTCGAGCCGGACCGGCTTCATTTCTTCGCCTTCGACTTCGCGCCGCACCTGCAATCCCCGGCCTCCGGGACGCGCAACGGTCTCTTCTTCCTCCGCGCCGAGGGGTGGGACGCCGAGCACAAGCGGGCGACGGGCCCCGCCGACACGCGCTTCATCCTCATCACCGACCTCGGCGTGCTCGTCAAGGAGAACGCCGACGCGTCCCGGGACGCGTTCGTGCAGTCGCTGGCGACCGGCGAGCCGGTCCCGGGCGCCCGCGTCGAGGTCGTCGGCGTCAACGGCCTTCCGATCGCGAGCGCCGCGACCGACGCGGCGGGGCGCGCCCGGCTCCCCGACCTGTCCGGCTTCAAGCGGGAGCGCAGGCCGGCGGCGTTCGTCGTGCGCAGCGGAGAGGATCTCTCCTTCCTCCCGTTCGACCGCCAGGACCGGAGGCTCGACGTGTCCCGCTTCGACGTCGGGGGAGATTCGACCCGGGGCCGCGAGCGGGAGCTGTCCGCCTTCCTGTTCAGCGACCGCGGGCTGTACCGTCCGGGCGAGGCGTTTCACGCGGGCATCATCGTGCGCCCCGCCGTGTGGGGGCAGGACCTCGCCGGCGTGCCGCTCGAGGTCTCCGTCCTCGACCCGCGCGGCCTCGAGGTGAAGAAGGTGAAGCTGCCCCTTTCCGCCGCGGGCTTCGAGACGATCGACTATCAGACGCAGGAGAACGGCCTGACCGGGAGCTTCACGGTCTGCGTCTACATCGTCAAGGACGGGCGCCGCGGCGCCCTGCTCGGCTCGACGACGGTGCGCGTCGAGGAGTTCCTGCCGGACCGCCTGAGGATCACGGCTCGCTTCTCCGAAGAGAGGACCGAAGGCTGGGTCTCGCCCAAGGACCTCAAGGCCGCGATCAGCCTGCGCAACCTGTTCGGCGCGCCCGCGGAGGGCCGGCGCGTCTCCGGACGTATACGCCTCTCTCCGGCGGCCCCGGCCTTCAAGGCGTTCGCCGGCTACGCGTTCTTCGATCCGTCCGAGGCGAAGAAGAGCTTCACGGAGAGCCTCGACGACGCGAAGACGGACGCCGACGGCGCGGCGTCGTTCGACATGCTCCTCGAGCGCTTCGCCGAGGGCACCTACCGCCTCGAGCTGACGGCGGAGGGTTTCGAGGCCGAGGGCGGTCGCGGCGTCGCCGCGCAGGCGGCGGTGCTCGTGTCGCCCCGGCCCTACCTGATCGGGCTGAAGGCCGACGGGGACCTGCGCTACGTGCCGCGCGGGAGCACGCGCGCGGTGACGGCGGCGGCCGTCGGCCCGGAGGGGCGGGCCGTCGCCGCTTCGTCCATCACTTTGCAGCTCGTCGAGGAGCGCTGGGTGTCCGCGCTCGTCAAAGGAAACGACGGCCTGCACCGCTACCAGTCGGTCAGAAAGGAGCTGTTCGTCTCGTCGCGGGCCCTTAACCTGCCGGCGAGCCCGCGCACCGTCCGCCTCGACGTTTCGTCCCCGGGCGATTACGCCTTGGTCCTGCGCGACGCGGCCGGCTCCGAGCTCAATCGCCTGCGGTACTCCGTCGCCGGCCACGGGAACCTGTCGCGCAGCCTCGAGAGGAACGCCGAGCTGCAGCTGCGGCTGGAGAAGACCGATTACGCGCCGGGGGAGCTCGTGAAGATGCAGATCAAGGCGCCTTACTCCGGGGCCGGCCTGATCTCGATAGAGCGCGACAAGGTGCACGCTCATAAATGGTTCCAGGCCTCGGCCAGCGCCTCGACGCAGAGCATACGGCTTCCCGACGGCGTCGAGGGCAACGCCTACGTGACGGTGACCTTCCTGCGCGCGCCGGACTCCCGGGAGATCTTCATGAACCCGCTCTCCCACGGCGTCGCCGCGTTCAGCGTGAGCCGCGCGCGCCGCGAGCTCCCGGTGACGCTCGATGCGCCGGAGACCCTCAAGCCCGGGAAAAAGGTCTCGCTGCGGGTGAAGACCCCGCGCCGGGCGCGCGTCGCGGTATTCGCCTCCGACGAGGGCATACTCCAGGCCGCGGGCTGGAGGACGCCGGATCCCCTGGCGCATTTCCTGCGCAAGCGCGCCCTGGAGGTCCGCACTTATCAGCTGCTCGACCTGCTGCTCCCCGAATACCGCCTGTCGATGTCCGTCATGGCGCCGGGCGGCGACAAGGACGGCTGGGACGCGGCCGGCAAGAACCTCAACCCGTTCAAGCGCCGCCGCGACAAGCCCGCGGTGTTCTGGTCGGGGATCGTCGAGACGGGCCCGGAAGGCAAGGAGGTCTCCTTCCTCGTGCCCGACTCCTTCAACGGGACCTTGCGCGTCACCGCCGTCGCCGTCGAGCCGTCGGCGATCGGCGTCGCGCAGAGGACAGTGCTCGTGCGCCAGGCCATCGTGCTCTCCCCCAACGCCCCCCTCTTCGTCGCCCCCGGCGACGAGTTCGAGGCGAGCGTGGCGGTCGCCAACGGCGTGAAGGGGTCGGGCCCGGGCGCCGTCGGCCGCGTGACGCTCAAGACCTCCGGACACCTCGAGGTCTTAGGCGGGAGCGTCAGGCTCGTGCCCGTCGGCGAGAACCGCGAGGCCGTCGCGGTGTTCCGCCTCCGCTCCCGCCCCGCGCTGGGCGCCGCGCTGCTGACCTTCGAGACGACCGTCTCCTCGGAGACGGCCCGGCGCGAGATATCGCTGAGCGTGCGTCCCTCGATGCCTTACCGGGTGACGCTCGACACGGGCCATCTCGAGGCCGGGCGCCGGGAATCGCCGGCCCCGCGCAAGCTCTACCCGTCCTTCCGGACGCTCGAGGTCTCGGTCTCCCCCGTTCCGCTCGTCCTCGCCAAGGGCCTCCTCCAATATCTGCGGAGCTATCCGTACGGCTGCACCGAGCAGGTCCTCAGCCAGACCTTCCCCGCCCTGATCCTTCGCCGCCGCCCGGAGTTCGGGTACGCGCCCGCGACCGTGGAGGCGAACCTCGCGCGCGCGGTCGACATCCTGCGCTCGCGACAGAACGAGGACGGCGCGTTCGGCATGTGGGCGGCCAATTCCCACGTCTCGCCCTTCCAGGCCGTTTACGCGGCGCATTTCCTGACCGAGGCCAAAGAGCTGGGCTACGCCGCGCCTCCCGAACTGTTGGAACGCTCGCTGGTCTACCTCAACGCGGTCGCCGCCGGCGAACCCGGCATCGACGCGCCGCCGCGCGTGCGCGCCTACGCGGTCTACGTGCTGACCCGCAACGGGCGCGTCACCACGCCGCTGATCGACGCGCTGCGCGCGCGCTTCGACAAGGACGCAGTCGGGGCCTGGAAGAAAGATCTGACCGCGGCCTACCTCGCGTCCTCCTATTCGATGCTCCACCTCGACGGCCCGGCCGAGGTCCTCATGAAGGGCGTGTCGACCGGCGAACCGAGAACGCCGGATTGGGAGTGGTTCTACGACGATTCGATCCACGAGGCGCAGTATCTGTACCTGCTCGCCCGGCATTTCCCGGCGAGGCTGGCGGCCCTCGACGCGGACGCCGTGCTCCGCGTCGTTGCGCCCCTGCAGCGCGGGAGCTACAACTCGCTCTCGGCCGCGTACTCCATACTCGCCCTCGACGCGTACGCGGCGGCGGCCGGGGAGCTCAAGCCCGGCGAGGCGCGCGTCGAGGAGGTCCTCGAGGCGGGCGGCCGGCGCGCGCTGGCGCTGCCTCCGGGGCTGTTCGCGAAAGCCGGGTTCACGCCGGCGGCGAAGGCGGTCTCGGTGGAGAACCTGTCCCCGCGCCGCCTGTTCTATCAGACGACCCAGTCGGGCTACGACCTCGCCGTCCCGGCGGCGCCGGTGCGCCGCAAGCTCGAGGTTCTCCGCGAGATTCTCGACGACACGGGCCGCGCCGTGACGACGGCCGAGCTCGGCCGCGACTACACGGTGCGGCTGCGCGTGCGCTCGCTCGACGGCGCCCATGTCCCGAACCTCGCGGTGGTCGATCTCGCGCCGGGCGGCTTCGAGCCCTCGTGGAGAGACCGGTCCGACGGGCCCGCGGGGGTCGATTATCAGGACATCCGCGAGGATCGCGTGCTGTTCTTCGGCTCGGCGGGCGCGAGCGTCCTCGAGCTGACCTACCGCCTCAAGGCCTCCGGCCGCGGGACCTTCATCGTCCCGCCGCCGTTCGCCGAATCGATGTATGACCGCTCGGTCTCCGCGCTCGGCTCCTCCGGCTCCATCGAGGTCCGATGAAGCGCCGCTTGGCCGCCGGCGCCGCCCTCCTGGCCCTGCTCGCGGCACCCTTCCTGCCCCCGCTGCCCCGTCCCGCGCCGCTGCGCGAGGGCATTCCCTTCTCGCGCGCCGTGTACGCGCGCGACGGCCGCCTCCTGCGGCTGACCTTGGCGGCCGACGGGCGCTACCGCCTCTGGGTGCCGCTGCGCGAGATGTCCCCCGTCCTCGTGGAGGCGACCTTGCTGCACGAGGACCGGCGCTTCCGCCTCCACCCCGGCGTGGACCCCGCGTCGCTGCTGCGCTCGGCGTGGACGACCTACGTCGCGCGGACGCGCCGCCGGGGAGCCTCGACCATCACGATGCAGCTGGCCCGCCTCAAGTACGGACTCGACTCGAGCCGGCCCGCGGGGAAGGCGGTCCAGATACTGTGCGCGCTGCGGCTCGAGCTGCTGTACTCCAAGGACCGCATCCTCGAGGCCTACCTCAACCTGGTCCCCTACGGCGGGAACATCGAGGGGGCCGGCGCGGCGAGCTTCGCCTATTTCGGCAAGGACGTGTCCCGCCTCGAGCTGAGCGAGGCGATCACGCTCGCCGTGATTCCCCAGAATCCGGTCCGCCGCACGATGACCCGATCGGAGAGAGCGAGCCGGCGCACCCTCGAGGAGGCGCGCCGCCGCCTGTTCGCCCGCTGGCTCGCCCTCCACCCCGAAGACTCCCGCCGGAGCGCCGCCCTGGAGGCGCCGTGGGAGGCGCGCGGCCCGCGGACGCTCCCGTTCGGCGCGCCTCATTTCACGCGCCGCGTGCTCGCCCGGAGCCGCGACGAGCGCGTCGTGACGACCTTGGACCTCGACGCGCAGCGGCTGCTCGAGCGGCTCGTGGCCGGCCATGTCGAACGGCGCCGCGACCAGGGCATCCGCAACGCGGCGGCGCTGCTCGTCGACTTCACCTCGATGGAGATCGTCGCCGCCGTCGGCTCGGCCGGCTACGGCGACGCGGGCATACTCGGGCAGGTGAGCGCGCTGACCGCGCGGCGCTCCCCGGGCTCGGCGCTGAAGCCCTTCGCCTACGCGCTCGCTTTCGAGCAGGGGCTCATCCACCCCCAGACTTTGCTCAAGGACGCGCCCACCGCCTTCGGCGTCTATGATCCGGAGAATTTCGACGGGGATTTCGCGGGCCCGCTTCCCGCGCGGGAAGCGCTGGCCAAGAGCCGGAACATCCCCGCGGTGACCTTGGCGTCGAAGCTCGCCCCGCCGGGGCTCTACGGCTTCCTGAAGTCGGCGGGCGTCGATCTGCCCCGCCCCGCCGAGCACTACGGCCTCGGACTCGTGCTCGGCACCGGCGAGACGAGCATGGAGGACCTGGCGCGGCTCTACGCGATGCTCGGCAACGGCGGCGAGCTCAAGCCGCTGCGCCGCGCGTCCTCCGATCCGAGGGGACCGGGCGCGCGGCTGCTTTCGCCGGACGCGGTCTTCCTCACGATGGACGCCCTCCGGTCCAATCCGCGGCCGCTCCAGTCCTTCCGCGAGGACTGGCGCGCGGGGGCGCTCCCGGTGTATTGGAAAACCGGCACCTCCTGGGCCTTCCGGGATGCCTGGGCCGCGGGAGTCTTCGGCCGCTACGCGCTCGTCGTGTGGATCGGAGACTTCCGCGGGGAAAGCAATCCCGCATTCGTCGGCGCGGAGGCCGCCGCACCCTTGTTCTTCGACATCGCCGACGCGCTTCAGGCGCGCGGGCCGCCGCGCGACGAGTACGCGCTGGGCCAGGCCGGGCTGAAGGCCGTCTCCCTCGAGGTCTGCGCCTTGTCGGGCGCGGCCCCGGGGCCGCTCTGCCCGCGCCGCGCGAAGACCTGGTTCATCCCGGGCGTCTCGCCGATCGCGGCGTGCGAGGTGCACCGCGAGATCCTCGTCGACGAGCGCTCGGGACGCCGGGCCTGCGGCCATGCCGGCGCCCGGGCGGAGGTGTTCGAATTCTGGCCGTCCGACCTTCTGCGCATCTTCCGTCAGGCCGGCATCCCGCGGCGAACGCCCCCCGCCTACGACCCCGCCTGCGGCCTGACCGACCGCTCCGGCCGCGGGGCGCCGCCGCGCATCACCTCGCCGTTGTCCGGAGTGACCTACCACGCGACCGCCGCCGATCCGGGGCCGATCCCGCTGTCGGCCGTGGCCGACGCCGACGCGACCGAGCTGTACTGGTTCGCCGATGGCGCTTTGCTCGGGCGAGCGCTCGCCGGCAAGCCCCTGTTCTGGACGCCCCGGCCGGGACGCAGCACCGTGCGCGTCGTGGACGACCAGGGCCGCGGGGACGCGCGGGACGTCGAGGTCGCGTTCAGCGAGTAGCTTACGCGGGGATGGAAACGGGCGCGGACCGGCGCGAGACGATCATCATGTTGACGCGCACGGCGAAGCCCTCGTCCTGCTGGAGGACGCGGCGGAAGGACTCCTGGGGGATCAAGAGGACCTCGGCGCCGGCCGCGGAGGCCTTGATCGTCGCCCCCGCCGTGCCCATCTCGACGATGGACATCTCGCCGAACACCTCGCCCGAGCCGAGCCCGGCGACGCGGACCATGGTCTTGTTCGAGGCTTTCACGAACACGTCCGCCCCTCCCGATACGACGACGTGAAGGCCGTCGACGGTCGCGCCCTTGAAGAGGATGGTCTGGCCCGGCCGGAACGACAGCAGCTCGGAGGCCCGCGCCAAGGCGGCCAGGTTCTCCTCGTTCACGCCGGCGAACAGCGCGACGTGGTCGCGCAGATAGGTCAGGGCATCCATGACGCTTATGATAGCGCGGCGGCCGCCGCCCGCCCAGGGCCTTTTGGTCCCATGGACTTGGGCCCCCTACGGCGCCTTGCGCGAGGCGATCAGGGCCTTCACCCGGACCACGAAGTCCGGGTTCTCGCGGAGCAGGACACGAAAGGCGTCCTGGGGGATGTTCAGGACGAAGGTGCCGTCCTCGACGCACTTGATCGTCGCTCCGGCGGTGCCGTTCTCGATGATCGAGGTCTCCCCGAACACGTCGCCGCTGGCGAGCTCGGCGACCTGGACCGCCGGCTGGGTCGGAGGCTTGACGAAGACGCCGGCCTTTCCCACGGCCATGACATGAAGCCCGTCGACGGTGGCGCCCTTGAACATGATGGTCTGCCCGCTCTTGTACGAGCTGAGCGTCGACACAGTGGCCAGCGCCGTCAGGTGCTCCTCGGAGACGCCGGCGAACAAGTCCACGCGTTCGCGCAAAAAGGTCAGGGCATCCATCCTCATACCTTAACAAAACCGACGCGTGCCTTTGTTAGACTTAAGCGATGATCGATCCGGGGCGTTTGTTCATGTTCGGGGCCTACGGCCTCAAGCCGTCGCGCCAGACCGCGTCCCTGTTCAAGTCGACGGGGGCCACCGGCCTGCTGCTGCTCGCGCGCAACATCGAGACGCCCGCGCAAACCAAGGCCTTCGTGACCGAGCTCGAGCAGCGTCTCGGCCGCCCCCTGCTCGTCGCGATCGACCACGAAGGCGGTTGGGTGCTGCGTTTTAAAAGCGGGGTCACGCCGTTTCCGGGGAACGCGGCCCTGGGACGCGCCCGCGATCCCAAGCTGGCCTACGCCGTGGGGAGGCAGATGGCGCGCGAGCTGGCGCCGCTGGGCATCCGCATGAATCTGGCGCCGGTGCTCGACGTGGCGACGAAGGCCTACAACCCGGGCATCGGGATCAGGTCCTTCGGAGACGACCCGGCGCTGGCCTCCCGCCTGGGCGCGGCCGTCATCCGCGGCATGCAGGACAACGGGGTATCCGCCTGCGCGAAGCACTTCCCGGGCAAGGGCGCGGCGACCGTCGACGCGCATGTCGATCTGCCGACGATCAAGCTGCCGCGCGCGGCGTTTCAGCGCGTCCATCTGGCGCCCTTCCGCGCGGCCTGCGCCGCGGGCGTGGACGCGGTCATGACCTCGCACGTCCGCTTCCCCGCCTTCGACAAGGAGGTGGCGACCTTCTCGACGAAAATCGTCCGGGACGTCCTGCGCGGCGAGCTCGGCTACGACGGCCTGGTCGTCAGCGACGATCTGTGCATGGGCGCCGTCACCAAGCGCTGGCCGGTCGCCGAGGCCACGCTGAAGTGCCTCGACGCCGGCCACGACGTGCTGATGATCGCCCACGACCTGCAGGGGATGACGGACGCCGTCGAGCTCCTGCGCCAGGCCGGGGCGCCCGAGGAGCGGCTGTCCGCCGCCGACGCGCGCATCACCCGCCTGCTTCATCGCCGCCAGGCGCCCGCCGCCAGGCTTTCCGACGGCGCCGCGCTGTCCGCCCGGATCGCGGTCAAGGCCGTCGTCGTCGTTCGCCGGGGCGAAACCGCCCTCCCCGTGCCCCTGTCCCCCGGCACTCTCGTCGTGGTCCCCGATTTTCGCGAGGTGAAGGACCGCTTCACCTTCGAGGGCGGCCCCGGCGGTCCCGAGGCTCTCGTGCGCCGCCTAGCGCGAGGCTGCGCGTTCGCCCGCGCGCCGATCGTCGGGACGGACCTCGGCCGTCTTCCCGAGCTGGCGCGCCGGGCGAAACGCGTGCTTTTATTGTGCTTCGAGGCCGCGCGCTTCCCCGGCCAGGCGGCCGCCCTGCGCCTGCTCGCCGGGACGGCCGCGGCCAAAACCGCCGCCGTCCTGATCCGTTCTTCCCGGGATCTCGACCTTTGCCCCAAGACGATGACCGTCGTGGACGCCGCCGGCTACCGCCTCGTCAGCCTCGAGGCGGCGCTGTCCCGGACCTTGTCCCGGAGAAAATCATGATCACCGCCCTGCTCGTAGCACTGCTGCTCGCCGGCTCCCCGCTGCGGGCCGCGGAGCCCCTCCACGGGGCGCCCGTGGCCGCGCCCAGCGTGACCGTCCTCAAGGACCGCTTCATCGAGGCCGTCAACGCCGCGGAGCGCACCCGCATACTCGATCAGATCGCCCGGACGGCGCCCCGAACGGGCCAGGACGTGGCGCATCTCTTCGACCTGTTCTCCCGGTTCACCGACGCGTACACGCGCGACTCGGTGATGTCCTCCTTGGCGCGTCTCGAGCCCGGCAGCCCCCAGCTCGAGCCCCTGTTCATGACCTACCTGCGCCAGCCGGAGCCCGAGGCCCAGCTTTTCGGCGTCAACGGCGCCTTCCGCCTGCGATCCCGGGTCGCCTTGCCCATGATCCGCGAAATCGCCGCGCGCAAGTTCGGCGCCAGCAGCGTCACCGAGAACAACATGATGACGGAGCGCAACTCCTGGTGGACGCAGTACGAGGCCCTGTCGGTGCTGGCGCAATGGGAGCCGGAAAAATCCTATTCGCTCCTCGAGAGAAAGGGGCTGGAAAGCGCCAAGGTCGGCACCTTGCTCGGCCGCTACTACTGGAAGAAGACCTTGCCCAAGCTGAAGGGCTGGAGCCAGTCCGGCAACCTGATCGCGACCGAGCGCGCGGCGCTGGCGGCCGCGGCCCCGATCGACCTCGCCGACGCCCGCGATACCCGCGAGCAGATGCTGAACCTGCTCCGCGACCCCAAGCTCGACCACGAGATCCGCCGGCACATGGCGCTCAAGATCGGCGTCTCCTCGACCGACGAGGAAGCCGCGGCGCTCGCCGAGGAGCATGACGCCGTCAAGGACGACACCGAGCGCCTGTATTGGGTCACCGCGGCCTTCAGCACGCGCAGCCCCAAGGTCATCCCCCTGCTCGTGAGGTACGCCCGCCAAAAGGAGGATGACGCGATGAGGAAGGGGGCGACCCTCCAGCTCATCGACATGGTCGGCGAGGCCGAGGCCAAGAAGCTCGTCGAGCCCGAAAAAATTAAGTAAAATAAGCTTTATGGAAGGCTTATTCTGGTGGGCCGCGGCCTTGTGCGTCGTCCTCCTGGCCGCCCTCGCCCTCACCCTTCGCCGGCTCTATTCCTTAGAAGCCTCCCGGCCCGCCAGCGCCCCCGCTCCGGCGGCCGCGCGCGCCCCCGAAGGGTGGAGCAAGCTCGACGAGCTCCTGAACATGCTGCTCGCCCTCCAGGAGAACGGCGTCTCCCACTCGGGCGCCATCTCCCGGGAGGAGTTCGGCCGGGCGGTCCTCGACTGCGCCTGCCAGCTCATGAAGTGCGACCGCGGCTCGGTAATGAACTGGGATGAAAAAGAGGGCTGCCTCAAAATCGTCGCCGCCCGAAGCCTCCTGGCCCAGGACGCCCAGAAGCTCTTCCTCCGCCCGGGGGAGGGCGTCGCCGGAAAGGCCTTCGCTTCCGGCCAGCCCATCTTCGTCGCCGACCCGGCCAACGACCCGCGCTACCTCGCCCCCGCCTCCGGCGACGTCGAGCCCTTCGTTTCCATCCCGTTGCTGGTCAAGGGCAAGCCCATCGGCGTCCTCAATCTGCACGCGAAGGTCGGCGCGGAGCCCTTCAGCGACTACAACGTCAAATTCCTCAGCATACTCGCCGGCGAGGCCGCCGTCATGCTCCACAACATGGACATGTTCGACAACCTCCAGATCTTCTATCTCGAGATGGTGCAGACCTTGGCCCGCGCCGTGGACTCCAAGGACGCCTATACCGCCGAGCACTCCGACCGCGCCCGCGTGAAGGCCCGCCGCGTCGCCCAGGAGATGGGCCTGCCCGATCCGATGGTCCGCCACGTCGAGTACGCCGCGCTCCTGCACGACATCGGCAAGATCGGCATCGACGAGGCCATCCTCCTCAAGCCCGGCAAGCTCACGCCCGAGGAATACGAGGAGATGAAGAAGCACCCCATCATCGGCCACCAGATCCTCGCCCCGGTCAAATACCTCGGCCCCGTCGCCCAGATGGTCCTCTACCACCAGGAGTGGTTCGACGGAAGAGGTTATCCCGAAGGGCTGAAGGGCGAGCAAATCCCGCTCGGCGCGAGGATCGTCGCGTGTCTCGACGCCTGGGACGCCATGATGAGCGACCGCCCCTACCGCAAGGCTCTCGGCCGCGACATCGCTTTGGGCGAACTGAAGAAGGGCGCCGGCACCCAATTCGACCCCAAGGTCGTGGAGACCTTCATGCGTTTGGAGCTCTCCGAGTGGTCGCGCGAGCCGGCGGCGCATTAATGCTCTATGTGGTTCCCACGCCGCTAGGCAACCTGGAAGACATGACCGCACGGGCGTTAAGGATTTTGAAGGAATCAAAAGTGGTGTTCTGCGAGGACACGCGCCGGACAAGAAATTTGATGAGCCATTTCGGATTAAGCATTCCCCTCGAGCGCTACGATGAAAACGATCCGCGTTCGGTGGATAAGCTTTTAGAGCGAGTCCGCCGAGGCGACGAGGTCAGCTTGGTGTCCGACGGCGGATTGCCCGGCGTGTCGGATCCCGGCCGCAAGGCGGTCGCCGCAGCGCGAAGAGAAGGTTTGCCCGTCACCGCGCTGCCCGGCCCCTGCGCCGTCGCGACCGCCGTCGCGGGTTCCGGTCTGCCCGGCGATTCGTTTTTATTCCTTGGATTTCTGCCAAGGACGTCGTCCAAGCGCCGCAAGGCGCTTGAAGCTTCAAAGCTGTTGGACCGCACGATCGTTATTTACGAATCCCCATTCAGGGTTCTAGAACTGCTCGAGGACGTCATAATGTCCGTCGGAGCGAGCGCCCAAGTCGTTGCCGTTCGCGAATTATCCAAGGTCCACGAGGAATGGATTCGGGGGACCGCATCGGCGGTGCGCGACGCCCTCGCCGCCAAGCCCGAGATCCTCGGCGAGTTCGTCGTCGTCGTACACCCCGACCCCGAGCCCCCCCATGCCTGAGTCCCTCCCCCTCTCGAACGGCGCCCTCACCCCCGACCAGGCCTCCCGCGCCGGCGCCGCCGGAAAATCCTGCAAGCTCGTCGCCTTCCCCACGGAGTCCTCCTACGCCGTCGGCTCGACCGGCTTGATCAAGGCCGCCACCCGCCGTCTCCTCCAGGTCAAGGAGCGCTCGACTTTGAGGCCCCTCGCCGTCATGATCCACTCGACCGAAGCCGCCAAGCAGTGGGTGGAATGGACCCCGCTCGCCGAAGTCCTCGCGGCGAAGTTCTGGCCCGGCCCCCTCCTGCTTCTGCTCAAGCCCACGGCCCAGGGCCGCCTTCTGACCTTCCCTGAATACCCGACCGTCGCGATCCGCGTTCCCGCGCACGCCGCCGCCCGCGCGATGATCGAGGCCTCGGCCGTTCCCTGGATCTACACCAGCGCCAACAAGTCCGGCCTCCCCGCCAAGCTCGACGCCGCGTCCGTCCTCGCCGAGCTCGGGCCCGACCTCGACCTCCTCCTCGACGGCGGCGCCGTGCCGGGCGGCGAGGAGACCATCGTGGACGCCACGGGCGACAAGCCCCGCGTGACCAAGACCGGGCTGATCCCCGCCGAGGCGATCCTCGAGGCGGTGGCGGCATGATCAAATCCGTTCTGTTCGTCTGCACCGGCAACACCTGCCGCTCGCCTTTAGCCGAGCATCTCTTCGTCAAGCTTTCCCGTGAAGCCGGCCTTTCCATGACCGCCGCCTCCGCCGGCACGCAGGCGGCCTACGGCATGCCGCTGTCCCGCGGCGCCGCCGCCGTCTTCGCCGAGCGGGGCCTAGGCGCCGCCTCGCACCGCGCCCGCCGCGTCGACAAGGCGCTCCTCGACGCCGCCGAGGCCGTCTACGTGATGGAGCGCGCGCACCGCGACGAGCTCGCCAAGCGCTTCCCCGACGCCAAGGCCAAGCTCTTCGTCCTGCGCGAGGCCGCCGGCCTGGCACCCGCCGACGTGGAGGACCCCGTCGGCGCCGACGCCGCGGAATACCGGGCGTGCGCCGCCTCGATCGAGGAGGCTCTCGCCATCATCGTTCTTAGGGAGAAAGAAAACCATGCCCACGCTCGCTGAGCAGGACCCCGAGCTGTACGCGTCGATCGCGCGCGAGGCGCGCCGCCAGTCCGACAACCTCGAGCTTATCGCCTCGGAGAACTACACCTCCGAGGCCGTGATGGAAGCCCAGGGCTCCCTGCTGACCAACAAGTACGCCGAGGGCTATCCCGGGAAGCGGTACTACGGCGGCTGCGAGTTCGTCGACCAGGCCGAGACGCTCGCCATCGAGCGCGCCAAGAAGCTCTTCGGCGCCGAGCACGTCAACGTCCAGCCGCACTCCGGCTCCCAGGCCAACATGGCCATGTATCTGTCGGTGCTCAAGCCCGGCGACGGCGTGATGGGCCTCAACCTCGCGCACGGGGGCCACCTGTCCCACGGGCACCCGATGAACTTCTCCGGAAAGTACTACAAGATCATCCCGATAAACGTGCGCAAGGACGACGAACTGATCGATTACGATCAGGCCGAGAAAGACGCCCGGGAGCAGAAGCCGCGCATCCTTTTCGTGGGCGCCTCGAACTACTCGCGCGTCATCGACTGGGCCCGTCTCAAGAAGATCGCCGACGAGAACGGCGCCCTCTTCGCCGCCGACATCGCGCATTACGCGGGCCTCGTCGCCGCGGGCGTCTATCCTTCGCCGGTGGGATTGGCGGACTTTACGACGACCACCACGCACAAAACCCTCAGGGGACCGCGCGGCGGCATGGTGATGTGCAAGTCGGCCCACGCCAAGGCGCTTGACTCGAGCGTGTTTCCCGGCGAGCAGGGCGGGCCTTTGATGCATGTCATCGCCGCGAAGGCCGTCTGCTTCGGCGAGGCGCTCAGGCCCGAGTTCAAGCTGTACCAGACTTCGGTGATCGCCAACGCCCGGCGCCTCTCGAAAGCCCTGTCCGACCGGGGCCTTCGCATCGTCGCCGGCGGCACCGACTGCCACCTTTTCTCCGTGGACCTTCGCCCGAAGAACGCGACGGGCAAGGAGGCCGAGGAGGCGCTCGACAAGGCCGGCATCACGGTCAACAAGAACGCGATACCCTACGATCCCCAGAAGCCGTTCATCGCCTCCGGCGTGCGCATCGGCACGCCCGCGATCACGACGCGCGGGATGGGCGAGGCGGAGATGGACGAGGTGGCCTCGCTCATCGACGACGCGCTCAAGGTCCGGACCGACGACGCGGCGCTCGGGCGGGTCAAGCAGGGCGTCACCGCCCTGTGCCGCCGCTTCCCGATATATCCGTCGATCATGGAGAAGCTGCTCACGGCCAAATGATCGCGCAAATCCTGATCGCCGACGACAACCCGGACATCACCGGCCTCCTGAACGACTACCTGACGTCCAAGGGCAACCGCGTGATCGTCGTCAGCGACGGCTATCAGCTCGCCCAAAAGGCCGGCGAGCACCGGCCGCACCTGATCCTCACCGACATCCAGATGCCGGGCGCGTACGGCTCGTCGGCCTACCAGGTCCTCCAGAAGGACGAGGCCACGAAGAACATCCCCGTGATCTTCATGTCGGCCCATCCTTACGCCAAGCTCGAGAAGCTCCTGCCCAAGGATCCGAAAACCCGCTTCGTCCAGAAGCCCGTCAACCTCGACACGCTCTACGCGCTCATCAAGGAGCTCCTGCCCCTCGGAGGGTACTGCCCGTGAAGAAAAGCAAGACTTACGCGAAGGTCGGAGTCATCGGAGGCAGCGGACTCTACTCCTCCGACGCGATCGAGAACCCCCGCGAGCTGCGCCTGAAGACGCCGTTCGGGGCGCACTCCGGGCCCATCACCTTGGGCGACCTCGAGGGCGTCCCGTGCGCCTTCCTCCCGCGCCACGGCAAGGGCCATGTCGTCACCCCGACCGAGATCAACCAGCGCGCCAACATGTGGGCGCTTAAATCCCTCGGCGTGGAGCGCGTGCTGGCCTTCAGCGCGGTCGGCTCCCTGAAGGAGGAGTTGGCTCCGCGGACCTTCGTGTTCCCCGACCAGCTGGTGGACCGGACCAAGGACCGCGTGCAGACGTTCTTCGGCAACGGCCTGGTCGCCCACATCGCCCTGAACCCTCCCTTCGCCCCGGAGCAGAACCGCATCGTCTACGACTGCGCCAAGGAGCTCGGCATCAAGTCCGTTTTAGGCGGCACCTACTGCTGCATGGAGGGCCCGGCGTTCTCGACCAAGGCCGAGAGCGAGATGCATCGCTCCTTCGGCTGGTCCTTGATCGGCATGACCGCAGCCACCGAGGCCAAGCTCGCCCGCGAGGCCGAGCTCGTCTACTCGCAGGCCGCGATGGTCACGGACTACGACTGCTGGAAGGAGGGCGAGGAGGTCCACACCGAGATGGTCGTGGCCAACCTGCACGCGAACTCGGCCAACGCGCAGAAGCTGATGCGCCTGGCCGTGCCCCGCATCGCCGCGGCTCCCCTCGAGCCGGCCTTCTCCGAAGCCCTCAAGGGCGCGCTGTTCACCGCCCCCGAGGCGCGCAGCAAGGCGGCGCTCAAGAAGCTCGAACTGCTCGTGAGGAAATACCTCTAATGGCCAAGAACTCCAAGCGCTCCGTCGAACGGCTCATCGAGACCGCCGTGCAGGCGCAGAAGCGGGCCTACTGCCCCTATTCGCGCTACCCCGTCGGCGCCGCCGTGCTCACCGCGGGCGGCCGGGTGTTTCCCGGCTGCAACGTGGAGAACGCGAGCTACGGCCTGGCGATGTGCGCCGAGCGCGCCGCGATCTACCACGCGGTCGCCAGCGGCCACGACTCGATCCGGGCCGTCGCCGTCGTCGGCGCCGCGGCCAAGCCCTGCGGAGCGTGCCGGCAGGTCATGCACGAGTTCAGCGACAAGGACACCGACATCTATCTCGTCGACCTGAATCCGGCCACCGGGCGCCGCAGCGTCCTCAAGACGACGGTCTACAAGCTCCTGCCCCTGGCCTTCGATCCGCTCGCCTCCGGCCTGCTGCCCAAGAACCCGCGGAACCTGCTGCGACGCAAGACCGGGAAACCCAAGAAGAGGAAATGACCATGGACGCTTCTCCTATAAAAAAAATAGCCGATTGGATGAAGTCCGCCGATCTCGCCGAGGTCGCCTACCGCAAGGGCGGCACGGGCTTCTCCCTGACCGCCCTCGGAGCGGGCGACCACCCCACGCTCTCCGCCCCGCCGATGCCCGCCGGGCGCTTCGCGTCCGTCGCGAGCGACGGCGTCGGCGTTTTCCAGTGGAGCGAGCCCGGCAAGGCTCGCAGGACCGAGGAAGGCGTCGAGCTCGCCGCCGGCGACGTCGTCGGGCTGATCGTGACCGGGTCGGGAGCGTCCAGGCCCGTCGTCTCGCCCCACGCCGGCCGCGTCGCGAAAATCTTCATCGAGGCGGGGCAGGCCGTGGAGTACGGCCAGCCGATCCTCCTGCTCGAGACCCGCTGATGTCAAACGCCGCGATCTTGTGCACGCAGTGCGGGGCCGCCTCGGCGACCCCGCTCTCGCAGTGCGCGAAATGCGGCGGCAAGAACTCCCGCGTGTGCGGGGGCTGCGGCTTCCAGAACTCGCTCGCCAAGAATTACTGCGACAAGTGCGGAAACCCGATCTCGGAGATCGGGCCCGTCGTGGCGCCTCCGCCCCCGACGGCCGTGCCGGACGCGCCCAAGAACGACATCCCGGCGACGGTGGTCAAGCATCTCACCAAGGAGCCGGCGGCCAAAAAGGAAGCGCCGCCTCCCGCTGCCCTGCCGCCGGCTAAGATGAAGGCGCTCGAGCCCGGCAAGCCCAGCGCGTCGCCGCCGGGCGCCCCCCTGCCCGTCGCGGGCCGCCAGGCCGTCGATCCTTTCGCCGCCTCCTCCGTCTCCAACGACCCTTGGGCCCCCGTCGCCCCGCCGCAGGCCGAGTTCATCCCCAAGCCCTCCCCCTGGGTCGGGACGGCGCGGCGCGCCGTCACCGTCGCGTTCGCCACCTTCGCCGTCGTCGCGGCGCTCATCGCCGTCTGGCATTGGACGGAGAACAACAAGCCGGAGAACGCCTCCCGCCGCGCCGCCATCCGCTACCTCGAGGACCTGCGCGCGCGCGACTACGCCTCGGCGTACGCCCGGTTCTCCGAGATCGCGCGAAAATACTGCACGCTCGAGGAATTCACCGCCTCCCGCGACACCTCGACCTGGACCTGGTCCGACCTGCGCATCGATCACATCGAGCCGGGCGCCGTGCTCTTCGCCTATCGCCTCAACGTCGAGGGGCAGCCCTCGCGCGTCGACCGCGTCCTTTTCGTCGAAGAGAACAAGAACTGGGTCCGTCCCTACAGCTGGGTGCTGATGCGCAAGGTCGAGGATGCCTTCGAGAAAAACAACGCGGACATGGGCCTCGTGCTCGCTCAGGCCGCCGCGACGGTCAATCCCCGCGACCCGATGGCCCGGGGCTACCTCTGCGAGGCCGCCTATTACCGCAAGTCTCCCGTCGACACCGAGCGGCAGTGCCTGACCGCGATCGAGCTCTCCCACGTCTACCCCTCGAATCTTTCGCTGAAAAGCCTCTACCATCTGCACGCGATCCTGGCAGACACCTATAAGAACGCGCTGAATAAGCCGGACCTCGCCCTTGACCAGTTCGCGCAGATGCTGGCCTTCCCGAGCATCTCGCCCGCCGACCAGTGCGAGATCCTGCTCGCGCGCTCCGAGGCGTACCTGACCCTCAGCCGGCCGGGAGAGGCTCTCGCCGACGCGAACCGCGCCGGCCAACTGTGCGTCCGCCCGCAGGACCTCGCCTACATCGAGGAGATCCGCCGCAAGCTCAACGCGCCCAACCAATGAGGATGACGAGTGATGGTGTCAGGCTTGTCGTTGTTGCAGTATTCCTATCGGTCAATTCCCATTGGAATACTGCAACAACGACAAGCCTGACACCGGTTATCGCCCAATGAGGATGATGCCATGTTCAAGAAGATCCTGATCGCCAACCGCTCCGAGATCGCCGTGCGAGTGATCCGCGCCGCGCGCGAGCTCGGAGTCAAGACCGTCGCCGTCTACTCCGACGCCGACCGCGAGTCGCGCCACATCGGCATGGCCGACGAGGCGGTCTGCATCGGCCCCGGCCCCTCCAAGCTCTCCTACCTCGACCAGGAGGCGGTGCTCTCGGCGGCGAAGAACACCGGCGCCGACGCCATTCATCCCGGGTATGGATTCCTCTCCGAAAACGCCGATTTCTCCGAGCTGTGCGCCGAGCGCGGCATCACCTTCATCGGCCCGCCCCCCGCCGCGAGCCGCAAGCTCGGCTTCAAGAGCGCGGGCAAGGCCGTCGCGGCGCTCGCCCAGGTCCCCGTCGTGCCGGGGACCGAGGGCGACATCACGACCGACGTCTCCAAGGAGGTGGCCGCGATCGGCTATCCCGTCCTCATCAAGGCCTCCGCCGGCGGCGGCGGCAAGGGCATGAGGATCGTCCGGACCCCGGAGGAGCTCAAGCCCCAGCTCGAGGCGGCCGCCACCGAGGCCAAGGCCGCCTTCGGCGACGGCTCGGTGTTCATCGAGAAGCTCTTGGAGCGGCCCCGTCACGTCGAGATTCAGATCATCGCGGACGGGTTCGGCAACGTGGTCGCTTTCCCGGAGCGCGACTGCACGGTCCAGCGCCGCCACCAGAAGCTCGTCGAGGAATCCCCGTCTCCGGCGATATCGCCGGAGATTCGCCGTAATATGCAGGCGGCCGCCATCCGCCTCGCCAAGGCGGCGGGCTATCAGAACGTGGGCACCGTCGAATTCCTTTTCCAGGACGGGAAGTTCTATTTCATCGAAGTGAACGCGCGACTGCAGGTCGAGCATCCCGTGACCGAGGCCGTCGCGGGCGTCGACCTCATGGAGTTAATGATAAAAGTCGCCGCGGGCGAGAAGCTGCCGTTCGGCCAGGAACGCGCCAGCGAGATCCGCTGCCACGCCATCGAGCATCGCATCAACGCCGAGGACCCCGACAACAACTTCATGCCCTGCCCGGGCAAGATCGAGAGCATCGAGCTGCCCGGCGGGGCGGGCGTGCGCGTGGACACCCACGTCTACGCCGGCTATACCATCCCCAGCTACTACGACAGCATGATCGCGAAGCTCATCATCTCGGCGGGCGACCGGCCCGCCGCCCTGCGGCGCTCCCTGAGAGCGCTCGGCGAGCTCAAGATCGCCGGCGTCAAGACGACCGCCGGGATGCACGCGAAGGTCGTCTCCCATCCCGTGTTCATGAGCGGGGACTTCGACACCCACTTCATCGAGAAGACCGGCCTGCTCGACAAAAAGGAGCCCGCCCATGCCTGATTTCAAGAATACCATCACGGCGCAGCTCAAGGACTCGGCCAAGGTGCTGACGGCGGTCGCCAGGCTGTCCCCCGTCATCGACGCGGCCGCCCGGGATCTCCTGCTCGCTTACCGCAACGGCGGTAAGCTTCTGAGTTTCGGCAACGGCGGCTCCTCGTGCGACGCGATCAACTTCGCCGACGAGCTCACCGGCCGCTACCGCCGCAACCGCCCCGGCCTGCCCGCGATCGCCCTCTCGGCCAACCAGAGCGACCTGACCTCGATCGCCAACGACTTCGGCTTCGAGCACGTCTTCGAGCGCCCGCTGCGCGCGCTCGGCCGGCCCGGGGACGTCGCCGTCGCCATCTCGACCTCAGGAAACTCCAAGAACGTGCTGAAGGCCGCCGCCGCCGCCCGCGAGCTCGGCCTGACCGTCATCGGGCTGACCGGCCGGTCCGGAGGAAAGCTCAAGGCCCTGTGCGACCATTGCGTGCGCGTGCCGTCGGACTCCACGGCGCGCATTCAAGAAGCCCACATCGCGGTCATCCAGATCTGGTGCGGCATACTCGAGGACGAGCTTTTCCCGAACGCGCCTCTCGCCCACGGCTGATGATCTCCACGACCAAGATCCTGCCGCTCAAGAAGCTCGCGACCATGCGCGAGCTGTGGCGCTGGGAAGGCCGCGCCGTCGTCTTCACCAACGGCGTCTTCGATATCCTGCACGCCGGCCACGTGAAGGTGCTCGAGAAGGCCAAGGCGCAGGGCGACCTGCTCGTCGTCGGCGTCAACTCCGACCGCTCCGCGCGCGCTCTCGACAAGGCCCCCGGCAGGCCTATAAACGCGTGGCGCGACCGCGCCCTCGTGATCGCCGCGCTCGGCTGCGTCGACGCCGTGGTCAAGTTCGACGAGCCCACCCCGGAGAAGCTGATGGCCCGCCTCAAGCCCGACGTCCAGGTCAAGGGCGGCGACTACAAGCCCTCCGACCTGCCCGAGGCCAGGCACGCCGGCAAGGTCGTCATCGTGCCGCTCAGGAAGGGCTATTCGACGACGGGCCTCATCAAGCGCCTTCAGGGAAGACGCTAGCTCTCCCGGCAAGACGCTCCCAGCCGCGCGCGAGGAGAGGATCCCCGGGGTGCAGCGCGCGCGCCATGCGCAGGACCTCGGCGCCCGCCGTTCGCATTCCCTTGAGGTCCAGCGTCATGGCCAGGTTGCAGTGCACGAGGCTGTTGCGGGGATTGATGCGCAGGGCGGCCATGAAGCAAAGGACGGCCTCGTCCAGGCGTCCGGCCGCACAAAGGGCGGTCCCGCAGTCGTTCTCAAGGGCGCAGGAAGGAGCGAGCTCCCGCGCCCTGCGCATCGCGGGATCGGCCAGATCGTAGCCGGCGGCGCGCCACGACTGATGCCACGCCTCACCGTCGTCAGGATCGAGGGCGACGGCGATCAGCGCCTCCCGCTTGGCCCGCTCGCGATCGCCCTTGGCGCCGCGCCGGATCGAGAGCGAGAAGGCGCGATGGGCGTCCGCCCTCTCCGGCGCCAGCCTCAGAGCCTGGGAGGCGAGCGAGTAGGCCGCGTCATAGTAGCCGAGGCATTCCTGGCCGGCCGCCTCCCGGCGGAAGCCCCAAAAGGAATACGTCTCCGCCAGGGCGGCGAGAGCCGGGGCGGAACGGGGCGCGTGCGTCAATATCCGCCGGAAACGCTCGGCGGCGCGCTCGTAGCCTTCGAGGTCGAAAAGGCGCATGAGCCCGCGCGCCTCGAGGAACAAGGACTCGAGGCGCGGAGGCGGAAGGACGGAAGCGGCTCTCGGCGGACACGCGATCAGCATGACTAAGCCGACAGGACGATCTTGAGCGCTTCGCTCAGCGAAGTCTCCCCGGAGGCCGCCAGGTTCAGCGCGGCTTGACGCAGGCTCGTCATTCCCTCCCGTGCCGCGAGCTCCGTCATCGACTCCCCGCCGTCCGACGACAGGACCAGCTGGCGCATGGCGGACGTGCCGATGGGCATCGTCTCGAAGATGGGCCGGCGCCCGGCATAGCCGGTCTGCCCGCAGTCGGCGCAGCCGACCCCCCGGTAGATCTCACGCAAGGACGCGAGTTCCGCCTCGGCCAGAACCCGTTTCTCCGCCTCGGAGAGAGGGACCTGGATCTTGCATTTCGGGCACAGCCGCTTGAGCAGCCGCAGGGCGATCACCAGCCTGAGGCTGGCCGCCGCGAGATAAGGCTTGATTCCCATCTGCGTCAGGCGGGTGATGGCGGCGGGAGCGCTGTTCGTGTGCAAGGTGGAGAGAACGAGATGCCCCGTGATCGAGGCCTTCACCGCGATCTCGGCGGTTTCCAGGTCCCGGATCTCGCCGATGAGCATGATGTCGGGGTCCTGGCGCAGCAGGGAGCGCAGCACCGCCTCGAAGGTCAGGCCGATCGCCGGCTTGACGTGCACCTGCGTGATTCCCGGTATCTGATACTCGATCGGATCCTCGGCCGTCATGATGTTGACGTCGGGCTTGTTGAGCATGGCGATCATGGAGTAGAGAGTGGTCGTCTTCCCGCTGCCCGTCGGCCCGGTGACCAGGATCAGGCCGTTTTGGGATTGGACGGCTTTCTCGACGCAATCGAGATCCCGGGGATTGAAGCCGACCTCGGACAGCGCCGTCTTCGAGCCCGCCCCCAGAACGCGCATCACGATCTTCTCGCCGTGCATGCTGGGCAGGAAGCTGACCCGGAACTCGATCTTCCGGCCATGCGCCGTTATCCGGAATTGGCCGTCCTGGGGCCTTCGCCGCTCCGTGATGATCAGGTTCGAGATGATCTTGATGCGGGCGCTCAATCTGGCGCCGAGGGAGGAGGGCAGCGCGCACAGCGGATTGAGCGCGCCGTTGAGGCGCACGCGCACCTTGATCTCATTCTCCTGCGGTTCGACGTGAATGTCGCTGGCGCCCAATTCGACCGCGCTCAGCAGAATCCGGTTCACGCAGTTGATCAACGGCGAATCGTGGACGCGGACCTCCAGGCTGGAACCCGCTTCCTCGTGCTCCTTCCCGCCCGGCTCGGCCAGGTCCCCCTCCGCCGCCTGCAGCCCCTTCAAGGAATCATGTTTCGAGCCGCCCGTCCCCGTCCCCGACCCCGGCCTCGGATCCAGGACGATCTCGTGCCGGCCGGCCGGCTCGTCGAGCGCGAGTCCCAGCACGCCGCGGACGGCCTCGAGCACTCGGAACCCCGGCACCGGCTTTTCCAGGAAGGCGGAGACGTGCAGCGGGAGCTCCTTCATGGCGCCGCGGCTGCCTTTTCCCGCGATCATGATGACCGGCACCTTGCGCAGGTCGAAATCGCCGCGCAGCTGCAGAAGGAGCTCGTAGCCGTTCATCATGGGCAGGTCGAAATCCAGCAGAACGAGGTCGGGACGGTCCGCGAGAGCCCGCCGCAGGCCCTCGGCGCCGTCGAACGCCTCGACGACCTCATACCCGTTTTCCACGAGCAGGCGGCAAACGACGGAGCGATAGTCCTGGCTGTCGTCGACCACCAGCACCTTCGGAGGCTTGGGGCCTCGCCCCGCGGGCTCGGAAGAGGCGCCGCCCTTGAGCAGGGAGTCGAGTTCGGCCAGCAGCAACTCGGCGCGGATCGGAGCGGCGTGCGTCGTCGGGAGCGATGTGGACATGTCGGGTCGGCGGGCGTCTCGAAATCGTTTCAAGAGTATAGCCGCGAAGCGACCCGGAGCGAATAGAAGGCCCGCAACGAATTTATGTCGGCCCCGTGACACGGGGAAAAAATGCCCCCGCCTTTCGGCGAGGGAAATTTTCAGAGCGTCCGATTCAAGGCTGCTCGGCTTCCGCGACCTTCTCGCCGCCTTTCTCGGCGATCATGACCTTCGCGCCCTCGATGGCCTTGTCGACGTCCTCGGCCCGGTGCTTGGGGTGCGCGGTCTTGAACTTCTCGAGGGCCTTGAGGCCGTCCGCGGCCTGGCCCTTGCCGAGCAGATCGACGGCGGCCTCGAGCTCGAGGTCATAGGCCATCTCCCGCTTGACCCGGGCGTTGCGGAAGTCTCCCATCAGGCCGGGCTCGTTGGGATCGGCGATGTTTTTCTTGCCCTGCTCCGAGCCGCGCACGGCCGCGACGCCCTGGGCGCCCCGGCCCTTCTTGCGCTGCCCCCCGACGGCCGACTGGGCGAGAGAGTTCTTGAAGTTCTTCAAGAAGTTCGCCCAGCTCGACTTGGCGGGGGCCGCCGCGGGCTTGTCCTCCGCCCGCGCGGGAACCGAGAGCATCGCGGCAAGAACGGCGATGAAAGTCAGCTTCATGTTTTCCTCCTCCTAAATCAGCTTCCCTTGATGAGGCTGTCGACGGCCGGCTTGAAGCCCGGGGCGAGCTCCACGGCCTTCTCGCCCATCGCTCTCGCCTTGTCGGCCTTATTGAGGCGCAGCGAGGTCTTGACGAGGTTCAGCCAGATGGTAGGGTCGTTGGGCTCGGCGTCCGCGGCCTGGGTGAAGCGCCGCTCCGCCTCGACGTTGTCGCCCTCGAGGAAGGCCACGCTGCCGAGGTTGTTGAGCGCCGCGGCGTTCGACGGGTCGAGGGCGAGGACCTTGTTGAACTCGGTCAGAGCCGCCTCGCGGTTGCCGAACTGGTACTCGATGATCCCGAGCTGAAGCTGGGCGTCGGCGTCCTTGCCGTTGCGCCTGATGTCGGCCTGATATTCCTTCTTGAGAAACTGATACCGGTCCTTGGCGAGCACGTTGACCTGATCGTCGTAGCGGCGCTCGAGCGCGGCGCTCTCGGGGAACTTCGGGCTGAAGTCGGTCGGAGGCATCGTGACCGGCTCGTAGGTGCTCCAGGCCTTGTGCAGCGCGTACACCTTCACGCGGCCCTTATCGGCCTCGGTCTTATACGCGTACGCGGCCTTCGAGACCGCGTCGATGAACGGCTTGCCGATGAAGGTCACCTCGATCGGGACCCACATCGTGCCCTCGTGCTCGATGAGCAGTTCGGCGGGCATGCCCGCCTCGTAGGCGTCCTCGGCCTCGGTGTCGAACATCATCGTCATGTGTCCGGGATAGTCGAGGATCGCCACGCGGACCTCGCTGTCCTCCAGCATCGCGCCGTAGAGCGAGGTCAGGTCGGAGCACTGCCCGGCCTTGCTGCGCAGGGTCTCGCGCGGGAACTGCGTGTAGTCGACCGGGAAGTTGGGGTCGTCGTGCGCGGCGGCGAACGGATTGGCCGGATTGGCGACGAACTTGATGCCGTACTCGGACAGCGCGTTCCAGATGCGCATCGCCTTGACCGCCGGCTCGTTGAGCGCGCCGGCCTTGCGGTTCTTGAACTCGAGCGTCGAGACGGAGCGCACGAAGTCGCGCACCGGCGGGTCCTTGCGCGTCACGAAGTTCGCGATGCGCCGCGGGTCCTGCCAGGTGATCGCGTTGCGGGAGTACAGCCTCAGCGGCTTGGTGATCGAGACCGTCTGCTGCTTGCCGCTCTCGAAGTAGGTCATCGTGAACTCGGCCTGGATCGGCGTGTCCTCGCTGACCTCGAGCACCCTGTTGTTCAGCGTCGCGATCAACGGAATCTCGACGGTCTGCTTCGGATCGAGCCGCTTGATCTCGGTGTCGAAGCCGAAGTCCATGTAGTCCTTGAGCTTGAAGGTCAGCTTCACGTTCTGAAAGGACACGTTGACGTTGTTGGTCAGCACGGCCGTGCCCATCGGGTTGCGCAGGTACCACTTGTAGTTCGCCGCGAAGATGTCTCCGAGCGTGATCGTCGAGATCTCGACGGGCGACCGGTTGAAGGAGCCGGCGACGAACACGTCGATCGGCCGGCCCGCGGGGCCCACGTCCGAGGTCTTCGCCTTGGTGGCGATGCGATACCAGTACTTCTCGTAAGGGGTCACGTCGGAGTCCTCGAACTTCTCCTTCTTCGTCTCCCCCGCCGCCGCCCAGGGGCCGAAGGGCCCGGTCGCGCGCGAGACGACGTAGCCGCCGGTCCAGGGATCGGCGACGGGCTCCCACGCGAGCGTGACGATCCCGTCCTTCGTCGAGCTGGAGACCGCGGCCGGCGAGGTGAGCATCGGGTGCAGGTCGTAGCTGACGAGGCGGCCCTTGCCCTTGTCGGCGATCACGAGCTTGTCGCCCTGGACGGATACGGCGATCGGCTCGAGCAGCTCGCGCTCCTGCTTGCCGCCCGCGAAGAAGTCGGCGAGCCAGTGGCCGTCCTTGGTGTGGACGCTGACGCGCCGCAGCTCGGAGTCCAGGGTGTAGAGGTAGTTCTGGCCGTCGAAGGCGATCGAGACGGGCGACTTGAACTCGCCGGGGCCGTCGCCGTCGGCTCCCCAGGAGGCGATGTAGGCGCCGGAGGGCTCGCACTTGAAGACGCGCTTGAGGCCCTTGTCGACGAAGTAGACGAAACCGGCGTCGTCCCAGGCGACCGCCACGGGCTCGAGAAGCATGTACGAGCCCACCTTGGGCCCGAAGCCGAACAGGAACACGCCCTCGGGGCTGAACGCGTCGATGCGCTGGTTTCCGGTGTCGGCCACGTAGACGACGCCCTGGCCGTTGATCGCGACGCCGTGGGGGTTCTTCATGCGCCCCTCGCGCTTCTTGGAATCAAAGAAGCCCTGGGCTTCCCCTACGTTGGACTTCCACTTGCCGTCGAGGCCGAACTGCTGGAGCCGGTGGTTCGGCAGGTCGGTCACGTACAGGCCCTCGACCTTGTCCGACTTCACCGCCGCCATCCCGCCGACGCCGCGGGTGACCTCTCCGCCCTTGCCCTTCGAGGAGCCGAAGCGCTTCTTCTCCTTGCCCTTCTCGTCGATGAGCACGAACTGCATCTCCTTGGGCAGCCAGGCGTACAGATCGTCGCCGTGCGGCGCGAGGACCGAGGCCGAGTAGGGCCACGCCCGCGACGGACCGGAAACGGACATCTTGGTGCGCAGATTCAGCGGCAGGGGCTTGACCTTCAATTTATTGGTGAGCTCGACTCGGTGGATGCGGTTGTTGCCCGTATCAAGGACGATGAGGAGCCCGTCCGGCGTGATCGCGATGCCCTCGGCCTTGCGCATCTGGCCGACGCCGGTGCCCAGCGAGCCGAAGCGGCCCATGATGAAGCCCTCGCCGGACTGCTCGATGACCTTGCCGTTCTTGCCGTCGAGGACATACAGGAAGCCGTACTGGTCCGCGGTGAAGTCGTTGCCGAGCAGCGCGTACTCCTTGACGAACTTGGCCGCGGAGTCGAACTTCTGCATGCGCTCGTTGTTGCGGTCGAGGACGAAGACGTTGTCGGACTGGTCGACCGCGATGCGCGTCGGATGGTTCAGCAGGCCGGGCTCCTTCCCATAGCGCCCAAAAAGGAAAAGCAGGATGCCCTCCTCGGTGAAGACCTGGATGCGGTTGTTGCCGGTGTCGGAGACGTAGATGCGCCCGTCGGCGCCGACGGCGACGGATTCGGGATTCTTGAGCTTGCCCGGTTCGGACCCTTTTTCTCCGAAGGCGTAGACAAAGTTGCCGTCGCGGTCGAATATCTCGACCCGGCTGTTGCCGGTGTCCGCGACGTATACCTTGCCGCTGGGACCGACGGCGACGCCTCGCGGCTCATCGAACGCGCCCGGCTGATTGCCGGAGCGGCCGACGGACTTGATCAGCCGGCCGGTCGAGTCGTAAAGAAACAGGGAGTTCTTCTTCTCATCGACGACGTAGAGGCGATCGGCCGCGGCGGCCGCGGCGACGGGGCGGGCCATCTCATCGCCCTTGATGGGCTCGAGGAAGCGGATCGTGTCGTAGGCGCGCGCGGGAACGCAGAGCAGCAGCGCGAAGGCGAGCACCTTCATATAGTTCATGCTTTGACGGCCTCCTTAATAAGCTTGTTGACGAGGGAGGGGTTCGCCTTGCCCTTCGAGAGCTTCATGACGCCGCCGACGATCGAGCCGATCGCGGCGTCCTTGCCTCCTTTCAGATCCGCGGCGGCCTTGGGATTGGCCGCGAGCGCCTGACGGACCCACTCCATGATCTGCTTGTCGTCGGACACCTGCGACAGGCCGAGCTCCTCGACGAGCGCCTTCGGCCCCTTTCCCGTCTCCCACATCTTGGCGAACACGTCCTTGGCGCCCTTGGAGGAGAGGGTCCCGCCGACGATGAGCCCGGCGAGCTCTCCCAGGTGCGCGGCGGCGACGGGAGAATCGGCGGCGGCCCTGCTCTCGGCGTTGAGACGTCCCAGCATTTCGGTGGTCAAAAGATTGGACACGGTTTTAGCGGACCCGGGAGGAGCGGCCGCGACGGCCTTCTCGAAGTACTCGGAGAGAGCCCTGTCGCCCGTCAGAACCTCGGCGTCGTAGGAGGATAGCCCCAATTCCGCGGTAAGTCGAGCCCTTTTTTTCGCGGGAAGCTCCGGCAATTGGGCCCGGAGCTCCTCCACCCATTTCGGGTCCGCGACGAGCGGAACGAGGTCGGGATCGGGGAAATAGCGGTAATCGTGGGCGTCTTCCTTCGTGCGCATCGAGCGCCCGGCCTGCAAAACCGCGTCCCAAAGGCGGGTCTCCTGGACGATCTTCCCTCCGCTTTCGATGACTTCGACCTGGCGGCGGAACTCGGCGTCGATGGCGTCCTTGACGTTCTTGAACGAGTTCAGATTCTTGGTTTCGGTCCTGGTCCCGAACTCTTTTTGGCCGACAGGGCGCACCGAGACGTTCGCGTCGCAGCGCATCTCCCCCTTCTCCATGTCGCAGCGGGAGGCGCCGGTGAACTGGATGACCTCCTTGAGCGCGATGAGGTAGGCGTAGGCCTCCTCGGAGGAGCGGAGGTCCGGCTCGCTGACGATCTCGACGAGGGGCACTCCGGCGCGGTTGAGGTCCACGAGCGAGCCGTCGAGCTTGGAGCCGGCCAGCTCGTGCGTCAGCTTGCCGGCGTCCTCCTCCAGATGGATGCGCGTGATGCCGACCGATTTTTCGGCGCCGTCGACCTTGATCAGAAGCTGGCCGTGCTCGGAGAAGGGCCGGTCGTACTGCGAGATTTGATAGGCCTTGGGCAGGTCCGGATAAAAATAATTCTTTCGCGCGAAGACCGACTGGTCCGCCAGCTTGCAGTCGAGCGCCATGGCCGCCTGGAAGGCGAGCTCGACGGCGCGGCGGTTGAGCACCGGAAGCACGCCCGGCTGGGCCGTGCACAGCGGGCAGATGCGGCTGTTCGGCGCCGAGCCGAAGCCGTCGGTGCCGCAGCCGCAGAACAGCTTGGTTTTGGTCGCCAGCTGGCAGTGGACCTCCAGGCCGACGATGAGCTCGTATTTATTCACGCGTTGTCCATTGTGATTGAAAAAAATCGATTGCGCCAGACCGAATCGGTTGCGGGGCTTGGGACTATGGTCACGCCTTCCTCAAGCAGCGGGCGATGAGCCTGAGGTCGCTCGGATAGGCGAGGCTTTTCGCCGCCGAACGCTTCGGCACCCATTTCGTCTTCATGATCTCGACCGCGTCCGGACGCCCGGTCCTCACGAGCGGCGCCATCTTATACCAACGCACCTTTTTGGCCACCGGCCGGCCGTTGCGATTGAATCGATATCGGATCAGCGCCAACGGACCCGTACTCCGGCACTTCCAGCCGGTCTCTTCCTCGACTTCGCGCAAGGCCGCCTTCAACGGCGTTTCGCCTTTTTCCAAATGACCTTTGGGGAGGGTCCAGACGACCTTGCCTTGGAGGTTGGTCACCTTCACGAGCAAGATCTTGCCGTTCTTCTCGACGACCCCGCCGGCGGCGTATTCCTTGGCTTCCTTCATCCCTTGAGCGCCGCGAAAGGCTTGAGCGCTTCGTAGGCCTTCGCCGCCGAGAGCAGCTTCTTTTCCTGGAACACATCCGAGATCAGCTGAAGACCGATGGGCAGCCCCGTCTTCGACAGCCCGCAAGGGATGGAGACGCTCGCGTTGCCCGCCATGTTGGAGGGGATGGTGAACACGTCCGACAGGTACATCGCGATCGGATCGCTCGTTTTCTCCCCGAAGCGAAATGGCGGGGTGGGCGTGGTGGGCGCGGCGATGAGGTCCACCTGCTTGAACGCTTCCTTAAAATCATTCGCCATGAGAGTGCGCACGCGCTGGGCCTTGGCGTAGTAGGCGTCGTAATAGCCCGACGACAGGGCGTAGGTGCCGAGCATGATGCGGCGCTTGACCTCGGCGCCGAAGCCCGCGCCGCGCGTCATCTCATAGACCTCGGTGAGGCTCGCCGCCCCCTTATCGACGAAGCCGTAGCGGATGCCGTCGAAGCGGGCCAGGTTGGAGGAGGCCTCGGACGGGGCGATGATGTAGTAGGCCGCGACCGCGTACTTCGTGTGCGGCAGGCTCACCGGCTTGATCTCGGCCCCGAGGGACTCAAGCGCGGCGACCGCGTCGCGCACCGACTTCTCGATCTCGGGATCGAGCCCTTCGATGAAATATTCTTTAGGCAGGCCGATTCGAAGCCCCTTGAGATCATCAGGAACCGCCGACGGCGACCCGGGCGCGTTCAAGGACGAGGTGCTGTCCTTCGGGTCGTGGCCGCCGATGACGGACAGCGCGAGCTCCGCGTCCTCGACGGTGCGCGCGAAGGGGCCGATCTGGTCGAGCGAGGAGGCGAAGGCCACGAGGCCGTAGCGCGAGACCAGGCCGTAGGTCGGCTTGAGGCCGACGACGCCGCAGAACGCGGCGGGCTGGCGTATGGAGCCGCCGGTGTCGGAGCCGAGCGAGAACGAGCACATGCGCGCCGCCGCCGCCGCCGCCGAGCCGCCCGAGGAGCCGCCGGGCACGCAGGCATGATCCCAAGGGTTCGCGGTCTTCTGAAACGCCGAGTTTTCGGTCGAAGAGCCCATCGCGAACTCATCCAGATTCGTTTTGCCTATGATCACGGCATCGGCCTGTTCGAGGCGCCGAGTCACCGTCGCGTCGTACGCCGCGATGTGTCCCTTCAAGATCTTGGAGCCGCAGGTGGTCTCGACGCCTTTGAGCTGGATATTGTCTTTCAAGGCCACCGGCACGCCGGCCAGGGCCCCCAAGGTTCCCCCCTGCTTTCGTTTCAGATCGACGGCGCGCGCCCTCTCGAGCGCCCGGTCCTTGGTCACCGCGAGGAACGCCTTGATCGCGGCGTCGAGCTTCTCGATCCGGGCAAAATGGGACAGCGCGACGGCCTCGGCCGTGACCTCCCCGCCGCGAACGGCGCCGGCGATCTGAGCGGCTGTCTTCTCGGTGATATCCATTATCGATCGATGAAGAGCGGCTCTTCCTCGCCGCTGTTGCGCAGCTCGGGCGGCTCCCGGCGCGGGCGCCGGGCCGGCGCCGCGTCCTTGGATTCCGGCTTGGCGGGAAGATCGTCGAGGTCGGTCTCGGGCGCCCGGACGCGGCGGGGAGCGGCGTCCTTCCCCTCTTTCTCGATGCTCACGCCGGGGCCGTCGTCGCCGAACGACGGCGCGTCGCGCTCGCGCGCGGGCGCCCGGCGCGGCGGGGCCGCCGCTTCGGGCGCGGGGGCCTCGGGCTCCTCGGCCTCCGGCTCCTCGTCGGCCTCGATGGCGTTGATGGCCGCGGTGATCTTGGCCCGGCGCTGCGGGTCGAGCTCGAGCGCCTTGCGCAGATCCGCGACGGCGCCGGCCTTGTCGCCCGTGAGCGCCCGCGTCTGGCCGCGGTTGGAGTAGGCGAGCCCCTTGCGCGGGTTCAACGCGATCACCTTGGTCAGGTCGGCGATGGCGCCGCGATAGTCGCCGAGGAGGAAGCGCACGTTGGAGCGCAGGTAGAACGAGTCCTCGTGGTCCTCGTTGGTCTCGACGAAGGCGGTGAACTCCGCCTCCGCGCCCCGGTAGTCCTTGAGCTCGCGCAGGGCCTTGCCGCGGTAGTAGCGGGCCCATACGAACTTCGGGTTGATCTCCAGGATGGAGCCGAAGTCCTCGGCCGCCCCGCGGAAGTCGCGCAGGCGGTCCTTGACCGAGCCGCGCATGAGCAAAGCGGCCGCCGAGCCGGGGTCGCGCTTGAGCGCCGTATTGAGCGCCGAGAGCGCCTCGCGCGGCTTGCCCAGCGCCGAGAGCGTGCTGCCCTCGCCGAGCGGGCCCTCGACCGAGCGGGCGTCCGCCGCCGAGGACGCGCGGAAGTCCGCCAGAGCGCCGGCGTAATCCTTGAGCACGAGGCGGGCCTTGCCCCGGGCGGCGAAGGACGCCGCGTCGTTGGGCCTGAGCTTGGCCGCGACCTCGGCGTCCTCGGCGGCCCCGGCGAGGTCGCCCAGCGTCCAGAGGCACGCGGCGCGAAAGCCCGCGCCCGTCTTCCAGCCCGGGAACGCCTCGAGCGCCGCGTCGAAGCGCGCGGAGGCCGAAGCGAGCTCGAGCTTGTGATACAGCCGGTTCGCCGCCGCGAGGTCGCGCTTGGCCTGGGCGCCGGGCGCCGCGCCCGAGGCGAGCGCCGGAGCGCAGAGGAGCAGCGCCGCCGGAAGGAGCCTCACTCGATCACCTTCTTCACCTTGAAGTACGGGCCGTCGCGCTCGGGGGCGTTGGCGAGCAGGGCCTCCGCGTCCGCGAAGGGCTCGGGCTCGTCGTCCCGCATTACGTTCACGACGCCGAGAACCGAGGCCGTCGGCGCGACCGCGCTCGTGTCGACGGCGGCGAGCTCGGCCATCGAGTCGACGATCTTCGTCAGCTGCCCGCCGTACAGGGCGGCCTCGGCCTCGGTCAGGCGCAGGCGCGCGAGCTTGGCGATCTTCTTCACCTCGTCTTGCGAGACGCTCATGCGGGCTCCAGGGGCGCGTAGCGGGTGAGCAGCTTGGCCACGCGCCCGTCGTCGAATCTCACCGTCACCTTCATCGTGTCGCCGGCGCCGGATATCTCGGCGACGATCCCGCGGCCGAACTGCGGGTGCTTCACGCGCTGGCCGTTCTTGAAGCCGGTCGCAGCAGCTCGCACGACCGGCACGGGGGCCGAGCCGACCGAGCCATAAGGCGAGGAAGTGCCGCTTCCACTCGCCGTTGCAGAGCGGCCGAATAATTTGGCCTCGATGATGAAGCGCGAGGGCAGGCTCGCGTAGACCTGGCCGAACAGGCGGCGCGTGGCGGCGTAGGTCAGGTACAGGCGCTCGCGGGCGCGGGTGATGCCGACATAGCACAGCCGGCGCTCCTCCTCCAGATCCTCCGGGGTCGCGTTGCCCCCGCCGATCGGGAACAGGCCCTCCTCGAGGCCGGTCAGGAACACGACGGGGTACTCGAGGCCCTTGGCGAGGTGGATCGTCATCAAGGTCACCGCGGGCGTGTTCTCGTCGTAGTCGTCGAGGCCGGTCTGCAGGGCGACCTCCTCGAGGTAGGTCGCCAGGCTGCTCACGCGCCCCGCCTGCTTCTCCTTGTCGTCGTACTCCTTGACGGCGTTGAGCAGCTCCTGAAGGTTGGCCAGGCGCCCCGCGGCCTCGGGGTCGTGCTCCATCTCGGACTCGATCCAGGCCCAGTAGCCCGTCTGCTCGAAGATGAGGGCCATAGCACCCCCGGCGGGCATGGTCTCGGTCGTCTCGCGCAGCTTGTCGAGCGTCTGCGTGAAGTCGCTGAAGGCGGAATGCGCCTTGGATCCGAGCCCGTCGATCTGCCCGTGCGCCCAGAAAGCGTCCCACAGGGAGAGGTTGTGCGCGGCCGCGTAGTTCTCGGCGAGCTCGAGGCTTTTGGCGCCCAGGCCGCGCGGCGGGCAGTTGATGACGCGGTCGAGCGAGACCGAGTCGCGCTTGTTGACGACGACGCGCGCGTAGGCCATCGCGTCCTTGATCTCCTTGCGCTCGTAGAAGCGCATGGCGCCGACGATCTTGTAGGGAATGCGCGCCCGGCGCATCGCCTCCTCGAACGAGCGCGACTGGGCGTTCGTGCGGTAGAACACCGCCGCGTCCTTGAGCGAGCGGCCCGCCTGCACCTCGTCCTGGATGCGGCGCACGACGTAGGTCGCCTCCTCGTGCTCGTTGGGCAGCTCCTGCACGCGGACCTCGTCGCCGGGAGGGGCCTGCGTCCAGAGCTTCTTGGATTTGCGCGTCTTGTTGTGATGGATCACCAGGGCGGCGGCGTCGAGGATACGAGCCGTTGATCTGTAGTTCTGCTCCAAGGTCACGACCATGGTGTTGGGAAAATCGCGCTCGAACTCAAGGATGTTGCGGATGTTGGCGCCTCGCCAGGAGTAGATGGACTGGTCGTCGTCGCCCACGACGCAGACATTCTTGTGTTTCGCCGCCAAGGTCTTCGTGAGGATGTACTGGGCGTGATTGGTGTCCTGATACTCGTCGACCAGCAGGTGCGTGAAGTGCGCCTGCCACTTCTCGCGGACCTCCGGATGGTCCCTCAAGAGCTGGCAAGTCTTCAACAACAAGTCCCCGAAGTCGAGCGCCCCCGCCTTGTTCAGCTTGTTCTCGTAGACCTTGTAGATCTTCGCCGCCGTCTGCCGGCTTTGATCGATCGAGGCCATCGCGTGGATCTCGTAGGAGCCGGCGTCGAGCAGGTCGTCCTTGGCGCGCGAGATGATGTTTACGAACAGGCCGGCCTTGGACTTCTGGTCCTCGAGGCCGAGCTCCTTCATCGCCTCGTTGACGAGCTTCTTCTGGTCGCTCTGGTCGTAGATCGTGAAGTGGCGGGGAAGACCCAGCTCGACATGATGCATCCGCACGAGCTTGGCGCAGAAGGAGTGGAAGGTGAAGGCCCAGACGAGCGCGCCCTTGCCGGGTGCGAGCTCCTCGAGGCGCCGGCGCATCTCGCCGGCCGCCTTGTTGGTGAAGGTCACCGCGAGGATGCGGTCCGGGGATATGCCCGTCTCGATCAGCCGGGCGATCCGGTACGTGATGACCCGGGTCTTGCCCGTGCCCGCTCCGGCGAGCACCAGCAGGGCGCCGTCCAGGTGCGTCGCCCCGGCGCGCTGCTCGGGGTTGAGCTTTTCGAGATCGACGCCCATGCGGGTCAGCGCGAGCCGACGGCCTCCCGCTTCGGGGCGTACAGCAGGTTGCAATAGTCCTTGACCATGCGGTCGGCGCCGTACTCCGAGGCGACGGAGCGGATCGACTCCTTCATGACCTTGACCCAGCCCCGGGGGATGCCGTGCTCGTCGCGGTCGTAATAAAGCGGCACGATCTTCTCCTCGAGCGTGCGGTAGATGTCCTCGGCGTCGGCCTTGTCGGCCTCCGGCCCGGCCCCGCGTCCGCCGGCCTGGCCGATCGGCCAGCCGTTGCCGGCGTTGAAGCCCTCCTCCCACCAGCCGTCGAGCACCGAGAAGTTGGGCACGCCGTTGGCCCCGGCCTTCTCGCCGGAGGTGCCGCAGGCCTCGAGGGGTGCCAACGGGTTGTTGAGCCACATGTCGACGCCCTGGACCAGATATCTCGCCACGTGCATGTCGTAGTCCTCGATGAAGGCGATGCGGCCGCCGAACTCGGGGTTCTTGGCGAGCTGATAGACCTGCTGAATAAGGGCCTTGCCGCCGTCGTCGGCCGGATGGGCCTTGCCCGCGAACACGAGCTGGACGGGGCGCCATGGGTCGAACAGCATTTTTTTAAGACGCGGAAGGTCGCTGAGGATCAGGGTCGCGCGCTTGTAGCTCGCGAAGCGCCGGGCGAAGCCGATGACGAGGGCCGGATGGTCGAGCAGCGCGCCGCTGGCCAGGACCTGCGCGGGGTCGTGCTTCTCCTTCATCCACCGCGCGCGGGCGCGGGCGCGCGCCAGCTGCAGCAGCGCGCTCTTGTTCCGGTTGTGCTGGAGCCAGAGCACCTCGTCGGGGATCGACGCGACCTTCGACCACACCGCCTGGTCGTCCTGGCGCACGCGCCAGTCGGCCCCGAGGTAGCGGTCGTACACCTCGCCGAGCTCCTGGTTGACCCAGGTCGGCAGGTGCACGCCGTTGGTGACGTGCGCGATCGGGATCTCGTTCTCGGGCAAGGAAGGCCAAAGAGACTTCCACATCTCGCGGGAGACCTGGCCGTGGCGGCGGCTGACGGCGTTGCGGCGGGAGGCGATCTTCAGCGAAAGCGCGGTCATGTTCCAGCCGGTGTGGCCGGGGACGCGCGCGAAGTCCATGAAGCGCTCGCGGTCGACGCCGAGCTGGGGCCAGTAGGACGAGAAGTACTCCGCGATCATCTCCTCGGCGAACACGTCGTGGCCGGCCTCGACGGGGGTGTGGGTCGTGAACACGGCGTTCTCCCCGACCTGGCGCAGGGCCTCATCGAGAGGGGTCCCGCCGGCGACCTTTTCGCGGGCGAGCTCCAGGAACAAGAACGAGGAGTGGCCCTCGTTGGCGTGGAATACCGCCGGGTGCACGCCGAGGGCGCGCAGCACGCGCACGCCGCCGATGCCGAGGATGATCTCCTGGCGCAGGCGCATGGTGCGGTCTCCGCCGTACAGGCGGCCGGAGATCTCGCGATCGAGGGGCGAGTTGCCGTCGACGTTGGTGTCCATCAGGAACAGGGGCACGCGGCCGACCTGGACCTTCCACACGGCGACTTTAATAGTTCCGCGGCCGAGGGGAATATCGAGCAGCATGCGCCCGCCCGACGGGCCGAAGACGGGCCGCACCGGAGAGACGTCCCAGTTGACCGACTCGTAGACGTTCTGCTGCCAGCCGTCGGAGGACATCTTCTGGACGACGTAGCCCTCGGGATACATGAAGCCGACGCCGACGAGGGGCACGCCCAGGTCGGAGGCGGACTTGCAGTGGTCGCCGGCGAGGATGCCCAGGCCGCCGGAGTAGATCTTCAGCGAGTTGTGGACGCCGAACTCGGCCGAGAAGTAGCCGATGTTCTTGCCCTTCATGTCGGGGTGGCTCTGGGCGAACCAGGTCTGGTCCGTGGTCATGTAGCGGTCGAAGGCGGCGATGACCGCGTCGAGCCGGGCCTGGAAGCCGGCGTCGGCGGCCAGCATCTCGAGGCGGGCCGGAGGGCAGCTGCGCAGCAGGGAAACGGGGTTGTGGTGCATCTCCGCCCACAAGGTGAGGTCGATCTCCTTGAACAGGGCGCGGGCTTCGGGATGCCAGCTCCACCAGAGGTTGTACGCCAGGTCTTTGAGGCGCGCGAGCCGAGGCGGGAGCTGCCAGTCGTTATACGAGTCGGTGATTACCATAAAATTGATTCTACCTATTATCGACGGGCGGTCCAAGGCCGATTGGGGCCTTGACGGCGGAGGCGGGGAGGACTATCCTGTCGTCGTGCGCGCGCTCGCCTTGGCCCTGCTCCTCGCCGTTCCCGCCTCCTCCCAGGAAGAGGAGGCCGGCCTGGCCGCCCAGCAGGCCCGGGAGCAGATCGACGCCCTGCCCGCGCAGGCGCGCGTCGAGCTCAAGAAGATGTATCGCCGCTACAAGGACGCCGTCGCGCGCAAGCTCGAGGCCGGCTGGCGGCCGAGGGTGCTCAGCGAGGCCGTCATCGAGGACGTCGACGAGCCCTTCCAGCCCGCCCGTCTGGTGGGGGGCATGATCGACCGGCGTAAAAAGGAGATCGCCGAGTTCCAGGAGGCGCTCAACGAGCTCAAGGACGGAGACTACCGCAAGGAAAAGCGCCTGCGCGCCGCGTTGTCGGCCAAGCGCGAGGAGCTCGCGTCCTTGGTCTCGATGGACCGGCGCGAAAAGGGGCTGTGCCGCGACTGGTCGGACCTGATCTGGTCGGAGTTCACGGCCATGGAGCTCGAATATTGGGGCGCGCGCGACGAGCGGCGGGCGACGAGGCCCTACCACACCGCCGCCGTGGCCTGCTCGCCGGCGGAATCGCCCACGGTGTGCCTGGCCTTCGACCCTTGGGAGGACGGCCGCCCCAACGTCTACGCCTACCGGGCCTGGGACGAGTCGGCCCCCGGGGGCCGCTTCCCGACCGTGTACCTGCTCCACGGCCTGCCCGACCGGGCCGGAAAGGCCCCGTGACCGCCACGGCTCTCCCCCTCCTCGCCCGCCTCGGCGAGGCGGCCAGCTACCCGGCGGGAGTCCGAAGCTACGAGACCGATCCCTGGAGCTACATGCGCCGCAAGCTGGACGACTGCGCGGGCCCCCTGCGGGAATACAAGCGCTCCCTGTACGAGCAGGCCACCGCCCGCCTGCTCGAGGATCTCCGGGAGACCTTCCTCAAGCCCGGCGCGCTGATGGACCATAAGGAAACCTTCGAGAAGCTCCTCACGCCCGACGTCTACGCCGATCTTTCCTTCCACCTCGACCCGGGCGGCGACCCGGCGACCCGGCGCGACGCGGTCAAGGAGCTCCTCGCCGGCGGCAAGGTCAAGACCCTCTTCGACACCGAGGCCCTGCCGCCCGAGCGCCGGGGCAAGCCCTGGCAGACCATGGTCGCCGACGCCGCGAGCCGCCTGGAGCTCGACCAACTCAAGGCGCTGCTCGACCGCGCCCCCCGGACCGAGCGGCGGCGCGCCTATGTCGTGCGCCGCGCGCGGCGCAACTTCGCGGAGTTCATGACGGTCACCCGCGGTGAGGCGGGCATGCGCGAGGAGATCACCCTGTTCGTCCTGACCCGCGTCGAGGCGGCGGTCGCGGCGCTGCTGCGCTTCCTCAACGCCTAGCCGACGGCGTAGGGCGAGCGGGCACCGCAGATCAGGGCGTCGACGAGGGCCGACGCCGCCATCACGCCCATCTTCCTGCGCGTCTCGAGGGTGGCCGAGGCCAGGTGGGGCGCCAGGACGGCGTTGCGGCAGGCGGCCAGGCCGGGCGCCATCTTCGGCTCCCATTCGTACACGTCGAGGCCGGCGCCGCGGATCCGGTCCGACTTGAGGGCGCGCACGAGCGCCTTCTCGTCGACGATCGGGCCGCGGGCGGCGTTGATCAGGCAGGCCGACTTCTTCATCAAGCCGAAGGCCCGGTCGTCGAGCAGGTGGCGCGTGCCCTCGTCGAGCACGGTATGGACCGAGACGTAATCGGACTCGCGCAGCAGTTCGTCGAGCGGCACGAACTTCGCGTTGAGCGCCGCCTCCGCCTCGGGCGCCGCCCGGCGCGTGTCGTAATACAGCACGCGCATGGAGAAGCCTCCCGCGCGCTTGGCCACGGCCTGGCCGATGCGGCCGAAGCCGATGATCCCGAGCGTCTTTCCGAACACGTCCGTGCCGAGCAGCATCAGAGGGTCCCAACCCTTGTATTTCCCGCCGCGCATGTACGCGTCACCTTCGACGACGCGGCGCGCCGCCGCCATCAAGAGGGCCCAGGTGAAGTCCGCGGTGGACTCGGTCAGCACGCCGGGCGTGTTGGTCACGGCCACGCCGCGCGCCTTGCACGCGGGCACGTCGATGTGGTCGTAGCCGACGGAAAACGTCGAGACCGCCTTGAGCTTAGGCCCCGCGGCCAGCAGCTCGGAGTCGATCTTGTCGGTGAGCAGGCACAGCAGGCCTTCCTTGTCCTTGACGCCCTTGAGCAGCCGCTTTCGCGGGATCGCGGTCCCCTTATTATAGTGCTCGACGGCGAAATGCTTCTTCAAAAGGTCGAGGCACTCCTGCGGGACGCGGCGCGTGACGAGGACCTTGGGCTTGCTCATGCCGGCGATTATAGCAGAAGTGCTAAAATCCCCTCGTGACACTCCGGATCGGAGGCCTCAATCTCCCGTCGAAGATCATCCAGTCCCCTCTCGCCGCCTGCTCCGACCTGCCGTTCCGGCTGATCGGGCGGGAGAAGGGGCTCGGGTTCTGCTACCTGGAGATGATCTCGGCGCAGTCGCTGACGCGCGAGAACGCCAAGACCCGGCGCATGCTCAACACCTTGCCCGCGGACAAGCCTCTGGGCGCGCAGCTGCTCGGCTGCGATCCGGGCATGATGGCCGAAGCCGCGACCATACTCGTCGAGATGGGCTTCGACCTCATCGACATGAACCTCGGCTGCCCGGTCAAGAAGGTCGTCGGCAACGGCGAGGGCTCCGCGATGCTGAAGAATCCCGGCGGGGCGGAAAAGGTGTTCCGCGCGGTGCGCGACGCCCTGCCGTCGAGAATCCCCGTCACGATGAAAACGCGGAAGGGCTTTCAGGATCCGTCCGGCGTCGAGGCCGTCGAGCTCGCCAAGCGCGCCGAGGGCGCGGGCCTGTCCGCCGTCACGATCCACGGCCGCACCCAGGCCCAGGGCTACGCCGGCCGGTCGGACTGGGAGGCGATCGGCCGCGTGAAGGCGGCGGTCAAGATCCCGATCATCGGCAACGGCGACGTGCTGACCGCCGCCGACGCCAAGCGGCTGTTCGAAGTCTCGGGCTGCGACGGCATCATGATCGGCCGCGGCGGGCTGGGCAACCCGTGGATCTACAAGAATCTGGATCGCGGCATCGAGGGGAACGCCGAGGCGTACGTCCCATCGGTGGCCGAGCGCAAGCAGACGCTCCTCAAGCACTTCTCGCTCGAGCGCCGGCTCCTCGGCGACCGCCAGGCCGCGCTGAACATGCGCCGCATCACGGTCTGGTACACCCAGGGCCTGCCCCGCAACAAGGTCATGCGCGTCGGCGTCTGCTCGACGATGGATTGCGACGAGATCGTCCGTCTGATTTCGGAGTTCTTCGACCAGCTCCCCGCGGACGCCCCTCCCCCGTCGGTCCCCATCCTGCTCGCCGAATAGAGGTCTGACCCCGATTAAAGGTTGGGGGCGGCGGCGAAGAGCTTCTCGGGAGATTCGCCCAGCTTGTAGCGGGTCTCGAGCCAGACGCGGCGGGCGATGTAGGCCAGGGGGCCGATCGAGTGCACGTGGCGGGCGGCGGGGCGAAGGCGCTCGGGCAGCAGCGCGATGCGGCCGCGCGCGGCCAGGCGCCGGGAGAACTCCAGGTCCTCGAGGACCGGGAAGGCGGGAAAGCCGCCGACGGCCTTGTAGATCTCCGGCGTCGTGCAAAGCCCGTGATCGGAGGAGGCCAGGCCCGAGCGCACGCGCGCGTTGGACCACATCGACAGCAAACCCAGCCCCCAGCCCGCGCCGTAGGAGACCGAGAAAGCGGTGGCGGCCAGGCCTTCGGTGGGAGTGGCGAGCCAGAAATGCTCGAGGGCCTGCTGCCAGTTGCCCGGCGGCTGGGCGTCGGCGCGCAGGAAAAACAACAGGTCCCCCGTCGCCTTCTCCGCGCCCGCGTGCCACTGCGCCCCGCGGTTGGGCCGGCCCTGCTCCAGGACCTCGTCGGCCCACTCGCGCGCGGCCTCCACCGTGCCGTCGTCGGAGCCGCCGTCGACGACGAGAACCTCCATCGGGCTGGTGTGGGAAATCTGCCGCAGGCGCTTGAGCGAGGATCCGATCTGCGGGCCCTCGTTGTAGGCCGCGATGATGACGGAGAACTTCACTGGGCGTCCAGCGGGCGGAAGACCAGCCCCGTCGCGATCTTGGGGTAGAAGTAGGTGGATTTCTGGGGCAGCAGCCCGACGGCCTTGGCCGCCCGCCTCACCTGCGCCACGGAGAAGGGCTTGACGAGCACCGCCGCTCCGCGCGAGTCCTTCGCCTTCTTCACGGCCAGCGCCGCGTCGGGGGTGTAGCTCATCTCGTCGGGACGGACACCCGACAGCAGGTTCGCGCCCAGCCATTCGACGGCGAGGCCGCCGCGGCAGCCGAGGGGCTTGGGCTCGCCGAAATATAAGCCGTTCTCGATCAGGCCGAACGCGTAAGGATTCGCGGAGCGCTCGACGAGCTTCAGCAGCTCCCGCAGGGTCCGCGCTTGCTTCAGGGAGGCCAGCTCGGAGGCTCGCTTGAGCAGGCTTTTCTTGGCGATGCGATGGGTGGGCAGCACGACGAGCCCCGGATCCTCGTCGGGCACGAGATAGGTCAGCACCGCGTCGGTGCCCGGGCCCTTCGTCCTGGCGTGATGGTCGCGGCTGACGGAATAGCGGTGATGGCCGTCGGCGATCAAGATGGAGCGGGGCGCCAGCGCCCGGCGGATCGCCGCGACGAGCTTGGGCTCGTCGACGACCCAGACCTTGTAATCCACGCCCGCGTGAGACCTTCCCGCCGCGTCCGGGGACCCTTTCATCCCGGCCCGGATCGCGCGGCGCGCCGCGCCGGAGGGATCGGCGAAGACGCCGAAAATAGGGGAGATGTTGACGCCGACCGCGTCGAGCATCTTCAGGCGATCCGCCTTGGGTTTAGCCAAGGTTCGTTCGTGGGGAATAATAGCCTTCGCGGCCTTGGGCGTCGCGCCGAGGGCGGAGAGGATCCCGCGGCGAATATATTTTTTGCCGTTGAGCGCGTAGCGCTCTTCGATAGCGTAAAACGCGGCCTTAGGGTCCCTGGCAAGAGTCCCGTCCACGGTCCATTTACGCCACAAAGCCGCCGCCCGGCCGTATTTCGCGGGCGGCTCACCCTGCGGCAATTCCAAATGAACCGCGTTAGCCGTCCGCCGCCGCAACGCGGCGGCAAGCTCCGGCCCTATCACATCATAAGGAGGACACAGCGCGGAGCTCAAGGAAGGGGCGGTATAACGAACCCCCCGAAAAGGTCGGACATCAGCCATAAATCATCATCCCGTTTACAGGCTCTCATTGTCAAGCCGCTCCGAGGGCGGTAGAATCAAGGTCCCCATGCGCGTTCTCGTCTACGGCGGCACCTTCGATCCTCCGCATCGCGGCCATGCATTGATGCTTTACGCCGCGATAAAAAAAATCCGTCCCGATAAGGTTCTCATCGTTCCCGCCTACCAAGCTCCGTTGAAGGAAGCGCCGCAGGCAAGCTCCAAAGATCGTCTGACCATGGCCCGTCTGGGCATTCTCGATCCGCTGCCGTTAAGATGGCGGAAGATTTGCCGTATAGACGCGCGCGAAGCGCGCTCGCGCCGACAAGTCTTCACCGTCGAGACCCTCGGCGCGCTTAAAGGAGAGCTTCACTTCGTCTGCGGCCAAGACTCCGCCGCTTCTTTTCCCAAGTGGAGAAATCCTTCCCGCCTGAAATCACTCGCGACGTGGTGGTACGGCGCCCGTCCCGGAGCCAAGGCGCCCCCTCCCCCGCATTTCCGCCGCATCCCCGGAAGGTTCCCCTCCATCTCTTCTTCGAATGTCCGTTCCAAGCTGGCCCTCGACCGCGACTGCTCCCAGGAACTGCTCCCTGCCGTTTTGTCGTTCATCAATCAACGGCGTTTGTACGGCAAAATGATGGTCGCTCGACTCAGCACGACCCTGTCCCCGAGCCGCTACGCCCACACCCTGAACGTGGCCTCCTTGGCCGAGTCCCTCGCCCGGCGCTGGGGCGCCGATCCGGTCAAAGCTCGTTTGGCCGGGCTTCTGCACGACGCCGGACGCCGCTTTCGTCCGCATGAATTGGCGCGCTACGCGCGCCAACGGCGTTTGGCGGTCCCTGAACGGGCCCTTATTCTCGACCTGGATCCGATGCTTCTTCACGCTTACGTGTCGGCCGACCTGGCGAGGCGCGAATTCGGCGTCACGGACCCCGAGATACTGCATGCCATCCGCCGCCACACCCTCGGCGCCGCCCGCCTGAGCCTCCTCGACCGCGTCTTGTACGTTGCCGACGCCTGCGCCCTCGACCGCTCCCACGAGACCTCCGCCGCCACGCGCGACCTCGCCTTCGTCGACCTCGACGCCGCCCTGAAGCGCTGCGTCGCGGACAAGCTGATTCACGCCGTCTCGCGCGAAGCCTGGCTCCACCCGGTCACCATCCACCTATGGAATTCCCTCGCGCCGCGCTGAACGTCCAGCGCGGGCTGGCCCTGGTCCTGCTCGCCGCGGTCCTCGGCGTCGCCGCCGCCGAGCGCGCGTCCCCTTTCTCCGCGCGCCTGCGTTCCTCCCAGCCCTGGCCGTTCTGGCTGGAGGTCCGCGAGCCCGGCTCCGCCGCCGCGCCGGGCTTTCAGCTCGGCGTCTACCATCCGCTGCGCCGCGTCCTCGTGCTCATCCGCGTCCCCGGGACGGCCAAACTGCAGGGCAAGGTCTCCGTCGACGGCGCCTATCGCGACGCCCTGCGCGCGACGGACTCCCCGTCCTCCGCGGTGCGCGCCGTCGAGGACCTCGCCCAGATCCGTCTATCCGAGCTTTCCCCCGAGCCCATCCGCTGGGACGGCGCCGGCCGCCTGAGCCTTGCGCTCGAGGCCGTTGAGGACCTCGACGAGCCCGCCGCCGCCGCCGCGGCCGACCTCAAGACCCGCGGACGCTCGCCCCGCGCGCTTTGGCTCCTGCTGCGCGGCGCGGCCTCCGGCTTCCTCGACGGAGACCCGTCGGCCGCGGACCCCCTGCTCCTGGCCCTCGAGCTGCGCCGAGTGCCTCTCGAGCGCCTGCAGCCCGCCCTGCTGCCCGACGACCCGTCCGCCTTCCTCGCGCGCGCCTTCGCCCCGGGCCCCAAGCCGCCCCGCGGCGACAAGGCGATCGTCGCCGAGGTGCTCAACGGCACGGACTCCGCGGGCCTGGCGGCTCAGGCGGCTAAAGTTCTAAGATTGCAAGGAGTGGACGTCATGGCGGTCGGGCAGGCCCGGCCGCGGTCGCGGACGGCGGTGTACGACAGGATCGGTGAATTCGAAAGCGCCGCGCGAGTCCGCGCGGCGCTCGGCTGTCCGACGGCGATCGCGGCGACCCGCGTCGACGCCCTGCGCGGCGTCGATGTCAGCGTCGAGCTCGGCGGCGACTGCGCGTACTAGGAGAAAACATGGAACTCGTCGAAGTGCTGAAAACCGCCGTGCAGGCCGGCTCGAGCGACATCCACCTCGTGATCGGAAAGCCCCCGCTGATGCGCGTCAACGGCGAGATGGCCGAGATCCCCGGCTTCGCCAAGATCACGGCGGACGAGTCCAAGCGCCTCATCTATTCCATTCTCTACGAGGAACAGCGCGCCAAGTTCGAGGAGACCTGGGAGCTCGACTGCTCCTTCGCGGTCACCGGCCTCTCCCGCTTCCGCGTCAACGTTTTTCTGCAGAAGAACGGCGTCGAGGCCGTCATGCGCGTCATCACCTCGAAGATCCCGACCGCCGAGCAGCTGCGCCTGCCCAAGTCGATCACCGACCTCGCCGACCTGCCCCGCGGCCTCGTCCTCGTCACCGGCCCCACGGGCTCGGGCAAATCGACGACGCTCGCCGTGATCATGGAGATGATCAATAATAAATACGCCGACAACATCCTGACGGTCGAGGACCCCATCGAGTTCGTCTACGAGTCGAAAAAATCCGTGTTCCGCCAGCGCGAGATCGGCCAGAACACCAAGTCCTTCGGCGCCGCGCTGAAGTCCGCGCTGCGCCAGGACCCCGACGTCATCCTCATCGGCGAGCTGCGCGACCTCGAGACTATGCAGCTCGCGATCACCGCCGCCGAGACGGGCCACCTGTGCTTCGGGACCTTGCACACCCAGGACGCGCCGTCGACGATCGACCGCATCATCGACGTGTTCCCCCCGCACCAGCAGGCGCAGATCCGCGTCCAGCTCGCGGTCGTGCTCTCGGCGGTCGTCTGCCAGCAACTCGTGACCAAGAAGGACGGCGAGGGCCGCGTCGCCGCGCGGGAGATCATGATCATGACGCCCGCGATCTCGAATATGATCCGCGAGGGCAAGACCCATATGATCTACGGCGCGCTCGACACCGGCGCCAAGCACGGGATGATCCCGATGGACAAGTCCCTGGCCGAGCTCGTTCGCACCGGGCTGGTCGCTCCCGACGAGGCCCTGCAGCGCGCCAACAACCAGGAAACCTTCAAGCAGCTGGCCGGCATCACGGGCCGTTCCGGCGCGTCGCTGATGTAGCATGGGCCCCGCCGACCGCGTCGCCCTGCTGCGCTCGCTGGAGCTCTTCGATCAGTATTCCGAGGAGCGCCTGGCCGCGCTTTCGTCCTACCTCGAGCCGGTGTCGTTCGCCGACGGGGCGGAGATCTTCGCCGAGGGCACGATCGGCGACGGGCTCTACTTCGTCCTGTCCGGACGGGTGCGCGTGACCAAGCGCCTGTCGGGAGGCGGTCAAAAGGACCTGGCCTCGGTCGGAGCGGGAGACTGCTTCGGCGAGATGGCCCTGCTCGACGCGGTCCCGCGCTCGGCCGGCGCATACTCAGTCGGAGCGGCGGAGCTGCTCCGCCTCAAGCGCGACGATCTCAAGGCGTGGCTGTCCGCCGACCCGAGCCTGGCGATGGAGTTCTTCGCCGAGCTCGTGCAGGTTCAGTCGCGCCGCCTGCGGCGCACCTCCGCGGAGCTGGCCCTGATGTACGACCTGTCGATCCTGCTCATCGAGCCCGCGGCGAATCCGGCCTCCCTGCTCGAGCGCGCCCTGGGCCGCGTCCTGCCCCACCTCGACGGCGACTGGTCGGCCTGCGCTTACGCGTACAACCCCTACAACGAGGAGATGGACCCCGCGGGCGCCGCGGGGCCCGAGGCCTTCGGCCCGGAGGCCGCGGCCTTGCCGCCCAAGGCCGCTCCCGCCCAGGCCTGGGCGGACGAGCGCACGCTCGTCCTCGTTTTGCGCTCGCCGGAGAAGCTGCTGGCGACCCTGCGCCTGCGCGCCGCCGCCGTCCCCGACGAGGGGCGGCGCGCCGAGACCGCCCGCACGCTCTCCGCCGTCGCGCGCCTGCTCGCCTCCGCGCTCGAGAACCTTGACTTCCGCGCCGACGAGGCGCTGCGCCGCCGCCTTCAAACGAGGTCCAATGCCCAAAGCCTTTAAAACGGTCGCCGTCGCCGCCGCCCGCGCCATGCATGAGAACAAGGCCGCGGACATCCTCCTGCTCGACGTCCGAAAAACGAGTCCGCTGTCGGACTACCTGATCATCGCGACCGCCCTGTCGCGGCCCCATCTGGAGTCCCTCGAGGACAAGCTGGCCGAGGCGCTCGAGAAGGCGGGCCTGCGGGTCCATCACCGCAACCGGCCGCAAAGCGATCTGTGGCGCGTGCTCGACTTCGGGGGGCTCATCGTCCACCTGATGGTCGAGGAGGCGCGCGAACTGTACGCGCTCGAGCGGCTGCACGACCGAGCCAAGGAGCTCTCATGGCGGAACTGACCGAGGTCCTCGCCCAAACCGCGCGCCTCGGCGCCAGCGACCTGCATCTCGTCGTCGGCAAGCCTCCGATGGTGCGCCGCCAGGGCGTCATCGAGGCCGTCCCCGGCCTGCCCGAGATCAAGGCCGAGGAATGCGAGCGCATGGTCTACTCGGTGCTGACCGAGGCCCAGCGCGCGAAGTTCGAGGACGACTGGGAGCTCGACGGCTCCGTCTCGCTGCCCGGGGTCGCGCGCTTTCGCCTCAACGTATCGCGCCAGAAGAACGGCATCGCCGCCGTGTTCCGCGTGATCTCGGCGAAGATCCCCACGCCGGCCGAGATCGGCCTCATGCCCTCGATCGCGAACCTCATCGACCTGCCGCGCGGCCTCGTGCTCGTCACCGGCCCCACGGGCTCGGGCAAGTCCACCACGCTCGCCTGCCTCATCGAGCAGATCAACGTCAAGCACCCGAAGAAGGTGCTCACCATCGAGGACCCCATCGAGTTCGTCTACGAGGACAAGCGGTCCCTCATCCTCCAGCGCGAGGTCGGCTCGACGACCAAGTCCTTCTCCGACGCTCTGCGCCGCGCCCTGCGCCAGGACCCCGACGTCATCTTAATAGGCGAGCTGCGTGATTTGGAAACGATCCAACTCGCGATCTCCGCCGCCGAGACCGGCCACCTGTGCTTCGCGACCCTGCACACGCACGACGCGGCGACCACCGTCGACCGCATCATCGACGTGTTCCCCGCCCATCAGCAGCAGCAGGTGCGCGTGCAGCTCTCGACCGTGCTCCAGGGCGTCGTCTGCCAGCAGCTCCTGCCGCGCAAGGGCGGCGGCGGCCAGGTCTGCGCCCGCGAGTTCATGAAGATCACCTCGGGCATCGCCAACCTCATCCGCCAGGCCAAGACCCACCAGATCTACGGCGCCATCGAGGCGGGCGCCAAGCACGGCATGATCACGATGGACCAGTACCTGGCGTTCCTGCTCAAGCAGAACCTGCTCGAGCTCGACGAGGCGCTCGGCGCCGCGCACGACGCGGACACCGTCAAGCGCCTGATGGGCATGCCCGTCGTCGCGAGCCAAGAGGCCTCGTGATCATCGCCGCGTTGAGGAAAAAGCTGGCCTACGAGGCCCGCAAATGGGGCGAGACCGCGGGCGTCCCGCTTCCCGAGAACCTGCCGCTCAACGCGCCGCCGGCCCACGTGAAGGCGGACCTCTCCTTGCCGTGGCCGCTGGCCGCGGCGAAGGCCGCGAAGAAGAACCCCGTCGAGCTGGCCAAGTCCCTGGCCGAGCACCTCGCCAAGGTCCACGAGGTCGAGAGCGCCCAGGCGGCGCCCCCCGGCTTCGTCAACATCACCTTGAGGCAGACCGCGCTGTGCGCCAACCTCAAGGCGATCACGCTGTCGCCGAAGACGTATGGAGAGGACGAGGGCGGGCCGAAGACCAAGGTGCTGGTCGAGTTCGTGTCCGCGAATCCGACCGGCCCTCTGCACATGGCCTCCGGACGAGGAGCCACGCTCGGAGACAGCTTGGTCAGGATCATGAAGCGGCTCGGCCGCCTCGCGGCGGCCGAGTACTACGTCAACGACGGCGGCGACCGCGTCATCCTGCTCGGCGAGTCGATCATGGCGCGCTACAAGCAGTCCAAGGGGGAGGACGCCAAGGTCCCCGAGAAGGGCTATCAGGGCGAGTACCTCGTCGACCTCGCCGCCCTGGCTCCCGCGGAGAAGGAAAACTGGGACGCCCCGCGGTGGGGACGCTACGCGATGGACGCTTTGCTCGCCTCGCACAAGGACGACATGAAGGTGTTCGACGCCCATTTCGACCGCTGGTACCTTGAAAGCGAGCTGTTCGCCTCCGGCGCCGTCGAGAAGACGCTGGAATTCCTCAAGGACCGCGGCATGGTGTTCGAGAAGGACGGCGCCGTCTGGCTCGGCACGCAGAACGCCGAGGGCTCCACCGACGACAAGGACCGCGTGCTCGTCAAGAGCACCGGCAAGCCGACCTATTTCCTGCCCGACATCGCCTATCACAAGGACAAGTACGACCGGGGCTTCACGCGCGTCATCGACATCTTCGGGGCCGACCATCACGGCTACGTGCCCCGCATGAGGGCCGCGATCGCGGCGCTCGGCAAGCCCGCCGACAGTTATCACGCGATCGTTCATCAGCTCATTCACCTCTACCGCGGGCAGGAGGCGGTGAAGATGAGCAAGCGCGCCGGCACCTTTATCTCGCTTCGCGAGATTATCGAAGAGGTCGGCAAGGACGCCTGCCGCTTCTTCTTCGCCCTGCGCACGCCCGACAGCCATCTCAACTTCGACCTGGAGCTCGCCAAGAAGCAGTCGAGCGAGAACCCGGTGTTCTACGTGCAGTACGTGCACGCCCGCATCTGCTCGATCTTCCGCAAGGCCGCCGAGACCGGCCTGTTCCAGGCCGGAGACGTCCTGCCCATGCCGAACGCGCGCTTTCTAAGCGCCCCGGAGGAGCGCGCGCTGCTCAACAAGCTCGCGTGGTTCCCCGAGGTCCTGCTCGACGCCGAGCGCCTGCTCTCGCCGCATCCGCTCGCCAACTACCTCATGGAGCTGGCCGGGCTGTTCCACCCTTTCTACGAGAAGTGCCCCGTCGCCTCCGCCGCCGATCCCGAGGAGGGCCGGGCGCGCCTGCTGCTCATCGCGGGCGTGCGCGACGCCATCCGCGAGGGCCTTGAGCTCCTGGGCGTCAGCGCCCCGGAGCAGATGTAGCGCGCAGCGCCGACGCCATCCGCAGGAGGCGCTCGGACGGGCAGGGCTGGCGCACGCAGTAATGCGCGCCTTCCCGCAGCGCGCGCGCGGCCAGCGCGGAGAAGCCGTCCATGCTGCTCGTCAGGATGACCTTGGTGCGCGCGCCCGCCTCGCGCAGCTCGCGCAGCAGATCGAGCCCGGTCAGGCCCGGCAGATATTGGTTCAGGACCGCGATCTCAGGCTTGACCACCTTCGCCAGCGCCGCCGCGGTGAGGCCGTCGTAGGCCCGCAGGACGCGGTAGCCGGCGGCGGCGAACAGGTAGCCGTAAACGTCGGTGAGATCGCGCGTCTCGTCGGCGACGAGTATCCGGGGCTTGACCGAAAGATCGTGTTTTCGCATGCCTAAAGCTTAACAGGCGTCGAGCGATAAACAAGGCCCAGTCACCAAACTGTTACAAAGGCGGCGGCTCCTCGAGGCTCAAGCTCAAGCCGCGCAGGCCGGCGCGGGACATCAGGTTGTAGATGGCGGACACCGCGAGCACCACCCCGTCCATCAGCGCCATGTAGAAAAGGCTGAAGCCCAAGGTCGCGAGCACGCGCAAGCCCGGTGAGAGGCCGTCGTTCGGCCCGGCGATGAAGGTCACCAGGCCCCCCAGCAGGCCGAAAACCGCGAACACGCCCGACAGGACGGGCTTCGTCGCCAGGAACACGGCGACCCCGCAGATCCCGGCGGCGACGGCCGCGGCGGGGGTGCGCCCCGCCTGCGCCGCGAGCAACGCGGCCGCCGCGGCGGCGGCCGCGAAGCCGGGCACCGCGGGATGCTTGAACCAGAAGGGGTCGAAGCGCTTGATCCGGTAGCTCACTACTTTCCCGCCACCGGCACGGCGGCCGAGCGCAGGGCCTCCAGGGCCTGCAGCGGCCGCACGATGAAGAACGGCTGGTCGAGAGGGACGCCCTCCGGAAGCTGGTTATATTCTATCTGAGTCGAGCTCGCCACGAGCGCGGACTTCAGACGCTGGGCCATCTCGATGGGGCTCGGCACGAGGGTCATCTGCCCCATGTCCTGAACGAGCAAGGCGCTGACGCCGGACATGGCCGGCGTCGCCATCGAGGTCCCGCTCATCGCCGCGTATTCGGGCTCGCGCCTGCCGAACGCGAACGGCGACGAGGGCATCGTCGAGACGATATTCGAGCCGGGCGCCATGAACACGTCCTTGACCACGGTCGTCAGCTTGCGGGCGTCGAAGCGCTTGCCGTAGGTCGTGAAGTCGGAAATCCGCCCCGCCGAGTTGAGCGAGCCCACCGTGATCGCCGAGGGCGCCGAGGAGGGAGAGTCGATGCCGCCGCTGTAGTGGCGGGAGTTGCCGGCCGCGACCAGGAAGATCACGCCCTTGCTCGCGTACTCCTCGACGACGCGCGCGAGCCGGCTCGAAGGTCCCTGCCCGGACCCGAGGCTCATGTTGATGACCTGGTTGCCGTCCTTGACGGCGCGGTGGATCGCGTCGATGATGGGCTGCTCCGGGCTCTCTCTCAGGGCGTCGTTGCCCCCGTCGCCGGCGAACACCGCGTAGCCGCGCAGCTCGGCGTCGGGGGCGAGCGCGTGGATGATGCCGGCGACGTGGGTGCCATGCGAGCCGACGGCCCCCTTTCCGCGCTGGGCGGTCAGATTGACCCGCGCCTTCACCGACCCCTCGAGCTCCGGGTGCACGGCGATGCCCTCGTCGATGACCGCGACCTTGACGCCCTTGCCCGTCAGGCCCTGCTTCCACAAGTCCTGCGCGCCCATGCGCCAGACCAGGTCGCCCATCGGAAACGACTTGATCAGGTTCTCCTGCTGGTCCGGGGTGAGCGGCGTCCCGTTGACGCGATCGAGCACGCGCAGCAGCCCGGGCAGGCCCGAGGCGAGCCGGGCGTAAGGCTCCTCCTTGGCGGAGCCCCCGCCGAGCGGAGGCATCGTGAGCCCGCCGCCGCCCTCAGGCGGCTTCTTCTCCTTGCCCGGCTCGGGGACCTCGGTGAGCTCGAACGTGCGGTTCAGGCGCTGCTTCTCCAGATTATTGAGCACCGCGAGCGCCTCGGCGCTGTCCTTGCGCCGGACCTCGTCGCCGGCGGCCAGGGCCGCGGCGGCGTCGGCCTCGAGCTGGTCCTTGTAGCCCTTGAGCATCGCGGCGGGATCGGGCCGGGCCTTGAGCGCCGGCGAGCCCAGCGGGGTCTCGCCGCCGCGCGCCGGGAAGAACAGGATCACGCGGGCGCGGTCGAGGTCGGTCTGGGCGATGTCGGGAGCCTGGCTGTGGAACGCCTGGCCGTACGCATGGTGGATCAGATCGAGCGCCTGGGCGGTGCGCTCCAGGCCGAGCTTGGCGACCTGGTCGGGCTTCGACTCGAAGATCGAGTGCAGCATGATCCCGTAGTAGGTCGCCTCGCCTCCGGGATTGTACAGGCGGCGTCCGTCGACGCTGGGCGGAAAGCCCCACGCGGCCAAGGCCGCGCCGGCTTTCGCGCGCTCCACGCGCGCGGCCGCGGTGAAAGTGGACAGACCCTTGAGGATCGGCGCGAGCATCTCGTGCGGCACGGCCTCGGGGGAGCTGGAATAGAACAGGACGCCGTCCTTCCACTCGAGGGCCGCCTTGGCGAGGTAGTCCTTGGGGATCACGCCCTTGTCGGCCCCCGCGATCCGCGAGAGGCCGCCGTCATGGTCCACCTTCCAACCGATCTTCTCGAGCGCCCCGACGGTTTCGGCGGAAACGACGACCGAGGGCTCGACATCCGGGCCCGCCGGCGGACCGGTCTTGATGCCGGGCAGGTCGGGAACGGGGGCGGTCTCCGTGCCGGCGCGGGCGCCGAGGGGAAAGGCGGCGAGGGACAGCAGCAGCAAGAGGCGAGGGGCGAACATATAGAGGGGTCCTCCGCGTCCCAGCCAGTGTAACCCCGCCTCCCGCCCCTGTCAAGGGAGGCGGCCCTCCCAGTTCATGGGGTTTTGAGGCAGGGGCGAGGGAACTTTTTGGTGGGGTGGATCGTATGAATAGTAATGGATAAACCACAAAGACACCAAGACACAAAGGATTTTTGGTTACGGCCGC
>JAKFCD010000005.1:0-51121 GCA_036676805.1 Elusimicrobiota bacterium
CGGCAGCATCAGCGAGCCGTTCTCGCTCTTAAAGGAACCGAGCGCTTGGAACGAACCCGTCCGGCTCGCGCTGACCGTGCCCGCCGCGGCATTGGCGGCCGCCTCGTCCACCACGGCACCGTCCTCGTAGGTGACTGCGAGGACAGTGGCCACCGGCGGGTTCGCCGCCGCGCCGCCCGCCGCGCCGCCCGCCGCGGCGCCCAAGCCCAAGCCTCCTTCCCCGAAGAAGGCCGCGGGGCCGCAGTGGGTGTTCGAAGGCACGGTCTACGATCTTCTCACGACGCGGGGCGCGTACGGCGTGCGCCTCGTGTTCGTCGACGCCGAGGACAACGAGATCGCCTCCGTCGAGACGGCCGAGGACGGCCGCTACCGGGCGGCGATGAGGCCTGGTCCGGCGCAGGGCTACGGCCTGCGCATCCTCCACGACGACTACTCAGGAAAGCACATCGACGAGCTCGATTCGACCAGCTCGGTGCGCAAGGCCGACCTCGAGCAGCGCAAGTTCCTGATGCAGGCGGGCGCGCGCAGCCTGCCGTGGATCGGGTCCGTGGGCGCGCCCGTGCGCCGCGACATGGCGCTGGTTCCGAAAATCGCGCCCGAATGAGCGACGGGGTGACGTACCCGCAATCGGCGCTGCTGGGCGCGCTCCAGGGCCTCACCGAGTTCCTGCCGGTCTCGAGCTCCGCGCACCTGGCGCTCGCCCCGCGCTTCTTCGCCTTCCCGGATCCGGGCCTGACCTTCGACGTGGGCCTGCACCTCGGGACCTTGCTCGCGGTCCTGCTGTACTACCGGGTCCTCTGGACGAAGATGCTGCTCGGCGCGGCGCGCGATCCGCGCGGCGAGGAGGGCCGCAACCTGGCGCTGCTCGCCCTCGCCACCTTGCCCGCCGTCGTCGCCGGCCTGCTGCTCGAGAAGTCCGCCGAGGAGGCGTTCCGCGATCCCCGCCGCATCGGCGTCTGCCTGATCGCGTTCAGCGGCGTCATGTACTGGGCCGAGCGGAGCGCGCGGCAGGTCGCCGATTGGCGCGACGCCGGAGCGCGCGTCCTCCTGCTCGTCGGCGCGGCTCAGGCCCTGGCCATCATGCCCGGCGTCTCACGCTCGGGAGCTACGATCAGCGCGGCCCTTCTGCTCGGCCTGAAGTCCCCTCAGGCCGCGGAGCTTTCCTTCCTTATGGCCACCCCCATCGTCGCGGGCGCCGCCATCCTCAAGCTCCGGCATCTAACGCCCGCCGACGTGGACGGCGTCTTCCTCGCGGGCATCGCGGTGTCGGCGGCGACCGGCTTCGCGGCCGTCGGAGCGTTCATCCGCTTCCTGCCCAAGTCCGGGTTCAAGCCCTACGTGGTCTATCGCGTGGGGCTGGGGCTGGCCGCGCTGCTCCTGGCGCGCTGACCGTCGGGCTCGAACGCCGACGAGAGCGCGGGAGGCGGCGCGGGATCGAACGCGCGCCGCAATTCGGGCAGGCGCGGATAGGCCGTGTCGCCGGGGCAGTCCGTCTTCTTGTAGTCGCGATGGCCCTTGAGCGAGGCGGGGTCGATGCCGAAGCGCTTGACGAGGAACCGGCCGAGCTCCGCGACCGAGGCGAGCTGGGGCGCGGTGGGCATGTCGCTGCGCGGCGCGTGATATTTCCCCAGCAGGACGATGCCGACGTTGCCCTCGTTGTTGTTGAGGGTGTGCGCGCCGAGCGTCTCCAGCGGCCGCGCCTCGATGATGTTCCCGAGCGGGTCCACGACGAAGTGGTAGGCGATGTCGGTCCACTTCCGGCCGTTCTGATGAAAATCCTGGATGAAGCGAGTCTCTTCGAGACTCTCTAATAGGCTCGAGGTGTAGCGGCCGTCGGTGTGATGCAAGGTCACGCGCCAGGGCAGGGGGTCGGGCGTGAAAGGATTCCTCGGCGGCTGGGCCCGCCATTCGGCGCGGCCGTGGAACGGCGGCGCCTCGGCCCCGGGGTCCATCGGGCCGCGCGACGGCGGCGGCGCCGCGGCCTCGGCGCCGGGCCCGTCCTCGAACACCTCGGCGGAGTACACGACCACCTCATGATCGGCCTTGACGCCGCCGGCCAGCGCGCGCAGGCGCAGGGCGCCGGCTCCCTTCGGGAACCGGCCTTTGGCCCAGAAGCGCCCGTTCGGAAAGCGCTTGACCGCGAGCTCGACCCAGCCCGCCGGCCCGGCGGGCCGGGCGGCGGCGAAGCGGACGGCCGGGTCGGGCATCTCGCCCTGGATCAGCAAGGTGTCCCAAGGCCCCGCCGGCGGATCGCTCAGGCCGCTGTCGAACGCGACGCGCGGGCCGGTGCCGGCGTACACCTGGAACCGGGCGCCGCGGCGGGCGCCGAAGGTCACGTCGGCCCCGAGGTCGCCCGCCCGCAGCGCGGGTGCGGCGAGCAGCAAGGTCAGGAGGAGCTCAGCCCGCACAGGCCGCCTCGACGGCGGCGATCTCCTTGGGCACGCGGGTCAGGTTCTCGACGCCGCCCTCGCGGATGACGATGTCGTCCTCGATGCGGATGCCGCCGAAGTCGAGGAACGAGTCGGCTTTCGCGAAGTCGACCGACCCCTTGTGCTTGGCGCGCAGGACCGGATCCTTGAGCAGGGCCGAAATGAAGTAGACGCCGGGCTCCATCGTGATGACGAAGCCGGGCTCGAGCTTGGCCACGAAGCGCACCGGAACCTTGGTCGGGTTGGGCAGGACGCGCTTCCTGCCGCCGGTGACGTCGTGCACGTCGAGGCCGAGCATGTGGGTCAGGCCGTGCGGGTAGAACAGGCGCACCGCGCCGCTTTCGACGAGGGAGTCGGTGGATCCCTTGAGCAGGCCCAGCGACTTGAGGCCCTCGGCGATCACGCGCATCGAGAACACGTGCAGGTCGGCGGAGTTGACGCCGGGGCGCGCCTTGGCGATGCAGGCCTTCTGCGCCTCGAGCACGACGGAGTAGACGTCGCGCTGGCGGCGCGTGAACCTGCCGTTGATCGGGTAGGTGCGGGTGATGTCGGCCGCGTAGCCGCCGAGCTCGGCGCCGGCGTCGATGAGCAGGAGGTCTCCCGACTTGAGCGGGGCGTTGTTCTTGCGGTAGTGCAGCACGGCGCCGTTGACGCCGGCGGCGACGATCGAGGGATAGGCGAGGTGCTTGAGGCCGGCCTTCAGGCAGGCCGCGTCGAAGACCGCCTGCAGCTCGTACTCGCGCAGGCCGGGCTTGGTCGCCTTCATCACGGCGAGGTGGGCCTTGCCGCTGACGTCGTTGGCGCGGCGCATGAGGGCGAGCTCGCCCTCGGTCTTCACCGCGCGCAGCTCGTCGAGCGCGTCTCGCAGCTTGGCCGGGGCCACGGGGCGGCGGCCCTTGAGGACCTTCTTGAGCTCGTCGGCGTACATGACGCGGTCGACGCCGAACAGCTTCTTGGCCTCGGCCGGTCCGGGCACGTGGCCTTCCCACACGCGGTGGTGGGCGTCGACGCGGGGCACGAGCAAGGTCTCGCGCGCGCCGTCGAGGACGAGGTGGCAGCCGGGCTCCTCGACGCCGGTGACGTAGAGAAAGTCGGAGTTCTGGCGGAAGGCGTACTCGACGTCGAAGTTGCGCGGCACGGGCTTGCCGCCCTGGAGGTGGATCAAGCCTTCGCCCGAGAGACGGCGGGCCAGGCGGCGACGCAGCGCGCGGTAATGGTTCATGATCAGATTATATGCTAATATAGCCGCGAAAGCCGCCACCCCTCACCCTTGTACGGCAACTCGGGCGGCTTTCATCGGGGCGCGCGCCGCGAGGCGCGCGCCCCGCTGATTTTCAGCCTAGGCCCTATGACGGCGGCTCCCTGGGACCTTCGCCATTAGCGACGATTCTGATTCCCTGATACTATTATTTTGATGAAAAGCGCCGTCCTTATCGCGTCTATTGCCCTCCTTGGAGCGGCGCCTGCCTTGGCTTCTGTGAAGGAGGCGGCACGGGTCAAAGCGGCCAAGGGGCCCGTCCAGATCACATTGCGCGTTCAAAAGACGACGCTGAAGGCCAAGGATTCGCTTTGGTACAAGATCGAGCTCAAGAATATCGGCAAAAAAAAGATGCTGGTGTATGACCGCATTTTTAAAGACCGAAATGCTATCCATGTAAATTCCAGAATGAAGCGCGGGATTTATCTCGAGGTCCTCGATCCGGCGGGAAAGCCGCTACGCGTCAAATGGGGCAACTATCGACTGAGATACGATTGGGAGGGTCCGGAAGGAGTGGACTATCTGTTTACGCCTGAAGAGAAGAAGGAATTCATGGCGCAAAAGGATGGCTGGAAGAAAAAAGGGATGACGGAGCAGGAGCAGAGTATAGCCTGGTCCGGGTGGATCAACGAGCTGTACAGCAAGAAAAACGTTGAGGAATTGAGCGATCCGGCCAAACGGTTCTGGCTGTCACCGGGCGCTTCGACCGGGACATTCGCTTGGGCGGACATGGGGCCCGACGATTATCCGGGGCGTACTGATGATGAGGACTCCCTTCGCCAAGGCTACACTGAGCTGTGGATATACAAGTTTCATGATCCAGGCAAGTACCGCATTCGGGCAATATATGACCACGCCCTCAGTGCGAAATATTTGAAAGATCGGAAATTAGGGCCGAACGATGAAAGGATTCTATTCGAAACGCCCTTCATCGAATTTGAGGTTCTGCCATGAGAACTATACTGGCAGCAGCATTTCTTTTCTGCTCGATACCGAAGGCGCAGGCCCTGCAAAAAATCAGCGGTGAGGATTATCGAGATATCGCGGCGCAGCTTGCCAAGATGCGAACAGCTGAAGATGACATTCAGATGAATAATGAGGCTCGGCGGGGCGCAACAGCTGAGGAGATCGTAGAACTCGACAGGAATTTGGTGCGCCTTAAACGTGAGCGTAAAGCCGCCTACGAGCAAGCGATGTGGAGGACGATCAAGGCGGCCGAGATTATCCCCATCGTTGACAATGACCCTGTGTTGCCTACAGGGGTCAGCGTTGAGAAAAGCAAGCATATTGGGCAGCGCGTTAAATGGGTGCCTATTTTTGATGAGATCGGCGTGAAGCAGCGGCAAGATGGATCCGGCGCCCGCGCTGCGCCCAAGGAATTTACTGAAAAGAACGCCGGCAATACGGCTTCCGATGGCGTCAGTCGAATCTTTCCCGGCGCCTTTGAGAACCCGTCCGCGCTCGCTTCATACATCGTCCACGAAGTGCGCCATTTCTGGCAGATGGTGACGCCGGGCAAGGGCGATGGGATGACGGCGGCCGAGCTCGAAGTCGAAGCATACGACGAAGAGCTGCGGTTATTGAATGACCCCGACAATCCCCTGGGCTATACTGTCGAGACTCGAAGGGATCAAGCTGCGCGCTTGACGGAGTTGCTTGACGGCGACGGGAAAGGAAAATCTGGATTTAGAAAGACAGCCAAAAAGGAGCGCGCCGAAGCGGATAAGAAGCGCGGCGGGCGCCCCCTCCCGGGACTCAGCATTGTTTCGTTCTCGACGGCTGAAATTGACGGCCTCGTCGAGCAGGCGAAAGGTCAAATCGTCATCGCCCAACGCGATCATGACGATCGTCTGCGGCGTGCCATATTGGCGCTGACGCGGCGTTCCTGCGCCAATCCAGGCAGCGTAACCCAATCGGAGTTGGACGGTCTTGCAAAGCCGCATCACAGGGATTTTTTAAATCAGGACGCCCTTCCCCTCGATAAGCGGAAGTGTTTCGAGGTGTATTTTTATGTGGGTCGGGGCGGCCGCGACGCTGATGAGGTCAGGAGGATGTCTGCTCCTACGTTGGTGCCGCTCGATCCCCGAATTCCTCGGCCTATCCCCGCCCAGCCTGTCCCGGCGACCTTGTTTGCGAAAATGCTCCCTTCATTAAAGGATTTCGCGATAACCGCCTGCCGAACTCCGGCGCAAGCCGCTCCCGTGCTGTTGAACCTGGACGGCGCTTTCTACAAGAGCCTCTCCGGAAGAGCGGCGCAGAACGACAGCGACGTCGCGTACCATAGAATTGGATTAACGGGTTGTTCGGATAAGCTGTTCTATCTTTTGACCGTGATGGTTCGTGATGGAACCTATTGGAAGGTCGGAAGCCGCGATTGGATCCGGGACACGGTCGCTTCTTTTTCCGGCGGTCCCGGACGCGCGCCCGACCAGGCTCCTCCTCTGCAAGGCGTCGTGCCCCCTCCGGATCAGAAGCACCCTGATATCGTGATTCCGAAGCTGCCATGGCAAAAAAACATAGTGGATATCAAAAAGACAAAACATGAAAACTAATCCGATGCTCGCCCTTCTCCTTTGCGCCGTTTTGGTGTCTCCGAGCGCGGCTCAGGTGCGCATCGCTTCTGGATTATCCCGCGGACCCGTCGGAATCACCGTGGTGCCTTCGCTCGGCGGCATGTCCTCGCCGATGGCTCCGTCGCTCAATAGCGCCGTATTTCTTTCTCCGTCGCTAAACGTCGCGTCCGCTCCGTCGTTGATCGCCGCCGTCCCCGTCGCCGCCGCGGCGGCGCTCCAACCGCTCGTTCCCAAGGCCGCCGCGAATATCGCCGTCCCCAAAGCCGTTGCGCCGCTCGCGCTCAACGGCACGCGGTCCTTAGCGCAGCCGCGTAACGAGTCCCCTTCCGTTTCCGCCGTTGAGATCCGTTCCCAAAGCGAGTCGTTCTGGTCCGGCGCCGCGTCCAAAGAATCCTTGGATGATTCCGTTCCCGTGGTGGTCCCCGCGAAGTCCCCCTCCGTCCTCCTCCGCGGCGCCGCCGCCCTGGCCCCCGCCGCCGCTCTCCCCGCCGTCCCCGCGTGGGCCTCCGCCGCCGTCCCCTACGTCGAAGGCGCCGCCGTCCTCGGCGTCGCCTACGGCCTGACCCGCTTCTCCCGCTTCATCATCACCAAGCTCGCCGCCCGCTTCGGCTGGGAGCAGAACACCGTCGTCCTCGCCCGCTTCATCTCCAACGTCGTGGTCTGGGCCTCCGGCGTCGGCGTCGGCCTTTCCGTGCTCGGCGTCTCCGGCACGGCCCTGCTCGCCACCTTCGGCGCCGGCGGCACGGCGATGGCGCTGGCCGTCACCCTCGCCGTGCGCGACGTCGCCGGCAACCTGTTCCACGGGGTCCACTTCCTGCTCTCCCGCCCGTTCACCGTCGGCGACAAGGTCACCATCGGCAAGACGACCGGCGTGGTCCACGACCTGACCTTGCGCTACCTCGTCCTGCGCGACGAGAACGGGGGCTTCATTCTATTTACCTACAATAAGATCGCCTCGGCCGCCGTGACGCTGTACGGCGAGTACCAGACGAAGGAGCTTCGCCTCAAGCTGCGAAAGCCCGCCCTGCCGCGCGGCTTCCTGCGCGCCCTGCGCGACGCGGCCTCCCCCACGCTGTGGAAGCCGATCCTGGTCTCGGCGCTGGCGATCGCCGCGCTGTCCTTTTTCCCGCTGCTTCCCGTCCTCCTCAAGGGCACCGCGGTGTCGTGGCTGGCCTCCGTCCTGCCCTACGTGAAGGCGGCCGTCGTCGCCTTCCTGACCGCGTCGGTGTCCCGCTCGCTCAAGGCCGCCCTCGAGCGACTGGCCGCCCGCTACGACTGGCCCCGTCCCGTCGCGACGGTCGTCAAGCTCGGCGCCGCCCTGCTGACCTGGATCGTCGGCGGCTCCTTCCTGCTCAACGCGGCGGGCGTCTCCTGGGCCTGGGTCGCCGGCACGCTCTCCCTGTCGACGGTGCTCGTCAGCATCGCGGTCAACGACTACGTCAGCGCCGTGTTCCAGGGCTCCTTGGTCCTGGCGCTCAAGCCCTTCAAGGTCGGCGATCGCGTCAAGATCGGCGACCAGGAAGGCACGGTCGTCGACATCAACCTGAAGTACGTCGTGCTCAAGCTCGACGGCGAGAGCTTCATGCTCATCCCCCATTCCGTGGTCAAGGACTCCGCGATCTCCACCCCCCGCGAGTACGGCCAGCGCCGGAAATAGTAGAATAGGAGCATCATGTCATCACCCCGCAGAGAAGACGTCCGCAACATCGCCATCATCGCCCACGTCGACCACGGCAAGACCACCCTCGTCGACGCCCTCCTCAAGGCCTCCGGCGAGTTCAACGTGAAGGCCGACGCCGCCCAGGAGCAGGTCCTCGACAGCAACGACCTCGAGCGCGAGCGCGGCATCACGATTCTGGCCAAGAACACCTCGATCCACTACGACGGCAAGACGATCAACATCGTCGACACCCCCGGTCACGCAGACTTCGGCTCGGAGGTGGAGCGCATCCTGAAGATGGTCGACGGCGCGCTCCTGATCGTCGACGCGGTCGAGGGCCCGATGCCCCAGACCCGCTTCGTGCTGCGCAAGGCGCTGGCGCTGGGCCTGCACCCGATCGTCGTCATCAACAAGATGGATCGTCCCCATATCAGGCCGCAAGAAGCGCTCAACAAGGTGTTCGACCTGTTCATCGACCTCGGCGCCACCGAGCCGCAGATGGACTTCGCGGTCGTCTACGCCGCCGGCAAGGACGGCTGGTCGAGCCACGACCAGACGACGCCCGGCACCGACATGAAGCCCTTGCTCGACACCATCATCAAGTCGGTCCCCGGGCCGCAGGTCGACCCGAGCAAGCCCCTTCAGATGCTCGTGACCATGCTCGACTACAGCGCCTACCTCGGCAAGATCGGCATCGGCCGCATGCAGAACGGCAAGATCGCCAAGAACGAGACCGTCGTGCTGATCAAGGCCGAGAATGGGTCCGTCATCCCCGGCAAGGTCACGATGCTGCAGATGTACCAGGGCCTCAAGCGCAAGGACGTCGACAGCGCCCAGGCCGGCGACATCGTCGCCATCGCGGGGCTGGAGACGATCAACGTCGGAGACACCGTCTCCGACGTGGCCAACCCGATAGCGCTTCCTCCGCTCGAGATCGATGAGCCGACCCTGTCGATGGAATTCAACGTCAACAACAGCCCCTTCTCGGGCCGCGAAGGCAAGCTCGTCACCTCCCGCCACCTGCGCGAGCGCCTGCTCAAGGAGCAGCAGATCAACGTCGGGCTCAAGATCGAGCAGCTTCCCGGCGAGGGCCACTTCCAGGTCTCCGGCCGCGGCGAACTCCATTTGTCCATCTTAATAGAAACGATGCGCCGCGAGGGCTTCGAGCTCGCCGTGTCGCGTCCGCAGGTGATCTTCCGCGAGATCGACGGCGTGATGAGCGAGCCGATGGAGAACCTCGTCGTCGACGCTCCCGCGCAGTACCAGGGGTCCATCATCGAGGCTCTCGGGCGCCGGCTGGGCCAGCTCCAGAACATGGCGCCCGAGGGCGCCAACCGCGTGCGCCTCGAGTACGCGATCACCTCGCGCGGCCTCATGGGCTTCAAGACCGAGCTGATGGCCATGACGAAGGGCACGGGCATGATGCACCACAGCTTCAACGGCTACGGCAAGAAGGGCAACGAGCCGCCTCCCCGCGTCAACGGCGTCCTGGTCTCGATGGCGCAGGGCACGACCACGGGCTACGCGCTGTCGGGCCTGCAGGAGCGCTCGGACTTCTTCCTCGGCCCCGGCGTCGAGGTCTACGAGGGCATGATCGTCGGCACGAACTCCCGGGCGTCGGACATGATGGTCAACCCGACCAAGGCCAAGGCGATGTCGAACATGCGCTCCAAGGCGACCGACGACGCCGTCCAGCTCGAGCCGCCGAAGATCCTCAGCCTTGAGCAGGCGCTCGAGTTCATCGACGACGACGAGCTCCTCGAGGTCACGCCTCAGAGCATCCGCCTGCGCAAGAAGGTCCTCAACGGCTCCATGCGCAAGCGCGCGGAAGAGAAGGCCGCCTAACCTAGTAGATCCAGCCGGGGACGCCGGTGCGGCGCTCGCGGGGCACCGCGCGCGGGCGCGGGCGCGGCTCGCTGAACTGCGGCTGCATGTCGTCGATGTTGCGCTCTCGCAGCTGGTCGCGCTCGGGGATGGACTCGATGAACGGGCGGCGCTGGCGTCCGCGCTGGGACGGAGGCACGCCGGCGAAGCGGTAGGTGACCGTGATGCGGTGCTGGTCGCTGAGGGACTTCCCGAGCCCCCACGCGTAGTCGAAGAGGATGCGCCCCTTCCAGCGCACGCCCATGCCCATGGTCAGGCCCGCGTCCTCCCGGTGGATCTGGTAGCCGATGCGCGCGCCGTAGGTCTTCACCCAAAAATACTCCATGCCCAGGTTCGCGTGCCACTCGCGCTCGTCGAGCAGGTAGTCGCCGTCGACGGAGGCGATCACGTTGTGGACGGAGGGAACTCCGCCTTGCCAGGCGAAGCCTCCGCGCAGCGTCGCGGGGAGAGGCTCCTTCTCCTCGGAATACTTGATCTTGCCGCCGACGTTGAGCGCCGAGGCGCCGAAGCTCCAGCCCGCCTCCGGGGAGTGCACGAGATAGCCCAGGTCCGCGGCGAAGGCGCTGCCGGTCTGGCTCACGATCGTCGAGCGCACGTACTTGCCCCCCAGCCCCATGTAATGGTCGATCTGGTAGGAGGCGTCGCGCAGCTCGAGCGGCGTCATGCCCACGCGCTCGGCGTAGCCGCCGGAGAGGGCGAGGTCGGAGCCGGCGCTGAGGCTTTCCGAGGAGCCCAGGGAGCCGTTGGGGTTGAGGCGGTTGACCTCGATGGTGCCGCTGCGCGAATAGAGGAGATTGGCGCCCACGCTCGTGTAGCCGTTGCCGGAGATGCCGGTGAAGGGCGTCGGTCCCGCGTAGGCGAAGTTCTGGATCGAGGTCTCTCCCTGTCCGGTGGCGAAGCTGAAATCGAGCTCTTGGGCGTTGAGGCGGGCCAGGCCCGCGGGGTTGTAGAACAGGGCGGAGGCGTCGCTCGCCACGGCGGTAAAGGAGGTGCCCATCCCGGCGGCGCGCGCGGACATCGGAATCTGCAGCGCCGGGACGGCCGTCGTGCCCGGCCCGGCGGCGCGGGCCCGCCCCGCGACGCAGAGTGACGCCAAGGCGATGAGGAGGGTCCTCGTCATTTGATGATGGCGATCTTCTGGGTCTTGCGGATCCCGGGCGCGTCGATGCGCAGCAGATAGATCCCGCTCGCGACGACGGATCCGCTGACGTTCCTTCCGTCCCAGTCCATGCTGCCCCGTCCCGCGGGCATGTCCGCGTCGAGCAAGGTGGCGACGTAGGTCCCGGTGACGGTGTAGAGCTTCATCGTGATGCGGCCCGGCGCGAGCGTGGCGTACTTGATCGTCGTCTTCTGCCCGCGCGCCGGGTTGAACACATTGTTATAGGCGGTCAGCTCCGCCGCCGAAGCGGTCAGGTTCAGCGGGTTGGACAGGCCCAGAGAGCTCGTGCTGCCGACGACGTTGTAGCCGAAGACCTCGAGATGCACCGTGCCGGAGGCGGGAAAGCGCGCGGCGAAGCCGGGGTTGAGGCGCACCGAGCCGGTGATGCGGCCCAGGGCTCCCCCCGAGGAGACGAAGGTCAGGAAGTCGCCGGCGAGCGGGGGCTGGTTGAGCCGGGTGTTGCTGATGGGATTGAAGACGTGGTCGCGCAGCTGGGCCGAGGAGAAGCGCCAGTCCTGGATGCTGGTGAAGGACGTGACGTTCGCCTCGAAGGAGATGACGTCGTTGTCGAAGGTCGCGCTGACCAGGGAGCCGCCGACGGCGCCGGATTTGGGGTAGTCGAACGCGATGGCGTAAGGCGTGGTCGATTGGACGCCGCTGGCCGACCCGTCGAGCGTGTCTCCGCCCGTGACCTGAACGTAGAGCTGTCCGCCGGACGGGTTGTTGTACTGCAGCACGGCGGAGGCGGCGGTCGTATTGCAATCGCTGCTTTCGCACGAGCCGTCTATGGTGTTGATGCCGTCGAAGGGCGGCGCCGCGGCGGCGACCTGGCGCCGGGAGCGGTCGAACAGCTTGAGCTGGTAACCCTTGAAGAAGCCGCCGAAGGGAGGCAGGCTCAAGGTGACCTTGACCAGCCCGGGGCCGGCGCCGAACGAGAAGAAGTCGGTGTCGCTCGTCGGGAATATGGTCGCCGAGATCGCGGCCCGGGTGCTCACGTCGGTCGCGGTCTCGAAGCCGTCGTTGCGCTCGTGGACGTCTCCCGCCCCGAGGACGAGCCCGTGCGAGGCGAAGGCGGTGTTGATCGCGGCCTGGGCCGTGCCCGCGCCGCCGCAGGCGGCCACGCGTCCCTCGGCGTCCACGCGGCGCATCGCGTCTAGGAACTCGCCGAAGCTCTCCGGGAAGAAGAGAAGCGACTGGAAGACCAGGCCGTCGGCGCAGGAGCGGCCGGTCGTGAAGCCGAGCGCGTTGATGCGGTCGCGCCGGATGTCCCACAGCGCCTGGGAAAGATAGATGCTGTCGTCGTGGATCTCGCCGATCCAGGACGCGCTGCTGAGCACGCGGCAGGAGATGCCGGGAAGCTGGCAGTCGAGATCGCGCAGCGCCCCGATCCCGCCGAGCTGCGACAGCACATAGGCTCCGATCGTCGGCTGGTTGAGGGAGCTCGCCGCGAAATAGTCCGCGTTCGCCTCGGAGATCGCCCCGGCCTGGCCGAAGTTCTGGATGGGCCAGATGCGCTCGGTCAGGTAGTGCACGTACTCGTGGTGCGTCACGGTCGCGTCGTCGGTGAAGGCGTCGCTGGGGGCCGTCGTGTCGACGTCGCCGAACATCAGATTGTCGTAGTCGGGGTTGTAGAACGCGTTCTGCATGTTCGGGCCGACGTGGGCCATCGCGACCACCGGTCGGGAGACCGGCGCCGCGCTCGAGCGGTTGACGTCGCCGAACATGTAGTCGTGCATCAGGTTGAGGTGGTAGAACAGGTTCAGCTCGCCGCGGAGGCCGATGGGCGCGTCGGCGGGGGTCCAGGTATGGCTCGAGGTGCCCGCCGCGCCGAAGGTGAAGGGGCTCGTGACCGTCAGGTAGCTCGACAGCGAGACGTCATAGCCGTCGTTCTGGCCGCTCTCGTTGGACCTGAGCGTCAGGTGCATCACCTTGCCCGCGACGGCCGCGCCGTTGAAGCCGCCGCGGTTGCCGATGAAGCTGCCGACCTGGTCCCCGTTCCCGTCGCTGATCGTGAGCTGGTCGTCGTCGGCGATGCCGCCGCCGTTGACGTCGGAGGTGTCCTCGCCGGCGAACTCGCCGACCTTGAAGGTGCTGAACACCGGCAGGAACTTGACCGCCAGCGGGGCGGAGAGGGTCAGGTTGATCGTCGAGGTATGGACCGTCGAGTTCGGGTAAGGGTGCGGGGAGGAGACCGGAGACGCCAAGGGCTGCCACACGCCGTTGCCGTTGTCGTAGTGCATGCTCGGCCCGCGGAAGTTGGCCGCGTTGACGAAAGGCCCCTGCAGCCCCATGCTGACCTTGCCCTGCGCGCCGCCGCAGTAGAAGCCTTGGCCGAACGCCGCGCTGCCCCCGGTCAGCGCGCGGGTGGAGGCGTCGGCGATGTAGACCCATTGGTTGTTGATCGGAAGGTTCTGCGCCGGCGTGCTCGTCGGGTCGATGGCGAACACGGAGCCCTTGATCACGCCCGAGGTCAGGCAGACCTGGAAGCGGAGGTTGTTGAAGCGGAAGAGGACCTGCCCGGTGCGGGCGTCGATGTAGTAGCGCCAGGCCGCCATCGGCGCCTTGACCTTCACCTTCCAGGCGAGGTGGGATCTGCCGGTGGCCTCGACGGGCAGGATCACGAGGGAGGCGGAGCCGTCGGCGGTCCCGAACGAGTCGGCCTCGGCCGCGCGCACGGCGTCCGCCGCCGAGATCGACGGCGTGAGGCTGAGGCTCAGGTCCGGCTCGTATCGGGAGTTGGCGCCGATCACCGAGCCGTTCTCGTCGAGGTGCACCTTGACCCGGGCGAACTCGACGGGGATGCCGCGGTGGGTCTGTCGATACAGCACGTGGCGGTGGCCGTCGCCCTTGGACTCCTTCTCGAGCTGAAGCGTGTCGGGATCGATCCCGAGCAGCGACGTCTGCTCGCGCAGGAACCGGCGCGCGATCGCCTCGGGCGGGCCGGAGCGGGGCGCGGTGCGGCCGTCGCTGAGGGCCTCGGGCGCGCCGGTGCGGGGGTCGACGCGCAGCTTCCAGCGCCCCTCGTGCCTCGAATTGAACCGGGAGAATTCGGCCTGGACCCCCGGGCGGGGCGCGCGCCGGTTCTCGGGCTCGAGCTTGTCGAGGCCGAAGCGGCGGGCCTCCTTCTTGGCCCCCTTCGCGGGACGCACCGCCTCGGCGGGGAGCGCCGCCGCGAGCAGCAGGAGCAGCGCCGCGGCGGCGGAAAGGACTTTCCTCATCGGGGCCCTTCGACGCGGCGCAGGCGCGCGACGACGGCGGCCGCGGCCTCGACTTTGATCCGCCGCGACTCGTCGGTCCGCATGGCCTTGGCCAGCAGGTCGAGGGCCTCGGGGCGGCGCGCGGCGGCGAGGACCTTCACGGCCAGGGACTTGAGCTCGGGATCGTCCTGCCCGAGGGTCAGGTCCGCCAGATCGAGGGGCACGTCGTCCCCCCGCTCCGCCAGGCCGGCCAGCGCTGCGAGGGCCGGCTCGGCCGACGGGGCCTTCTCCAGGAAGGACTTCAGCGCGGCCGTCGAGGCCGCTCCGTCGCGGCGCGCCAGCGCGCGCGCGGCGGCGAGCTTCACCCGGCCGTTCTTGTCGGCGAGCGCCGATTCGAGGACGGCGACGTCGGCCGGATCGTTGAACGAGCCCAAGGCGGCGCAGGCCTCGGCGCGCACGGACAGGGAGGCGTCGTCGGAGGCGAGCTTGAGGAGAATCTCGCGGCCCTCGCGGCCGATCAGGCCCAGCGAGCGGGCGGCGGAGGCGCGCACGGCCTCGTCGGCGTCGGCGACGGCGCTGAGGAACGGCGCCGAGGCGCCGGCGGATCCGAGGCGGGCCAAGGCGATGGCGGCGGCGTCGCGCACCTCGCCGGCGGGATCCTTATGGGCGCTCTCGAGGGCCGCGCGCGCGTTTTCGCCGGCGACCTCGCCGAGCTTGAGCACGGCGCGCGCGCGCGCGGCGTCCCGGGCCATGCGCCGCAGCTCCTGCGCGGGCGTCGTCGGCGGCGCGCCGCCGGCGGTCTTGGTCTCGTCGATGAGATTGATCAGGCCGTCCACCTCGCCCAGGCCGTAGAGGCTCGCCGCGGCGGCGATCCTCACGTCGGGGTTGGCGTCGGTCAGCGCGCGCTTGAGGAAGGGGATCGCGGCGCGGTTGCGCAGCTCCCCCCAGGAGGCGGCGACCACGGCGCGGACCTCGGGATCGGGGTCGGCGCCCGAGGAGGAGAGCATCGCGACCGCCTCCCTTCCCAGCGCGGCGCGCGCGGCGGCGGTGGATTTCACGACGGGGGCCCTGGCCGCCTGGGCGGAAATGGCGAGGAACGCCGGGCCGGCGGCGAGGAGCAGCATGCCCCAGGATGTTATCAGGGAAGCGTTACGGTAATATTTCAACGCGGGGCGTTAGGGATTAAAACTGGTGGGCCCGCCAGGAATCGAACCCGGATCACTTGGTTCGAAGCCAAGTACTCTATCCGTTGAGCTACAGGCCCACTACGACGAGTTTACATGAATAATTCGCAATCGGCCAGTCTTGCCGGCCGTCCTTAGGGGGCGTGGCACTCGACGCAGACCTTCTCGACGCCCTTCTTGAGCGGGGCCTTGCGGTGCGCGCCGAGCTCGTGGCACCTGGCGCAGCCCATCAGGTCGGCGTGCATCGAGTGAGGCATCGTCTTCTTCTTGTACGTGACGGACTCCTTGGGCACCTTGACGCCGGCCTTCTCATGGCACAACGTCGCGCAATAGGCGCCTGAGATCAGAGGCTGCCCGGAGAGGTCGGCGACCTTCGCCCCCGCCTGCTCCGCGGCTTTGTCGAGGTCCGCGTCGACGCGCCGCAGCGCGACCGAGGCGAGATAGACGTTGTGCTCGGCGCGCTCCTTGCCGATGAAGGTGAGGATCTTCCGCGCCCGCGCGAGCGCCGCCTCCGGCTTCGCCCGTCCGAACTCCGGCATCGCGTCGACGGCCTTGGCCGTCTCCTCGACCTTCGCAGAGAGCGCCTTCTCGGTCTTGAGGACCTCGTCGCGCACCGAGCCCCACATCCCCTCGAACTTGGGACCGTGGCAGCGCACGCAGGCCTGATCGCCGGCGAGGTAGGTCACCTCGGCGCGGCCGTCGGCGCTCTTCTGTCCGGCGTCTTTCTGATAATGGCAGCCGGAGCAGTCGACCCGGGCCAGGAACATCGGGCTCGGAATCTCGGGCAGGCCGAGCGCCTTGACCCGGCCCGAGTAGAATTCGATCTCGCCGGCGTGCTTGTCCTTGTGGCACAGGCCGCACTCGAAGGTCGGGGTCGGCTGATGGTTCGAGATGGCCTGCGGCGCGCTCTTGGCCGCGGCTTGGACGGCCGCGCCGGGGACGGGCTCGCCCTTGATCGGAGGAAGGCGTCCGCCGGTGTCGGCGAAGCCGTGGCGGATCTCTTGATGGCAGTGGATGCAGGCGATGTTCTTGTTCGTGACGTGCGACTCGTGAAGGTGCGGGATGTCGTCGTACATCTTCAAGGTCTCGGGCGTGTTGTGGCAGGTGACGCAGCGGTCCTTGGGCGCGGCTCCCTCGCCGCGCACCACGTCGCGGTGGCAGCTCTGGCAGGAGACGCCGCGGTTGACGAATTCGGCGTGGCGGTAGGTCGCGCCGCCGACGTTGAACTCCTTCTCGGGAACGTCGTGGCAGCCGGTGCAGCCGCCGAGCGGCTTGAGGTCCCGGCCCGTTCCCTGGCCCTTGAAGTGGCACAGGTAGCAGGCGTCGTAGGTGACCTCGATGTGGCTGCCGACCATGACCTGGGAGTGGCAGGAGACGCAGCGCAGCTGCCGGCCGCGGCGCTTTTCGTTGAGATGGGGCCGGTGATCGAACTGAATGCCGGTCTTGGCGGTGACGCGGCCCTCGAGCAGGCGCGTCGAGTGGCAGCCGGAGCGCAGGCAGGAGGCGTCCTCGACCTCGGCGAAGGGCTTGGAGGAGTAGGTGCGGGTGACGTACTTGGCGACCTGGGACATCGCCTGGAACTTCTTCCAGAGCAAGGTCTTGTTGTCGGCCGGCGGGTAATGGCATTCCACGCAGGCGACGTTGGCGTGCTTGGAGTCCTTCCACGCCTTGTAGTACGGGGCCATGATGTGGCAGGAGTTGCAGAAGGTCGGGCTTTCGGAGTATTTGACCGAGCCGACGGTGGCCGAGAGGAAGATCACGGCGACGCCCGCCGCGAGCATCGGAACGGTGACGGTCCATCGGCCCACCTTGAATGATTTCATGTTGTCTTAGCGCCCCTTGTCGTCGTTGCCGCCGTCTTCGCGCAGATAGGTCTCGCCGGTCAGCCAGGCCCGGTTCATCGGATACACGTCGGGATCGAGGGCGACCCAGTAGCCGTGCCAGATGAGGATCGCGAGGCAGGCGAGGACCGCCTCGAGGTAATGCACGACGCGCGAGACCTCGATGACCCACATCGGCAGGTAGGCCATGGCCAGGTTGTGCATCAGCAGCAGGGCGCCGGTGAGCGTCATCACGAAGGAGCCCCAGATCAGCGCCCAGTACTCGAACTTCTCGATGTAGGAGAATTGCGACAGGACGGGCTTCTCGGCGGAAACGCCGGCGTTGTAGGCGAGAACCTTGAGCGGGTCGAACAGGTCGCGCTTGGCGGGCAGCATGGCGGCCAGTCGCCTGCGGCCCATGGCGGTGGCGAGGTAGGCCATGTGAGCCCCCCCGACGACCATGAACAGCGCGGCCGCCGAGCGGTGAGCGTAGCGGCGCGCGGTCTCGCCGCCGAGCGCCGAGAAGGGCCAGGCCCACCACGCATCGGGGAAATGCAGGGCGAAGCCGCTGTAGGCCAGCAGGAGGAAGGCGATCGCGTTGGCGGCGTGCTGCCGGCGCTCGGAGACGGACAGCGGGACCTCGTCCTCGCGGCGGCGGCGGGCGCGCGGGCGGCGCATCTTGCGCCACAGGTCGAGGAGGTTGTGCAGGACCATCCCGAGCACGGTCAAAGGGATGGCGACGCGGTAGAACAAGGCGGCCCAGCTCGCCGGGCCGCTGCCGCCGCCCGCGTCGGACAATCCCTGGTGGATCTTCGCGCCGCCGGCCCAGCGCGTGCCGGCGCCGGGGTGGCACTGGCCGCAGGTCCGCGTGAGGTTGGCGGGGTTGGTCCGCGACGTCGAAAAGGATGAGTGCTGCACGTCGTGCCAGCCGTGGCAGGAGGCGCAGTCGGCGACCTTGACGTCGCCGGACTTGGCCGCCATGCCGTGGAACGAGGACAGGAAGGTGTCCACGCGGTCGGCGCGCACGCCGCGGCCGATGACCCGGGAGGACTGGTGGCACTCGACGCAGGCCTCCGAGCGCGACGCGCGCGCCACGCGGCTGCCCGCCTCTCCGGGCCCGCGGATGTCGTGCTCGCCGTGGCATTCCACGCAGGTGGGCGCGGAGCGCACCCCGCGCGCGGAGGCCAGGCCGTGCGCGCTCTCGCCGAACTTCGCGGCCTCGACGGCGTGGCACGCGCCGCACGTCTTGACGATGCGCCCCGCCGCGATGCGGGAGCCGGGATCGTTCGGCGGACGGATGTCGTGGGAGCCGTGGCAGCTCGAGCAGGTGGCGGCGTGCGCGCCGGTCCTCGTCGCCCCGGCGTGGGTCGAGCGCTTGTAAGCCGCGTACATGTCCTTGGTGCTCAGGCCGTGGCGGCGCGCGAGCTCCGGGTCGCTGTGGCACTTCGCGCAGGTCTCGGGCAGGTTCCGCGCCGCGACGCTCGACAGGGGATCGGCCGCCTTGCGGATGACGTGCCCCCCGCCGTGGCAGGACAGGCAGATCGCGGCGTCGGGATCGCCTTGCTCGTTGGCCTTCCCGTGGACGCTCCCCTTGTACTCGGCGACCTCTTTCTTATGGCATTTCGCGCACAGGGATAGGCCGAGCTTCGCGGGGCTTCGGGTCGCGTGGCTGCCGTGGCAGGACGTGCAGGCGTTGCCTCCGTTCTTGCGCGCGCCGAAAACCGCGGCGTGCACGCCCGTCGAAATCGCCTTCCGGGCGTCGTAGTGGCATGAGGCGCAGTCGACCTTGCCGACCTTCTCGGGGTGCGGATATTCCTTGACGTCGGCGTGGCAGCCGACGCAGGCCGCCGGCGCGTGGCGGGAGGCGGCGAAGGCCGCGGCGTCGACGGCCGGCGCCCCGGCGTCCTCGCCGCCGTGGCAGGCCAGGCAGCTCTCGGCGTCGGGCGGCGCCTCCGCCGCCGCCGCGCCCCCGGAAAGAAGGAGCAGCGCCGCGAGAACGGCCGTCCGGGCTGTCACAATTCTTATATGGAGCGGCCGCATGGTCGACATCGGCAAAGCAACGAACGTGCCACGCCTCGGATAAAAAAATCGCGGGCGCCGGATCGCTCCGGCGCCCGCGCGACGAACTTCCAAGCGTCGCTTACTTCTTATCCTTCTTGTGGCACTTCATGCACGCGCCTTTGGCCGCGAAGATGACCTTGTCTCCGTGCTTCTTCTTGCCGTCGTGGCAGGCGCCGCAGGTCTTGCCGGCGTACATGTCCGCCATCTTCAGCGCCTCGCTTTGCTTCTGGGCGAACAGGGGCTCCTTGCCGCCGTGGCAGGCGTCGCAGTCCCCGAGCATGTCGGCGTGAACCTTGTGCTGAAACTTGACCGGTCCCAGCTTGGCCTTGTCATAGACGAGGAATTCGGGCGCTTCCTTGGCTTCGGCCGAGGCCTCCGTTTTCGACGGCTCCTTCTTTTCCTTCGCGTCCTCGGCCATGGCCGAGGACGCGACGAACATCACGCCGCTGATGACGAACAACGACCAGAATTTCCGCATGTCCTGTGTCCCCCTTTTTAAACGCCGAACCCGTACCCTGCAACGAATATGCCTAAAAACTCCGTTTTCCGCCAGCACGCCTTCCGGGAATAAACGTTGCATTTACGCCGGCTATGATCATCTCCTTCGCCTCTTTGCTTTGCGTCGCGCTGGCGGCGCATTTCCTGCGCGCGGGAGCGACGGCGGGCGTCGTCGTCTGCCTGGCGCTGCCGGCCGTCGCGGTCCTGACCCGCGCGCGGTGGGCCCTGCGCGGCCTCCAGGCCTTGCTGTTGATTGGAACCGTGAGCTGGATCGGCACCGCCCTTCGCCTCGGCGCCGAGCGGCGCGTCGCCGGCGAGCCCTGGCTGCGCATGGCCCTCATCCTCGGGACCGCGGCCGCGCTGTCGGCCCTGGCCGCGGGGCTATTGTCGCGGCGTACGGTGCTCGAACGGTTTCGGTCGGAGCCGGAAAAACCATAGTTGGCCGTTCTGTTGCTGAGGCAAGGGTTATGCGCCGAAAAGAACTCCTCCCCCGCCTCGCCGACATGCTGAGCTCGATGGAGCTCACCGTTTTCTGCCTCGTCGTCCTCATGATCCTCGTCGTGGCCTGCACGCTCGCCCAGGTCAGCCTCGGCATTCATTCGGCCGTCGAGCAGTATATCCGCTCATTCTTCGTCTGGTGGAGCCCCGAGTCCCTCCCGTTCTCCGTGCCCATCTTCCCGGGCGGCGGGCTGGCGGGAGGCCTGCTTCTCGTCAACCTCGGCATGGCCCAATTCCGCAAGCTCGAGCTCTCCTGGCGCAAGGCCGGGCTGTGGGTCGTGCACTTCGGCATGGCTCTCTTGTTCCTGGGCGAATTCGCGGCCGCGTTCCTGCAGGTCGAGAGCCATCTGAGCATCGAGGAAGGCCAGACCGTAAACTACAGCCAGGATGCGCGGCGCATGGAGCTCGCTCTCATCGACGGAACCGACGGCGACGCCGACGATGTCCGCTCCATCCCGGCCGCCATGATCCGCTCCCGCGGCGAGATCGCCGACGCGTCCTTGCCCTTCAAGCTGCGCGTCCATGCCTACCACGAGAACGCGGAGCTGCGCATGCGCGGCACGGACGACCCCCCCTCCCAGGCCACGGCCGGAATCGGGGCGAACATATTGGTTCGTCCCGCGTCCCGTCCCCTGGGGGAGGAGCAGGACTCTCCCGCCGCCTTCATCGAGCCGGTCGCGCCCGACGGCCGCAGCTACGGAGTCTTCCTGGTGTCCCCCGCGCTCGGCGGGACTCAGGGCTTCGCGCACGAGGGCCGGACCTGGAGCCTGTCCCTGCGGCCGCGGCGCTACTACATGCCGTTCTCCCTGACGCTCAAGGACTTCAAGCACGACGTTTATCCCGGCACGTCCATCCCCAAGAACTTCTCGAGCCTCGTGCGCCTGCTCGACCCGCGCTCCGGCGACGACCGCGACGTCCTCATCTATATGAACTCGCCCCTGCGCCACGGGGGCCTGACCTTCTACCAGGCCAGCTTCGGGAAGAACGACACCCTGTCGGTGCTGCAGGTCGTGAGAAACCCCTCCTGGACCCTTCCCTACATCTCCTGCACTCTCGTCGCCCTGGGCCTGCTCTGGCACTTCGGCGCGATGCTGAGACGGACCCTTGGAGGCCTGTCATGACCCCCCGCGGACTATTCGCCGCCGTCTTCGCCTGCGCCCTGGGCCTCGCCGCCTGGCCCGCCGTCGCTCCCGCCCCCAAGTCGGATTTCGATCTCGAGGCGTTCGGCCGCCTGCCGGCCCTCGAGGGCGGACGCGTCAAGCCCATCGACACCTTCGCGCGCAGCACGCTCCTCGTGGTGCGCAGCAAGCAGACCGTGCGGGTCGACGGCCGCGCGCTCTCGGCGACGCGCTGGCTGCTCGACGCGGCCTTCAAGCCGGAGACCGCCGACACCTATCCCTCCTTCGTCGTCGACGACCCCGAGGTGCTGGGGCTGCTCGGCCTGGCGCAGGGCAAGGGGCGCTACTTCGCCTATTGGCAGCTCGAGCCCAGGCGCGAGGAGATCAACCGCCAGGCCCAAAGCGCCGCCTCCGTCCCTTCGGGGGCGCGGTCCCGCTTCCAGACGGCCGTGCTCGCCCTCGAGACGCGCATGAGCCTTTATGAGCGCGTCAAGAACACCTATATGCCCTCCGGCCGCGGCGACCCCTCCGCCGAGCTCGCCTCCTTCCAGGCCCTGATGCGGGCGGCCATCGAGGCTCTGCGGTCGGGCAAGGCCGGCAAGAACGCCGGGGAGATGATGGCCGCGCTCGACTCCCGCATGCGGGGCTACCAGTTCCTCGCCGAGGCCGCGGCCTTCAAGTCCGTGCCGCCGCTCAAGGGCGAGCCCGAGGAGGCCTGGGCGAGCTTCGGCGAATCCATGCTCCGCCCCGGCGCCGGCCGCGCGACGCACCCCAGCGTGCCCCTGTTCGCCCGCATGGCCGCCTCCTACCGCGCCGGCGACGCCGCCGGGTTCAACGCGGCGGTGGCCGAGCAGGCCGCCTGGGCGCGGGCCAACGCGGCCGAGGCGGCGCGGCACGCGCGGGTCGAGGCGCTGTTCAACCGCGCCCAACCCTTCGTCTCGGGCATGGCCCTGTACGTCGTCGCGACGCTCCTCGTCTTCGCCTCGTGGGCGACGCGCCGGGAGGACGTCGCCTCCGCGGCGCGCGCCGTGCTGTGGGCCGCCTTCATCGTCCATAGCCTGGGCCTCCTCGCGCGCACCGTCCTGCAGGGGCGCCCCCCGGTGACCAACCTCTATTCCTCGGCCGTCTTCGTCGGCTGGGGCGCCGTGCTCCTGGGCCTGTTCGGCGAGCGGATCCATCGCCGCGGCTTCGCCGCCGCCGGCGCCTCCGCCGTGGGCTTCGCGACCTTGCTCATCGCCCACCACCTCGGCGCCTCGGGCGACACGATGGACGTGATGCGCGCGGTGCTCGACTCGAACTTCTGGCTGACCACCCACGTCATCACCATCACGATCGGCTACAGCGGCACCTATCTCGCGGGCCTGCTCGCCGCCGCGTGGATCGCGCGCCGCCACATCCTGCGCAAGCCCGACGCCGCCGACGACAAGGCCATCGTCTCGCTGACCTACGGCGTGATTGCCTTCAGCCTGTTCTTCAGCTTCATCGGCACCGTGCTCGGCGGCATCTGGGCCGACCAGAGCTGGGGCCGCTTCTGGGGCTGGGACCCCAAGGAGAACGGCGCGCTGCTGATCGTGCTGTGGAACGCCTTGATCCTGCACATGCGCTGGGCCGGCTTCGCGCGCGAGCGCGGCATCATGATGATGGCCGTGTTCGGCAACGTCATCACGAGCGTGTCCTGGTTCGGCGTGAACATGCTCGGCATCGGCCTGCACTCCTACGGCTTCATGGACTCCGCGTTCTGGTGGCTGCTGACCTTCACCGTCAGCCAGCTCATGCTGATCATGCTCGCGGCCCTGCCGCCGCGCTTCTGGAGCCACGCCCGCCCCGTCGACGCCTAGCCGTATGGTTCGAGGTTATCCCCAGTATTCCACCGGTGGAATACCGGGGATGACTTTTTATCGGGAGGCGGACTGGGACTGCCAGAGGCGGGCGTAGACGCCGCCCTTGGCGAGCAGCTCGGCGTGGGAGCCGACCTCGACGATCCTCCCCGCGGCCATCACCACGATGCGGTCGGCGCCCGAGATCGTGGTCAGGTTGTGGGCGACGACGAGGGTCGTCGGTTTGGCCCCGGAGACTCCGGAGGTGAGATGGTCGAGCGTCTCCTGAATCTCGCGCTCGGTCTTCTTGTCGAGGGCCGAGGTCGCCTCGTCGAGCAGGAGGACGCGGGGCTTCTTGAGCAAGGCGCGCACGATCGCCGCGCGCTGGCGCTGGCCGCCGGAGAGTGTCGAGCCCCCTTCGCCTACGCGCGTGTCGAGGCCCTGGGGGAAGGCCGCGGCGTCGTGGACGAAGTCCGCCTTCGCCGCGGAGATCGCGGCCGCCAGCTCTTCGGCGGTCGCGTTGGGGCTTCCGTAGGTCAGGTTGTAGCGCAGGGTGTCGTCGAACAGCCGCGTCTCCTGGGGCACCTTGGCGATGACCTCGGACAGCGGGCCCTCGCCGGCCCGCGAGACGTCCGCGCCGTCGATCGTGACCTTGCCGCTTTGCGGGGTCCAGAGGTTCTGCAGCAGCTTGAGCACGGTGCTCTTGCCCGAGCCGGACTCGCCGACGAAGGCGACGGTCTCGCCGGGCTTGATGGCCAAGGTCAGGCCCTCGATCCCCCCGCCCTTGCCGTCGGCGGTGTAGCGGAAGGAGACGCCCTCGAAGGAGATCGCGCCGCCTCCCGGCGGCAAGGACGGCCCGCGGTCGGTCGACGGCGTCTCGGCCAGCCACTCGCGCACGACGCCGGTCTCCCCGCGCGCGGTCTTGTACTCGAGCCAGCGCGTGGAGATGCCGTCGAAGGCGGCCTTGATGGCGGCGGCGTAGAAGGTCATCACGACGATGGCGCCGATGGACAGGCCCATCGACGCCGCGACGGCCCACGCGCCGACGATGTAGATCAGCTGCTTGGTGAAGAAGTCGGTGAGCGCGCTCGAGAGCATGTGGGCGGTGCCGCCGACGCGGGCGTCCTGCTCGCCTATCTCGACGAGGGCCTGGGCCTTCGCGCGGTACTTCGCGTTCTCCTGGTCCTCGGCGGCGAAGGTCTTGACCGACTGGATCAGCTCGAGCGGCTCCTGCCCCTGGCGGCCGAGGTCGGCGCGGCGCAGGCTGAAGGTCGCGTATAGCTTCTCGCGCTTCTGTCCGAACCAGCCGTTGATGACGCCGAGAATGGGCAGCATGACGAAGACGATGGCGCCCGCGACCGGGCTCGCGTGCAGCAGCAGCGCCGTGGCGAGCACGAGCGAGACGATGTTGCCCGCGATCGGCACGCGCGAGTCGAGGTTCTTCTTGAGCAGCGCGTCGGCGTCCTCGCTCAAGCGGCTGGCGAGGCCGGCGGAGTCGTTCTTGAGGTGGAAGTCCATGCCCTTGCCGTGGAGCCGGGACATCAGGGCCTTGCGCACCGACGCGAGCGCGCGGGCGCGCAGGACGCCCTGCTTGACGGCGTAGACGTACTGGGCGGCGATGGCGAGCACGAGGGCGCCGACCGAGATCGCGGCCAGCGGCCACAGGCCCGCGCCGATCCCGCCGGCGCCCACGACGGAGGCCGCGCCGTCGAGGAAGCGGCCGAGGAAGTGCGAGCCCCCGATCCACAGCGCGTACTCGCTGAGCAGAAGGGCCGCGAGCCCGGCCAGGGCCCGGGTCTTGAGGAAGGGGCGCACCTCGGCGTCGCCGCGGAGGTACTCGGCGATCTCTGAGAGCCCCGCGCGGATCTTCGCGAGAAGCGAGCGCTTCGCCGGGGCGGCGCCCTCGGCGGACGCGGCGGCTTCTTCCTCGGCGGCCGCGGCCTCGGGCGCGGCCTCGGCGAGCGCGGCCTCGTACGACGGGGCGTCGTAACCGCCCTCTTTCCAGAGGCGGGCATAGCGTCCGCCGAGCGCGAGCAGCTCGACGTGGGAGCCGCTCTCGACGATGGCCCCCTTCTCAAGGACATGGATGACGTCGGCGCGGCGGATCGTGCTCAGGCGGTGGGCGATGACGATGGTCGTGGGCCGGCGGCCGCCCTCGCCGGTGGTCAGGGAGTCCAGCGCGGACTGGACCTCGTGCTCGGTCTTGTTGTCGAGCGCGGACGTGGCCTCGTCGAGGATCAGCATCGACGGGTCGCGCAGGATCGCGCGGACGATGGCCACGCGCTGGCGCTCGCCGCCGGACAGGCGCCCGCCGCCCTCGGCCACGGGGGTGTCCAGGCCCTGCGGGAAGCGCGCCGCGTCGAGCGCGAACGTCGCCCCCGCCTTGCGGATGGCCGCTTCGAGCCGCCCGGGGGACGCGTCCTCGGCGCCGTATATCATGTTCTCGCGCAAGGTGCCGTTGAAGAGGCGAGTCTCCTGGGGAACGACCGCGAAGCGGGCGAGAAGGCTCTTGCGCGTCACGCCCCGGATGTCGCGGCCGTCGACGGCGATCGTGCCTTCGCCCGCGTCCCACATGCGCAGCAGCAGGCGGGTGATGGTGCTCTTGCCGGAGCCGGTCTCTCCAACGAAGGCCACGGTCTGCCCGGCCTTGATGTCGAAGTCGACGCCGTTGAGCACGGGCTCCGCCCGGCGCGAGGGGTAGGCGAAGCGCACGCCGCGGAAGGAGATCGCACCCGGGCCGCGCGGCAGGTCGACGGCGTCCGGCGCGTCGACGATCGCGGGCCGGCGCATCAGGAGCTCGCGCACCGACTCGGAGGCCTTCGTGTTGCGCTTGTAGCGCAGGTACAGGCTCGTCAGGCCGGTGAACGCGTACTTGGCGAAGCCCGCGAACAGCGCGAGCTGGGCGATCTGCCCGAAGGACAGGCCCCACGCCGCGGCGAGGGCGACGCCGCCGACGATGTAGATGAAGTTCTTGGTGAAGAACTCGGTCAGGCCGCCGGCGATCAGCCCGTACATCGCGGTGAGGCGGGCCTCCTGCACGCCCAAGTCCGCGGCCCCGTCGGCCATCTTCCCGTAGCGCTCGAGCTCGGTCTCGCGGGCGCCGAAGGTCTTGACGGTCTCGGCCTGCTGGATGCTCTCCTGCGACTGCTTCATCATGTCGGCCTTCTGCTCGAGGGCCTTCTTGCCGATCTCGCCGATCTTGTCGCCGAAGCGGCTGGAGAGCCAGCCGAGGATCGGGATCACGGCCAGCGCGCCGACGCTCAGCGCGGGGCTCGTGTACAGCATCATGCCGACGCCGAAGGCGAAGTGCAGCGCGTAGTGCAGCAGGGAGAGGCGCGTGTCGACGTTCTTGTTCGAGAGGTAGTTCGGGTCGTTGAGCAGGCGCCCGGCGAGCTTGCCCGAGCCTTGGGCGAGGTGGAAGTCCATCTCCTGGTCCAGGAGGCTGCGCTGGAGCGCCGCGCGATACTCGCGCGTCGAGCGCAGGCCGGCGAGGCGGGACTGCACGGCGTGGCCGCGCTCGACCCAGGCGTAGGCGAGCGAGGACAGGACCAAGGCGCCGGAGAGGACCGCCAGCGGGACCATGTGCGCGGCGAGGCCGGTCTTGGCCGCGATCGCGGCGGTGTCGAGCAGGGGGCCGATGATGAAGGCCATTCCGATCGAGAGCACCGCGTCGAAGACGAGGAGGAGCTGGGCCTTGCGCATCGAGGGCTTGGCGTCGCCGAGCAGGGGCTCGAGCTCACGATCGCCCGTCGCCATGCCCTTGACGTCGGCGCCGAAGCCTTTGAGCGCCGTGCCGGACTTCCGGAGCATGGTCCGGATCCGGCCGGGGCGGGCCGCGACCGGCGACAGCGCGGCGGAGACCTCCTGGCCGTCGAACGTCTTGCGCGCCTCGGCGGAGTCCTGCTCGGAGCTCTTCCTCTCTCCCCCCTCCGAGGCGGCGGGAAGCTGCATCGCGCGCAGCGTCGCGTAGGAGCGCTGAGCGGCCGCGGCGGACTTGACGGCGGCCGGCTTGGCCGCCGCGACCGGGATGGCCGTGAGGTTTTTCACGGGTGCGAGGGAGGCCGCAACGGCGACAGCGTGCGCGGGGGGCTGCAAGACCGGGACGGCGGACGGCGACGGCAAGGGCGTCAGTCCGGTCAAAGAGGGCGACAGCGTCGGGGCGTTCGTGAAGGCGGGCGCGCCGAGCCCGGTCTGCGGGAGCACGGGCACGCCCGTCATGCCGGCCGGGGCTCCGGCGGTCACGCGCGCGGTCTGCGCCCAGACGGGACCGCCCGAGAGGGCGGCCAGCGTCAAGGCCATGAAGGACGCGATCGCGCGGCGGCGGGGGCGGCTGAAGGTCATCCCTTCCAGTATGCGCACCTTTATAGGAGCCGTCAGGGGTCGAGGGGCCTTGAATTTATAGGGCCCGAGGACCTATGGCGTATTTGGGCTTACCCCCGCCGAGGCATGTTTATCTTCTAATAAACTGCAGGCCGGCACCAAGGTATAACCCAAAGCTTTTGCCTGATTTTTGAGATAGGTTTCCTTGCGGCACCGGAATTACTCCTCGATAAACATTCGGCAATCCCACTCGCTTGAATGCGCCGCTCATGTCGGCGTCATTCCCATTGCCGCCAGCGCTGGAGGTAAAGTGGATAGCATCCGTCGTCGCCTGAAGTTTATCGGCCCCTTGGCCCGGCGTCCCGTCCGGGTCGGCCGCTTGAGATAATCGCGCGCCCGGCGAGCCCGATAATAAGAAGCATTTGGTATCATTTAGACGGTTTCCAGGGAGGATCGAGCTATGGGCGGGCATTCACACTGGGCGAACATCAAGCACAAGAAGGGCGCCGCGGACGCCAAGCGCGGCAAGGCCTGGACGAAGCTCTCGCGCGAGCTGACCATCGCGGCCAAGCTCGGCGGCGGCGACCCCAGCGCGAACCCGCGCCTGCGCAAGACGATCGAGGACGCGCGCGCCCTCTCGATGCCCAACGACACGATCAAGCGGGCCATCCAGCGCGGCACCGGCGAGATCGAAGGCGCGGTCTTCGAAGAGCTCTCGTACGAGGGCTATGGCCCCAGCGGCGTCGCGATGCTCATCGAGTGCACCTCGGACTCCCGCAACCGCACGCGCACGGACATCCACACCATCCTCTCGAAGAACGGCGGCTCCTTCGGCGCGCCGAACTCGGTGGCCTGGATGTTCAAGGCCAAGGGCCTCATCACGGTCAAGGGCGGCTCGGAGGACGCGGTCATGAGCGACGCGCTCGACCTCGGCGCGGAGGACTTCAAGGTGGACGGGGACATCTTCGAGGTGTACACCGCCCCGAACGACCTGCAGAAGGTGAAGGACGGTCTGGCCGCGAAGAAGCACGCGATCGCGACGGCCGAGCTGACCATGGTTCCCGACAATCTCGTCTCGGTCGACGAGAAGCACGCCCCCCAGGTGCTCAAGCTCATCGAGCTCCTCGAGGCGCTCGACGACGTCAAGAACGTCTACGCCAACTTCGACATCTCCGACGCCGTGATGGAGAAGATGGCCGCGTAATGATTTTAGGAATCGACCCGGGGCTCCACGAGACGGGCTGGGCCGTGCTCGACGGCCCGCCCGCGTCCCCCCGCCTCGTCGCCTCCGGCGTGATCCGGACCTTGCCCGGCCTGGAGCTGGGCGAGCGCCTCAAGGCGATCCACGCGGAACTCAAGGCGGTGCTGTCGGGCCATAAGATCGAATCGTGCGCGATCGAGGAGATGTTCTTCACCACCATCGCCCACACCGTGCGCGCGACCTTGCAGGCGCGCGGCGTCGCCCTGCTCGCGATCGCCCAGTCCGGCCGCGTCGTGACGGAGTACAATCCCAAGACCGTCAAGCTCTCGCTCACCGGTTCGGGCCGCGCCGAGAAGACGCAGATGCAGACCGTGGTGCAGAAGGCGCTCGGCTTGAAGGACAAGCTGCGCCCCAACGACGTGGCCGACGCGGCCGCGATCGCGCTTTGCCACCTTCGCGCGGGCCGCGGAAAGGGCCTGCGCGTGCTCGACTCGTGGGGCGCGAAGCGATGATCGCCTCTTTGCGCGGCCTGGTGCTGACGAAGGACCTCGAGAGCGTCGTGCTCGAGGTCGGCGGGGTGGGCCACGAGATCCACGTCACCTCCGCGACCGCCTCCCGGCTCCCCCCCGCCGGCGGAGAAGCGCTCTTGTTCATCGACTCCTCCTACGCGATGTACGGCGGCGGCGAGACCTTGTACGGCTTCCTCACGGCGCCGGAGAAGGCGATGTTCCGCGCCTTCCGCGACGAGATCCCCGGCACCGGCGCCAAGAAGGCGCTCGAGTTCCTCGACAAGGCGTCGAAGTCCCTGCCCGACTTCCGCCGCGCGGTGCTGGACCGCGACGAGAAGCTGCTGTGCGCGGTGTTCGGCTTCACGAAGAAGACGGCGACGAAGATCGTCGACGCGCTCAAGGGCAAGATCGACGAGGTCCGCGTCCCCGGCGCGCCGCATTTGACCCCCTCCGGGGGTCAAATGCCTTCAGAAGGCTCCTGGAGCCAGGCGCTCAACGCGCTCGAGGCCCTCGGGTATAAATTCTCCGACGCGCGCGTCGCCCTGCAGGCCTTGGCCGAGGAACACGGAGGCAAGGACGTGCCGACGGAACAGCTCGTGCGCCAGGCGCTGAAGAGGCTCTGACATGGCCAAGCCCGACGAGCTGCTCAACCCCGCCGCGCTCCCCGCCGAGGAAGGCGCGGACCGCGCCCTGCGCCCGAGGACGCTCGAGGAGTTCATCGGCCAGGACTCGCTCAAGGAGAACCTCAAGGTCTTCATCAAGGCCGCCAAGCAGCGCGGCGAGCCGTTGGATCACTGCCTGTTCTACGCGCCGCCCGGCCTGGGCAAGACCACGCTCGCCAACATCCTCGCGCGCGAGATGGGCGTCAACCTGCGCACCGCGTCGGGCCCGATCCTCGTGCGCGTGGGCGATCTGGCGGCCTTGCTGACCGACATCTCCGAAGGAGACGTGTTCTTCATCGACGAGATTCACCGCCTGAACGCGGTCGTCGAGGAGGCCTTGTATCCCGTGATGGAGGACTACACCTTCTTCATCTCGACCGGGAAAGGGCCCGCCTCGTCCACATTGAAACTGGCCGTTCCGAGGTTCACGCTCGTCGGGGCCACGACAAGATCGGGATTGCTGACCGGGCCGCTGAGAGACCGGTTCGGCATCGTGGCTCAGCTGGGCTTTTACGGGCCGGAAGAACTCCGTCGAATCGTTCTTCGCTCGGCCGGCTTGCTCGGAGTCAAGACGGATCAGGATGGAGCCGATGAGATCGCGCGCAGGTGCCGCGGGACGCCCCGGATAGCGAACAGACTGTTAAGACGCGTGCGCGACTTCGCCCAGGTGGACGGCGGCGGAAGGATCGACGGCGAGGTCGCCCGCCACGCCCTCTCGAAGCTCGAGGTGGACGCCGAGGGGCTGGACCCGATGGACCGCCGCCTGCTGAAGGCCGTCATCGAGAAGTTCGACGGCGGCCCGGTCGGCGTCGAGAACCTGGCGATCGCCGTCAGCGAGGAGCTCGACACGGTGACCGACGTCGTCGAGCCGTTCCTGATCCAGGCGGGGTTCCTCGCGCGCACGCCGCGCGGGCGCACGGCCACGCCGAAGGCGTACGCGCATCTCGGCCTGAAGGCCCCGCGCCGCGCGCTCGACCTGCTGTGATCGCGGCGGCGGCCCTCGTCCTCGGCGCGTCCTTGGCCGCCTCCGCCGCGACCGTGCAGGTCGCGATCGTGCGCCAGGACGGCTCGGCCAAGCTGACGCCGGAGGGCGCCGTCGAGATCCGCCAGCCCGGCGCCAAGCCCGCGCGTCTCGAGTGGAAGGGCGAGCTCGCCCTGCGGCCGGGAGAAGGCGGCTTGAGCCTCGCCGACTTGCGCTTGAAGACGGAGACGCGCCTCGTCCCGGCCGCCGGCGCCCGCATCAAGGTCGGCTCTCATTTCTATCGCGGCGCGCTGATCCTCCGCCTCGACCCCGGCCAGACCTTGACCGTCGTCGAGGAGGCCGACGTCGAGCAATATCTCGAGGGCATCCTTCCCCACGAGATGAATCCCGACTGGCCGCTCGAGGCGCTCAAGGCGCAGGCGGTCGTGGCGCGAACCTTCACCTACGCGAACCTGGGCAAGTTCCGCAAGGACGGCTTCGACCTGACGGCGGACACGCGCTCCCAGGTCTACAAGGGGATGACCGGGGTCAACGAGAACGTCCGCTCGGCCGTGCGTCAGACCCGCGGGGAGGTTCTCGGGTGGAAGGGCAAGCTCCTGCCGGTCTACTACCACGCCTGCTGCGGCGGCGCGACCACGGACGCGGGCGCCGCATGGGGCGGCGCGCAGAAAAGCCCCAAGCCCCTGCGAGGCGTGCGCGATCCGTGGTGCGCGGCCTCGCCGCATATGAGCTGGACCGCCTACTTCTCCTGGGCGGACCTGACGGCGGCGATCTCGGAGCGGCGCATGCTCACCGGCCCCCTCAAGAGCCTGCGCATCGGCGCCCGCGACGCGGCCGGCTACGTGCGCACCTTCCTCGTCAGGAGCGGCCGGGAGAGCGTGGTCGTCAACGCCGCCCAGCTGCGCGGCGCGCTCGGCGCCGGCGAGATGAGGAGCGTGCGCATCCGCAGCGCCGCCGCGCGGCGCCGGGGCGTGGAGTTCGCCGGCGGCGGCTCCGGCCACGGCGTGGGCTTGTGCCAGTGGGGCTCGCGCCTCCAGGCCGAGAAGGGCCGCGGCTACGAGAAGATCCTGAGCTTCTATTTCCCGGGCTCGGACCTGTCGGAGGTGGACGATTGAGCCTGCCGCTGTCGGATTTCGACTACGACTATCCCGAGTCGCTCATCGCGTCGACGGCCGCCGAGCCGCGCGACTCGGCGCGCTTGCTGGTCCTGGACCGGGCCGCGGGGACGCTCGAGCACGCGGTCTTCCGCGACCTCCCCCGCTTCCTGAAGCCCGGGGACTGCCTCGTCGTCAACCGCACCAAGGTCATGCCCTGCCGATTATTCGGGAAGAAATCGACGGGCGGCAAGGCCGACTTGCTGCTGGTGCGCGAGCTGGGGCCCGCTGCCTGGACCGCGCTGGCCTCCGGCTTCAAGGCGGGGCAGACCCTCGAGTTTCCCGGCGGCATGACGGCGAGGGTGGAGGGCCTGACCGAGGAGGGCGAGTACCTCCTCGTCTTCGCGGCCGCGGACCTGCGTCCATATCTCGCTGAGCACGGCCTGCCCCCGCTTCCGCCGTACATCGCCAAGAAGCGCGTGCCCTCGCGCGCCGACGCGGCGCGCTACCAGACCGTCTACGCGCGCGACGACGGCTCCATCGCCGCGCCCACCGCGGGCATGCATTTTACGCCCGAGCTGATGAACAAGCTCAAAGACTCGGGCGTGAGGTTTGCCTTCATAACCTTGCACGTCGGCCGGGGCACCTTCCGCCCCGTCACGAGCGAGGACGCCTCCGCCCACGTCATGCTCGCCGAGCGCTTCGAGGTCGAGCCCGCCGAGGCCGAGCTCATCGCCGCGGCCCGCGCCCGCGGCGGACGGGTCGTGTCGGTCGGCACGACCACGACGCGCACTTTGGAGACGCTCGCCGCCCGCGCCGAGGGCTTCGGGGCGGCGCGCGGCGAAAGCGCCCTTTACATCACCCCCGGCTTCCGCTTCCGCGGGATCGACGCGCTGATCACGAACTTCCATCTGCCCCGCTCGACGCCGCTGCTGCTGGCCGCCGCCTTCGCGGGGCGGGAGCGCCTGCTCGCGGCCTACCGCGAGGCCGTCGGCCTGGGCTATCGTTTGTATTCCTTCGGCGACGCCACTTTGGTAAAATGACAACTATGACGAAACGACTGAAGCCGTCCGCCGGCCTGCTGATAGCGCTCCTCGCCGCTTCGGCCGCCAGCGCGGAAGAGGACGTTTTCGAGTTCTTCCGCGAGGAGGCGAAGGTCTCCACGGCCTCCCGCCGCCCGGAGTCCGCCTGGCGAACCCCCGTGGCGGTCGACGTCGTCACCGCCGAGGAGATCAAGGCGTACGGCTACCGGAGCCTGTGGGAAATCCTGCGCTTCCGGGCGGGCATGGACGTCATCGACGGCCGCTCCGCGGACGGCAACCGCGCGATCGTCTCCGCCCGCGGCTTCACCCGGGACTTCGTCTCCGAGATGCAGGTGCTCGTCGACGGGCGTTCCGTCTATTCCTCCTTCCTCGGGGGCGTGTATTGGGCGAGCCTTCCCGTCCAGATGCAGGATATCGAGCGCGTCGAGATCGTGCGCGGCCCCAACGCCGCCCTGTACGGCTCCAACGCCGCCCTGGGCGTCATCAACATCATCACCCGCGAGCCCGAGAAGAAGGCCGCGGGACGGCTCTCGGGGCGCGGCGGCAACCGGGTGCGCTCGGCCGCGGAGTCCGCGGAGGCGGGCGGAACCCTGGGCGGGCTGCGCGTCAGCCACACCTTCGAGGAGGCGCCGGGAGCCCCGACGCCAAACGGCGTCGGCGAGGCCAACGACTTCCTCCACTCGAACAAGCTCAACCTTCGCGCTCTCCTCGATCCCGACGAGGCGACGAAGCTCGAGTTCATGGGCGGCGGCTCGTGGCAGACCTACGGCGTGCCCGGGTTCCCCGTCGACACGCGCGGAAAGCACGCGCACGACTTCCAGCTGCTGCGCGCGGAGAGGGACCTGGGCCGGGCGGGGGCGCTCGAGGCGTCCGTCTCCCGCTCCGAGTTCCGGCTCGAGGCGGACCGGTTCCTCGTCGCGCCGGTGGACCTGCGCGTCTACCAGTACGACGCGGAGGTCCTCCACCGCTCGGCCTGGGCCGACGAGAGAATCCACTCCGCGGCGGGCGCCGGCTGGCGCCTGTCGGGGCTGTACTCCGATCAGCTTTTCGCCGGGCGCCCCGCCCAGCAGAATCGGATCGCCCGCGGCTTCACGCACCATTCGGCGGCGCTCACCGACCGGGTCACCGTGGTCGCCGGCGTGTCGCTCGAGAACTCCCGCGTGGGCGGCCTGCAGCCCGCCTGGAACGGCGCGGCGCTGTACTCGCCGCGCGAGGAGCACGTTTTCCGCGTGTCCTACGCGCGCGCCCCGACGATGCCTCCGCTCTTCAACAAATACGGCGACTTCGCCTTGTCGCCGGCCACGCGCTTTCTCGGCAACCCCGACCTCAAGCCGCAGCAGCTGTCCTCCTGGGAGGCGGGCTGGACCTGCCGGGCCTTGGACGGGGCGCTGAAGTCCGGCCTCGCCGTCTACTTCATGCGGCTCCAGGACCGGAATTTCAACTTCTTCCAGACCCTGGGGCCGCCGCGCGTCATCACCTACGACAACCGCAACCGGGCCTCGGCCCACGGCGTCGAGCTGTCCGAGGAATATGCCTTCTCTCCGGGCCGCGCGGTGTTCGCGAACTACACCTTCGAGCGGATCCAGGACGACAAGGGTCCCACGGACACCTTCGCCACGGACACGCGCCGCGGGCTGCCGACGCACAAGTTCAATATCGGCGGCCGGGCCCTGCTCGCCCGCGGCTTCAGCGCCTCCGCTTTGCTCGGCTACAAGGACGCCTATGAGGCGAACTCGACGACGCGCGGCACCCGCCGGCCCGTCGCGCGGTCCTTCCGCCTGGACGCGCGCCTGGCCTGGTCGCCGCGCCCCGACTGGACGCTCTTCGTCGCCGGCCATGACCTCCTTCAGCCGTACCGGGTGGAGCACGCCGACGGCACGGCGGTCCCCCGGCTCTACGAGGGCGGGGTGACCAAGAGGTTCGGGCTCTGAGGCGCCCTTTGACGGCGCTGGCGCTCGCCGGGGCGATGACGGCCTCCGCCGAGGGGCCGGCGGCGGTCATGTCCTCCGATTCGCCGCCTTACCGCCAGGCCCTCGAGGGCTTCACGGAAGCGTGGGGCTCGAGCGTGACGGTCGTCGCGGCGGGCGGGAGCCTGCCGGCGCAGGCCTGGGCGTTCGCGGCCATCGGCGGCAAGGCCGCGGGGCGGCGCTGGCCGCGGGACGCCGTCGTCGTCGCCTTGCTCGCCCCCTCCGTCGCCGACGACCCGGGCTACGCGATGAGCCGCGTCTCCCTTCTGCCCGAGCCTCGGGCGCTGGTCGCGCGCATGCGCGCGCTCGTGCCGGGCCTGCGGGTCCTGCGCATCTTCTGGTCCTCCGAGCCGGCGCGCGTCGACGCCGAGGCCCTCGCGGCCGCCGGACAGCGGCAGGGCGTCGTCGTGCTGTCGGAGCGCGTGACGCCCGCGTCCCGCCTGCCCGGGCGCCTGCGCTCTCTGTCCGCCGAGGCCGACGCCCTGTGGCTGATGCCCGACCCGGCCCTCGTCACCGAGGCGAACTTCGCCGTCCTGCGGGCGTACGCGGCGGCCCGGAAAATCCCCCTGCTGGCGCCCACCGAGGGCCTGGCCGAGCGCGGCGCCACGGCCACGATCGCGGCGAGCTACGCCGACATGGGCCGCGCCGCGGCCCTGACTCTCCGGGCGCGCCTGGCCGGCCGCGCGGGGCGCGAGGTCGTGTACCCGGAGCGGGTGACCGTGACGGCCAACGGCCCCGCGGCGCGCGCGGTCGGGCTCAAGCTGGAATCCGCGGATAAAGTCCTGCCGTGACGGGCCGTTCCCGGCCGGTTAAAAGGTAGACTACGCGCGTGGCGTTCACCATCGAAGCGAAGGACGGGCCGGCCCGCGCGGGCTGGCTGGACACGCCGCACGGGCGCGTCGAGACGCCGGTGTTCATGCCCGTCGGCACGCAGGCGAGCGTCAAGGCGCTCGACTCCGACGACATGCGCCGCCTCGGCGCGAACGCGATCCTCGCCAACTCCTACCACCTCTATCTGCGCCCCGGCGTCGACACGGTCAGGGCCGCCGGCGGCCTGCACAAGTTCATGGACTACGACGGGTTCATTTTGACGGATTCGGGAGGGTTCCAGGTTCTGAGCCTTTCCGATCTTCGAGAGATCGACGACGAGGGCGTGACCTTCCGCTCCCACCTGGACGGCTCCAAGCACCGGCTCACGCCCGAGTCGGTGATCGCGGTGCAGGCGGGCCTGGGCTCCGACGCCTGGACCACGCTCGACGAGTGCCCGCCGTACCCGTGCTCCGAGGCCGAGGCGGCGCAGGCGCTGGAGCGCACCCTCAAATGGCACGACCGCTCGGTGCCCGCCGTCGCCGCCGCGCGGGCCGCCGGCTCGAAATGCCTGTTCTTCCCGTTGTTCCAGGGCGGATTGCATCCCGCGCTGCGCAAGCGCTCCGCCGAGCACCACAACGCGTCGCCGGCCGACGGTATCTCGATCGGCGGCTTCATGGTCGGCGAGGACAAGGAGACGACCTGGCGCATGCTGACGGAGACGACGGCGCTTCTTCGGGAGGAGCGGCCGCGCTACCTGATGGGCGTGGGCACGCCGCTCGACCTGTGGGACTCCATCGCCTGCGGCGTCGACATGATGGACTGCGTCTACCCCACCCGGGTCGCGCGCACCGGCCACGTGATGGCCTCGGCGGGAAAGTTCAACGTGACCAACTCCCGCTTCCGGCGCGACTTCACCCCGCTCGATCCCGAGTGCTCCTGCTTCGTCTGCGCGCGCTACACGAAGGCCTACCTCGGCCATCTCCTGCGCTGCAAGGAGCTCGCCGCCTACCGACTCCTCTCCTATCACAACCTCCACTTCATGGAGCGGACCACGATCTCCATCCGCAAGGCGATCCGGGAGGGCCGCTTCGAGTCCGCGCGCGCCGCGTTCCGGGAGCGCTACGCGGAAAAGAAGTGAATAAGGCGGCGCGCCCGGACGCGGCTGCCGCCGCCGGGCTCGGCGGTCTCGCCGCCTTCGTCTTTCGCGAGTCGCTGTCCTCCGGGCTCGTCGCGACGGGGCGCTTCAACGACATCGCCGCGCAGTTCGCCGCGTGGCGGCAGTGGGGCTTCGGCGAGATCTCGGCGGGGCGCTTCCCTCTATGGAACCCCTACGCCTTCGGCGGCCATCCCTTCCACGGCTCCTTCGAGCCCGGCCTGCTGTATCCGCCGAACTGGCTTCACCTGGCCTTGACCAATGAGGCCGCGCTCAACGCGGTCCTTCTCCTTCACGTCTGGCTCGCCGGCGCGCTGACCTACGCCTGGGCGCGCAGGCGCGGCGCCTCCGCGGCCGGCGCGTTCGCCGGGGGCGCCGCCTTCATGTTCTGCGGCCCGTTTTTCCTGAGGCTGTACGCCGGCCATCTCCCGTACCTGTGCGCCGCGGCCTGGCTCCCCGGGCTCCTGCTCTGCGTCGATGAGCTGCGCCGCGCGCCGTCCGCGCGCTGGGCGGCCGCGGCGGCGTTCGTCTCCGCGATGACGGTGCTCGCGGGCAATCCCCAGGCCGCCTGGCTCGCCGCGCTCGCCGCCGGGCTCTACGCGGTCCTCGATATCCCGCCGGGCAAGCGCCGGCTCGCGTACGCCGCGGCGTTGGCGGGCGCGGCGCTCGCCGGGGCCGCGCTGTCGGCCGCGCAATGGCTCCCCGGCCTCGAGGCGGCGTCGCAGTCCACCCGCTGGGGCGGCCTCGCCCCGGCGGAGGCGGCGAGCTTCGCGCTCGGCCTTCGCGACCTGCTCTCGCTCGCCGCGCCCTCGACGTTGTCCTCGGGACTGCGCGAAGCGGGCTCCGGCTTTTATTGGGAGTCCTGCCTTCACCTCGGGGCGGCCGCGCTCGGCCTGGCCCTGTGGGCCGGGCTCAAGCGCGACGGCCGGGCGGCGCTCGCCGCCGCCGCCGTGCTCCTGCTGCTCGCCTTCGGCCCCGGCGCCCCGGTGATCGGCCGCGCCTTCGCCGCCCTGCCCTTCGCCTCCGTGTTCCGCGCCAGCGGCCGCCTGGCCCTGCCCGCGTGCGCCTTCCTCGCGCTGCTGTGCGCCCTCGGCCACGACGCTCTCGCGCCGCGCCTCGGGCGCTGGCGCTCGGCGTTGATGCCCCTGATCGTGCTCGAATCCCTGTTCTTCGCGGGGCTCAACGTCGCCGCCGAGCCGGTGCGGCGCGAATTCCCGGCCGAGTGGAGCCCCGTCGTCGCCGGGCTTCGTCCCGGCGAGCGCGTGATCTTCGACATGCGCACCGATCCCGACGCGGGGCTCGTCCTGGGCGCGCCGGAGGTCTGGGGCTACGGTCAGCTCGTGCCGCGCCGCTGGGCGGAGCTGCTGTTCGCCTCGCAGGGCTACCCGCCGGACGCGGCGGGCACGAGCCTGATCATCCGGCGGGACCACAAGATCCTGCGCCTGCTGCGCGCGCGCTTCGTGCTCCGCCGCGGCTCGCCGCCGGTCAAGCCTCTCGCCGAGCCGCTCCCCCGACTGCTGCTCGCGCGCTCTTGGCGGTTTTCCGGCGGCCGCGATGAGACCTTGGCCGCTTTGCTCGATCCCGCCTTCGATCCCGCGCGGACCGTCATCCTCGAATCGACGCCCGTCCCGGAGCCGGACCCCAAGGGCCGGGGAGGCTTCGCCCGCGTCGTCAAGGAGGACTCGGACTCCCTCGAGCTCGAGGCCGAGCTCGATTCCCCCGCGATCCTCCTCCTGGCGGACTCCTACGCCCCCGGCTGGCGCGCCGAGGCGCTCGAGGGCTCCGCGCAGAAGAGCTACCGGGTGCTGCCCGCCGATCACGCCTTGCGCGCGATCCCGCTCGGCGCGGGCCGCCACCGCCTCGTCCTGCGCTACGCGCCCGATTCCTGGGCCGCCGGGGCCGTCGTCAGCCTCGCCTCGTGGGCGGCGCTCGCCGCCTGGGCGGCGCTCCTGTGACGCGCGGGGAGAGCCGGCTGGACGCGCGGGCGGCCGGGGCCCTTTTCGCGGCCTTGACGGCGCTGTTCTGGCTGGGGCGCTCGCGCTCCTTCGGCATGGGCGACAGCCCTCAGCACGTTCTGTCCGCCTTGCTCTGGGCCGTGCCTCATCCGCCCGGCTATCCCCTGCAGACGGCGCTCGGCTGGCTGTGGTCGCGCCTGCCTTGGCCCGACCCCGGCGCGGCGGTCAACGGGCTGTCGGGGATATTCTCGGCGGCGGCGGCCGCGGTCTTGTTCCTTCTCCTCCGGGCGGGCGGGGTCCGGCGCGCGGCGGCCCTGACCGCGGCGGCCTTGATGGCGCTTTCACCCATCTTCTGGTACTACTCGCTCGTCGCGGAGGTGCGCGCGCTCAACGGCCTGCTGGCGCTCGCCGCGGCGCTCTTCGCCTTCACCTGGTCGCGCGACGGCAAGCCCGGCGCCCTGTTCGCCTTCGCCGGGCTTTTCGGCCTGGGGCTGTCCCATCACCCGACCTTCGTCTTCCTCGTTCCGGCCTACGCGGCGTGGCTCTCGGCCCGGCGGCCGGCGGCGAAGCTCGCCGCCGGGGCCGCCTCGCTCGCCGCGCTCGCGCTCGCCGGTCCGTACCTGCTTCTCGGCCTGCGCCTCGCCTTCGGCGAGCCGGCCTACAACCTTTTCGAGGTCCGCGGCTGGGCGGACCTGTGGCCGCTGTTCACCCGCGCCCGGCTCGGCGGACCGCTGCTCATGGCGGGCGGCGCGCCGCTGCTCGGTCTCTCGAGCTTCGACCTCGGCCGCCTGGCGACGCACGCGGGCTGGTTCTTCTCGTCCCTGTGGACCCACGCCGGGCCCGTCGCGCTCGCGCTGGCGGCGCTCGGCTCGGCCGCGCTTTGGAAAAACGCCCGGCGCGACCTCGCGGCCTGGGCGCTGTGGCTGGGGGCGGCGGCCGGGATCTTCCTCGTCTTCAGCAGCCAGCAGATGCCTGCCGTCGACCCCGAGTACGCGCGCGCGGTCGCCGCCCGCTTCCACCTCCTGCCCATGATCGCCGTGTTCGCTTTGGCCGGATTCGGCGCGGAGGCGCTGGCCCGGCGCGTTCGTCCCGCCTTCACGCTCGCCTTGCTCGGAGCCGTCGTCGCCGCGCCGCTTCTGCTGCGTCCGCTTTCTCTCGCCCGCCGGGACCCGCTGCTCGACTACGCCCGCGTCCTCGTGCGGGACTCCTCGCCGGGCGACTTCGTCGTCCTCGGCGGCGACGACACGATCTTCGCGGCGCTGAGCCTCGAGCTCGTCCGCGGCGAAGCGGGCGGCCGAGTCTTCCTCAGCCCGACGATGTTCTCCTTCCCGCCCTACCTGAGGCGCCTGCGCGCGGCCCACCCCGAGGTCGTTATCCCGCCGGGAACTCCAGGGCCCGGCACGGATTGGGCGCGGTGGAAGGCGCTCAATCCCGGCAGGGCGGTGCTCGTCGAGCCCTCGCTGCGCGACGACGTCCTGGCCGATTTTCCCCGGAGCGTCCCCCAGGGCTCGCTCATCCGCGTCGAGACGGCCCGCGTCAAGACCGATCCGGCGGCCGACGCCCGGCGCTTCCTCGAGGCGCCTGAGACCTCTTCCTTCCCCCGCCGGGCGAGCCGCGACTGGACCCAGGAGGTCTACATTCTTCAGGCGCGCCGGCGCATGGCCGAGTGGCTCGCCTCCCGCCTGCATCCCGAGCGGGACGCCGAGCTCCTTCGCCGCCTCGTCTTATTAATGGAAGACCTATGAGGCCGTCGATCGCCGCGTCCGCGGCCGCCGGGGTGTGCGCCTTCGCCGCCGCCTGGCTCTTCTCTCCCATCCTCGGCCACCGCTTCGTCAACCTCGAGGATTATTGGCTCATCGCGGACAACCCCCACCTGCGCGCGTCGAGCTGGACCGAGCTCCGGTGGATGTTCACGAGCCTCGAGTACGGAACCTATCAGCCCCTGGGCTGGCTCGCCTACGCCGCGCTCTACGCCTGGCGCGGGCTCGATCCGGCGGCCTTCCACCTCGGGAGCTGGCTCGCCCACGCCGCCTGCGCCGCCTTGCTTTTCTTCACGACCCTGCGGATCCTGCGCGCCGCCTTCGCGGGAAACGCCTTCGACGAGCGGTGCGCGCTCCTCGCCGCCGCCGCGTCGACGCTTCTATGGGCCGCTCATCCGATGCGCGTCGAGCCCGTGGCCTGGGCCACCGGCCTTCCCGACCTGCTGGCGACCGCGTGCTTCCTCGCGGCGGTGCTGGCGTATCTGCGCCCGAGCCTCGGCCTGTGCTTCGCGCTCTTCATCCTCTCGGGCTTGTTCCGGTGGAAGGGCGTGAGCCTGCCGGTCGTGCTGCTGGCGCTCGACGCCTTCGTCCTGGGGCGGGGGCGCGACCGCCGCGCGTGGCTCGAGAAAATCCCGTTCCTGCTCGCCGCCGCGGCGTTCGGCGCGGTCAACGCCCGCACCAAGCTCCTGCTCGCCCCCGGTCACGCCTTCGACGCGGGACTTCATACTTTCGCCGGGCCGGTGTTCTACCTCGGCAAGCTCCTGGCGCCTCTCGACCTGACGGTGGACTACTGGATATCCCCTTCCCCGGTCCTCGCGGCCGTCTTCCTGCTCCTGACGGCGGCGGCCTCGTGGAGCGGGCGCGCCCGGCCCGCGCTGCTCGGAGCCTGGCTGTGCTTCGCGGCGGCGCTGCTCCCGAGCCTCGTGATGTCCTTTCGCGGCCTCGTCGTCGCCCACGACCGCTCCACCTACCTGCCCGTGATGAGCCTGCACGCCGCTCTCGCCGCCGGGCTCTACGCCGCCTTTCGGGCCGGTCCCCGGGCGCGCGCCGCGGCGCTCGCCGCCTCGGCGGGCGCCGCCGCCGTCCTCGGAGTCATGTCGCGCGCCCAGCTGCCGGCCTGGCGCGACTCCGAGAGCCTGTGGCGGCACGTGATCGCCCGGCCCTCGCCCCCCGACTACGCCTATCTGAGCCTCGCCCACGCCCTGCTCGAGCAGGGGCGCCGCGAGGAGGCCGCGGCCGCCCTGCGCGACCAGCTGCGGCTGTTCCCGGGCGACCGGCGCGTCGAGGGGCTCGTCCGGGAGCTCGGCCGCCGTTGACCGTTTCGTGACGCTCTCTTGACCGCCGGGGCGCAGTTCCGTATAATCCCCAACCGATAAAACATGGCGACCGATAACACGGGCCGCCAACCGATCCGCGGAGGACTTGAATGGACTTTATCCACAGCATGAAATTCCCGTTCGTCATCGTGATGGGAATTTCCCTCGTCTCGCTCGCCGTCGCCTTCTGGCTCATCAACTGGGTCATGGCCAAGGACACCGGCACCGACGCGATGCGCAAGATCTCCGACGCCATCAAGTCCGGCGCCGAGGCCTACCTCCGCCGCCAGAACTACACGATCATCACCCTCTCCGCGGTGCTGTCCGTCGTGATCTTCGTCCTCTACGCCTTCGTCCGCAAGGCCAACGAGCACGATCCGGCGGGCCCGATGCCGCTCGCGCTGTGCACGACCGCCTCCTTCGTCGCGGGCGCGGCCTGCTCGCTCGTCGCGGGCTACATCGGCATGTGGGTCTCGATCCGCACGAACATCCGCACGGCCTCGGCCGCGCGCACCTCGCTCAACGACGCGCTGCGCATAGCGCTCCGCGGCGGCGCGGTGGCCGGCCTCTTCGTCTGCGCGATGTCGCTCATCGGCGTCGGCGGCCTGTTCATCATCCTCAAGCTCCTGGGCTACCCCTTCGAGAAGATTCCGTTCATGATCGTCGGCTACGGCTTTGGCGCCTCGTTCGTGGCTCTCTTCGCCCAGCTCGGCGGCGGCATCTACACGAAGGCCGCCGACGTCGGCGCGGACCTCGTCGGCAAGGTGGAAGCCGGCATCCCCGAGGACGACCCCCGCAACCCCGCCGTCATCGCCGATCTCGTCGGAGACAACGTCGGAGACTGCGCCGGCCGCGGCGCCGACCTCTTCGAGTCCACCGCCGCCGAGAACATCGGCGCGATGATCCTGGGAGTCGGCCTCATCCCGTACTTCGGCTGGAAGGGCGTCGTGTTCCCCCTCGTCGCTCGCGCGCTCGGCATCCTGGCCTCCATCGCCGGCGTGCTGGTCGTGCAGACCGAGGAGCACGAGGACCCGATGGACGCGCTCAACATCGGCTACTACCTGACGAGCTTCCTCTCCGCCCTGGGCTTCGCGGGCGCCGCCTGGTGGATGCTGCGCTCCGAGGCGGCCCCCAACGCCTGGATCTACTACACGACCTGCGGCTTCATCGGCATCCTGACCGCGCAGGCCTTCGTGTACATGACCCAGTACTACACCGAGTACAAGTACCGGCCCGTGCTCGAGATCTCCGACGCCTCGAAGACCGGCCCGGCGACGAACATCATCGCGGGCATCGCCGTCGGCCTCGAGTGCACGGCCGCGCCGATCGTCGTGATCTCGGTCGCGATCCTGGCCTCCTACAAGCTCGGCGTCCTGGCCCTCGGGCCGGCGGCCGGCCTCACCGGCGGCCTGTTCGGCACCGCCGTCGCCACGATGGGCATGTTGGGAACCGCGGCGTACATTCTCGCCATGGATACCTTCGGGCCGATCACCGACAACGCGGGCGGCATCGTCGAGATGTCCCACCAGCCCGAGGAGATCCGCAAGAAGACCGACCGCCTCGACGCGGTCGGCAACACGACCAAGGCGCTCACGAAGGGCTACGCGATCGGCTCGGCCGCGCTCGCGGCGTTCCTGCTCTTCTCGGCCTACCTCGACGAGATCTTCAACTACACCGGCGTGCGCATCGCCGTGGATCTGTCCAAGCCCGAGGTCTTCGTCGGCGCGATGCTGGGCGCCATGCTCGTGTTCCTGTTCTCTTCGATGGCGATCAAGGCCGTCGGCACCTGCGCGCAGACCGTCATCACCGAGGTCCGCCGCCAGTTCCGCGAGCGCCCGGGCATCATGAAGGGCACCGAGGAGCCCGACTACGCGCAGTGCGTCGACATCGTGACCCTCGGAGCGCTCAAGGCGATGGTCCTGCCCGGCATACTCGCCGTCGGCGCCCCGATCGCGGTCGGCCTCATCATGCGCGGGTTCATCACCGAGGCGGACAAGACCATCGCGGCGGAGTCCGTGGCCGCGTTCCTGATGGTCGGCACGATCGCCGGTATTCTTATGGCGCTCTTTTTTAATAACTCCGGCGGCGCCTGGGACAACGCGAAGAAATACATCGAGATGGGCACGCACGGAGGCAAGAAGTCCGACGCGCACAAGGCCGCCGTCGTCGGCGACACCGTGGGAGACCCGTTCAAGGACACCGCCGGCCCCTCGCTGCACGTACTCATTAAATTGCTGGCCACGATCACGCTCGTTCTCGCCCCCCTCTTCATCTAAGAGAAGGCTCGAACGAGATCGCCGCCCGGCGCGATTCGCTTGAAGCGAATCGAACCGGGCGGCGCTTTTTTTCGATGTTTTCGGTGTCAGGCCTTCAAATTCGCTAAATTCGGCTGACGGCGCCGTCATGCGACTGTTTCCGGCAACAGTTTTGGTGGGTGGCCGCGTCGTTGCTCCGTCCCCCTTGACAGAATCGTTATCGTCTGCTACAATTTTATCAGTGGATAATAACTATCAAATAGGAGGGAGCATATGAACACTCACGCGCCGCGCAAGTCGTCCGCCGTCGCCGGCATCGGTCTTCAGGAATCGTCCCGCAAAGGCGTGCTGGCCCTCCTCGCCCTCACCCTCGCCGACGAGTACGTCCTCTACACCAAGACCCGCAACTTCCACTGGAACGTCACCGGCTTCCACTTCGACGCGATGCACAAGTTCTTCGAGGCCCAGTACAAGGAGCTCGACGGCTTCGTCGACGAGACGGCGGAGCGCTCCCGCGCCCTCGGCGGCCGCGCGCTGGGCTCGATGAAGGAGTTCCTGGCCAAGGCCCGCCTCGCCGAGTCCCCCGCCGTGGCGCTCAAGGAGGAGGCCATGGTGTCCGAGCTCCTCGCCGATCACGAGGCCCTGATCCGCTCGCTGCGCAAGGACGTCGACGAGGCCGGTCGCCTGGGCGATCAGGGCACGAGCGACTTCTTCATCGGGCTGCTCAAAAGCCACGAGAAGATGGCCTGGATGCTCCGCAGCTTCCTGGACCGGGCATGAAGAACCGGGAGGAGGTTCGCACGCTCTTCAGGGCGAAGAAGGTCCCGCTGACGCATCAGCGCCTCGCCGTCTATGAAGAGCTGTCGGGGCGGCGGGACCATCCCAGCGCCGAGGCGCTGCACGAGTCCCTGAGGAAGCCGTATCCGAGCCTGTCCCTGGCGACCGTCTACAAGACGCTGCAGACCTTGCACGAGATGGGCATGGTCGCCCGGGTGGATTCCCCCGCGGCGCAGGCCCGCTACGACGCGATCGTGGAGACGCATCATCACGCCGTATGCACGTCCTGCGGCCGCATCGAGGACCTGTTCGACCCGAGGCTCGACGCCCTCCCAGAACCGAAGGCGGCGGGCTTCCTCATATCCGGGCATTCCGTCCATTTTCACGGCCTTTGCGCGAAATGCGCCAAGGCCTCGTCAACGCGCTCGTCAAAGGAGAAATAAACATGGCCGATACTCTCGTGCAGAAGGACGCGCCGGACTTCAAGGCCCAGGCGCTCGTCGGAAAAGGCTTCAGGGAGATCCAGCTCTCGGACTACAAGGGCAAGTGGGTGGCGCTGTTCTTCTACCCCCTCGATTTCACGTTCGTCTGCCCCACCGAGATCACCGCGTTCTCGGACGCCCACGCCGACTTCGCCAAGCTCGGCTGCGAGGTCCTGGGCTGCTCCGTGGACAGCCAGTTCTCCCACCTGGCGTGGACGAACCTGTCCCGCAAGGAAGGCGGCCTGGGCGAGATCAAGTACCCCCTGCTCGCCGACATCACCAAGAGCATCGCCCGCTCCTACGGCGTGCTGGTCAACGACTCGGTGGCCCTGCGCGGGCTTTTCCTCATCAGCCCGAAGGGCAAGGTGGCGTACTCGGTCGTGCACGACCTGGCGGTCGGCCGCTCCGTCGAGGAGACCTTGCGCGTGCTCAAGGCCTTCCAGCAGGTCGACAAGACCGGCGAGGTCTGCCCCGCGAACTGGTCGGAAGGCAAGAAGACGATGAAGGCCGATCCGGTCAAATCCAAGGAGTATTTCTCGGCCGCCGTCTAGACGACGAACGTCCGAATCGGCCGGCCCCGGGCTTCCGCCCGGGGCCGGCTTTTTGTATCGCACCGCGCGGATAAATTGCTAGGATTTCGCGCGCTATAAGGAGATTCCATGCAGCCCGCCCCCAACCCCCTCATCAATCTGGCCCCGATCATCGCGATCTTCGTCATTTTCTACTTCCTGCTCATCCGTCCCCAGCAGAAGCAGCAGAAGGAGCATGAGCTCATGCTCAAGAACCTCAAGTCCGGCGACAAGATCTTGACCACCGGCGGCCTTTACGGCACGATCTCCGGGTTCAAAGGAGAGGATCTCGAGGTCCAGTTCTCCCAGACCGTGAAGCTCACCGTGGCCCGCTCCGCCGTCGCGAAGGTCGTCTCCGACGCCAAGACCGGCGTCGTCGTTTCATAGAGCCCAAAGGAAAATCGACATGACCAAGACACAGACCAAGTGGCTGGGCATCCTCGCCCTGATCGTCGCCTCCTTTTTCCTCCTCTTCCCCTCGATCAACTGGTATCAGCTCGACGCCGCCGAGCGCACGAAGCTCGAGGCCCTGCGCGAGCGTCCGAAGTGGCTCGTGAACCTCGGTCTCGACCTCAAGGGCGGCACGCACATGGTCATGGAGCTCGACATCGACAAGCTCGACCCCCAGATTCCGCTCGCCGAGGCGATGCAGCAGGCCATCGAGATCATCCGCAACCGCATCGACCAGTTCGGCGTCGCCGAGCCGCTCATCGCCCGCCAGGGCGCCCGCTGGATCGTCGTGCAGCTGCCCGGCATCACCAACTCGGCTCAGGCCAAGGAGCTCGTTGGCAAGACCGCCCTGCTTCAGTTCCGCATGGTCGACGACTCCGAAAAGGCCCGGACCGCGATGAACAAGATCCTCGAGCTCGGCGCGCCGTTCGAGGGCGCCAAGCCCTCCGCCGCCGCCCTGAAGCTGGTCCCGGAGGGGCTCGAGCTCTTCCGCGGCAAGGAAAGCGCCATGTATCTGGTGTCCAAGGAGGTCCCGCTCACGGGCTCCCAGCTCGACAGCGCCAAGGTGGAGACCGGCGGCGAGTACGGCCTGCCCGTCGTCGCCTTCAAGTTCAAGCCCGAGGCGGCCGCCAAGTTCTCCGCCCTGACCGCGGCGAATATCGGCAAGAACATGGCCATCGTGCTCGACGACACCGTCTTCTCCGCGCCCGTCATCAAGGGCCGCATCAGCGGCGGCTCGGGCATCATCGAGGGCCAGTTCACCGCGGAGGACGCCAAGTCCCTGGCGATCGTCCTGCGCGCCGGCGCCCTTCCCGCCCCCGTGCGCATCATCGAGGAGCGCACCGTCGGGCCGTCCCTCGGCGAGGACTCCATCCGCAAGGGCTTCATGGGCGCCAGCGCCGGCGTCGGCCTGATCATCCTGTTCTTCGGGCTCTACTACGGCGGCGGAGGCATGATCGCCAACGTCGCGATCGTCGCCAACCTTTTCTTCCTCCTCGCCCTGATGGCCTACCTCAAGGCGACCTTGACCTTGCCCGGCATCGCGGGCTTGGCGCTCAACATCGCGATGGCCGTCGACGCCAACGTGCTGATTCTGGAGCGCATCAAGGAGGAGCGGGCGAAGGGCAAGCCGATGAAGCTCGCCATCGCCGCGGGCTACGACCAGTCGGCGAGCGCCATCATCGACTCCAACGTGACCTTGCTCATCGCGGCCGCGCTGCTCTTCCAGTTCGGGACCGGGCCGATCAAGGGCTTCGCGGTCACGCTGACGGGCGGCACGGTCATCAGCATGTTCACGGCGACCGTGCTCACCCGCATGCTCTACGAAGTCTGGACGCCCGGCGACGAAGCCGAAGCCGCGGCCTGAGGACCCCATGAAAAAATTCGACATCGACTGGATCGGCAAGCGGCACCTGTTTTACGCGCTCTCCGGCGTCCTGCTGGCCGCGAGCGTGATCGCGATCGCGACGAAGGGCTTCAACTACGGCATCGACTTCACGGGCGGCACGCTCGTGCAGGTCAGCTATCCGGAGGACCGCGCGCTGACGCAGGTCCGAGCGGACCTCGCGAGCGCGGGCTATCCGAACGCCCAGGCGCAGAGCTTCGGCAGCGCCCGGGAATACGCCCTGTACCTGAAGGGCGCGGAGTCCACCGACGTGGCCGTCGTCGAGACCTTCGTTTCGAAGTTCCTGGCCGCCGCCGGGCCCGGGCTGCGCGTCGACCGCAAGGAGTTCGTCGGCCCCTCGGTCGGCCGCCACCTCAAGCGCCAGGCGATCACCGCGATCACCTTGGCGCTGCTCGCGATCATCGGCTACGTGGCCTTCCGCTTCGACAACCCGATGTGGGGCGGGGCGGGCGTCGCCGCGATCGCGCACGACGTGCTGATCATCAGCGGCATCTTCGCGGCGTTTGAGCTCGAGGTCGACCTCGTGATCGTCGCGGCGCTGCTGACGATCGCGGGCTGGTCGATCAACGACACGATCGTGATCTACGACCGCATGCGCGACAACATGCGCCATCGCCGCGCCGACGACATCGGCACGTTGATCAACGACAGCGTCAACGAGATGCTCTCGCGCACCATGATCACGAGCGGCATGGTGTTCGCGGTCGTGCTCGCGCTGTTCCTGCTCGGCGGCAGCGTGATCCACAACTTCGCGCTCACGATGCTCCTGGGCGTGATCGTGGGCACGTACTCCACGCTCGGCATCGCGATGCCACTGATCTACCAGTACCAGAAGGGGCGCCGCCGCTCACCGCGGGCCGAGCCCGAGGCGCCGTCCGCCCCGCGCGAAGGAGGTCGCCGCCGCCGGTGAGGAAGATCAAGGGTTTTAAGCTGACCCTGCGGACGCACGTCGTCAAGCAGCGCGCCAAGAAGGCGCGCATCGATCTCGAGGCCGCGGGGCTTACGGAGCTTGCGCTCGCGAAATTCCTCGAGCGGGCCTCCAAGGCGCTGGTCCCGGGAGTCGTCTTCGACACCTTCGGGCATCCCGACGCGGATCAGGCGGCGCTCTCCCCGATGCCGGGCCTGGCCTACAGCCTGATCCTGGCGAGCCTCGGGGAAGGCTTCGGCCCTTTCCGCGGCAAGGAGCCGTCGATCCCGGAGAAGCTTTGGCCCGTCCTCGAGGAGCACGCGCTCGACGAGGCGGTGCGCTTCGCCTCCGCCCTCCTCGCCGACGAGGCCGAGAAGGATAACTGCGAGCTGTCGCCCCTGAACCATCTCGCTTCGCTCGAAACCCTTGAGATCGCCCTGCGCAAGCTCGACGCCGCCGCCAAGCTCGGCGTGACCTTGGCCGACGGCCGCCTCGCCCCCCCCGCCTCCCTCGTCGTCAGCCAGTCCTGGCTCGCGAAGTCCAAGGCCAAGGGCCGCAAATAGTGATCCGGAAGCTCGTCCCCTACCTCGTCTATACCTACGTGACGTTCGTCGGCTGGACCACGCGCCAGCGCGTGCTGCGCGCCGACATCCCCGAGAAGGTCCACGCCGCCGGCGAACGCTTCATCTACGCCTTCTGGCATCAGCGCCAGGTGTTCTTCACCTGGTCGCACCGCGGCGTGTCCGCGGCCGTCCTGGTCAGCCGTTCCGCCGACGGCGAGATGATCGCGCGCACCATGGAGCTGTCCGGCATCGACGCGGTGCGCGGCTCCTCCTCCCGCGGGGGCGCCGCCGCGGCGCGCGAGATGGTCGAGATCCTCCGCTCCGGGCGCGACGTCGGCATCACCCCCGACGGGCCCCGCGGCCCGGCGCGCGAGGTGAAGGAGGGCGCGGTGCGCGTCGCCCAGCTCGCGGGCATGCCGATCGTGCCGATCGCGAACGCCTTATCAAATAAGCTCGAGGTCCGTTCCTGGGACCGCTTCCAGGTGCCGCTCCCCTTCGGCCGCTCCGTCGTGATCTACGGCGAACCCTTGCGGGTCGGCGCCGGCGACGACCTGGGCGCGAAAGCCGCCGAGCTGAAGGCCGCTCTGGACGACCTCACGTCGGAAGCCGACCGCCTGGTGCGATGAGCCTCCTGGTCCTGGCGCTGGAGGCGCTGCTGACGCCCTTGGCCGCCCTCGGCGTGATCGCCTCCTTCCTCCTCTCCCCGAAACGGGGCCGCCTCGCGGGCCTTCTCGACGAGCTGCCCGAGCGCTTCGGCTCGATCCGGGACACGACGCTCGACCGGCTTCACGGCCGCGAGGTCTGGTGGTTCCACGCCGCGTCCGCCGGCGAAGTGGCGGGCTTGGCACCCATACTCGAGGCCCTGCACGCCAAGGGCGCCGTCGCCGTCTTCCTGACCACGACGACCCGCTCGGGCCGGGACGCGGCGCGGGCCCTGCCCTTCGTCGCCTGGGCCCAGCTCGCTCCGCTCGACGCCTGGCCCTTCGTCGCCCGCTTTTTGAGGGCCCTCGCTCCGCGGCGTTTGATACTCTCCGAGACGGAGCTCTGGCCGACGACCTTGATCCTGGCGGCGCGCGCGGGCCTCGCCCCGGCCTTGGTCAACGCGCGCCTCACCGAGCGCAGCCTGACCCGCTATCGCCTGATTTCCGGGCTCCTGGCCCCCGCCCTGCGCTCGCTGCGCGTCGTCGCGGCGCAAAGCGAGGAGGACGCCGCGCGCTTCGCGCTCCTCGGCGTGCCCACCGCGCGCGTCGCCGTCACCGGCAACGCCAAGTACGACCGGATCGCCGCTCCGGCCGCGAGCGCCGCGGCGCGGTCCCGGGTCGCGGCGCTGGGGTGGGAGGGCGATCCCTTGTTCGTCGCGGGCAGCACGCATCCCTTCGAGGAGGAGATGGTGCTGGCCGCGTACCTGGCCGCGCGCCGCGAGGCTCCCCGCCTTCGTCTCGTCCTCGCCCCGCGCCATCTCGAGCGCGCCGCCGACGCGGCCGACCTCCTCGCGCACGCGGGGTTGAAGGCCGCCCGCTGGAGCGCGGCGCCCGGGCCCGGCCGCGACGCCCTTCTCCTCGACGAAATGGGCGTGCTCCCCTCTTTTTATCCGCTGGCCCGAGCCGCCTTCGTCGGCGGGACCCTGGTGAGGATCGGCGGCCATAACCTGCTCGAGCCGGCCCTGGCCGGCGTGCCGGTCCTGTTCGGCCCGCACACGGGCCACATCGAGGCCCCGGCCGCGCTGCTGGCCGCCCCCGGCGGCGGCGGCCGGCGCGTGCGGGACGCCGCCGAGCTCGCCGCGCG
>JAKFCD010000006.1:0-2286 GCA_036676805.1 Elusimicrobiota bacterium
TCAGTCGAGTCCAACCCCGACCAGGTCCTCAAGAAGGCCAAGGACTCCCTGCGCACCCAGGAGATCGCCGACGAGCTCGCCCGCCGCAAGGCCGAGATCGAGAAGGCCAAGAAGGACAAGGGCGCCGCCGGCGGCGCCGTCGGCGCTCCGCGCGACCTGAGCACGAAGGAGATCCTCGGCCTCAACCTCGCCGGCATCGCCGCGTCCCTCGCGGCGGGCTTCTGGTTCGGGATGCCCCTTCTCGGCATACTCGGGACCTTCGTCGCTCCGATCCCCGTCCTCTTCGCCTACGTCGGCGTCCTGCGGCTCATGGGCTCCGGCGTCCGCGTCCCCGGAATCCGCTTCGCCCCGAGCGTCTCATGGGGCGGAAAGCGCCAAGCCGGCGGCCTTCTCCTGGAGCTCGGCGTCGGCACCGCCGTGATCGCGGCGATCGCCTTGATCTCCAAGCCTTTCCGCAATCTCCTGGCCCGCGCGTGGAACGCGGCTCTGGGCATCTTCGGCATGGGCGTCAAGAAGATGGAGACCCCCGAGGTGATGGCCCAGCGGATAATCGACCAGCTGAATTCGCAGAAGCCCATCTACAACCGCAAGGTCCAGGAAGCGTCCACGTTGGTGGAAAAACTCCGCCTCCAGATCGAGAAGCAGGAGAAGCAGTCCGCCGAGCTCGACCGCTCGATGACGGCCATCCTGTCCGACAGCGATCCGCTCAACGACGTCATGGCCGAGTCGCTTCTCAACCAGAAGAAGACGGTCGACGCGTCTACGCTGATGACCCGGGAACAGCTGACCATCTCCGAAAAGACCTTGGTTTCCATCAAAGAAGAGCGCGCCTCGTTCTTCTCCGAGCGCGAGGAGATGCTGGCCAAGATCCAGGCCGGCCTGACCAAGTCCAAGGCCGCCGAGATCCAGAAGCAGATCGCCGAGCTCAAGGGCGGCTTCCAGGTCGGGGACCTCAAGGACAACATGGACCGCTTCGAGGACGCGGTCAACGACAAGGTGGCCGACGCCAAGGGCACGGCCGACTCCGTCGACAGCAACCCCGACCAGATCCTCAAGAAGGCCAAGGACTCCCTCAAGAACCAGGAGGTCCAGGACGAGATCGCCAAGCGCAAGGAGGCCATCGAGGCCGCGCGCAAGGCCAAGGGCTCCGCCGGCGGCGCCGTGACCCAGGGCCAGGCCCTGGGCTGGTTCGCCAAGACCGTCGGGATCGGCTTCGCCTTGATCTCTCCGATGCTCGCCGCGCTCGTCCTCGCCGCCGCCGGCGGCGTGGCGCTCGTGATGGCCCCGGAGCAGGGCCGCTGGCTCGGGCGCCAGTTGGCCGTCATCGGCCTGGGCACGCTCGCCGTCGGCGCCGCCGCCTCCTTCGCCGTCGCCAAGCTCGGCCTGACGATCGGCGCGTTCAGCGTCGGCATCGGCTTCGTCGTCCCCGCCGGCATCGCGCTCGCCGCCGGAGTCATCGCGACGATCCGCGCCAACCAGAAGGACGGCGCGACGGTCGCCGACGTCGCCTCGACCCCGGCGGGCTCCTCGGTGATCACGCCCGCTCCCGTCGAGGCGGCCTCGCCGAAGTCCTCGTTCTCGATCAAACCGCTGCTCGACCTGCTCGCCCGCGCGTGGAACGCCTTGCTCGGCCTGTTCGGCATGGGCGTCAAGAAGCTGGAGACTCCCGAGATCCTCGCCCAGCGCCTGATCGACCAGCTCAACGACGCCAAGCCGGTCTATAACCGCAAGGTGCAGGAAGCCTCGACCTTGGTCGAAAAGCTGCGCCAGCAGATCGCCGGCGAGCAGGCGAAGATCGCCGAGTTCGACAAGACGATCACGGCGCTCCTCTCGGACAACGATCCCGCCAACGACGTCATGGCCGCCGGCCTGCTCAACAGCCAGAAGACGCTCGAGGCCTCCGTCGCGGCCTCCCGGGACCAGCTCTCCGCCTCCGAGGCGGCCCTCGCGTCTATTAAAGAAGAGCGCGCGCGCTTCTTCTCCGAGCGCGAGGAGACCTTGGCCAAGATTCAGGCCGGCCTGACCAAAGCCAAGGCCGCCGACATCCAGAAGCAGATCGCCGAACTCAAGGGCGGCTTCAAGATCGGGGACCTCAAGGACAACCTCGACCGCTTCGACGGCGCGGTCGCCGACAAGGTCGCCGACGCCAAGGGAACCGCGGACTCAGTCGAGTCCAACCCCGACCAGGTCCTCAAGAAGGCCAAGGACTCCCTGCGCACCCAGGAGATCGCCGACGAGCTCGCCCGCCGCAAGGCCGAGATCGAGAAGGCCAAGAAGGACAAGGGC
>JAKFCD010000007.1:0-56352 GCA_036676805.1 Elusimicrobiota bacterium
TGCCCCGCCGCCTCCTGCCCGCCCTCGGCGATCGGCTCGCCGCCGATCGCGATGATCAGGTCCCCGCGCAGCAGCCCCGCCTTCGACGCGGCCGAGTCCTGGCGCACGTACTCGATCTCGAGCCCCGCCTCGGGAGCCAGCGGGTCGGAGAGATTGGCGATGATGCCCAATGAGGCGGTGCCGATGTTGCCCGTCTTGGCGAACTGCGCCATCACGCGGGCGACCTCGGGAGCCATGATGGAGAAGCCCAGGCCGTCGGAGCCGCCGCTCATGGTGAAGATCTGCGTGTTGACGCCGATGACCTCGCCGCGGGAGTTGAAGAGCGGGCCGCCGGAGTTGCCCGGGTTGATGGAGGCGTCGGTCTGCATGTGCTTGACGTACATGTTCCCGCGCCCGTCCATGCCGCTGACCACGCCCGCGGTGACGGTGAACGGAAGGCCGCGCGGATAGCCGGTCGCGGTCACTTCCTCGCCCTCGAGAGGGGCGCGCGAGGCGAGCTTGACGAAGGGCCAGGGCTTGCCGTCGCCGCGGGGGGCCAGTTGGACGATGGCGAGGTCCTTGTCGTGGTTGACGGCGAGGACCTTGGCCTTGAGCACGCCCGGGGCGCCGGGCACGCGCGCCTCGACGAACTCGCCGGGCTGGCGCGTGCCGACCACGTGCGCGTTCGTGATGAAGACGCCGTCCGGGGTGAGGATGAAGCCGGAGCCGGTGGCCATGCCCTGGCCCATGCGCACGAGCACGTTGACGACGGAGGGCTTGACCCGGGCGACCATCTCCTCGCGCGAGCCGGCGGGAAGCGTCTCGCCCATCGCCGCGGCGAGGGCCTCGGCGACCTGGGGCGGCAGGGCCTGATGGGCGTGCTGCATCTGCTGGAGCTCGATGCCCGCCGCGAGGCCGCGAGCGTCGCGGTCAACCCGCAGCTCGGGGTTGTTGAGGGCGTTGAAGGCCAGGCCCGCGATCATGAGGGCCGCGAGGGCCTTGCCGCCGGTCCTTCCCATGCGGAAGGCCTTTTCCTTGCGCTTCGACAGATAGTCGTACAAGAGCGAGGAGACGCCGAGCAGGCCGGCGATGACGGCGAAGGCCGCGCCGGCGAAGGGAGAGTAGGTCATCGCGATGAGGACGCCGCCGATCGCGACGAGGTTGAAGACGAGGTGGGCCACGAAGGGGGCGGTCAGGCTGCGGCTCTTGTAGGCGGTGTGGGCCAGGAAGAGGCCGAGGATGACGTTGAGGGCGAGGACGAAGGGGGAGAAGCCCCAGGCGGCGAAGTGGGCCATCGCGAAGCTCAGGGAGGAGAGCGAGGCGGCGATGGGGAAGGCGAGGCGGGAGAGCCAGTCGCCGATTTTGAGGACGCGCTTGGCGCTGCCGACGACGCCGGCCGCGTCGGGCAGGCCCTCGATCATGGAGGAGATTTTGCGCGAGATAGGCTTGAGCGCGGCGAGGGCGAGGAAGATGCCGCCGAAGCCGAGGAGGCGGAAGGTGAGCTCTTCGATGCCGACGGCCATGGGGAGGTGCATGCCGAGGAAGGCGGCGGGGGACTGGGCTAAGCCCTCGACGATCTCGTTGGGGCCGAACTTGGTGAGCAGCGCCACGCGGCCGAAGCCGCTCAAGGCGGTGTCGGACATGTACTGCGGCCAGGGGAAGACGTTGAGGAGCGGGCGCAAGGTGACCTCGAGGATGGCGCCGAGGCCGACGAGGTTGAGGCCCTGTTTGAGGCCGTAGCCGAGGCGCTCGCGGAAGGTCATGGGCGCGGCGTGCGGGCCGCCGAACTCGTCGATGGTCGCGGCGCGCTCGGCGGCCTTGAGGGACTGGCGGGCCTCGTGCTTTTTGATGAGCGCGGCCTTGAAGCCGCCCAGGCGGGAGGCGCTCACGGCGGGGCCCTCGGTCTCGGCGGATTTTTCGGAGGCGCCGTCGAAGGCGAGGTCGGCGGCGGTTTTGGCGGATTCGACGGAGGGGACGGCGGCGGGGGCCGTCTTGCGGCCGAGCAACGAGGAGAAGCGCTGGGCCAAGGTTTTCTTCTCGACGGGAGCGGCGGCCTTGGGGGCATCGGGGCGCAGGGGGGTGCTCTCGGAGGCGGCGGCGCGCGCGGAGACGGCGAGGGCGGCGGGGGCGTCTATTGGCGCGACAGCGGCGGCGACGGCCGCGGGCGTGGCGATCGGGGAGGGGGAGATCGAGGGGGCGGCGAGAGCCCCGTTGAGGGAGGCGGCGCCGATGGAGAGGGACGGCGCCAGCGCGGCGTGGGAAGCGGAGCCGGCGACGGGGGAGACCGGCATGCCGCCCGTTTGTCCGGCGGCGACGCGCACGACCTGGGCCTGGACCGCCGGGGGCACGGAGCCCATGAGAAGGGCGGCGGCGAGGATAACGGACAGGGCGCGGCGCGGGGAAATCTTCATATTAGAAGTGTAGCCCTTCGCCGGTGTTTCGACGGGGGCCGGAGGTCCCAAGAGGGGGTTATCTTTGGTCCCTCCCCGGGGGGCCCGATGGACCCCCCTTCCTTAATTGGGTACGGACGGCTATAATCCAGGTCATGACCGCGCGCGTTTATGAGTACGAGAAATGCTCCACCTGCCGCCAGGCGCTCAAATTCCTGGACGCGCGCCAGGTGACCTATCAGCGCGTGCCCATCGTAGACCAGCCGCCGACGTTGGCCGAGCTCAAGGCCATGCTCGCCTACGCGGGGGATTTGAGGAAGCTGTTCAACACCTCGGGTCTGGTCTATCGCGAAATGGGGCTGGGCGAGAAGCTTAAGACGATGAGCGAGGCCGAGGCTTTGGCGCTTCTGGCGAAGAACGGACGGTTGGTCAAGCGGCCTTTCGTGCTCCTCAAGGGCCGCGGCCTCCTCGGGTATAAAGAAGCTGAGTGGAAGGCGGCGTTTAAGTGAAGGTGTCCGTCCTCGTTCCCGCTTACAACGAGGCCAAGACCATCGGGGCCTGTCTCGAGGCGGTGTATGGGCGCAATCCGGGGCGGGACCTCGAGGTTATCGTCGTGGACGACGGGTCTGACGACGGAACGTACGAGGCGGCGAGGGCCGCGGCGCGGACCGGCACGGTCGTGATCAAGCACGAGAAGAACTCGGGCAAGGGAACGGCGATACGAACGGCGCTGGCGAAAGCGACAGGCGAGGTCGTCTTGATCCAGGACGCGGACCTCGAGTATGATCCGGCCGACTACGCCAAGCTTTTAAAACCCATCGAAGACGGGCGGGCCGATGTGGTGTACGGCTCGCGGCATCTGGCGGCGGGCAATGAGCGCTCCTACGCGAGGTATTACTGGGGCGGGCGATTGGTCTCGGTGTGGTGCAATTTTCTTTACGGCTCTTCGATCACGGATGAGCCGACGTGCTACAAAGTTTTCAAGACCTCTTTGCTTCGGTCCTTCGATCTTGAATGCACCGGTTTCGAGTTCTGCCCCGAGGCGACGGCGAAGACCCTTCTGCGCGGCATCCCCATTCTCGAGGTGCCGATCAGCTACCGGCCCCGGCGCATCGAGGAGGGCAAGAAGATCCGCTGGCACGATGGGATCGAGGCCCTGTGGACCTTGCTCAAGCTCCGATGGACGCGCGGCTAGACCCGCGCCGCTCCGACGCGGCGGTCTTCGCCCTGGCGCTGGCGCTGCGCCTGGGCTTTCTCGCCTTCTTCGTTTCGAAGGGGCTGGGGGAGTTCTACGGCCGGGACCTTTATTTCAGCCTGGCCCAGTCCTGGCTCGGCTGGCAGCCGATGCCCGCCTTCGACGCCACGCACCCGCCTCTATACACGATGATCATCGCCGCGGTGCTGGGGATATTCCGCTCGCCGAACCCTATGCCCGTGCTGATCTTGCAGTGCCTCGCGGGCGCCGGCACCGTCGTCCTGGTCCGCAGGCTCGGCTCGCGCTTGGCGGATGACAGGACGGCGCGTTTGGCGGCGTTATGGTGCGCCGTCGATCCCGCGCTCATTTTTTTTACGCCCCATCTTCAGACCGAAACGCTGTTTATCGCGATGACCATGCTCTTCTTCGTCGGCCTGGCGCGCGAGTGGGACCGTCCTTTGTCCTGGCGCCTGGTCGCGCTGGGTTTTTGGGGCGGGCTGTGCGTGCTGTGCCGCTCGGTGCTCGGCGGCTATCCCGCCATACTTTTTCTCGTGCTGTGGCGGGCGCAAGGGCTGCGGCGCGCCTTCCTGTTCTGCGCCTTGCTCGGCGTGGGGTGGCTGGCCCCGTCGATGGCGTGGACGGCGCGCAACTACTTCAAGTACGGCAAGGTGGTGCCGGCGGCGACCTTGATGGGCTGGAACCTATACGAGGGCTTTACTTTGGATCGGGAGGTCGTGCGGCGCCATCCCGCGGAGATGGGGGCGGAGGTCCAGGCGCTGGGCATCACCGACCCCATCGAGGTCGGCGACTATTTCGCCAAGAAGACCATGGCGCTCGTGCGCGCCGATCCGCTCGGCGCGGCCAAGATCGTCATCGGCAAGGCCTTCCTGTTCTGGCGGCCCCTGCCCTACGATCCCCACAGCTGGTGGCAGCGCGGGGCGCTGGGCGTCTACTTCACGATCGTCTTCGCGCTGGCGCTGTGGGGGGCGCGCGGGACGTTCGCCGCGGCCTCGCCGTGGGGCGCGGTGTGGGCGCTGATCTTCTACCTGACCGCGGTGCACTCCGTGTTCTTCACCTCGCTGCGCTACCGCCTGCCGCTCGAGCCCTTCCTGGTCCTGCTCGCGGCGGCGGGCTCCGTCGCCCTGCTCAAGGCGCGGGAGAAACGGCGTGCGTAAGAAGGCCGAGGCGGTCTCGCCTTGGGCGTGGGCCCTGCTCGCCTGCGCGGCGGCGGCCGTCCTGCTGCGCTTCATCGGGATCGGCTACGGCCTGCCGCACACCTACAACGCCGACGAGCCCCACCTCGTGAACACGGCGGTCTCCTTCGGCGGCGGCAGCCTGCGGCCGCACTCGTTCAAGTACCCGACGGTGTGGCCGACCTTGCTCGCCGGGCTGTACGGCCTGTGGTTCGGGTTCTGGTCCTTGCTGGGGCTGCGAAAATCTCCTTCGGATTTCGCCGCTTTGTACGGCTTCGCGCCGGCCGGCTTCTACCTGATCGCGCGCGTGGTCTCGGCGGCGGCGTCCCTGGCGGCGCTCGTCGTCGTCTCGCGCGCGGAGCGCGCGGAGGACCGTTCCCGCTGGCCGTACGGCGCCCTCGTGCTCGCCTTCTCGCCCGTGCTCGTCGAGCTGGCGCACGCCGCCAAGCCCGACTCCTTGATGCTCCTGTTCGTCGCGGGGGCCTGGGCCTGCGCGCTGCGCTTCCAGGCGGGCGGGCCGCGCGGCTGGCTGTATGCCGCGGGCGCCTTGGTGGGTGCCGCGTGCTCGACGCAGTACACCGCGGCACCCCTGGCCTTGCTCGTGCCGCTGGCCTGGCTGCTGCGCGAGGGGGGGCGCGTGACCTGGCTTTGGCCGCTCCAGGCCGCGGGCTTCGCCGCCGCCGCCTTCTTCCTGGGCTCGCCGTTCATCGCGCTCGATTTCGGACGCTTCGCCGCGGACTGGACCGACTACGCCGACCTCGGGCGCCTGCGGCCGCACGACGCCTGGGCGATGGCCAGGACCGTGGCCTACAACCTCTGGACCTTCGGCGGCGACGGCTCCCCGGCCGGGGCGGCCGCCGCGCTCGGCCTGTCGCTCCTGGTCTGGAGGCGCACGCGCCGCGCGCTTATGCTGGCGGTCCCGATCGCGGCCTACTTCGCGGTCCTGGCGGCGTCGCCCGACGGCGCCTGGCAGCGCTACCTGCTGGGCGTGTTTCCGGCTCTGGCGCTTCTGGCGAGCGAGGGCCTCGTCCTGCTCGGGGGCGCCAACCCCTGGCGCCGGGCCGCGGTCATCGGGCTCGTCTTAGCCCCGGGCCTGTTCATGTCCGGGCGGTACGTCCACGACCTGACCTTGCCCGACACGCGCGCGCAGGCCGAGGTTTGGATGAAGGAGAGCATACCGGCGGGGGAGACGATCCTGCTCGACCTGCCCCACGCTTCCCCGCGGGCGATTCCTTCTCAAGAGCAATGCGCCGAGCTGGCCGCGCGCACCGCGGCCGCGGGGTCGGCGCGCTCCAAGCTGTGGCGCGCCATGGCGGAGCGCCATCCCGGCGGCGGCTGGCGCCTCTACCGCATCCGGCGCTCGGCGGAGGACCTGTTCTCCGCTCCCAAGCACGTCGCCGCCTCGCAGGCCGACGGCGACTTTCTCGACGTGCGCCCCGGCCTCGATCCCGTGCGCGCGGTGCGCGCGAAGTGGGTGGTGACCTCGAGCTTCGGCGCCGATCCCCGGCGCGCCCGCGAGCTCTCGACCTTCTTCTCCGAGCTCGCCGCGGGCGCCGACCTAGTCCGCGAATTCCCCTCCGAGCCCGGCGAGACGATGGGCCCGTGGCTGAGGGTCTGGCGCCTGAGGAGATGACATGGCCCTGCACGACCAAATCGAGAACCTGATCCACGAGCTGCGCTACCGCGAGGTGGAGCCGCACCTTCGTCCCTGCCGCCGCCTGGCCGACCTCGGCTGCCGCTACGACCATCATTTCCTGACGCGAGTGAAGGATAGGGCCGAGAAGTGCTGGGGCCTCGACGTCACCATCGAGAACGGGACCGACGGCAACGTGACCTTGCTCAACGCGGACATCACCAAGCGTCTGCCCTTCGAGGACGGCTTTCTCGACCAGATCACCATCCTCGCCGTGCTCGAGCACATCGCCGACCCCAAGGCCGTGCTCGCCGAGGTCCGCCGCTGCCTGGCACCCGGGGGGCGCCTCATCGTGACCACGCCGACCAAGCTCGGCATCAAGGTCCACGACTTCCTCGTGCGCACGCGCCTGGTGCGCGACGTGGAGCCCGACGAGCACAAGGACTTCGACGTCTCCCCCGAGGCCCTCGCGGACTGGGCGCGCGCGGCCGGCCTCGTCGTCGAGGACGCGCACTCCTTCGAGCTGGGCATGAACGCCTTCCTGCTCGCCAGCCGTCCCGCCTCCCAATAAACGCAGGGATTAAAATCGTTGTCCGCAGGATTCCACCGGTGGAATTTTGTGGATAAGTGAAACTTTTTCGGGGTCTCGATCGTCTGATAGTATGGGAACCTATCGAGACTTATCCGATGAAGCCGTCCTGAGCCGAATGGACGCCCTCGCCTTGGACGAACGAAAGGCCATCGCGGAATCCATCGCCTGCCTGGGGGAGGTCGAGCGCCGCAAGCTCTACGCGGAGCGCGGCTTCTCCGACATCTTCGATTATTGCGTCCGGCACCTTCGCTATTCGATCGCCGCGGCCTATCGCCGCATCCACACCGCCCCGCTCGCGCTGGAGGACCGGGCCTTGGCCCCGAGGGCGCCGACGTTCGACTACGCCTTCGTCGCTTCCGCCGCCTCGCGCGGAGGGGGCGTACTCCCGCCGCCCGGCGGGGCGGCTGCGCGATCTCGTCTGGGCGCGCGACGGGGGACGCTGCGCCTTCATGAGCGCCGACGGCCGCCGTTGCGAATGCCGCCGGGGATTGGAGTTGGATCACATCGTGCCGTTTTCGGCAGGCGGCCGGTCGGACGATCCCGCGAACCTCCGCCTTCTCTGCCGGGAGCACAACCAATACGAACGCCGGAGATTGCTGGGGGAGGAGGGCCAATTAGGCCTGCTGCGGTGAAATGGTAGGATTGCGCTCGTGACGCAGACGAGAAAAACGGTGCTGATCACGGGTGCAACCGGCTTCATCGGCCGGCGCCTGGCGGCCGTGCTGGCGGATCAGTACGCGGTCCGGGGGCTGGTGCGCCACCTCGCGCGCGCGAAAGAGCTGCTGCCCGCGGCCGTGGAGCTCGTCCGAGGGGACCTGACCGACGCGGCTTCCTTGAAAGCCGCCGTCGCCGGCGCCGACGCCGTCGTGCATCTCGCCGCGCTCAAGGGCGACGAGCCCGACATCGTCGCGGTCAACGTGGGCGGGGCCCACAACCTCGTCGCGGCCTGCAAGGCCGCCGGCGTGAAGAGGGTGGTCAACGTGGGGACCCAGGCCGCGCGCCTGCCGCGTCGCGGCGCCTACGGCGACACCAAGGCCCAGGCCGATGAGGTGTTCGCCGCCTCAGGGCTCGAGGTCACGACGCTCCTGCCGAGCGTCGTCTACGGCCCCGGCGACCCCGGCGTGTTCGGCAAGCTCGTCCGCCTGACCGCCACCGCGCCTTTCGTGCCGGTGATCGGCGACGGCACCGCCCGCTACCGCCCCGTGCACATAGACGACGTGTGCGCGGTCATCGCGGGCTGCCTGCGCGAGCCCAAGACCGCGGGCAAGACCTACGCCGTCGGCGGGCCGCAGACCGTCACTTACGACCGCCTCATCGACGCCATCGGCGCGGGCCTGGGCAAGAACCCGTTCAAGGTCCATCTGCCCGCCCCGGCGGCGATGCTCATCGCCCGGGCCCTGGCGGCCGTCATGGCCTCGCCGCCGCTGACGGTGAGCAACGTCATCGGCGCCGTGCACAGCGCCCCGGACGCCGATTACGACGCGATCTTCGCCGAGCTGGGCCTGAAGGCCCGTTCCTTTCCCCAAGGCATCAAGGACTCGTTGTCTTAGGCGGGCGGGGTTATCCGCAAAATTCCACCGGTGGAATAACGGGATAGCCGCGTTGGAACCGCGGGTCATAGGCCCGTCGCATGCCTGAGACGGGCCCGCCATTTCCTATAATGTCGGGCTCATGGCCAAGCCCAAAGTCATCGTCGTCATGCCCGCCTACAACGCGGAGAAGACCCTCGAGCGCACGATCAAGGACATCCCCGCCGGCACGGTCGACGAGGTCATCCTCGTCGACGACTGCTCGAAGGACGGCACGGTCGCGCTCGCCAGGAAGCTGGGGCTGACGGTCATCCAGCACACGACCAACAAGGGCTACGGCGGCAACCAGAAGACCTGCTACACCGAGGCGCTGCGCAAAGGCGCCGACGTCGTGATCATGGTCCACCCCGACTACCAGTACGACGCGCGCCTCGTGCCGATCATGTCCGACCTGATCTCCCACGACATCTGCGACATGGTCTGCGGCAACCGCATCCGCACCCGCTGGGAGGCGCTCGGCGGCGGCATGCCGGTGTACAAGTACGTTTTCAACCGCTTGCTGACGATGTTCGAGAACTCGGTCACCGGCCAGAACCTGGGCGAGTGGCACTCGGGCCTGCGCGCCTACTCGCGCAAGTGCCTGGAGACCGTGCCCTGGGAGGACAACTCCGACGACTTCGTCTTCGATCAGCAGTTCCTGATTCAGGCCGCCTATATGAAGCAGCGGCTGGGCGACGTGCCCGTCGCCGCGCGATACTTCGCCGAGGCCTCGTCGATCAATTTCCGGCGCTCCTGCGAGTACGGGCTGTCGGCGATGTGGTGCCTGGGCCAGTATGTGCTGCAGCGCTCGGGCCTCGTGAGGTACGCGCTGTTCGAGCCGAAGACCGCGAAATGAGATTCGCCGCGGCGGCCTTCGCGCTGCTGACGGCCGGGCTCGGCGCGTTGTCGGCGGGCGACTCGCTGTGGGTGGCGCTGCGGCCGGGCTTCGTGCCTTTGGTCCTGCTCTCCCTGACCGCGCTCCTGGCGACGGGCTCGGGCCGGGCTCTCGTGGGCAGGCTCGACCCCGGCGACATGAGCGAGTCGCAGAAGACCTTGGCCGGGGCGACCTTGGGGCTGGGGCTGCTCGCCCTCGGCGGTTTTTTCCTCGGAACGGTCGGCTTGTATAAACCGTGGGCGGCCTCGGCCTTGCTCGCGGCGCTGTGGGCGGGCGGCCGCGCCGAGTTGCGCCCCGCGCTGGCCTCGCTGGCGCCCGGCCGCGGCCTCCTGCGCGAGCGCCCGCTCGCCGCGGCGGCCGTCGCCTTGCCCCTGCTCGCGGCGCTGTGGATGTGCCTCGTGCCGCCGCACCAGTACGACTCGCTCGTCTACCACCTCGCCTTGCCCCAGGCCTACCTGCGCGAGGGGCGTCTGTTCGCCCCGCCCGGCATCGTCTACTCCCATTTCCCGCAGAACGGCGAGATGCTCTTCTCCCTGGCGCTGCTGCTCGGCTCGGATCTGCTGGCGCAGATGTACATGTGGCTGGCGACCGTGCTCTCGATCGGGTGGATCTTCCTGCTCGGGCGCCGCGAGGCGCCGATGAACGCCGTCGCCCTGGCGGCGATCTTCATCGCGACGCACTCGGCGCTGCTGCTGATGTCGTCGACGACCTACGTCGAGCCGCTGGTCATGCTCTGGGTCACCGCGGCCGCATTGTCTTATGAACGCTGGCGCGGCCTCGCCGCGCGGGGCGGAGGGCCGCGCGGCTGGCTCGTCCTCTCGGCGCTGTTCACCGGCCTGGCGCTGGGGACGAAGTACTACGCCGGCATCGGCGCGGCGGCGTTCGGCCTGCGCCTGCTGTTCGCCTGGGCGCTCGACCGCCGCAAGGAGCGGGCGCTGGACCTGATCCTCTTCACCGCGATCGTCAGCTCCCTGTTCGCGCCGTGGCTGATCAAGAACTGGATCAACGTGCGCAACCCCGTGTTCCCGTTCCTCTACAAGTGGTTCGAGAACACGGGCACCGGCTGGAACGCGGAGCTCGCCGCGGGCTACTTCAGCGTGCTCGTCGAGTACGGCCACGTCGGCGGCTTCTTCAAGAGCCTGATCTCTTTGCCCATCCTCCTGCTGCGCAACCCGCTGCGCTTCGGCGGCGGCATGGACGTGCTCGGCGACCTGGGCTGGGACGTGACGCTGTGGCTGCTGCCGCTGGGGGCTTGGGCGGCGTCGAAGAACCGGGCCCTGCGCGGCCTGCTCCTGCTCTGCGCCCTGTGGGGCGCCGCGTGGTTCTCGAGCGGCGTGGTCCTGCGCTTCCTGACCGTGCTCGTGCCGGTGCTGGCGCTGCTGGGCGCCTGCGGCCTGGTCGCGCTGTGGGGCAGCCTCGAGCGCTGGGCCCGGGTCGTGCTCGCGGGGTCGCTCGGGCTCATGACCGCGGCGCACCTGTTCCTGTTCGTCTTCGTCCACGCGACGTTCGGCTCGGGCGCCACGGCCTTCGGCCTCGAGACGCGCGAGGCGTTCCTGGCGCGGCGCCTCGACTACTACGCCTGCGCCGAGTGGCTCCGGGGGCGGCCCGTCGAGAATGATAAAATACTGATCGTCGGGGAGCAGCGCGGCTATTACGTGACGGCCGACCACCTTCCCAGCACCGTGCACATGCCCAACCTCTTCATCCGCCGCGCCAACGAGGCCGCCGGCGCGCAGGCGCTCCCGGCGGCGCTTCGCGCCGAGGGCTTCACCCGCGTGCTGATCGTCCCGCGCGAGGCCGCCCGCCTGGGCCCGGGCCTGGGCTCGCTGACGCCCGCCGGCGCCGCGAACTGGAAGGGCCTCGAGGACGCCCTCAAGACGGAGTTCGCCGGCCGCGGCTGCGTGGTGGCGCGCCTGTGAGCAGCGACGCGGGGCTGCTGCTCATCTCGTTCCTCTGCGCGGGCGGGGTGTCCTTCCTCATGACCCCGCTGGTGCGCCTGGCGTCGCTGCGCCTGGGCGTGCTCGACCGGCCCGGCTCGGACGTCAAGACGCACAAGGAGCCCACGCCGGTGTTCGGCGGCGTGGCCATCTACCTGGGCTTCATGGCGACCATGCTCCTGCTGCGCCTGAGCACGAACTTCCCGACCGGCACCTTGTACAACCTGCGCGCGCTCGTCCTGGGCGGGTCCCTGATCTTCGCGCTCGGGCTCATCGACGACCTCAAGCGGCCCGAGGGTGTGGACTACAAGCCCAAGTTCCTCATCCAGATACTCGCCGCGATCCTGCTGATCCTCTTCGGCCTGCGCATGCGCTTCCTCGAGCCCGACTACGTCGCGGCGTTCGTGACCGTGGTCTGGGTCGTGGGCGTGACCAACGCCTTCAACATCGTCGACATCATGGACGGCCTTTCCGCGAGCCAGGCCGCGGTCGCCGCCCTTTGCTTCCTGATGATCTCCTTGCCCACCGAGGAGCTCTACGTCAACTTCGCCTCGGCGGCGCTGGCCGGCGCGGCGCTCGGTTTTCTGCCGTGGAATCTGTCGACTAAGAGAAAGATCTTCATGGGCGACAGCGGCAGCCTGCTCATCGGCTTCCTGCTCGCGGGCATTTCGCTCGGCACGCGCTACACCGAGGTCAACGACGCCGGCGTCTTCGCCCCGCTCTTGATCCTCTTCGTGCCGGCCTTCGACACCTTGTTCGTGAGCCTGCTGCGCTTAAACCAGGGCAAGTCCCCGTTCCTCGGGTCCAAGGACCACTTCGCCCTGCGCCTGGAGAAGATGGGCTTCGAGCGCGGACGCGTCGTGCTGATGGCCGCCGCGGCGGCGGCCTTCCTCGGATTCTGCGCGTTCCTCGTGACCCAGCTGCCGCTGGGCGGGGCGATCGCGGTGTACGTCCTCGTCGCGGTCCTGGTCGGCTGGGTCGGGCGCCGCATGGCGCTCGTCGAGATGCGATGAACGTCGACGTGCTCGTCCTCGGCGGCGGCCTGGCGGGCCTCTCGGCCGCCTACCACCTGGGCCGGCGCGGCGTGGCCTCCCGACTCGTCGTCGAGGCCATGGACCGCGTGGGCGGCACCGCGGGCTCGGTGACGACCGGGAAGTTCACCTTCGACTACACCGGCCACCTGCTGCACCTGCACGACGCCTACGGCAAGGCCTTAATACTCGATCTGCTCCAGGGCAATCTCGCCTCGCACGAGCGCAAGGCGTGGATCTACTCGCAGGGCGTCTACACGCGCTACCCGTTCCAGGCGAACACCAAAGGTCTTCCGCCGGCGATCATCGCAGAATGCGTCGCGGGATTCCTCGAGACCGTGCACCGACCGCGGCCCTTGGCTCAGAATCCCGATTTTCTCTCCTGGTCGCGCGCCACGTTCGGCGACGGCATCACGCGCCGCTTCATGCGGCCCTACAACGAGAAGCTGTGGCGCACGCCGCTCTCGAAGCTCACCACCGAGTGGCAGGGGCGCTTCGTGCCCAAGCCCACCGCGGCCGAGGTCGTCTACGGCGCGCTCGCCGACAACAACGCCCTGTTCGGCTACAACGCGACCTTCCGCTATCCCGTTCGCGGCGGCATACAGTCCCTGCCCGACGCCCTGGCCGACCGCCTCGAGCCGGGCGTGGTGCGCGTGGAGAGCCCGGTCCTCGCCGTGGACCTGCATCAGAAGGTCGCGCAGGTGCGGGGTTTGGGCGAGGTCCGCTACGAGCGCCTCGTGAACACCTTGCCGCTCAACGTCTTCCTCGACCTCGCCGTTCCCCTGCCCGCCGACGTCAAATCCGCGCGCGCGGACCTGCGCTGGAACACCGTCTGGAACCTGAACGTAGGCATCGACCGCCCCGCCCCCGCCGACAAGCACTGGGTCTATTTCCCCGAGAAGAGGTATCCCTTCTACCGCGTCGGCTTCTCGAGCAACTTCTCCCCGAACCTCGCCCCCGAGGGCCACGCGGCGCTTTACCTGGAGGCGGCAAGGCCCGGCGGGGCGCGCGTCGACCGCGACAAGCTCGAGGCGTCCATGCTCAAGGGCCTGCGCGAGGCGGGCCTGCTGCGCCGAAGCGACGAGCTCTCCGCCAAGATCTGGATGCCGGTGCCGGTCGGCTACGTCGTCTACGACCGCGCGCGCACGCCCGCCGTGGAGACGATCTTCCGCCATCTCAAGACCCTCGGCGTGGAGTCCATCGGCCGCTACGGGGGCTGGAAGTACTCCTTCATGGAGGAGACCATACTCGACGGCAAGCGCTGCGCCGAGCGCCTCACCGGCGCCGCCGAGGCGCCGGAGGCCTCTCCCGCCGTCCCGCTGAGGGCGCTCAAATGAAAAAGAACCTGCCGCTGCTTCTCTTGATCGCGCTCTCGGCCTGCGTGGCCGAGACCGTCGAGCGCCGCCGCCCGCGCAAGGGGCCCATCAAAGAGGTCGGCTTCGTCGACCAGGGCGGGGGGAAGGTGCGCTACTCCGTCGAGGGCTGGGGCTGGTTCGTCGCCGGCCGCCGCCGCGACGCCCTGCGCCGCATGCGCAAGAACTGCGGCCGGCAGCTGGCGCCGCAGATCCTCGACGAGTACCTGAGCCAGGACGCCGACATCTCCTACGCGGGCGAGGACATCAGCACCAACCTCGACAAGGGCATGGAGCACTTCAAGATCGCGCCCTTCCAGCACATCGTCTACGAGTGCCGCCCGAAAGGCGCGCCGCCCGAGACGCCCGCCGTCTCGACGGCCCCGGCGCGCGCCTTCCTCGTCGTGCCGCCCGCCGCGGAGGTCTCCACGACCACCGTCATCGAGCCCCCCGCCGTGTCCACCGCGACCGCCCCCCAGGAGCCCCAATGATGAAGCTCGACCGCGCCCTCTGCATCTTCGACCTGGAGGCGACCGGCACCAACGTCCTCGAGGATCGCATCGTCGATATCTGCGTTCTGAGGCGCGAGCCCGACGGGTCTGAATCCCTGTTCTCCTCCCTCGTCAACCCCGGCGTGCCGATCCCTCCCGAGGCCACGGCCATCCACCACATCTCCGACGAGATGGTCGCCGACCAGCCCCGCCTCTCCGATTTGGCGCCGAAGATCCTCGAGATGTTCAAGGACGCCGACCTCTCCGGCTTCAACGCCGCGAAGTACGACATCCCCCTGCTGAGCGCCGAGTTCAAGCGCTTCGGCGGCGAGTGGCCCGAAGCCGGGAAAAGAGTCGTGGATTCATTCACGATCTTCCAGCGCAAGGAGCGCCGCGACCTGACCGCGGCGTACAAGTTCTACTGCGGCAAGGACCTGTCGGGGGCGCATCGCGCCGAGGCCGACGTCCGCGCGACCGCCGAGATCTTGTGGGCGCAGGTTGAAAGATACGCCGACCTTCCCAAGGATGTGGCGGGCATCGAAGCCTGGTGCAATCAGATCGATCCCAGCCGGGTCGATGTCGAGGGTAAATTCGTTTGGAAGAACGGCGAGGCCGCGTTCGGCTTCGGCAACAAGCACAAGGGCAAGACCATCAGAGAGGTGGTAAGAGCCGATCGCGGTTATTTTTCGTGGATGATCGAAAAAGGCAACTTCAGCGCCGACGTGGTGAGGATATGTAGAGAGGCCCTCGAGGGCAAGTTCCCGGAGAAGAAGGTCTAGAACTCGGTCCAGGACCGAGTACTTGTCATGGCAAAAAAACAAAAGGGCGTCGCCATTGTCTTGCTGTCGGGAGGACTCGACTCCACGACGGCGTTGTACTGGGCCAAGAGAGAGTACACCTCCGTTGTCGCTCTATCTATCCGTTACGGACAGCGTCACGTCCGCGAATTATCCGCGGCCCGCGCCGTCGCGCGGGCCGCAAGGGTTCACATCAACGAGGTGTCGTTGTCGTTGCCGTGGCTCCAAGGCTCGTCTTTAACTAATTCGTCCCTTCGAATCCCGGACATGCCGTTGAAAAAAATCGGCTCCGGCGGCATCCCTTCCACGTATGTCCCCGGACGAAACACCATTTTTTTGTCGTTAGCCGTTTCTCTCGCGGACGCCGTAGGCGCCTCCGCCATCGTCATCGGCGCGAACGCGTTGGATTATTCCGGCTACCCGGATTGCCGTCCTCCCTTCATCAACGCCTTCGGCAAGGTCGCCAAGGAAGGCACCAAGCGAGGCTCCGAGGGCAAGCCCCTCAAAATCCTCGCCCCGCTCCTGCGCCTGGACAAAAAAGGCGTCGTTAAACTCGCCGCCCGCGTCGGCGCTCCCCTCAACCTGACCTGGTCGTGCTATGCGGGCGGCTCCCGTCAGTGCGGCCGTTGCGATTCCTGCAAGCTCCGCGCCAAAGGCTTCCGCGAGGCCGGTATTCCGGATCCCGCCGCGTGACCCAATCCCTCAAACTGTCCGACGAGTCCCGCGCCCGCGTCGTCGAGATCTTCTCCTCCCTCCAGGGCGAAGGCCCGCGCCTGGGCGAGCGCCAGGTCTTCGTCCGCTTCGGCGGCTGCAACCTCTCCTGCGATTACTGCGACGAGCCCGACACCATTCCGATTCCATCGGGACTCGTACGGTCCGCGGACTACGTAAAAGCCGAGATCGAGCGCCTCGCTCATTCGAGGTCCCACCGTTCGATCTCCTGGACCGGCGGCGAGCCCCTGCTCCACCCGCAGTTCCTGATGCCGTTGATGCGCTGGGCCCACAAGCGCGGCCTCGAGAACCACCTCGAGACCAACGGGACCTTGCCGGTCCCCATGTCCGCGCTCGCTCCGTTGTGCGACCTCGTCGCGATGGACATCAAGCTGCCCTCCGCCACGGGCCGCGAGACCTGGGGCGCGCACCGCGACTTCATCCGCGTCCTCCCGCCGGCCGCCTTCGTCAAGGTCGTCCTGAGCGACCGCGCGACCGAGGACGAGTGGAAGCGGGTCGTCGAGCTCGTGCGCCGCGCGCCGCATCCCCTGCCGCTGTATCTTCAGCCCGCGACGCCCGTCGGCAAGGTCAAGCCCATCCCCGCCGCCCGCTGCCTGCGCTTCGAGGCGCTCGCCCGCCGCGCCGTCAAAGAGGTGATCGTGCGCCCGCAGTGGCACCACCTGTGGAGCCTGCCCTAAACGGACTATCCTCAAGGATAGCCGGGTGACGGGTGGGTATTTCCGGGCCCTTGACAATCCTGGACCGACCGGTTAAACTGGTCTAATGGGACGCAAGAAGGTCAGCGCCTACGACGCCAAGACCCATCTCGGGCAGCTCCTGCGCGACGCCGCGACCGGCCAGTCGTTCCTCATCGTGCGCCGCGGGAAGCCGGTCGCGCGATTGGAGCCCGCGGCCCAGGCGGAAGGCCGGAGCTATAAGAAGATCGCGGCCGCGTTCCGGGCGATCCGCGAGGAAGTCCGCGGCCCTCTGAACCTCAAAGAGCTCATCGAAGAGGGCCGGCGGCATTGAAAGGCTGGGTCATCGACGCGTCTTACGCCTTATCCTGGGTCCTGCCGAGCGAATCGTCGACCGCCACGGATCGTTTCCTCCGCGGGCTTTCTTCCGACGCGTCGCTCTGGGTCCCCTCGCTGTGGTGGCACGAGGTGGCGAACGCGCTGCTGGTCGCCGAGCGCCGGGATCGGATCACCGAGTCGGGGAGCCTCGGGGCGCTCGAGGTCTTCCGGAGCATGGGCCTCGAGACGGATTCGGCCGCCGGTCCCGAGATGCTTTGGCGCCTGCGCACATTAGGGAAGGAGTACGGCCTCTCGGCCTACGACGCGGCTTACCTGGAGCTCGCGGCGCGCCGCCAGCTCCCCCTCGCGACGCTCGACGACGCTCTCGCGGACGCCGCCCGCAAGGCCGGGGTTCGCGTCCAGAAATAGATTAGCTCCACGGCGTCACGTTGAGAAGTTTCCCTACGCGCTAGAACCGCGTCCCGAGCGAGTACAGGAAAGAGTCGCCGAGCATGCCGCCCGGGAGCCAGGCGAAGGCGACGTCGACGCCGCCCAGGCGCAGGCCCGCGCCCAGGCTGAGCACGGCGAGGCCCCCGAGGTCGCGGCGGGAGGAGTCGGCGCCGGCGCGCAGAGAGCCCGCGAGGTCCTTGGAGAGCGCGCGCGTCCACTCCGCGCCGAGGACGGCCTCGGAGGAGCTCGCGTGGGGCCGGCGGCGAAAATCCAGCGCCATGGTCAGGCCCTCGGGCAGGGCATAGGCCGCGCCGGCGGCCACGGTCAGCGGCAGAGGCGACGGCTCGTCAAGGAAGGTCATCCTCGGTCCGAGGTTGCGCACCGCGAGGCCGAGGCGCGCGACGCCGGGGCCGAGGGGTGCTAGCCGGTGATTCGCGCCGAGGTCGACGCTGTAGCCGCGCGCGGAGTCGTCTGCGATCCTGCTCTCGATGTATCTCACCGCGGCGCCCAGCCGCGGGCCCTTCGGCGGTGCCGCGCCGTAAGCGAGTTCGACGGCGGAGTCCGACGCCGAGAAGCCGCCCGTGGGCCGGCCCAGGGAATCGCGTCCGTCGAGGCCTCCCTGGCTGAGATGGCGGCCGCTCACGGCGAAGGTCCCGATCCTGGTCGGAGCGGCGAAGCCGGCGAACTCGAACCGGTCGCGGCCGGGCCTATCCTCGTGCGTAAAGGCGAGCTCACGCGCGGGCATGCCGGCCAGGCCCGCGGGGTTCCAGGCGACGGCGGTCAGATCGTCGGCGACCGCGGTGTAGGCGCCGCCCATGGCCAAAGCGCGCGCGCCCGCGCCGCTCGCGAGGAAAACGGCCGTTTCGCGGGCCGCGGCGCTCGTCGCCATGATCAGGGCGAGGGCGGCGAAGGCCGGCGCTCTCATCGGATGACCGCCACCTTTCCGGTCTTGCCGATGTCGGGATGTCCAGCCTTGCGGGCCTTCACCGAGTAGAGGTAGACCGCGGAGGCGGCCCCGCTCACGTTCCAGTGATAATCGTATGTGAACTGCGGGCCTTTTCCGTTCCCGTCATCGAGCGGGACAGGGCCCGCGGCGGAGCCCCCGTTCACGCGCCGGCCCGTCAGGTCGTAGATCTCGACGTCCACCGCGTCGGCCACCCCGGCCTGAAGGCGGATCGTCACGCGCTCCCCGCGCCGCGACGGATTGGGGAAGGCGTAAAGGTCGCGGAAGAGGAACTCGTCCCCGGCGGCCGCGGGCGCCGCACCCGCCGCCTCCGCCGCCTGCGCCTCGGCGCCGGCCGCGGCCAGCGGCAGCGCCTCCGCGGCGGGCGCGATGATCTCGCGCACGCTCATCTTCTTGTAGAGAAGGCCGTTCGTGCCTATGCCGTCGCTGCGGAAATACACGCTGACGTTGGGCAAGCCCGACTCGCTCCCCGGCCGGCCGGCGCCGTTGGTCAGCCTTTCCTGCGGATTTATGCCCGCCGCGCACGCCGTCGTGCCGCCCCAATTGGCCCCGTTGTCCTCGAACTGGTTGACCAGCACCCAGGTCCCGCCGGCGGCCCCGTTCGTCATGTCCATGTAGCTCTCCACCTTCACGTTCCCGTTGGGCAGGTCGTAGACGGCGTATTTAAAGCCGATCCAGACGTTGAACGGCATCGCGGTGCCGCTGGGCCACAAGGTCGTGGTGGTGGTGTTGATCGCGTAGGTGGTCGGGTGGCGGGTCTCCTTCTCGTAGTCCAAGCGCCCGTTGTACCGGAACCGCGCGCCGATCCCCCGCGTGTCGCACAGGTGCACGGTCTCGCTGCCGGTCATGCCGTGGTTGGCGCGGGCGACGCCGTTGATGCCGCCCCAGGCGATGTTGCTGTCGGCGACCCTCATCCCGTACACCGTCACCTCCACGTCGCGCCACTGCTTCGCGTGCGCGTTCGCCACCGTCAAGGAGCTGCTGCCCATGACGAACTCGGGGTGATGGATATACATCCTGGGGACATTGCCGCTGATCTTGAATACGCCGCTGTCGGCGTCCACGAGGAAGCTCGCGCTCCCGTGGGCGGCGTCGAACCACGGGTCGATGGGATCGACGGCCCGCACGAAGGCGCGGTTGATCCCGTTGTCCCAGGTCGAGTACCAGGTCTTGCTGCCGGCGGCGGTGGCATACACCTCTCTGATGCCGTCCCACCACGGGACGGTCGACGCCGCGACCGTCAGATTGCACATCGTCGCGGCGCCGGGCGAGGCGAAAAGGCCGAGGTTGCCGAGGACGGTCGACGTGCTCTGGCTGGAGTGGAACGGGTAGTTCCGGGCGAGCAGCACGCGCGAGGACCCCTGCGGGGTCACGTAGGCGTCGAAGAGGTGCGCCGAGGCGTTGACCCGAAGATCGAAGCGGTAGGAGGTTCCCGTGCTGTAGGCGACGGTCGACATGCGCGCGTAGGAGGTGCTGTAGCGGACGTCGATGAAGCCTTGGGGATTGAAGCGCACGGCGGCGGCGAGCCCCGCCAAGTCGCCAGTGGCGCCGGTCGACACGCCGATGGAGGCGTTCATCCCCGCCGAGCTCGGCGTGACGTCGAAGGCGACCGTGAAGGAGCTGACCTGGGGCGGGAAGGCCAGGTTGCGCCAGTCGCCGGCGCTGGTCAGGCAGCCCAGGCCGGCCGGCGCGGTGGTGAAGGTCGCGTCGCCCGACACCCCGAGGTTGCCGGCGGCGTCGGCCGAACGGACGCGGAAGTGATACGTTGTCCCGGACGAAAGACCGGTCACGACTCGGGCGTGGCTGGTGTCCGTGGACGAGTCGAGCGCCGTCGAGCTTCCGTAGGCCGTCGTCGTGCCGTACTCGACCTGGGAGGTCGCGGGCTCGTCGGTGAGCCAGGCCAAAGCCGCGGAGTCGATCCCCAGATCCGTGACGGCGACCGAGCTGATGAGCGGCGGCGTGTTGTCCACTGAAACGGCGACGGGCGCGGAGGTCGAAGCGAATCCTGATGCGTCCCAGGCCACGGCGCTCAGGCCGTGCGCGCCATCGGACGACAGCGCCGTGTTCCAGACGGCCTCGAAGGGCGGCGAAAAGTCCGGCGGACCGAGGGCGGCGCCGTCCAGTCTGAATTGGACCGTCGCGACGGCGACGTTGTCGAAGGCCGCCGCCGCGACCGCGACGGTTCCCGAGAGCAGCGCGCCCGCGGCGGGCGAAGAGATCGAGACGCTCGGCGGGACGTCGTCGGCCCCGATGGCTTGGGCCATGGTCTTGATCACGGTTCCCAGGGCCTCGCGCGGCTTGACCCAGTCGATGAAGGCCCCCAAGGTGCTGGAGCTGACCGAGAGGGTGCCGCAGCCGTCGCAGACGAGGTGCATGACGACGGGAACCCAGCCTCCGCCGGCCTGCTCGGCGTCGGTGACCATCTGCCGCATCGCGGCCAAGGTCGTGGTGTTCTTGACGGAGTCGGGCGTGGCGACGCCGAACGCGGCGGGCGGCGGGATCGGCACCGCCTTCGGGCAGCCGACGCAGCCGAGCCCCCCGACCCCGCGGCCGCTCGCGTAGCCGCAGCTCGCGGCCGTCGCCGTCACCGCGGCGTTGAACGCCCCGAACGGGTACGCCAGCGAGGCCGGGGAGAAGCCCATGGCGATAAGGGCGGCCCGGTCGCCGCAGATCTGCTGCTCGAGCTGCTCCGGCGCGAGCGTCGTGAGGTCGAGGTGGCCGATCGTGTGGCCTCCGATCTCATGGCCGCCGGCCGCGATCGACCGGACTTGGGCCAGATTCATGAAAGCGGGGCCGCCGCCGATCCGGCCGCTGTTGACGTAGAAGGTCCCCTTGACGCCCTTCTCGTCGAGGACGTCCCGGGCCAGGACATGGCTGATCGTGCCGTCGTCGAAGGTCAAGCTGACCACCGTCGGCGTGCCCACGAAGACGGTCGTGGTGAAGACGCGGCCGCCGGAAACGGCGAGGTTGCCGGCGGCGTCGGTCGAACGGACCCGGTAGTGGTACAAAGTCCCCGAGGAAAGGCCGATCACGACTTGGGCGTGGCTGGTGGCCGTGGACGAGTCGAGCGCCGTCGAGCTGCCGTAGGCCGTCGTCGTGCCGTACTCGACCTGGGAGGTCGCGGGCTCGTCGGTGGCCCAGGACACGGCCGCGGAGGTGATGGCGACGCTCCCGGCGGCGACCGCGCTGATGAGCGGCGGCGCGTTATCCACCGTGACGGATGCGGCGGCCGAGGTCGAGGCGTTGCCCGCCGTGTCCCAGGCCACGGCGCTGAGGCCGTGCGCGCCGTCGGACGACAGCGCCGTGTTCCAGACGATCTCGTAGGGCGCGGCGGCGTCGGGCGGCCCGAGGTCCGCGCCGTCGAGCCGGAACTGCACCGCCGCGACGGCGACGTCGTCGAAGGCCGACGCGACGACCGCGACGGTCCCCGCCGCCACCGAGCCTTCGGCCGGCGACGAGATCCATACCGACGGGGGCGTGTGGTCCACAGTGACGGAGACAGCGGCCGAGGTCGAGGCGTTGCCCGCCGCGTCCCAGGCCACGGCTTCGAGGGCGTGCGGCCCGTCGCTCGACGCGGCCGTGTCCCAGGCGGACTCGAAGGGCGGGGAATAATCGGGCGGCCCCAGGTCCGCGCCGTCCAGCCGGAACTGCACCGTCGCGACGGCGACGTCGTCGAAGGCCGACGCGACGACCGCGACGGTTCCCCCGACCACGGCGCCCGCGGCCGGCGAGGAGATCGCGACCGACGGCGGCGTGAGGTCGGGCAGGACGGTGGTCGTGAAGGTAAAATCGCCCGAGACGGCGAGGTTGCCCGCGGAATCGGCGGAGCGGACCCGGTAGTGGTACAAGGTCCCCGAGGAAAGGCCGATCACGACCTGGTCATGGCTGGTGACCGTGGACGAGTCGAGCGCCGTCGAGCTCCCGTAGGCCGTCGTCGTGCCGTACTCGACCTGCGAGGTCGCGGGCTCGTCGGTGAGCCAGGCCAAAGCCGCGGAGCTGATCCCGATGTCCGTGACGGCGACCGAGCTGATGAGGGGCGGCGTGTTGTCCACCGTGACGGACACGGCGGTCGAGGTCGAGGCGTTGCCCGCCGCGTCCCAGGCCACGGCGCTCAGGACATGGGCGCCGTCGCTCGAGAGAGCCGTGTTCCAGACGGCGGAGAAGGGGGGCGAAAGGTCCGGCGCCCCGAGATCGGCGCCGTCCAGACGGAACTGGACCGTCGTCACGGCGACGTTGTCCGCGGCCGCCGCCGTCACCGCGACGGCCCCGGCCTGCAGCGCGCCTTCGGCGGGCGAGGCGATCGAGACCGATGGGGCCTCGTCGTCGACGGGGGGAGCGCTCTGGCTCGACAGGAAGACGACGTCGACCCAGTAGTTGCTCGAGCGCGTGCCCTGGCTGGGGAAGATCGCGCCGCTTGAATAGGCGTACAGGCCGTTGGGGCCGGCGACCCCGTCCTGCAGGGCGTGCAGGGGCGGGTTGCTCACCTCGTCGGCGAAATAGGCGCGCGTGGCGGCGTAGAGCGTCGTGTGATAGGAAGCGACGTACGGCGTGCCGGAGGAGATCGGGATGGGGGAGGCGAAGCTCGCGGTCTGCCAGCCCGACGCGGTCTCGCCCGTGAAGGTCAGCGATCCCAGCAAGGCGCCCGCGTTCGTCCAGAGATGACCGGTGTGCGGGCCGTTGTTGCCGGCGACCTTGTAGAACCGCAGGCCCGTGATCATCCCCGCCGTGTCCGCGCGGAAGCGCACCCCGAGCTCGATGGACCTGGAATTGTTGACGTTGCCCGAGGCGGGCGTCTGCGTCGTGAAGATCGTGGCCGCGGCCGCGAGCCCCGGGCTCGTCAATATCAGCGCGGCGAGGAGCTGCGCCCTCACCGGGGGGGTCGAAGCGGGGGAAAATGTCGGGGGGTAAGCACGGGGCGGAGTATAGAGCTTCGCCCCCGGCGGCACCATAGCGCGCGGGTAGCCTTTTTAGGACGTGGAAATGAATGCCCTAGCCCCGCGGCGGCGCCTCGTTGAGCATCGCCCAGAAGATGCCCACGGTCTTCACCGCCGCGAAGAAATCCTCGAACTTGACCGGCTTGACGACGTAGGCGTTGACGCCGAGCTTGTAGCATTCCGTCAGGTCGGAAGGCTCCCGGGACGACGTCAGCATGACCACGGGAACGCACTTCAGGCCGGGGTCCCGCTTTATCGTCCTCAGGACCTCGATCCCGTTGATCTTGGGAAGCTTGATGTCGAGCAGGACGACGATGGGATTGTCGCGCGCGCCGCCGGTGCAGGCGCCCTCCCCCCTGAGGTAATCGAGCGCCTCGGCGCCGTCGCGCGCGACGACGACCTCGTTGGCGATCTCGGCCTCCTTCTTCAGGACCTCGAGGATCATTTCGACGTCGCCGGGGTCGTCCTCGACGAGCAGTATCTTGCCTAGACCTTTCATGGCGCTCCTTGCGTCTGCGGCTCCGGCAGCGAGAAGTAGAAGGCGGCGCCCTTGTCGATCTCGCCCTCGGCCCAGGTGCGGCCTCCGTGCTTGGCGACGATCCGGCGCACGTTCGCCAGGCCGATGCCCGTGCCCTCGAAATCCTCCATGCGGTGCAGGCGCTGGAACACGCCGAAGAGCTTGTCCGCGAAGCGCATGTCGAAGCCCACGCCGTTGTCGCGGACGCGGATCACGATCTCGCCCGGCTCCCCGGGCGCGGGCCCGATCTCGATGACCGCGGGCGACCGGCCGCGGGTGAACTTCAACGCGTTGCCGATCAGGTTGACGAATACGAGCTTGATCATGACCGCATCGCACACGGCCTCGGGCAGGCTGGAGACCCGCCATTGGACCTTGCGGCCCTTGAGCTCCGGCTTGGATTCCGCGATGACCTCGGCGACGACGCCGCCGAGCGCGACGGGACGCTTTTGCAGGTCTGTCCGGGCCGTCTTCGAGAACGCGAGGAACTCGTCGATCAAGGCGCCCAGCCTCTTGGCCGAATGGGAGATCTTGTCCATCAGCTCCACGCCGCGCGCGTCGAGCTTGCCGGCCGTGTTCTTGCGCAGCATCTGGATGAAGCCGTCGATATGACGCAGAGGCGCCCTCAGATCGTGAGCCACGGAATACGAGAAGCTCTCCAGCTCCTTCTGGGCGGACTCCAGGCGCGCCGTCTCGCGTGCCTGCTCCTCGTTCTTCTTGCGCTCGGTGATGTCGATGATCGAGGCCAGCACGAGGCCTTCCGTCGCCTCGATCGGGTTGAGGCCGATTTCGACGGGCACCTCGACGCCGTCCTTGCGCAGTCCGAAGAGATCCCGCCCCGCGCCCATGGCGCGGGTGCGGGGGTCGGCATGAAACCCCGCGCGATGGCCGGGATGGGCCTCGCGGAAGCGCGCCGGCACCAGAATCTCGATTCTTTGCCCGAGAAGCTCGGCGCGGCCATAGCCGAACAGTTTCTCGAGCTGCGAGTTGACGAGGATGATCTTGCCGGTGCGGTCGACCATGGCCATCGCGTTGGGCGCGGCCTCCATGGCGAGCCGGAAGCGCTCCTCGGCCTTTTTCACCGCCGCGAGCTCCTCGAGGGTTCGCTGCGACTCCGTGAGGTCCCGGATCAGGAAGACATGGACGTCCTCTTCTTCCCAGCGCGTCGATTTCCAGTGGCAATCCAGAAGCCGGGATCGGTAAGTATAGCGGCCTTCGCCGTCGTGTTCGCCGCGGGCGGCGCGAGCCGCGGGATGATCGGCGCCCGCCAGCGGCAGCGCCTGGGCGAAGTCCGCGCCCAGAATCTCGATATGGGATATGCTAAGGATGCGGTCGAAGGCGCCGTTGCACCAGCGGATGCGGCCCGACTTGTCGGTCCACACGACCGCGTCCGGAAGGAGCCCGAGGGCGACCTCCATCCGGCTCAGGCTTCGGCGCAGCTCGCGGACCAGCTCGTCGGAGCCGGAATCGCCGCTCATGGGGCGTCCAGGGGGCGAAGCGTCGCGCCGAACGTCCAGCGCCCTTCCGATCGCTCGGCGATGATCACGTGCTCGCACTGGAACTCGCGCCCCGACTTGTCCACGGCCATGAGCGTGAGCGGGCGGCCCAGCAAGGTGGGCTGGCCGGTGCTGAGGAACCGGGAGAACCCCAGGTGATGGGAGTCGCGCAGGGCCTCCGGGATGATGACGCTCAGCGGCTTGCCGGCGATCTCGGCGAGGCTCCAGCCGAAGGCGTCCTCGAAGGCTTTGTTGACGTGCACGACGACGCCGCGCTCGTCCGCGATGATCGCGGGGAGCTTCGTCTCCCGCCTCAGGTCCCCCATGGTCATGCTCATCCCGGGATACTCAACCAATTCGATGTTTGGGCGGAGTGTCCCGGACGGGACTGTTTCGTGACTAGCGCGCGAAGGCGAAGCCCAGCACGGCGACGAACAGCGCCGAGTAGCCGACCTCCGAGTAGCCGAGCGCCTTGAAGTCGACGCGCTCGGGCGCGCGCAGGCCGCGCAGGACGGTTTTCAGGAAGGCGGCGGCGAAGGGGATGGCCGCCGCGGCGGGCACGCCGCCCGTGGCCGCCCAGGCCGCGACCGCGGCCAAAGTCAGGCCGTGGTAAAGCGTCGAGCGTCCGCGCATGGCCGCCAGCCCGGGCAAAGCCCCCGGGTCGGCGGCCGCGCGATGCTGGAGGGCGGCCATTTTGACGTAGAAGATGGGGCCGAGGAAGAACGCCGAGCACAGCAGCCAGATCGACCAGGCCCGGGCGTCGAGCTGGAAGGAGGCGGCGTAGTAGGCGGCGGGCGCGCCCAGGCACAGGCCGAAGACGCCGGCCGCCTCGTTGAAGGCGCTGAAGCGCCGCCCGGCTTTGTTGGCGAGCAGGTTCTCGGCCAGGAGCAGGCCGGAGGGCACGGCGAAATACAGAAGCTTCCAGCAGCCGAGCAGGAGGATCAGGGGGACGAAGGCGCCCGCCGCCAGCGCGGCGTAAAACGCCAGCCAGCCCCGGGCGCGGCGGTCGCCGGGCTTGGCCAGCAAGGCCTGAAGCGGCGCGCGCGACAGAAACACCGCCAGCGCGCCGAGCACGAAGAGGACGGCCGCCAAGGGGGAGAAAACCGGGGCGGCGAGGAGGCCGACCAAAATCGGGGCCAGAAGGATGGCCCAGGCGCCGTGTTCGCGAGGGAGCATAAGGTTTAGATATATTAGCAACGATCCAGCCGCGAGGCCGGAACGTTGCTTGCCGGTCATTCCAGGACGCTGAGAGCCCCTCCATGATCAAGAACGCCTCCGGTTATAAGAAGACGACCCGCATCGTGCACGGCGCGGCCAAGACCCCGCGGTGGGACTACGCCCATCACGTGGTGCCGCCGCTGACCGCGTCGACGACTTTCCGCCTGGAGTCGGTCAAGCGCGCGGCGCGCGGCTTCAATGAGTTCGGGACGTTCCATAAGGAGATGGACGGCGCGCCGGTGTACATCTACGACCGGCTCGAGGAGCCGACCCGCGGCCTGCTGGAGAGCCAGCTCGCCTCCATGGAGGGCGCCGACGCCTGCCTGACCTTCGCCTCCGGCATGGCCGCCGTCGCGGGCGGCCTGGGCTGCCTGCTGCAGAGCGGCGACGAGGTCTTAGCGCACACCTTGCTTTACGGCTGCACGCACTCCCTGTTCACGGGCTGGTATCCGAAGCTCGGCATCAAGGTCCGGCGCGTGGACTTCACCGACGCCAAGGCCGTGGCCCGGGCGGTCGGCTCGCGCACGCGCGCGCTGTACTTCGAGTCCCCGGTCAACCCGACCTTGGACCTCGTCGACCTGCGCGCCGTCTCCGACATCGCGGCGAAGGCCAACAAGGGCCGCAAGCGGCGGATCTTCACGGTCATCGACAACACCTTCGCCACGCCCTTCGGCCAGCGCCCCATCGAGCACGGCATCGACGTCACGGTCCACTCCCTGACCAAGAACATCGGCGGCTTCGGCACCGAGGTCGGGGGTGCGGTGTGCTGCTCCAAGGACGTCTATCCCCTGCTGGCGGGCTACCGCAAGGATTTCGGCGGCATCCTCTCGCCCAAGGCCGCGTGGGCCATACTCGTCTACGGCGTGCCCACCATCCCCCTGCGCATCAAGCGCCAGCAGTACAGCGCTTTGCACGTCGCCCGCTATCTGCAGAACCATCCGCTGGTCGCGAGCGTGCGCTACCCGGGCCTGGACTCCTTCCCGCAGCACGCGCTCGCCCTGCGCCAGATGCGGGATTTCGACGGCGGCTTCGCGCCGGGCAACATGATCTACTTCAAGCTCGACGAGAAGAAGATCGACGCGGTCAAGTTCGTCGACCACGTGGCCCAGAACGCCTACTGCGTGACCTTGGCCGTCAGCCTCGGCCACACCAAGACCTTGATCGAGATGCCCTCGGGCATGACCCACTCCGCCTACGCCGGCCACGGCCCGATGAAGGAGAACCGCGGCGTGCGCCTCTCGATCGGGCTCGAAAGCCCCGTCGACATCATCAAGGACCTCGACGCCAGCCTGCGCGCCGTCGCCCGCCGCCGCTGACCAGCTGTTTCCGGAAACAGTCGGGGGGGTCAGAGAAAGACTTTCTCGGGATCGATCTTGCGGCGCAAGGTCTCGAGCTCGAGCGCGGTCGGGTCGGCGTTGCGCGCGACGCGCGCGGCGACGGGGAAGGGGAAGCCCGTCTCGGCGACGACGCGCTCGACGCTCACCCCGGGATTGAGCGCGATGAGGCGCATGCGCTTGGTCTCCGGCGCGAAGTCGAAGACGGCGAGGTCGGTGACCACGCGGCAAGGACCCGTCTCGGGAGGCAGGCCCGCGCGCTCGCGCGCGCCGGGGCCGTCGAGGTAGCCGGGCGTCGTCAGGAAGTCCACCTTCGGCGTGAAGCGCTTGCGCTCATGCTTCATGATGATGATCGTGCGCCAGCACAGCGAGCCCACGTCGTTGGCGCCGCCCGAGCCGGGCAGGCGCGCCGCGGGCGCGCCGTAGGAGCCGATGACGGTCGTGTTCAAGTTGCCGTACGGGTCGATCTGCGCGCCGCCGAGGAAGCCGTCGCGCACGACGCCGCGCTGGGCGGCCTCCATCACGTCGCAGATGCCCATCGCCGCCACGCCGCGGCGGAAGGAGTTGTGCTCCCCGACGGCCAGCGGCAGCCTCTCGAGCGTGGAGCCGACGCCGCCGAACTCGAAGACGGGGATGAGCGACGGCGCGTACAGCGCGCGGGCCAGCGCCGCGGCCAGCATCGGCACGCCGGTGCCGATGAACACGGTCGTGCTCCCCTTCATGAGGCGCGCCGCCGTGCAGGCGAGGCGCTCGGTCGCGCCGGCCTTCTCAGCGCTCATCGTCTATCACCTTAAGCGCGCGCAGGCGGGAGGCGCCGACGCGCTTGAGATAGCCGGCGTGGTCCTTCACGCCGTGCACGAACTCGTCGAGATATTTCTTCGTCGCTTCCTCGGAACGGGTCGCCTCCAGATAGGCCTTGATGTGCGGCTCGTCGCGGCGGTACGCGCCGCAGGTCTCGCCCGGGTGGGCGCCGAAGGGCGCCTCCACGACGGCGTCGACGAGGAAGTAGGGGATGACGGTGCGCTCCGGCGTCTCGCGGAACACCTCGGTGTCGACGATCTCCTCGGCGCTCACGATGAGGCGCTTGCAGGCCCGCGACATCTCGACGGCGAAGCCGGAGATGCCGTCGATCTGGCAGTTGCCGAACCGGTCGGCGCGGTGGACGTGGATGACGGCGGTGTCGAGCACGAGCGCGGGCAGCAGGGCCAGCCGCATGCCGGTGAAGGGGTCCTTCATGGTCTTGGCCGGGCTGCGCGCGAGCGTGTCGGTGCCGAGCATGGAGCGGGCGGGCAGGAAGGGCAGGCCCATCGCCGCCGCCTTCATGCGCCAGGTGATCGCGGCGTTGGACCACTCAGCGAGCCGGATCGTCCCGCGCTCCACGGCGCGGCGCAGGATGGGCGAGAGGCCGTAGGCCTCGTAGCCGACGTAGGTGATGTCGAGGTCGGTCACGAGCCCGGCCGCGATCAGGAAGTCCGCGTCCATGAGGCCCTGTCCCATCAGGCGCAGGCCGCCGACGCGCCGGCGCACGATCTCGCGCACGATCGACATCGGGCAGCGCACCGTGCCGTAAAGCTCGAAGCCGATGTAATCGCCGCTGCGGATGAAGCGCTTGACCGCCTCGCGCTCGTTCATCAACTTCGAGCGCGGAGAAAAATCCTTCTCGTCGCGCAGGAAGCGGCGGAAGCCGTCGGGGTCGGGCGGCTGGAACAGCGGGGGAGGCTCGAGCGGGACGGGAAGGCGGGCCGGAGTCCGGGCCGGGAGGACCGTCGTGGTCTCGACGGGGCGGAAGTCGCTGCACGCCTCGGAGCGCAGGTCGACGGCGGAGCGCGGCATGCCGTGCCTCACGCAGAAGCGCAGGGAGCGGCCGTCGGAGGCGGTCCGCGTCTCCAGCCAGCCGCAGGCCGAGCAGACGGGACGCCGCATCGTGGGCATGGGACCGAATGTCCTCGCAACGAAGCGGCCATGGAGCGCGGCCGGCTTCGGTCCGAGGTCCGAATTTCATAAAATCGTCCCATGTTCAAGCGCGGCGCGGAAATTTCGGGCAAGCTCTGGCGGCATAAATACGGGATCACTATGGGCGCCTACCTCGTCGCGGCCGTCCTGACGGGCTCGGCCGCCGTGCTGTTCATGAGGGCCTTCGAGCGCGCGCTGACCTACCGGCTGGATTTCGATACCGTCGGCGCCTGGTCCTGGGTCTCCACGCCCCTCCTGTTCCTGGCGTCGGTGGAGCTCATCCGCCGGTTCGCGCCGAACGCCGCCGGCAGCGGCATACCGCAGGCGATCTTCGCGGCCCGGGAATTGACCCCCGGGACGGAGCCGAATCTCCAACCGCTCTATTCGGCCCGGACCATGGCCGTCAAGATCGCGGCGGTGCTCGTCGGCATCGTCGCCGGGGCCTCCATCGGCCGCGAAGGCCCGACGGTCCACATCGCGATGTGCGTCTTCATGCTCGCGATGGAGCCCTTCCGGCGCTGGGGCGGCGTCCGCGTCGAGCCGCGCTCCCTGATCATCGCCGGCGGCGCCGCCGGGCTCGCCGCGGCCTTCAATACCCCGCTGGCGGGCGTGACCTTCGCCATCGAGGAGCTGTCCGCGGACTTCGGCTCCAGCATCAAGGAATACGTCCTCATGTCCATCATCGTCGCCGCGATCGCGGCGAAGGCGATGTACGGGGAATACACCTACTTCGGCAGCTTGTCGCTGGCCCCGGGCGTTCCCTTGAAGGTCACCCTGGCCATAGGAGTCCTCGCCGGCCTGGCGGGCTCTTTTTTCTCCACGGCCATACTCCGGGGGCAGAAGTACTTCGCGCGCTTCGGCTCGGGCCCCGGCCGCTGGCTGGCGCCCATGGCCACGGCCGCGGCCCTGCTGGGCGTGGCCTATTTCGCGGGGACCCGGACGCTCGGCCCGGGCAACGAGGTCTCGAGGGGGCTGACCCACGGAGAAGTCTCCTCGGCCGGGTTTCTGTTTCCGCTGGCGAAGATGGCGACGACCTTGCTCAGCTACTGGTCCGGCATCGCCGGAGGCATATTCGCCCCCTGCCTGTCGGCCGGCTCCGCGTTGGGCGCGGACGTCGCGCGCGTCATGGGCGCTTCCGTCGGGAGCTGCGCCCTGATCGGCATGGCCGCTTTGCTCTCCGGGACGATCCAGGCGCCGATCACGTCCTTCGTGATCATCTTCGAGATGACCGGGCGGCACGAGATGCTGGTCCCCATCATGCTCGGGTCGCTGCTGGCGTTCATGACCGCGCGCCTGACGGGCGCCGAGCATCTCTACCGGACGCTCGCGAAGAATTACGCCCCGCTCCTGCCGGAGAGCGCGGGAAAGGTCCCCGGAGCTTAGGCCGGAACCGCGATCTTGGAGGCCGGCGCCGTCTTCTCGACGGGCGCGACGCTCTTGCAGCAGCGCTCGCAGTAGGGCTCGGGAACGAGGTTGCCGTCGAGGAACAGCAAGGACGAGACGGGATTGCGGCAGTCGGGACACTGTTTCATATCGTTACCTCTCGAAGGTCTTGACCCAGGCCGTGATCGCGGCCAACTGCCCGGGGCCGGTCAGGCCCGCCTGCTCCAGGACCTTGTCCCCGGAGCCGCTGCCCAGGTAGCCCTGCTTGAGCGGATGGAGCGAGGCGGCCAGGCCCGCGTCGGAGCGCACCCAGCGCCACATCGCGGCGAGGGTGAAGTCCGTGATGCCCATGGAGGTGGAGGCCAGCTCGGGCGGGAAGACTTGGCGCTTCTCGTCGTCGCCGAGCTGGTCGAACAGCTCCGCGCTGGCGACGTAGAACACGTTGAGCTTGACGCCCGCGGCGTCGAGCGCGGGCAGCACGTCGCGCATGAAGTGATGCGCCACGCCGTGGCCCTGCAGGACGACGGTCGCCTGGCCGCCGCGGCGCGCCGCGTAGACGCCCTTGGCCGCCGCTGACGCGGGCGGCAGGCCGAGCTTGGCCCGGTCCGGGACCGGGCAGGCGGGGCGCGTGACGAACGGGGCCAGCACGGCGGGACGGGCGCGCAGGGACGCCATCAGGAGCGGCCAGACCTCCGACGGGTCCCACGGCGTCAAGGTGATCATGGAGCCCTTGGGGAAGTTGTCCTGCAGCAGCTGAAGGGCCTGCGGGCAGGCGTGGGTCGGGCCGTCCTCGCCGGTGAGCGGGCCGGCGTGGGCGTTGACCATGATCCAGACGCGGCTGGGTTCGCCCGTCGCCTCGCGGCGCATCTGCTGGCCGATGGAGTGCAGGCGCGCGGGGACGTGCTCGAGGGCGGCGATGAAGGCGGAGTACGAGCTCGACACGCCGATGTGCAGGCCCAGGCTCGAGGCTCCGGCCATCACGCCGCCCATCGCGTCCTCGCAGATGCCGCCGACGGAGATCAGGCGCGAGACCGGGTTGTTCTTGGCGTGGAACCAGCCCTTGGCGAAGTCCTTGTTGATCGGGGACACGCTCGTGGACTCGGCCAGGTCGGCCGCGCAGGCGATGACAGCGCCCCTGGTGACGGAGTTCAGGTAGCCCAGCGCGTCGCCCAGGGCGCCGCGGATGGTGGCGGATTTTCCGGCTTCGAGCTTGAGAGGCTCGGGCGTGAGCTCGGGCGTGAGGTCGGAGTCGTACAGCGCCGCCAGGTCGGGGCCGCCGGCGCGCACGGGGCGTCCCTTCGGCGTCGCCGCGGCCGCCTCGGCCACGCGCCCGGCCGCGAAGCGCGCCACGTCGGGGCGCTTGGTCTCGAAGGCCGCGCGCATCGCCAGCAAGGTCTCCCAGTACGCCGCCTCGACGCGGTCCGGGGTCTTTTCCCCTTGGAAACGAGGGAGCTTCACGCCGAACGCCGTTTCGAAGGGCTCGACGGCTGTATAGAACGGGTCCGAGCAGAAGGCGTGCCCGGCGCCGTGGGAGCCCCGCCCCTCGAGGCCGTACCGCCAGCCTTTCGTCGTGCGGTAAACGATCGCGGTGGGCTGGCCGTTGTCGAGCGCCAGCGCCGCCTGCTGCGCCGCCAGCACGCGGCGGAAGTCGCTGCCGTCGCCGGCCTCGACGAGGTTCCAATCATTCAAATAGAGGAGCTCACGGGGGTCCCACTGAACGTAGTCGCCGGGCTTGTCGCCCTCGGCGGTGACGCGGTCGGAGTCGATGGAGGCCTGGTTCCAGTCCAGGTGCATGATCGTATTCGAGAGGCCCGCGGTGGCCGCGGCGGCCAGCGCCTCGTGCACGCGCCCGGCGGTCATGCCGCCCTCGCCCTCGAGGAGGTGGACGCGCGGGCCCTTGGGACCGAAGGCGTCCATCGCCGCCAGCGCCAGGCCGATCCCGGCGCAGTCGCCGACGCCGGAGGCGCCCGTGGCCACGGGCACGAAGGGCGTCATCGGGGTCGGATGGCCGTCGAGGGCCATGCACTTGAACCGCTTGAACAGCGGCGTCGCCTGCGTCGGGTTGCGCCGGAAGCCCAGCAGGTCCTCCAGGCGCAGGCGGCGGCGCTCGGCGGGCAGCAGGTCGGGGCGCGCGACGCGCACCCACTCGTCGCGCAGCGCGTACATCGCGTACAGCCCCAGCGCCTTGTGGCCGGCGGCGTAGACGATCACGTCGTTGTCGATCGCGTCCGGGCGCGAGAAGTCGCAGCGAAGGTTTTTAAAAAGGAGCGAGGAGACGATGCGCCCCGAGGAGATGCTGCCGCCGGGATGGCCGGAGTTCGGCACGTAGTTGAAAAGGATCGCGCACAGCGCGCGGTAGGCCGCGTCCATCGCCTCGAGCGTCTCCTCTCCCTCGAAGGAGGCGGGCTCGGGCTTGAGGTATACGGCGCGGCGGGGCCTCAGCGTGAACGTCTCGACGTCGGCGGCGATAGTCATGGTCAGGGTCCCCAGTGGCCGGACGGCTTGATCGGCTCGAAGCGGTCGCAGGCCGGGCGGGAGGTGACGTTGGCCGGCAGGGCGCGCTTCTTGCGCGCGCAATAATGGCGCGAGCCCTTCTTGGGGTCGATCAAGGTCTCGCAGTGGCGGCATTCGACGCACTTGCTCTTGCGCGTCATGGCTTGGCCTCCCAGGCTTCGTCGACGCGGCGCTGCAGCGCGGCGATCTCCGAAGCCGGCATGCCCTTGAAGCGGCCCTGCGCCTTCAGGTATTCCTCGATGGGCTTGCGCTTGGACACGGGCATGTTCAGGCGCATGGCGCCGTTCTCCACCTCGTAGAGGCGGAACAGCCCGGTCTGCACGGCCAGGCGGGAGAGCTTGGCGGTGTCCATCGGGTCGGTCTTCCAGCCGGGGGGGCACGGCGAGAGGACGCGGATGAAGCGGAAGCCCTTGATCGTCCTCGCCTTGGCGAACTTGCGCACCATGTCCTCGGCGTAGGCGGGCGTGGCGGTCGCGAAATAGGGGATGTGGTGGGCGAGCATGATCGCGTCGAGATCCTTCTTGGGGCGCGCGCTGCCGGCCGGCGTCGACATCGTCCAGGCGCCGCCGGGCGTGCCGCCGCTGCGCTGCACGCCGGTGTTCATGTACGCCTCGTTGTCGTAGCAGACGTAGAGGATGTCCTCGTCGCGGTCGGCCGCGCCGGACAGCGCCTGCAGGCCGATGTCGAAGGTGCCGCCGTCGCCGGCCCAGGCCGCGACCGTCGTCTCGCGGTCGCCCCGGGAGACGAGCCCGGCCTTGACGCCCGTCGCCGTGGCCGCGGCCGCGGCGAAGGGGCTGTGCAGAAGCGGGAGGCTGATCGAGCTGCGCGGGTTGGCGCCGGAGATCACGGTCCAGCAGCAGGCGGGCACGACCATGACCGTTCGGTCGCCTAAGCCCTTGAGGGCGTAGCGCATCGCCATCGTGGCACCGCAGCCCTGGCAGGCGAGGTGGCCCGAGCTCATCAGCTCCGGGACGGGGATCGAGGTCTTCATCGCGCGTCCTCCACCCAGGTCGCCGCCGGGATCTCCGCCGGCGGCGCCTCGTCGACGCGCTCCCAGACTTCCTTCAATAGTTCTACCGTGATGTCGCCGCCGCCGAGGCCGGTCACGTAGCCGTGGACCGAGACGCCGGGGCGCGGGTACAGCGCGGCCTTGAGCTCCTGGGCGAATATGCCGCCCATGCCGGGGGAGTAGTTGCGGTCGACGACGGCGAGCTTCATGCCCGGACGGACGAAGGCGCGCAGGGCCTTCGCCGGAAAGGGCCGGAAGGCGCGCAGGCGCAGGTTGCCGGCCTTGAGCCCCTTCTCGCGCAGCGCGTCGACGGCGGCGCGCGCGGTGGAGCCGACTGCGCCGCTCGTCACGAGGATGGTCTCGGCGTCCTCGCAGCGATACGGGTCGAGCTGGCCGTAGGCGCGGCCGAAGAGCTCGCCGAACTCGCGGCCGGCTTCCTCGATCGCGTCCTCCGCCTCGGCCATGTCCGCGGCCATGCGCCGGCGCAGGCGCAGGTAGTCCTTGGGCTGGGTCAAGGAGCCGAAGGTGATGGGCTGATCCGGATCGAGCTTGAGCTCCGGGCGGAACGGCGGCAGGAACGCGTCGACGTCGGCCTGGCTCGGCACGTCGACGGGTTCGTAGCTGTGAGAAAGGGTGAAGCCGTCGAGCACGACCATCGAGGGCAGCATCACGCGCTCGGCGATCTTGAAGGACATGAGCACGGTGTCGAGGACTTCCTGGTTGGTCGAGCAGTAGGTCTGCATCCAGCCGGTGTCGCGCTGGGAGAGGGAGTCGGTCTGGTCGGTCCAGAGGTTCCAGGGCGCGGCCAGCGCGCGGTTGACGTCGATCATCACGATGGGCAGCCGCGCCCCGGCGACCCAATGCAGGACCTCGTGCATGTAGGCCAGGCCGTGCGAGGAGGTCGCGGTGAAGGTCCGCGCCCCGGCCGTCGAGGCGCCGAGCAGGGCCGCCATGACCGAGTGCTCGGACTCGGCGGCGATGAACTCCCCGGGGAATTCACCTTTGGACTTCATTTCCGCGATGGCCTCGAAGACCTGGGTGGCGGGCGTGATCGGATAGCCGACGGAGACCTGGACGCGCGCGAGCTGCGCGCCGACGGCGGCCGCGTGGTTGCCGCTCAAGACCTTCTTCATGACGCGCTCTCCGCGATGAAATCGACGCACTTGGCCGGGCATTCGGCGACGCAGATGCCGCAGCCCTTGCAGTAGTCCATGTCGATCTCGGGAACCTTGTCGGTGAGGTCGACGCAGGCCTCGGGGCACAGCTTCCAGCAGATGTTGCAGCCCGTGCAGGCCTTGGCGTCGATCACGGGGCGCATCGTGCGCCAGTTGCCCGTGTGGTTCTCGTCCATCGAGCGCGTCGCGATCAAGACGCGCGGGTAAGCCCTCGGCTCCTCGTCAAGAAGCGGCATGGAGAACCTCCCGGGCGGCCTCGTAGGCGCGGCGCGCGGCCTCCACGTTCGCGTCGGCCTTGACCGGCACGGCCTCGCGGACGCACTCGAGCAGCGCCGACAGGCTGCACAGGCCGAACACGGCGCAGGCGGCGCCGCACATGGCGGTGTTGACGATGGGGCTCGACGCGGAGCCGAGCTTGAGCTCGAGGGCGATCTCGCGCGCGGGCACCGCGAGGAACTTCTGGCCGGGGAAGCGCCGGCGCAGGCGCGCGACGTCCTCCGGGCCGCCGTTGGTCAGGACCGTGCCCCCGGGCTTGAGGCCCTTGAGGATGTCGGAGGCGTACAAGGTGGGGTCGAGAACCACGAGCGCGTCGGGGGAGTATATCCTCGTGCGCGCCAGTATGGGCTTTTCGCTGACGCGGGCATAGGCCATGACCGGCGCGCCGCGGCGCTCCACGCCGAATTCGGGGATCGCCAGGCACTGCTTCTCGCCTTGGCGCAATACGGCGTCGGCGATTATCTTGGCCGCCAGGACCGTCCCTTGGCCGCCGCGGCCGTGAAAGCGGAGCTCTAACATAACGCCTACACATCAATGCAACAGAGGAGCCAACAATCGGAATCTCCCGACCATCCTCAATAGTCAGAGGGGGCCGGTAGGGACTATTGTAAGGCCGGAGGGCCCAATCCATCGTAGGCCCAATGTCATGGGTCCGTTGGCCCTACGGACCACGCGGAAACGGCGCGATTGGCGCATAATCCCGTTAACAGATCGGCCGCCGCAGGAGGACACCCGTGATCGTCGAACGAACAGCCGCGAAGAAGTCCATCGCCGTGAGCCTGATCCTGGCTCTCGGCCTGAGCCTGCCCGGCACCGCGGCGTGGTCGCAGACCTACCACGCGCGCGTCGTCCCCGGAGCGTCCGCCGCCGGCGCCTCCGCCGCGGCCTCCGTGACCGGCGTGCTCTCCGGCTCGTTCGCCGTCCCCTCGCTTTCCGCCGGCTCGCTGAGCGCCCTGACGGCTCCCGTGCTGTCGGCCCCGGCGGCCGCGCCCTCCGCGCTTGCCCTCGTTCCGCCGGCCCCGAGCGCCGCGCGCATCCCTCTCGCGGCGAAGCCCGCCGCCGCTGCCGCCGCGCGCGCCGCCGTCTCGCCCGCGAACGTATCCGTCAAGGCCGCGCCTCTCGCCGCGCTCGCGAGCGTCGCCGGGGAGTCCGCCTCCGCGATCACCGCGGTCGAGGTCGTCGCCGTCGGCCGGATGTTCGACGGTTCCGCCGCCCCCGAAGCCCTCGCGCCCGCGCTGGACCTCAGCGGCCGCGGCCCCCTCTCCTTCCAGCCCAATCGCCTGCGCGCCGCCGCCGCGTCCCTCACCCCCGCTTCCCCGGCCGCCACGCCGACCCAGCGGCGGATGGTGCGCACGCTTCATCAGGTGGCGTCGATCTTCGCCGAGCAGTACGCGCCGCTCGACATGAAGAAGGACCGCTTCGAGCTCGACCTGAAGCGCGAGTACGACAAGGCCAAGGCCGCCATCCTCGCCGATCCGGAGATCACGACCCGCCGGTTCCAGGACCTCCTCGCGACCTTGGTCGCGTCGATGCGCGACTACCACGTGAGCATCTCCTTCCACTCGACCGAGAGCTCCAAGCTCCCCTTCTCGGTCGCCGGCGCCGGCGGCCGCTACTACCTGACCTATATCGACCGCGAAAAGCTCCCGAAGGAAGCCTTCCCCTTCGAGACGGGCGACGAGGTCGTGTCCTTCGCCGGCCAGCCGGCGGCCGAGGCCGTCAAGGCCATCGCCGCGCGCATGACGGCCAACGTCGCGCAGACGGACATGCGCATGGCCGAGCTGTTCCTGACCAACCGCCGGCGCGCGCGCGGAGACAACGACATTCCGCGGGGCGCCGCGGAGCTCGTCATCCGCCGCAAGGGCGAGTTCTATAAGGTGACGATGCCGTGGGACTACACCCCCGAGCTCATCGCGCAGGACGTCCCGGCGCGCAACGCCGGCATGCTCGAGCCCGAGGGCTTCGACGGCGGCGTCCCCGCCGCCCCGGCGAGCGCCGGCTTCTTGAGCTCCGTGGGCAAGGCCATCGTCGCCGCCGTCCATCCCCTCGTCGAGCTCTTCGCGGGCATGCGCGCCGAATCCGCGGACAACCCGTTCATGATCGGCGCGCGCAGGAGCTTCGTGCCCCGTCTGGGCAAGATCCTGTGGCGCAGCGACGCGGACAGCCACTTCGACGCCTATATCTTCGAGACCAAGGACGGCAGGAAGAAGGGCTACGTCCGCATCGCGGCCTACGACGGAGACTACGCCGAGGTCCGCGAGTTCGCCGGGCTCATGGCCAAGTTCCAGGCCGAGACCGACGCCCTGGTTATCGACCAGGTCAGCAACCCCGGCGGCAGCGTGTTCTACCTGTACGCGCTGGCCTCCCACCTGACCGACAAGGTCCTGGTGGCGCCCCGCCACCGCATGATCATCGGCGAGGCCGAGGCCCATCAGTCCGCGGAGCTCCTGCTGCAGCTGATGCGCAATCAGCAGAATCCGCCCAAGGAAAAGAAGAAGAAGCTCAAGGCGGGCGAGGAGGAGGAGCCGCCGAACGCCGGCGGCTATCCGATCACGGCGAAGTTCATGCAGCTGATGGTCCGCTCCGCCCAGTACATCCTGCAGCAGTTCACCGCGGGCCGCCGCTACACCGGTCTCATCCACGTCGGCGGCGTCGACGACATCGATCCCGCGCCGAAGGCCGAGGAGCGCTACACCAAGCCCATCCTCCTGCTGACCAACGCCCTGGACTTCTCCGGCGGGGACTTCTTCCCCGCGATCCTGCAGGACAACAAGCGCGCGACGATCATAGGCGTGCGCACCGCCGGCGCGGGCGGCATCGTCCGGTCGTTCTCCATCAACCAGTTCGGCATCGACAGGCTCTCGGCGACGACGAGCCTGGCCGAGCGCCCCGGCGGGCAGCCGATCGAGAACCTGGGCGTGACCCCGGATGTTCCTTACGAGATCACGGCTCGAGATCTGCGCACGGGCTTCGCCGAGTACCGCTGGAAGATCCTGAAGGCGCTCGAGGGTCTGCTCGACCCGGGGCCGGCTCCGCCCGCCGCGCCGGCCGCGCCTCAGGGCGAAAAATAGGAGGCGCCGAGACCGGCGTCCACTAGGGGACCGCCTCGGCGCCTCACAGAACCCGCCCCGAACCCGTAACGCCGGGCGCACCTTCGCGTCTCGACGACAGCGACCGCGATTACGCGCCCGATACTACGGCCTGACGTACGCTCCGACTGCCACTCACTTCATCGCCGGTTACGGCCTCAGCCTCATCTCGGCGTCCACTTCGCGGCACCGACTGCACACCGGTTTCGGAGCGGGTATGCGATGAGTATAGCCCCGAAACCCCGGGCGTCAAGACCCACTCACGGTAAAAAATTTCCCGATGAAAAGTAATTCGGCCCCTCCGTCAAGTGATGGCCGCCCGAGTCGCGCGAATGGTAGGATTCGGGCATGATCAAGATCATTTTTCTCCTGATGTCTTCCGCATCCGCGAACGCCGCCGAACTCCCCGGCATGCCGGGCGCCGCGCTCGTCGCCGTCGCGCCGCCGACGTCCTCCGCAACGGCGGAGAACGTTTCCGTTACAGCGCTGCTGCCGCCCAAGGTCCCCGAGCGCCCGAAAGGCACGCTCGACACCGCCGGCGAGGTCGCCCGCGACCTGGCCGCGCGCGTCCAGTACTTCGAGGACGGCCAAGCCTACTACCGCGCCTACACCAAGGGCTCGCACACGCCCGAGGAGAACAAGGCCTTCGTGAAATTCCTCGAGGACTACGAGAACGAGCTCGGCATCGCCAAGCGCACCCACGCCATCCTCGGCGTCTGGCTCGAGAAGAAGTCCTCGATCAAAGACTAGCTCGGTCCTGGACCGAGCCTCGCGCCGCGGGCCGGTCGACGACGACGGGGTTATCCCCTTTACCGCCAGCGCTGTTGGCATATGCACTTCAGCCAACCTATCTCAACTGAGCATCACTTTTGATCCGCTTGTACGGCGTAGGCGTGAGCGCGACGCATTGTTGAATCAGCCGAAAAAAGAGCATACCGCGGTGTCCTGAAAGGCGTCTGTTGAACCGGAAGGCGAACTCCTCGAGATAATGGTCCATTTGCTCACGTTCAGCCCTTCCATGGTGAACTCCCATGGGCCACCGAAGCCCTAGGATGTAGTCGCGGCAAGTCTCTTCCGTCCGGAACCACTGCTCGAATTCGAGCAGCGTCTCCGGATATTGTTTTGCCACAAGCGGATTCTATCAGACTGGTTGGCTAAAGTGCATATGCCAACAGCGCTGGTGGTAATGGGGATTAAGTCGACATGAGCGAGGCCGCCCGGCGACAATAGCAACCTGGGCGGTCAGGGCCTTTCGGCTCATGCGGCGGGATGGAATCGGGTTATAATAACTCCAGGGTCATCGCGACCCGGAGGTTCCTTTTCATGATCATCGCCGCCCTTCTCGCCGCCGTCCTGACCGTCCCCGCCTCGGCGCAAACCGCCGTCTGCCAGCGCAATGAGATGACCGCCGCCTGGGAGAAGATCACCTTCGGCCTTTGGCTGAGCGACTACACCGTGCCCGAGCAAGGCACGCGCGCCGCCGACCTCGCGTACAAGGGCTGCGTCGCCGGCGAGCAAGGCGAGACTCGCACGTATTCCAACGAGGACGGCTCCTTCACCGTGACCGCCGTGACGAACGCGGGCGGCGCCGACGGCGCGACGACCTTGGTCCTGGCCCGCAACGGCGCCGGCGTGACGCTCGGCACGTGGGGCCATCACAAGGTGTTCTACAAAGGCGTCGGCATCGACAAGGTGGCGGTCCCCAACGGCGGGCGGCCGCTGGTCAAGAACGTCTTCGTCATTCCCGTCGCCTGGGGCGAGAAGAACTAAGCCGGCTCAGCGCGCGGCGGCCGGCCCGCCCAGGGCCAAGGTCAGCGCGCGCAGCTTGGCCTGCACCGCCGCCTGGTTCTTGGGGCCCATGCGCATGAGCTGCTTCTGCGCGGGGCTTCGGCCCTCCAGGTCCGCGTCCGCGTAGACCCAGCCGAGGCCTTTCTTGCCCTCGACGAGCGCGACGTCGCCCCCGAGGGGAGGCGCCGCCAAAAGCTCCTCGGCCGCGGCGCGCAAGGTCGCGCGGGCGTCGGCGGAGTTCCTCTCGCCGAGCTCGCGCTGGGCGATATCGAGCAGAGGAAGCAGCTCCTCGAAAACGGCGGCGGCCGCGACCGCGTCCACGCCGGCGACCATCGCCGCGAAGGCGTCGTAGCGCGCGAAGCCCGCGGGGTCCACGACGGTCCGGCCGTCCTTCTTGACGGCCCGGAACTTCCCCTTCGGCGCGAACGCGGCGAAGGTCTCGCGCGGAATCTTGCCGTCGGCGATCATGCTCATCGCGGCGGCCAGGCGCCGGATCAGGTATTCCTGCTTGAGCCACTCAGCGAATGCCGCCGCGGAGGAGAGGCCGGCCGCGCGGCCGCGGACGTAGTCGTCGCTTTCCTCGAGCGCGGGCAGGTTCGCGGGGGAAGCGGGCGGCGCGCCGTCCGCGGACGAGGACAGGCCCGGCTCGGGCGCGGTCTTAAGGAAAGAGCGCGCGCCGAACAGGCCGATGGCGGCGCCGGCGGCGAGCAAGGCGAGGACGATCAGGAGCCCGGTGTTTTTCATGGTTTTGGCCTCAGCGCCAGATGATACGGCTTTCGCGCGGAGATGTGGAGTCATCCGGTGTAACGGTCAGATGAACGCGTCCCAGCTCGCGGCCGTCGGACGTCACGACCTCGACGCGCCAGCGGCCGGGCTTGTGGCGGGCCTTGTAGGTGAAGCCGCGCCAGCCCTCGTCGCGTCCGCCCGTGATGGGCAGCGGGATCGACTCGGGCTCTCCCCACCCGTTCTCCTCCCGAAACCGCCAGCGCACCTCGAGGCGCTCCTGGAAGCGCGTCGGCGAGAAGACGCTGACCCAGCAGTAGATCTCGTCCCCGGGCCGGGCCCGGAAGTCCTGATCGTCGCGCTGCCAGAACTTCCAGCGCGGCCGCGTCGAGCTCAAGGAGAAGCGCTCGCCCTCGCGGCGGACCTCGTGGTAGATGCCGATCTCGGAGAGCGACAGCGGCACCGGGGGGATGACCTTCGCGAAATAGAGGACCGCGAACGAGGCGGCGACCGCGAGGAAGGGGAGCACGACGTGGCGGCGCACCTCCGCGCCGCGGCCGGGCAGGCGCGCGTGAAGCCGCCAGGCCAGCGCGGCGACGCAGGCCGCGGCGGCGGCCAGCGAGCCGAGAAACGGCAGCGGACCGATGCGCCCCATCAAGGTGGGGATCAGGTAGGTGAAGTAGGAGACGAGGCAGAGGCTGAACAGCGACATGCGCAGCATGGTCCCCGAGCTCTCGAACGGCCGGAGCTCGTTGATCGCGAGCAGGGCGGCCAGGAGAAAGAGGAAGATGAAGGAGACGCCCATCGAGGCGCTCTTGAAATAGAACAAGGTGTAGATGTTGAGCAAGGTCCCGAGCATGAAGTGCGTGGCGCCCGCGTGATAGCGCCAGGCCGTCCGGAGGCGCTCGGGCGGGGTGAAGGCGCCGTGGCGCTCGCGCAGCTCGAGGCCGGTGAAGAAGGCGCACAGCGACAGGTAGGACGCCTGGTGGAGGATGTTGTGCAGCTTGTCGATGCGCCCGACGACGAGGGTGTCGAACAGGAAGCCGGCGACGAAGAGCCCGGCGGTGCACGCCGCCTCGTGGTCGCGGTAGTACGCCTTGGCGCGCTCGAGCATGCCCCTACTTCGCGGGGCTCGGGTGGTGGAGGACCCGGTAGGCCTTGAGCGCGTCGTTGACGCCGCTGACGAGGGCGCAGGTCCCGAACGCGATCAGCATCAGCTCGAACTGGCGGTCCGTGTCGGCCCGGGACAGCGCGAACGCCGCGACGGTCGTCGCGAGATGAAAGGCCAGTATGTGCCACGGCTGGTTCCAGCCGAGCATCAGCACGTCCATCGGCATCAGGATGAAGGCGACGAGCGGCTTGACCTTCGCGCCGCCCAGGAACAGCGGGAACCAGACCGAGCCCGTCATCACGAGCGCGTACAGCGCGACGCAGACGACGAAGGCGAAGAGGCCCTCGAGGAGGCGGCGGGCGTGGCGGCGCGTGTGGGCGTGCGAGTGCTTGGCCGTCACGCGAGCGGGACGGCCCCGGGGCGCTGGAAGCGCCGGGCGAGCTCGTCGCGGTTGAGCGAGAGCATGGCGCGGCGGCCGTGCGGGCAGGCCGAGCCGTCCTTGCAGTCGCGCAGGGCGTCGAGGAGCTTGTAGGCCTCCTCCTCGCCCAGGCGGTCGTGGGACTTCACGGCGGCCTTGCACGCGATCGTGGCGGTGACGTCGTGCCGCAGCCGTTCGGCCTCGGCGACGGGATCGGAAAGACCGTCGATGACGCGGTGGATCAATTTTTTAACGTCGTCGGCCTGATAGAAAAGAGCCGGGACCGCCGCGACGTGCAGTCCGTTTTTCCCGAAAGCCGCGACCTCGAAGCCGATCTTGTGCAGCCGGTCGGATTTCTCCAGCACGGCTCGCACGGCGGAGGCGGGCAGGTCGATGGGGATCGGGAGCATCAATTTCTGCGATTTCGCCCCGCCGTTCTCGATCTCGCCCATGAGCTTCTCATAAAGGACGCGTTCGGCGGCCGCGTGCTGGTCCAGTATGAAGAGGCCGCCGCACGCCTCGAAGAGCATGTAGCTGCGCTCGATCTGGCCCACGTAGCGGAAGGGCGGGGTGTACCAGGCGGGCGCTCCCTCGGGCGCCGACAGGGCCATCGACGCGCTGAGCTTGATCTGCTTGAACTCGTCGGGAATAAAGCCTCTCCCGCCGAGATAATGGTCGGATTCGGGGGCGTTGGCGGCCTTCGCGGGGGGCGCGTCGTTCACCACGCTGACCGGCTCGGGCGCGAGCGTGATCGGGGCGGCGGCCTTGGCCTTGGCGAGCGCGGAGGCGACGAGGCCCGACACGATCTCGAACATCTCTCCGTCCTTCTTGAAGCGAACCTCGCGCTTGCCGGGATGGACGTTCGCGTCGAAGGCGTCGGGGTTGAGCTCGAGCAGGGCGACGCAGACGGGCTGCCGGCCGGAGGGGCGGTGCTCTCCGTAGGCCTTGTACAGGGCCGTGCTCAGGATCTTCGAGGACACCGGGCGCTTGTTGACGAAGAAGTACTGGAAGCCGCGCGAGGAGGGCATCTTGTCGAAGGGGGAGACGAGCATGCGCACGCGCACGCCGGGGCGCTCCACGTCGATGGGCAGCAGGCCGCCGGCGAGGTCGTCGCCCAGCACGGCCGCGGCGCGCAGGTCGAAATCCTGGAAGAAGTCGCCGGAGTCCTCGGGCTCGAAGCGCAGGACCTGGCGGCCCTCCGACTTGTAGGTGAAGCGCACAGAGGGGTTGGCGAGCGCGGCCTCCTCGATCACCGCGGCCAGGCGCGAGCGCTCGGAGCCGTCGGACTTGAGGAACTCCAGGCGCGCGGGCGTGTTGTAGAACAAGTCCTTGACGAACACCGTCGTGCCCGGCACCGCGGGCGCGGGGCCGTCGGTGATCCTGCCCTTCTCGCTCGTCACGCGCCAGCCGACCTTGGCGTTTTCTTGGGCGCTGGTGACGGTGACCTTCGCCACGGCCGCGATCGCGTACAGCGCCTCGCCGCGGAAGCCGAAAGTGTGAAGGGAATCCAAGTCCTCGAACGCCGATAATTTACTGGTCGCGTGGCGCTCGAGGCAGATCTTGACGTCGTCGGCGTCCATGCCGACGCCGTTATCCGACACGCGCAACGATGTCTTTCCCGCTCCCGTGACCTCGATATCGATGCTCGTCGAATGGGCGTCTAACGAGTTCTCAATTAATTCTTTTAATAGAGAAGCCGGCCTCTCGACGACCTCCCCGGCAGCGATTTTTGAAAAAACTTCTTCCGTTAATCTTTGAATGATGGGCATTAAAGTTGTTTTTTCAACGCGTTCAAAGCCTGCAATGCTTCGATCGGCGTCATCGTCTCGGGATTGATGAGCTTGAGCGTCCGCAAGACCGGGTTTTCCTCGAACAGGGGCAGCTCCGGCGGGGCGGATTTATCATCGCGGATGACCTTGCCGTTCAATCTCCCCGAGCCCGACTCGTTCTCGAGCCCGGACAGGATCTTCTGGGCCCGCGCGATCAGCCGCGCCGGCAGGCCGGCCAAGGCCGCGACGTGAATGCCGTACGAGCGGTCCGCGGGACCCTCGCCGATCTTATGGAGGAACACGACCTCGGTGCGGCCCTCGGCGCCGGACCACTCCTTGACCTCGACGTTGCCGTTGACGACCCCCGGCAGGGATTTGGCCAGCTCGGTCAGTTCGAAATAATGCGTGGCGAAAAGCGTGCGGGGCCCCCTCGGGCCGTCCTTGTCGTCCGTTTCATAGGACGAATGCAGGTGCTCGAGCACGGCCCAGGCGATGGAGATGCCGTCGAACGTGGACGTGCCGCGGCCGACTTCGTCGAGCACCACGAGGGAGCGCGGCGTCGCCGAGCGCAGGATGTGGGATGTTTCCTTCATCTCGACCATGAAGGTCGAGTCGCCCTGCGCGAGCGCGTCCTGCGCTCCGATGCGCGTCAGGATCTTGTCGACCACGCCCACGCGCGCCGACTTGGCGGGCACGAAGGAGCCGATCTGAGCGAGCAGGGCGATCAGGGCGTTCTGGCGCAGGTAGGTGGACTTGCCGGCCATGTTCGGGCCGGTGAGGATCAGGATCTGGGGGTCGCGCGAGTTCAAGGTCAGCGAGTTCGCGACGAAGGTGCCGGAAGGAAGCAGCGCGGCCAGCACCGGATGACGGCCTTCCAAAATCTCGAGGTCGTGCGAGAAGTCGACCTTGGGCTTGACGAAGTCGTGCATCGCGGCGACCGAGGCCATGGACTGGAAGCCGTCGAGCTCGCTGAGCAGGTCGGCGAGGCGGATCAAGGCGAGCTGATAGCCGCAGGCCTCGTCGCGCAGCTCGGCGAAGAGGCGCGCCTCGAGGCGCAGCATCTTCTCCTCCGCCGTCAGGATGCGCGTCTCGAGCTCCTTGAGCTCGGGCGTGACGTAGCGCTCGGCGTTGGTCAAGGTCTGCTTGCGCGTGTAGGAGGCGGGGGCCTTGGCGCTCTGCGCCTTGCTGATCTCGATGTAGTAGCCGAACACCGAGTTGTACCCGGCCTTGAGGCTCGAGATGCCGGTCGCCTTGCGCTCGCGCGCCTCGAGCTCGGTCAACACCTGGTCGGAGTCGGTCTTGAGGCGGCGCAGCTCGTCGAGCTCCTTATGATGCCCCTCGCGGAAAAGGCCGCCGTCGGAGAGCTTGAGCGGGGGCTCGTCGACGAGGGCGGCGACGAGCTTGGCCCCGAGCGCTTCGAGAGATCCGGCCGTCTCGCGCAGGTTCGCGGCGAGGTCGGCCAGGCCGGAGTGGAACTGCAGCTTCTCTTCGTCGAGCCAGAGCTCGAGGGCGGGCAGACGGGCCAGCGAGCGGCGCAGGGCGCCGAGGTCGCGGGGGGTGGCGGCGCGGGTGGCGAGGCGGCTCGTCACGCGGGGGAGGTCGGCGACTTCCTGCAGTATTTTCCCCAAAGAATGCCGGGCCTCCGGCTTGTCGAGCAGATCCTCGACGCAGTTCTGCCGATGCTCGATCTCGCGCAGGTCGGTCGACGGGTGCAGCAGCCAGTGCTTGAGCCTGCGGCTGCCCATCGGCGTGCGGCACTGGTCGAGCAGGCCCCAGAGCGTGTGGCGCTTCTCGCCGCTGGCGGCCTCGACGAGCTCGAGGGTGCGGATCGCCGTCTCGTCGAGCTGCATCATCGCGCCGGCCTCGCGGTAGGCGGGCTCGGGCAGGTCGCGCAGGCGGAACTTCGCCTCGTCGACGTAGCGCCGCGCGGCCAGGGCGGCGTTCAGGGCGAGATGGTGGTTGCGCCAGATCGAGCCCGCGGCCCACGCGGGGGAGGCGCCGTCCTTGGCGGGCTCGCGCAGCGTCAGGCAGGCCTTCGCCGGCAGCACCGAGCGCAGCCAGAGCGCTCCGGCCGCCTCGCCGGAGGCGATCACCTCGGCCGGGCGCACGCGCGCGAGCATGTCGTGGAGCTTGCGGTGGTCGCGGTCGTTGAGCGTCTGCGTCGCCCACGACTCCCCGGTGGAGACGTCGAGGCACGCCGCGCCCCAGCCGACGAGGTCGTATTCGACGGCGATCAGGAAGTTGGTCGCGGCGGGGTCGAGGAGCTCGTCCTCGACGACCGTGCCGGGCGTCACCACGCGAACGACGTCGCGCGCGACGAGCTTCTTGTCCTTGCTCGGCGCCTCGAGCTGCTCGGCGATCGCGACCTTGCGGCCCGCGCGCAGCAGCCGGGCGATGTAGTTCTGGGCGTTGTGGAAGGGAACGCCGCACATCGGGCAGCCCTGGCGCTGGGTCAAGACGAGGCCGAGGATCTGGGAGGCGTCCTGCGCGTCGTGCCCGAACATCTCATAGAAGTCCCCGAGCCGGAAGAACAGGATGCTCTGGGGGTGGCGGGCCTTGATCTCCTGGTACTGCCGCATCACCGGCGTATCGGGCATGGCCTCGACGGGGGGCATGGCGGCGATTGTACCAAAATCGGGGGTTTCCCGTCGGGCGACTGTTTCCGGAAACAGTCCGCTAATCGGCCAGGGACGCGATGCGGCTCGCGTTGGCCATCACGGCGTAGGTGAAGGTCGTCGCGGGGATCGAGGGCAGGACCGAGGAGTCCACGAGATAAATGCGTTCATGGCCATGCAGGCGTCCCCGGACGTCCGTTTGCCAGGGCCCCGGCGCTTTCATCATGGGGAACGTGCCGCCGGCGTGGTTGCCCTCCCCCGGGCGGCCGATCTTCAGCAGGAAGGTCAGGGGCTTGAAGCCGAGCTCCTCGGAGAACCCCTTCAGCTTCGCCGCGACGCGCCGCACGGCGGCCTTCGTCGGCGCGGCGTCGCCGGCCGCGACCGTCAGGCGGCAGTCCTCGCCCCGGCCTTCGGCGGTGATCCTGACCGGGACGCCCTTATCCGAGTGCAGGTAGCCCTGGATCGCCAGCAGGCGCGGGGCGAGGCGCCGCTTGACGGCTCCCGCGAACGGTCCGGCCCAGGAGGCGGCGCGGTCGAGCTTCTGAGCGATGACCTCGTTGCGGCCGTAAATCTGCAGGTGAACGAGGCGGGGCGAGGTCTTGGGGTCGTCGAGCTCGAGATAGAGCTGCGCCAGGGTATGGAGCTTCTCCTCCGGCGCGCCGGGGACGTCCCGGTCGAGAAGAAGCGGCAGGACGAAGTAGGGCTGCGTCAGCAGGGGCAGGCCCCCTTCGGGCGCGCCGAAGGAGCCGCACACGAGCCGGGCCGTGGCCAGGGGGCCGCACGCGAGAAATATTTTTTTGCCGTCGTAGACCGTCCGGGACTTTCCTTCGCGGGCGGCGTGGAGGCGCACGCCCTCGGGCCGTTTTTCGATGGACAAGACCCGCACGCCGCCCTGATACTCGAACCCGTCCCTCTTTTTCAACGCCTCCACCGCGTCCGCCGCGCTCCAGATCGCGCCGCGCTCGCAGCCCGACAGGCAGGTCCCGTCGTACTCGCAGGCGGCGGAGTCCACGGCGTGGCGGGCGCGTCCGAACGCGAAGCCGTGCTCCTTGAGCTCCGCCTCATGCCGCGTCCAATGGGCGAGCACGGTCTGCGCCTGGCGCGAGTGCTTCAGCGGAGGCAGCGGGGGGCTGTAATAGGGAAAGCGCGGCGCGAGGGCGTCGATCGCGCCGGATATCCCCAGCAGCACAGCCGCCTTCTTGTAGTGCTCATGCAGGTCCTTCGCCGCGAAAGGCCAGTCGCCGAGCTCGTCCTCGGGGAACGGCAGCACGGAGGCGCCCCATACCGCCGAGAGGCCGCCCTTGCCGCCGGAGGCGAGGCACCTCGTCCCTTTTTGAACGAGACCGGCCTCGCGGTCGGTGAGATAAGGGTAGGATGAGCCGAAGACCAGCTTGCGCGCGGGGTCGTCGCCGGGCTCCTCGGCGCGGGAGCCGGCCTCGAGCTCACGGCCGATGTCGAGCATGAGGACGGGCCGGCCGGCGTCGAGCAGGGCCGAGGCGGCGGCGACTCCGGAGGGCCCCGAGCCGACGACGAGGTTCACGCGGCCTCCGCTACGGGCGCCACTGTCCGTGCATGCGCATCGAGTCGAGCACGCAGCCGGACGCGAACGCGAACAGCGCGCCGAAGGCCGCGATCGCCGCGCACAAGGTGAGCAGCGGCGCGCCGAGCTGCACGGCGAGCCAGAGGAGGACGGCGGCCATCAGCGCGATCAGCGCCGCGAGCGTCGCGAACAGCTTGAGCGGATTGTAGATGATCATGACCTGGGTCATCAGCTGGAGGGTGCGCAGGATGTCGCGGAAGGGCTTCACCTTCGAATGCCCTCCGGAGCGGGCGCGGAACTCGATGGGCATGTTCTTGACGAAGCGGCCCTGCATTATGAACGAGAGCGTCATCGTCGTGGTGAACGAGTAGCCGAGGCAGCGGACCAGCGCGCGCTGGTCCACCAATATCTTCCGCACGAGGCGCAGGCCGGAGTTCGCGTCGGGCACGCGCACCCCGGAGACGAAGCCGGACAGGCGCAGGTACACCCAGCGCAGAAACGCCTTCGTCGGCGTGCCCCAGAAATGGGCGCCCTCGCGGGCGCCGATGACGAGGTCGAAGGCGGGGGCGTAGTCGAGCAGCTTGAGGATCTCGGCGGGCGGGTAGGAGCCGTCCGCGTCGATCATGAGCACCCAGTCGTGCTTGGCGGCCTCGATGCCGGTGAGCAGGGCGCGGCCGTAGCCGCCGTTGGCCGGGTGCGAGATGACGCGGGCGTGCGCGGGGTCGACGGCCTTGGCGGTGCCGTCGGTGGAGCCGTCGTCCACGACGAGGATTTCGAATTCGACGCCGCGGTTCTTCAGGGCCGCGTGCAGGTCGGCCATCACCGGGCCGATAGCCTCGGCCTCGTTGTACGCGGGCACGACGACGCTGACGGTGAGCGCGCTCATGGGAGCATCCTACTACTTCGCGAGCGCCGCTTCGACTTCGGCGCCGAGCTTGGCGATCGACTTGGAACCGAACTGCCGCTTGAGCACCATTCCGTCGCGGCCGATCAAATAGGCCGTCGGCAGCCCGGGCACGATCCAGCCCTTCGGAGGGCTCTCGCCGCCATGGAGGATGACCGGATAGTTGATCTTCATCGCCTTGGCGAAGGGCGCCACGTCGCCGAGCTCGTCGTCCATGGAGACGCTGAGGACGACGAAGCCCTTGGGCCCAAGGGCCTCCTGAAGCTTCACGAGCCCGGGAATCTCCTCCTTGCACGGGTCGCACCAGGTGGCCCAGAAATCCACGAGCACGACCTTGCCCTTGTGCTCGGACAACGACGCGGTCCCGCCTCCGAGGGCGGGGCCCGACAGCGGGGCGGCGGGCTCGGCGGCGCCGGAGGGCGGCGTGGAGGGCTTGCATGCCCAGGCGAGCAGGAGGAGCGGCAGGACGGCGCGGCGCAGGGCTGTCGTCACAGGAGGAAGCGGTCCAGGAACTTCGGCGTGAAGCGGTTGAGCCAGGAGAGCTTGTCGAGGAAGATCAGCAGGCCGACGGCGACGAGCAGGAGGCCGGCGGCGATCTCGCCCTTGCGGATGTGCTTCTTATAGCGCACGAAAAAGCGCATGAAGCGCGAGACCGCGAAGCCCGTGAGCACGAACGGTATGCCCAGTCCGAGGGAATATACCAGCAGCAAAGTCATGCCCTGGCCGACGGTCTCGCGCGTCGCGGCGATGGCGAGTATGCCCGCGAGTATGGGCCCGATGCACGGGGTCCAGCCGAAGGCGAAGGCCAGGCCCATGAGGAAGGAGCCGAAGTAGCCGGCCTTGAAGGCCGCCGTGTCGGCGCGCTTCTGGTAGTAAAGCCATTTTATCGGCAGGACGCCCGTGAGGTGCAGGCCGAACAGGATGACGATCCCGCCGGCGACCTTGCTGACGAGCACGGCCTGCTCGGCCAGGACGCGGCCGACCGTGGTCGCCGTCGCGCCGAGCAAGGTGAAGATCACCGAGAAGCCGGCGACGAAGCACAGGGACTCCCAGCCCGCGTGGCGCATGCGGGTCCTGTCGTCGCCCCCGGCCGAGAGCTCCTCGAGGGTGAGGCCCGACATGAACGAGACGTAGCCCGGCACCAGGGGGAGCACGCATGGGGACAGGAAGGACACGATCCCTCCCAGGAACGCCGCGCCGAATCCGACCGTATCGTTTCCCATTATTTCGATCCTATCATTTCGTGTAATCCCCGCGGGCCATCCGCCACTCATGAGTGTTATGATGACCCCGATGATGACAAGTCTCGCCGCCGTCATGCTGCTCTCGTCGACCGCCGTTCACGCCGCCTCGGCCCCTCATAAGAAGGAGTACAAGATGACCTACAAGAAGCCGTCCCAGGAAGAGCTCAAGAAGACCTTGACCCCGGAGCAGTTCGCCGTGGTGTGCAACGCCGCCACCGAGCCGCCCTTCCAGAACGCCTATTGGAACCACAAGGCGCCCGGCCTCTACGTGGACGTCGCCAGCGGCGAGCCGCTGTTCTCCTCGACGGACAAGTTCGACTCCGGCACGGGCTGGCCCAGCTTCACCAAGCCGGTCGACCCCGCGAACGTCGTCGAGAAGAAGGACCGCGAGTACGGCATGATCCGCACCGAGGTGCGCTCCAAGCACGGCGACAGCCACCTGGGCCACGTATTCGCCGACGGCCCCAAGGAGAAAGGAGGCCTGCGCTTCTGCATCAACTCCGCGTCCCTGCGCTTCATCCCCGTCGAGAGGCTCGAGGCCGAGGGCTACGGCCGTTTCCTGCCCCTGTTCGCCAAGTCCAAGACCGAGACCGTCGAGCTCGCCGGGGGCTGCTTCTGGGGCATGCAGCACATCCTGCGCAAGATCCCCGGCGTGGTGTCCACCGACGTAGGCTACGCGGGAGGCCAGGTCAAGAACGCCACCTATCGGAACCACGAGGGGCACGCCGAGGCCGTGCGCGTCGAGTACGACCCGGCCGTGCTTCCTTTCGAGCAGCTGCTGCGCTGGTACTTCCGCATGCACGACCCGACGACGAAGGACCGCCAGGGCAACGACACCGGCTCCTCCTATCGCTCCGCGATCTTCTACCGCACCGAGGAGCAGAGGAAGACGGCCGAGGCCTTCATCGCGCGCCTGAACAAGAAGGGCAGGTGGGGCGCGCCCGTCGTCACCGAGGTCAAGAAGGCGGACCAGTACTGGAAGGCCGAAGTGGACCACCAGGACTACCTGGTCAAGCGCCCGGAGGGCTACACCTGCCACTTCCTGCGCCCGGAATCCATCCTCGGCGACTAAGCGAAGGGGCTCTCAGTTTTTGAGGCGCGTCCGGACGCGCTTGAGCGCCGTCATACGCCGCCGCCGCGCGCCAGGGCCGTCTCGCATTGGGACAGGAGCGCGACGACCTCGACGGCGGCGCGAAGACCGGACAGATCGTATTGCCGCGCTCGAATGGCGTCCGTAAAGGCGCGCAGCGCGCGATCGAGCGGACGGCCCGCTTTCACTGCCAGCGGCTTTGCCGGAGCGCCGGCCGAGGATTCGACGAGCTTGTCTTCCGCGAGGTCGTCGAAACGAAGCCTGACGCCGCCGCGCTCGATCGTAAGAATGCGCGCTTTCTCCTCGAACCCATTGCCGAAAGTCAGATGAGCGTCGCTGCCCCCGGGAAACGCCAGACGCAGGTCGATGATCCCGCCTTCTCCGGAGCGCCGGCGCGTGCCCTGGATCGATGAGGGCATCCGACCGACTAAGTCAAGACACATCGAGAGGTCGTGTGGCCCATAGTCCCACAGCGGCGGAACGGACGGGCGCACCGGCCCGCGATTGCCGCCGACCGAGCGGATGGTCATCCGTCCGCCGAGCAGGAGAACCCTCCGGCTGAGTTCCTCGTACGCGGGGTGAAAGAGGTAGAGGTGGTCGACTACGACGACCGCGCCGCGCAGTTGGGCCGCCTCGAGCAGGCACAAGGAGCTATGGAGATCGAGGGTCAGGGGCTTCTCGATGAGCACCGGCATGCCGGACGCGATCGCGAATCCGGCGTGCTCCGCGTGAAGGGCCGGGGGAGACGCGACGATCAGTCCATCGAGGTCGGAATCCCCGATCAGACGGCGCCAGTCGGTCGTCACTTCGCACGCCGGTCCGGCGAGCGCGGCCGTCTCGGGGTTGCGGCTGGCGATCCGCGTCAGGACCGCACCGGGGAAGTCTCTAAGGGTCTCGATGTAGCGGCGTCCCCAGGGTCCCGCGCCGATGAGACCCAGCCGCAAGGTCACGGCTTCTGCCTTCCGGTATAAGCCGAGTCGCTCCAGGACAGGAAACGCCGAAGCCCTTCGTCCAAGGTCACGCTCGGACGATAACCAAGCGTCTTCTCCGCCTTGGTGATGTCGGGGCAGCGTTTCAAGGGTTCGTCAGCCGGGTAGCTCGAGGGATATGGAACTTTCTTCAGCCCGACGCGGCGGCCGAGCACCGACTCGATGCGCCGCACCAGGTCCTGCATGGACACTTCGGGCGTCGGATTACCGACGTTGTACGCTTCCGCGGAGCGTCCCCGGACCAGCGCGCGCAGGAAGCCGTTGATCGCGTCGGTGACGTAGCAGAACGTGCGCGTCTGGCCGCCGCCGCCGTAGACGCTGACGGGAAGGCCGCCCTTGATGCGGCTCGCGAAGTTCGGGAGAACCCGGTAGTCGTTCTCCTGCATGCCGGGGCCGTAGACGTTGAACGGGCGGACGATGGAGACCGACACGCCGTGCTTGGCGTGGAAGATCTCGCAGAGCGTCTCGCCGAGGCGCTTCGACTCGTCGTAGCACGCGCGCGGGCCCAGGCAAGAGACGCTGCCGCGGTAGGTCTCGGGCGTCGGCACGAACCTGGGGTCCGGGTTCCCGTAGATCTCGCTCGAGGAGAAGAAGAGCATCCTGGCGCTGCTCTGGCGAGCGAGCTCGAGCATCCGCTTCGTTCCTTGCACGGCGACCTCGAGCGTCTCGAGCGGATAGGCCCGGTAGTAGTGAGGGCTCGCGATGCCCGCCGCATGAAGGATGAAGTCGACACGCTCGCCCGGCGCGAACGGCTCGACGACGTCGTGCTTGATGAACTTGTAGCCGAGAAAAGCGCGCGTTCTCGCCCCGGCGGCGCCCGCCGTGATCAGGTTGTCCATGGCGAGCACCCGGCAGGGCTCATTCAAGACCCGTTCGTTCAAATAGGCGAAGGTCTCGGTGAAATAGCGTCCCAGGAAGCCGCGTCCGCCGGTGATCAGGACGGTCTTCCCGGAGAACGCGCGTGCCGTCGGCCCGAGTCCTCGGGCGATCTCGGCCAAGTCCGGCTGGATGATGAAGTCGTTCATTCGATTATCTTCACCCGCGGCAGCGGGACGATGAAGGTTCCTCCGCCGTCGAGAAAGGCTTTATTTTTGGCGATGATCGGATCGGCGAAGTTCCACGCCGTGACGAGAAGGCCCTCGGGTCGGCGCTCCGCGACCGCGGACGAAGGCAGGACCGGGATGTGCAGCCCCGGGGAATAGAGGCCCTGCTTGAGCGGGCTGTCGTCGATGATGAAGTCGACGAGTTCGCCGTCGATCCCGAAATGATGCATCAAGGTCGTCGCCTTGGCCGGGGCGCCGAAGGCGGCTAGGCGCTTGCCCCCCGCCTTGAACTTCGTCAATACGGACAGTAGCTTGGTCTTGAGGGCGCCGATGCGCGCGGCGTAGCTCGCGAACGCGGCCAAGGAGGTTAGGCCGAGCCGCGCCTCCTCCTCGAGACGCATCGTGACGGAGGCGCCGACCTTCAGGCGTCCGCCGGCCTTCTGCGCGACGCCGCGCAGCGAGCCGCCGTGCGTGTCCACGCGCTCGGCCTCGACGAGCTGCATGCCGAGCGACTCGAAGAACGGCAGCAACGGCGCGACCGAATGATAGGACAGGTGCTCGTGGTAGATCGTGTCGAACAAGGTTTTCTCGTAGACGTCCGCGAGGTAGGAGGTTTCGAAGACGAATAGCCCGTCGGACGCGAGGAGGTCTCGCGCGGCGGTCGCCATCCCGCGCAGGTCGTCTGCGTGAGCGAAGACGTTGTTGGCGGTGACGAGAGTCGCCGGACCCTTCTCGCGGAGAATCTTCAAGGAGAGCGACGGAGTGAAGAATCCAGTCCAGGTCTCCAGGCCCGCGGCGTTGGCGCGCGCCGCGATCTCCTTCGCGGGATCGACTCCCAAGACGCGTAGCCCGAACTCCTTGAAGAACCGAAGCAGGGTCCCGTCGTTGGAGCCGATGTCCACAACCAGGTCGCCGGACGCTGCGCCGGACAGCGCTATGGCCCGCTTCGCGTAGCGCCGGAAGTGCTCCACGAAGACCGGGGAAGTGCCGGAGACGTAGACGTAGTCCTCGAAGAGCGCGGCTGGGTTCACGACGTCGAGCAGCTGGAAATGGCCGCAGTCCGCGCAGAGAAAGAGATCGAGCGGAAACGACGTTTGGGATACGTCGCGCTCGGACTCGGTTACGAAGGCGTTCGCCGGGGGCGTCGGCGTCAGGGAGAAGGCGGGTTCGAGCCGCGTGCTCCTGCAGAGACGGCAGTCGGAACGCCTGCGGCAGGACGCTGGAGCGTTCACTCAATGAACCTCACCCGCACCGTGTCTTTCTCGTACGCGTCCTGGATGCGCGAGTTGCGGAAGAGCGTGATCCAAACGGTGTCCTCCAGGAAGCGCATCGCATGGTCGACCATCGGAGGGGAGAAGACCATCTGCCCGGCGCGCGCGATCGTCTTGCGCGACGGCTCCTCGCTGCCGGTCGGGCGCTCGTAGTACTCCATCGCGCCGGAGATCATGTAGCAGTAATGCCAGTCCGTCTTATGGTAGTGGTTGCCGCGGATGGAGCCCTTCTTTGAGGTGATGACGGCGGCGCTGCGCATGACGGCCTCAAGCAGGGGCTGGATCGCTCCCCGCTCGTCCACGAACGGCGGCGGCAGCGGCACGAGCGGCTGTTTCGGCCAGGATGAGCTTTCCGCGGCCCGCACACCGGCGGCGCGGACGTCCCGGGCCGCGGCGACCATGCGCGCGACGGCGGTGCGCGTCTCCGGCCAGGCCCGCGTCTTGAGGCCGCAGTCCGGGTTGACCCACAGCCGATCGGCCGGCACGATCTCGAGCGCGCGGTGCAGGAGGTCGATCATCTCCTTTTCGTCGGGCACGCGCGGAGAGTGGATGTCGTAGACTCCGGGGCCGATCTCGTTCGGATACGGCTTCTTCGCGAGCAGCCGCAACAGTTCGTCCTGGGAGCGCGAGTTCTCGATGGAGATCACGTCGGCGTCCATCGCCACGATGGCCTCGTAGATGTCGGCGAACTCGGAATAGCACATGTGGGTGTGAATCTGCGTGCCGTCGCCGACGCCCGAGGTCGCGAGGCGGAAGCA
>JAKFCD010000008.1:0-49492 GCA_036676805.1 Elusimicrobiota bacterium
TTCAGGAGCTTTCGCACAGTTCCCGGCATTTCTCGCGGCATTCTTGTGAAAAGTCCGCCAGGCATATGCATGAGATAAAACAGAAGATGCGGCAGCCGATGCCGAAGCTTTGCCCGCCCTTTTTCGTGGATGCCGCCGCGAACTTCTCCAAATCCTCAGGAAAAAAATAGCGGCCGGATCCGTGAACAAACTCGATCTTTTGCGCGGCGGCTCCCTTCGAAAGAAGCCTCTGCAGTTTGCGCCTGATCGAAAACTGGCGCCGCTTGCCTGCCCGCGAGATCGCATTCTCGATCGAAGCTCGGATCATATCCATATCGAGATGGATTCGACGGGGACGCCTTCGGCTCTCGCCCCCGCCGATGACCAGCTTCACGCCTTTGCGCTCGGCGATCCGTTGAAAAGGAAGAAGCTCTTTGTCCATCACCCGCGATTCAGTAGGTCAGCAGGGAATGAATCTTCCGGCCGTCCAGCTTCTTGCGCCCATTAAGGAAGGAGAGCTCGATCAGGAAGGCGCTGCCGACCAGGTTCCCCCCCAAGAGCTCGATGAGGGAGATGGCGGCGGCGGCGGTGCCGCCCGTGGCCAGCACGTCGTCGACGAGCAGGATGTTCGAGCCCTTGGCGAAGGCGTCGGCGTGGGCCTCGATGGAGTCCGTGCCGTACTCGAGGTCGTAGGACGCGGAATGGACCTTGCGCGGAAGCTTTCCCTTCTTGCGCAGCGGGACGATGCCCGCGCCGAGGCGCGCCGCCATCGCCGGCGCGAGCAGGAAGCCGCGGGACTCCACGCCCGCCACGATCGTGACCCCGGCCTGCTTGAACGGGCTGATCAGGCCGTCGATCACGGCGTCGAAGCCCTTGGGATCGGCGAGCAGCGGCGTGATGTCCTTGAAGACGATCCCCTTTTTGGGGAAATCGGGGACGTCCTTGATCAAGGCCTTGAGGTCGCTCATGTTCATCTCTTCTTCTTGCCGCCCTTGGCGGCGGGCAGGAACACGAGCTTGCGCGGCGCGCGGCGCCCGTTCTGGGCGGCGGTCGGGGCGGTCTTGCGCCCGGCCGGTATGGTCTGGCCCAGGATGTCGGTCTTGAGCTTGGGCGCGTTGAAGCCGGGCTGGAGATTCGTCGGCCCGCGGCGCCCCCCCTCGTCGACCTCGATGAGACCCATGCGGTTGGCCACGCGGCGAAGGCGCAGCAAGGCGCGCTCCTCGATCTGGCGGATGCGCTCGCGCGACAGGCGCAGGCGCTTGCCCACCTCCTCGAGCGTCATCGGGGTCTGCCCCGTGAGCCCATGCCTGAATTCGAGGATCATGCGCTCGCGCTCGCCGATCTCGCGCAGGGCCTGGTGAAGCTCGTCGTGCAGCTTGAGCACGCCGATGAGGTTCTCGGGAGACTGCGCCGTCGTCTCGGCGATCATGTCCTCGACCGTGATGTTGTCGTCGCCCGAGTCGATCGGGGCGTCGAAGGAGCCCATGCCCTTGGCGGCCTCGGCCGCGTCGAGCACGCCGCGCACCTGGCGGGCGGTCCAGTGCATCGCGCGCGCCATCTCCGCCAGGGACGGATCCCGGCCCAATTTCACGTGCATCTTCTCCCACATCTTCAGCCACTTGCGCAGGGCCTCCCAGGCGTGCGGGGGGATGCGGATCGTCTTGCTGGTCTCCTCCACGGCGCGGCGGATCGACTGCTCGATCCAGTAGGAGGAGTAGGTGGAGAAGCGGTAGCCCTTCGAGGGCTCGAACTTGTCGATCGAGTGCATCAGGCCGAGGTTGCCCTCCTCGACGAGGTCCATGAAGTCGATGCCCTGGCGGTGGTACTTCTTGGCGATGGGCACGACGAGGCGCAGATTGGCCTCCATGATCCGCTGCTTGGAGACGCGGTCGCCCTTCTTGGCCTTCTTCCAGAGCTCATGCATCTCTTCGCGGGTGACGAGCGCCAGCTTTTGGATGCCTTTGAAGTACTGGCTCGTTGTATCCGTTGAGGGTTCCATGTCTCTCCTAGATGATCCTGAAGGTCTTTTCGTGCTTCACCGCGGCCGGCGTCGTCACGATTTCGCTCACTCTCGCGTTCGGATTCCCCGTCCTCAGGCGCCGTTCGAACTCGTCCAGCGCCTCCGTCGTCCCTTCCGCCTCCGCTTCGACGGCCCCGTCCGCCCGATTTCTCACCCAGCCCGTCACGCCCAGCGAATCGGCGGCTTCACGGGCGAACCAACGGAATCCGACTCCTTGGACGCGGCCGACAACGATTAAATGTCGACGCGTCAAGGGGGGCACCGGTTGACATTCTAAGTATTTGTCAAGGGGGCGTGCAAGGGGCAAAAATAAAAAGGACGCATCGGGGCCTCGCGGCCCGGACGCGTCCTTTTAAAACTGGTCGGGGTACCCAGGCTTGAACTGGGAACCTCTTCGTCCCGAACGAAGCGCTCTGCCAATTGAGCTATACCCCGAGGCCCGTCGATTTCACGCGCGCGATCGGGGACACAGGAATCGAACCTGTAGCCTCTCCCACCCCAAGGGAGCGCTCTACCATTGAGCCAGTCCCCGATCGCGGGCGCGAAACTCTCGTCGGGGGATATTTTAATCCTTTGGCCCCCCCCGGCGCAACTGTTTCGTTCAGCGTCCCATCTCGTCGAGGATGGCCTTGAGCTCCTTGCGCACCTCGCGCAGGAGCTTGCCTTGGGAGGTGTCTCCCGCCGCCGGGGCGGTCAGCGGCGCGTCGAAGCCGGTCTTGCCGCGGCGCCGGTCGATCAGCGCGCGGCGGGCGCCGGCGACGGTCATCTTCCTGCGCTGCAGGAGCTCCTTGATCTCGAGGATCAGCTCGAGATCGCCCCGCGAGTAGCGGCGATGCCCCCCTTGCTTGCGCGACGGCTTGAGGTCTCCGAACCGGTTCTCCCAGTAGCGCAGGGTGTGCGGCGGCACCTGCGCCAGGCGCGAGGCCTCGCGCATCGTGTAGAAGTCGCGGTCCGGAAGGAACGGCAGCTCCACGATGATTACTCGAGCAGATTCTTCGACGCCTTGAAGCGCACGCCTCGGCGCGAGGGCACGCTGACCTGCTCCCCGGTCTTCGGGTTGCGGCCGTTCCTCGGCTGGCGGGCCTTCACGCGGAAGGTCCCGAAGTTCGAGATCACGACCTTGTCGCCCTGGTTGAGCGACGCGCGGATCGTCTCGAAGGTCGTCTCGACCGCGAGGGCGGCCTCGCCCTTCGTGGTCAGGACTTTCGCGACGGCCTTGATGATGTCGAGGCGGTTCATTTGGAGTCTCCCCCTTCCTTTCCCTTCGGCGGCTCCTCGCCGCTCTCGGGCTTCTTCTTCAGGTCCTTGAAAATATCCTCGGGTTTGAGGCTCTTGAGATCCTCCTTGAACTTGGACACCTCGTCCTCGGAAATCGGCTTGTGCAGAGTCTGGCATCTTTCAAAGACGCTCTCGTGCACCATGATCGGGCAGCCGGCGCGCACCGCGATCGCGATGGCGTCGGACGGGCGGCTGTCGAGCTGGGCCGTCTTCTTGCCGTCGCTGACGTGCACCTTCGCGTAGAAGGTGTTCTCCTTGATGTCGCTGACCACGATTTTCTTGACCTCGAAGCCGAGCTCCTTGATGGCGGCGAGCAGCAGGTCGTGGGTCAGCGGGCGGGGCAGGACGATTCCCGAGAAGCGGATCGCGATCGCCTGGCCCTCGGTGATGCCGATCCAGATCGGGAGGAGCCGGCTCCCCGACAGCTCCTCGAGAAAGATGATGCACTCGTTGACCGTGGTCGCGAGGGAATAGATGCGGACCTCCTTCTCTCCGGTGACGCTCTTGACGGGGTCGGGCTTCTTGTCCTTGTCCTTGTCGCCGCCCTTATCCGATTTGGCCATATGGCAGTTCTCCGTTAAAATCCGAGAGCTTTCAGCACGCCTTTCGCGGGCGCGCCGCGCGTCGCCTTCCAGATCGCCTCGAGCAGCGGCGCCTTGACCTTGTGGCGCGCGCACAGCTCGCGGGCGCTGGCGGCGGCCTCGATGCCCTCCACCACGGTCGGGATCTGGGCGAGGGCGCGCTTGGGCGAGAGGCCTTTGCCGAGCTTCTCGCCGAAGCCCCGGTTGCGGGACTCGGGCGAGGTGCCGGTGGCGATGAGGTCGCCGAGGCCGGCGAGGCCGTAGATGGTGTCGTAGTGGCCGCCCCGGGCGTGGATAAGCGAGGACATCTCTGATAAACCCTGAACAAGAAGGGCCGCCTTGGTGTTTGCGCCGGTGCCGAGACCATCCAAAATACCGGCGCCGATGGCGATCGCGTTTTTTAAAGATCCACCGAGCTCCACCCCGACTCGATCGGGCCAAGGCGCGACGTTCAGGGCTCCGCCGTGGAACAGCGCGACGAGGGTCTTCGTGACGGGTTTTGTTGGACCGCCCAGCAGCAGTTTGGTCGGTATCCCGCGCGCGACCTCCCGAGCGAAGCTCGGGCCGGTGAGGGTCCAGACTTTTCCGCGGAGAGAAGGGAGCTCGCGCACCAGGATGTCGCCCATCGTCGCGAGCGTTCGGGGTTCGACGCCCTTGGACGCGTTGACGGCGACCGCGTTTTTCGGGATACCGCATCTTCGAATTGTTTTCGCGGTCGCCGCCAACGCTCGGGACGGCAGGACGAACAGTAAAACATCAGCGGATTTTACGGCAACGGCAACGTCGTTGGTGACCTTGATGGAACCGTCCAAACGAAAGCCTGGGATCTGAGCGTGACGACGAGTTTTCTTCAGGGACTCGGCCAGCTCCGGCACGAATTCCCAGACCGTCACCTTCGCGCGCTTGTTGGCCAGGTGCTGCGCCAAAACGCAGCCCCACATCCCTCCCCCCAATACCGTTACCTTAAGCTGACGGGCCATGGATTCCCAGCTCCTTGTTCTCGATCAGACGTTTTAGATTGGGGATATGCTTGTAGATGATCAATAGCCCCGCGACTCCCGCGGCGATGCAATACGCCTGCTTCGCTTGAAGCGTCACGGCGGCGATCGGCAGTACGACGGCGGCGGTCATGGATCCCACCGAGATATGCCCGGAAATCTTGACCGCGAGGGCGAACGCGGCGATGGTGATGCCCATCGGCCACGGAAGCAGCGCCAGGAAGACCCCGGCGGAGGTCGCCACGCCCTTTCCGCCCTTAAAGCCCAGCAGCGGCGTCCAATTGTGCCCGACGATCGCGGCGGCGCCGGCGGCGATGGCCAGCTCCGGACGGCGCGGCTCCAGGGCGAGGCAGAGATAGACCGGGGCATAGCCCTTCAGCGCGTCGACGAGCAAAGTGATGATCCCGGCGAGGGCGCCCGCGTTGCGGTAGACGTTCGCGGTGCCGGGATTGCCCGAGCCGCGCGTGCGGATGTCGTAGCCCTTCAGCCGTTTCACCACGAGATAGCCCGTGGGAATGCCGCCGGCGAAGTAGCCGAAGAGGATGAGGGCGGCGTCGCGGAAATCTATCATGAAATACAGCGTTATCCTAGCATAATAGGGACTGGAGCCTGTTCCAGTTTTCCGCCGTCACCCGCAAGCGGAAACGGATCTTGTCCCCCAGCACCTTGCGCTCGAGAATCTGGGCCGAGTCGTAGAGGCGCGAGGTCCAGGCGCCGGCCGAGGCCGCGGGCGCGTCGATCTCGCGCAGCAGCCACTTCTTCGACAGCGCCTCCTCGACGCGGGCCAGGACCTCCGGGATTCCGTCTCCTGACGCGGCCGACATAAGGACGGCGCCGGGATAGCGCCGCAGGAGGTCGCTCCGGTCCGCCGCGCTCAGGCGGTCCGCCTTGTTGAACGCCTCGACGCGCGGGATGCCTCCCGTGGCGAGCTCCTCGAGCGTGAGCTGGACCGAGGCGTGCTGGCCCTCGCGTTCGGGCGAGGACGCGTCGTGTACGACCAGGAGGCAGTCGGCCGCCTCCACTTCCTCGAGCGTCGAGCGGAAGGCCGCGATCAAGGAGGTCGGCAGGCGCTGGATGAAGCCGACGGTATCGGTCACGACCGCCCAGCCGCCGCTGGGCAGGCGCACGCGGCGCGCGGTGGGGTCGAGCGTGGCGAAGAGCTTGTCGTCCGCGTACGCCGCGTACTCGCCCGTCAGCCGGTTCAGCAGCGTGGATTTGCCCACGTTGGTGTAGCCGACGAGCGCCACCTGGGGCACGGGCACGCCGGCGCGGCGCTCGCGGCGCAGGCGGCGCGAGGCGCGCACCCGCTCGAGCTCGGCGCGCAGGTGCTTGATGCGGTATTGGATGTGGCGCTTCTCGTACTCGAGCTTGCGCTCGCCGGGGCCGCGCGTGCCGATGCCGCCGGCCTGCTGGGAGAACGCGCGGATGCCGGTCAGGCGCGGCAGCATGTAGGAGAGCTGCGCCAGCTCGACCTGCAGGCTCCCCTCGTTGGTGCGCGCGCGCCGCGCGAAGATGTCGAGGATCAGGCGCGTGCGGTCGACGATCTTCACCTTGGGCATCGCCTTCTCGAGGTTCTTCTGCTGGGCGCCGCTGAGCTCGAGGTCGAAGATGACCGTGCCGGCGCGAAGGCCGGCGCACATCCCCACGATCTCCGAAACCTTGCCTTCTCCGATCAACGTCGACGCGTTGAAGCGCTGCAGCGCCTGGGTAGTCTCGCCCACGACGAGCGCGCCCGCGGTCTCGACGAGGCGCTTGAGCTCCTCGAGGCTCGTGCGGATCACGTCGGTCTGGGATTTCGGGCCGACGCCCACGAGCACCGCGCGCTCGATGGGGGCGCGCGTCTCGCGGGAGACGTTTCGGACGCCGGTCTTGCGGGCCATCAGTCGAGCAGGACCTCGGGCATCGCCCGCTGCAGCAGGGTCCGCCAGCGGCGCGCGGTCCCCGCCATCAAGGTGTCGAGCGGCGCGAAGTCGTCGGTGAGCACGGGCACGGACTCGAGCTCGCCGGGCGCGGGGATGAGCTCGCGGCCGAGCATCAGCGCGACCTCCCGGGAGGCGCGCTCCGGCGAGGCGGGCGGACCGGCCTGGAGCGGGCCCGTCGACGCGAAGAGCAGGACGTTGGCCAGGCCGTCGTTGGGCTCGCTGGCGATGAACGCGCGCACGTGCGGGAACACCGCGGACAAGGTGCGGTACACGGCCTTCCACGGCCGGTCGTCCGCCCCCGTCATCGCGCTGACGATGTTGATCGCGTAGACGCCCTCCGGCGCCAGCGAATCGCGCATGCGCTCGAAGGCCTCGGTCGTGAACAGGTGCGCCGGCGGCGACTCGGCTCCGAACGCGTCGAGGAAGGCGAGGTCCCACGGCCCGTGCCCTTGCTCGAGCAGGGCCCGGCCGTCGCCTATGAAGACCTCGCCTTTAGGCGCGAAGCCGAAATCGGCGGCGGCCGTCTCCGCGATCACCGGGTCGATCTCGAAGGAATCCACGGTCAGGCCGCGGCGCTCGAGGGCCTTGGGCAGCAGGCCGGCGCCGAGGCCGACGACGAGCGCGGATTTTGCGCCGGGGCGCAGCGCGCGCGACCATTCGAGCCCTCGGATGTACTGCGACTCGCTCTCCCCTCCCGGCTTCTCCATCACCGATTGGCTCGTTCCGCTGACGAGGAGGTAGCGCCGCGAGGGCGTGTCCAGCACGACGATGCGCCCGTAGGCCGACTCGCGCGCCGAGAGGGAGTGGCGCGGCTTCGCCGCGGGCATCAGGATCAGCCCGACGCAGGCGGCGCACGCGGCGAGCTGCCCGACCGGGACCGCGCGCTGGGACAGCCACGAGCCGAGCGCGCCGAGAACGATGAGAAGCAGGGCGATCCCGTACAGGATCTTGGAGATCGGCACGAGCGGGATCAGCACGAACCCGGCGAGCACCGCGCCCAGCACGCTTCCGGTCGTGGACACCGCCCAGACGTCCCCGGACTTGCGCCCCGAATCGAAGGCGCCCGTGGCCGTCAGGCGCACGGCGACGGGGCCCAACGCTCCGAGCAGCACGAGGGCGGGACCCATCAGCGCGGCGGCGCTCGCCAGCGCGCCGGCCTGCACGCCCAAGGGCAGGCTCGCCTTGAGCACGGGCGCGCGCAGCCACGGCACCGCGGCGACGGTCAAGCCCCCCGCGGTGAGCATGCGCGCGAACAGCAGGAGATACGGCTGGCGGTCGGCCTGGCGTCCGCCCCACGCGTAGCCCAAGGCGAGGGACACCATCGTCACCGTGATCATGGCCGACCAGGTGTAGATCGAGGAGCCGTAGAAGGGGCTGATCAGGCGGGCGCCCGCGATCTCGAGGACGAGGCAGGAGGCGCCTGAGAGGAAGAGGCAGCCGAGCAGATAGGGCGTCGTCGACGGAGGCTGCTGCTGCGTGTTCTTAAGCGGCGGTTTTCTCAAGTGCTTCCTCCCAAAGTCGCAAGGCGCGCGCGAGCAGCTCGTCCGGGCCGGCCGACGCGTCGAGCGCCGTCGCGTCGAGCTGATTGCGGAACCAGGTGCGCTGGCGCTTGGCGTAGGCGACGGTCGCGCGGATCAGCTCCGCGAGGCCCGCCTCCTGCGTCAGCTCCCCCCGCGAGCAGGCCAGCGCCTCGCGGTAGCCGAGGCTGGTGAACCCGGGCTCGGTCCCAATATACTCATTTGGGACCAACGCTTTCACCTCCGCGAGGAGGCCGGGCCACATCGTCCTCGCGCGCGCCTCGATGCGCTCGCGCGAGAGCTCCGGCGTCAGCTCGAGCCTCAGCGCCAGCGCAGGCGTCATCCCGCCGCCCCGGCCCTCGCGCCAGTGCGCGGAGATGGGCTTGCCGGTCAGCTCGAGCACCTCGAGGGCGCGCACGACGCGCTGAAGGTTGGCTGGGGGAATGCCGGCGGCCGCCTCCGGGTCGGCCTCGGCCAGGCGCGCGTGCAGGGCCGCTCGCCCGTGCGTCTCCGCCTCGGCGTTGAGCCGCTTTCGGACGGCCTCGTCGCGCGGGGGCAAGGGCGAAAGACCCTCGAGCAAGGCGCGCAGATAGAGCCCCGTGCCTCCGCAGACGAGCGGGATCTTCCCGCGCGCCTTGATGTCCGCGATGGCGGCGGCCGCTTCCGTGGCCCACCTCGCGGCGTCGAACGTCTCGGAGGGGTCGGCGCGGTCGAGCAGCCAGTGCGGCACGCGGGCGAGCTGCGCGGCGGAGGGTTTGGCGGTGCCGGCGTCGAGGCGGCGGTAGACCTGGCGGGAGTCGGCGGAGACGATCTCGGCGCCTATTTTCTCGGCCAGGGCGACGGCCAGATCGGTCTTGCCGGAGGCGGTCGGTCCGGCGAGAACGATCATCGCGTCAACCATTCTTAATTTGGGGACTGAAAAGGCCGATGATTATGGGATTCTTGGACTTGACGGCCCAATCCTTCGGAGTGCCGCCGAAATCAGCTGCGATGTCGATCCTCGCTCCTTTCCGTATCAGTAGCCGGGCCACTTCGACGTGTTCTTGTCCAACGGCGTCGTGAAGCGGCGTAACTCCGTGCTCGCCTCTTCCATTCGGATCGGCACCTCCTTCCAGCAGAGCGCGTACTTCTTCGACATCGCCACGGGTGGCCGCGACTGATAGAGGTGTGCTCCCGTGGAGGCCCTTTTGATTCACATCGGTTAGCTTGACCCCTTTGAATTCGGGCAGATCCTCCTCCATGTATCGGGAGAGGACGTCGCGGGCTGTCAGCTTAAGGTTCATTCAGTCTCCAGTGCTGAATGCTGATCATTTTCTAGGGTTTTTCAAACGGGCGAGCTCTTCCTGCCAAGCATGCATGCGCCCGGCCTCAGGTATGAGTTCCTCAAACATGCTGATACGCTCGCTCACGGGCCAGTCCGCTCGAAGGCGCCTCGCAATATCCTCATCCGAGACGTCATCGTCAGACGGGTCGCTGAAGTCGTGAAGGTAGCCCGAGAAGGTCCGGTACTTGCTTTTGTATTCGATTCGTCGCATAGTTCGCCGGGCTAGCCGCGCTTCAAACGCGCGAGTTCCATTTCCCACACCGGCACCACTCGGTCGAGCCACCGTGCGGCGTCCTCACGCCGCGCAAACGGGCGCGACAGAAACTCACCCAGGGCCCCCCACTCCTCATCGAGGTTGGCACGGATGGAACGCGCCTCCTTCAGTAGACAGCCGATCGCTCGAATCCGCTCCCCGTCATCCCAGTCTCTCCGCACAGACCGTGCGAGAGCCTCGTCCGTGGTGTGCGAGGGAGGCGGGTCCGAGAAATCATCAGCGAGGCCGGCAAAGTCGGGATGTTTCGCTTCGAACTCTTCGATATTCATCATTCGTTGGGGAACGCTTGACGCATGCTTCATGCCAAAATGGAAGTATCCTTATGCTGGATGCCGTTCATTTTCAAGAGTTTTTCAAACGGGCGAGCTCGTCAATCCAGGCCTCGCGTATGCTGCTAAGCCAGGCTCGGGCATCTCCCGCTCCGGTGAAAAGGTGATTGATAGCATCTGAAAACGCCTCCCATTCGCTATCGAGATTGTCCAGCATGCGTTGGGTTTCCGGGACAAGTTTCTCGAATATGACGATGCGTTGTTTCGCAGGCAAGTCTGCCCACAAGCGTCTCGCAATCCGTTCGTCATCGTCATCTCCGACAGGGTCGCTGAAATCGTGAATGTGGCCGGCGAATGCGCGGTATTTAATCTTGTATTCGCTCATGTTCATGGTTAGAGGAGTACGCGGGGCGGCCATGCCTATGGTTTCCTGATCGCATTCAATTCTTCTTTCGACGACACCGCTAGAGAGCGTTGAGGCGCGAGAACTCTTTCTGCCATGCGGCCCGCATCTCGATTAGCCATTCTTTGGCTTCGGTGGCATTTGTGAACGCCCGATTTACAAAGACTCTCAGGGGTTTCCAATCCGATTCGATGTTAAATAAGAGGCGGTCTGAATCCGAAAGTAATCGCTTGAAAATATCAATCCTATCTATAACAGGCCAATCGCTTCTGATTCTGCGCGCCGTCTCATCGTCGGATTGGTGGCCCGGCGGCGGATCGCTGAAATCGAAGGCAAGGCCGGAAAGCTTTGGATACTTAGTCTCGAATTCCGGATTGGGAGTGTTCATATTAATATGGAAACGCACTTAGGATGAAAATCTGGCAATTGGGCTTTTGAAGCATGCGGACCTCTGCGTTGTATTTCAGGCGAGCCTTGCTCAGTGGGTCATCCAACGTGATCCCATAACCAATGCGTCGAACGAGTTTGCAGAAAAAACTCGCGGATTGTTGGCCAAGCGTCCATGGAGGTAGTCAATGGTTTTTCGCCTCGACGGCTCTCGCGTCAGGGGCCAGGACGATAGTCGAGAGCAGGTACCAGAGGGGATCGGTCGTCGTCTCGGCGCGGACGGGGACGGCGAAGGCGAGCAGAAGCGCGAGCGCCGCTCGAGCCTTTCTCACCCAGGTTTACTTCGCCTTGCGAGCGGCCTTCGCCTTCCCGGAGAACAGCGAGTGGAACGGGCAGTCGGAGCCGCACGCGTCGGGCAGCCCGAGCGAGGTGCGCGTCTGGCAGTCGGCGCTGTCCTCGGCCATCTTCTCGATGGCCTTTTGCGCCTCGCGCGAGATCTTGCGGAAGGCGAGGCCGACGCTGTAGGTCTCCCCCTTCTGGTGGACGCGCACGATGCCGGCCTCGATCGGAACGCCCTCGAGCCCGGGGATGTTGAGCGTCATCTGGAAGCTCTTGGCGTGAGGCGGCTCGATGAACATGAGCAAGGAGATGCCGCCGGCGGAGAGGTCGGTCATGATCGCGGGCTGCTTGTGCATCAGGCTGTCGCTGCCCTCGAGCTCGAGCGTGATCGGCTCGACCATCCCTTCGACGACGCTGAACCGGCGGTGCTTGCGGCGCTCGGCTCCGGTCTTCTTATGCTCGCTCATCGGTTTCCCCTTTCAAAATCCGTTTGCTCGTCCCGGTCACGCGGACCTTCACCGTGCGGCCCGCCGGCCCGGTCCCCTTCCAGGAGACCTTGAAGCCGTCCCGCGTGCGGCCGAAGCCGCCGCCCTCGTCCAGCACGTCCACGACCTTGCCGATCCGGGCGGCCAAGGCTTCCTCGGTCAGCCCGTCGCACACGGCGTTGAGCCTCCGGAGGCGATCTTCCTTCACCGCGTCCGGAACGTCGTCGGTCATCCCCGCCGACTCGGTCCCCTCGCGGGGCGAGTACTTGAACGTGTACGACCACGATGGCCGCAAAGCCTCGACCGTCTCGAGGGTCCGCTCGAAATCCTCGTCGGTCTCTGAGGGGAATCCTACGATAATGTCCGTGGTGACTTCAACGCGCGGCATCGCGCGCCGCAGGCGCGCGGTTTTGTCCAGGATCGAGACCGTATCGTAGTTGCGCCGCATGATCTTCAACAGCCGGTCCGATCCGGATTGGAGCGGGAGGTGGATCTGTTCACATATATTTTTTGTCGTCGCCATCGCTTCGATCAGTTCATCGTCCACGAAGTGCGGATGAGGACTCTCGAACCGTATCCGTTCCAATCCCTCGACCTTCCCCAGGCGTCTCAGCAGTTCCGGGAAGCGGACCTCCGCTCCCCCCTCCGGGGCATGCCAGCTGTTGACGGTCTGACCGAGGAGGGTTATCTCCTTCGCTCCGCGCCCGACCTTGTCCCTGACCTCGTCGATGACGGTCTCATAAGGCCGGTACAGCTCCCGCCCCCGCACCGAAGGCACGATGCAGTAGGCGCAGGAGTAGTTGCAGCCGCGCATGATGGTCACGAAGGCGGTGCAGGGCGAGGCCCAGCCCGTGGGCTTATCCAAGATCTCCGGCGCGAACGCCTGGCGCGTCTCGGCCAGCGCGTCGAAGCGCGCGCCGAGCGCCTCCTCCACGATCCTTGGATAATCCTCGATGGACTTGGCGCCCACGACGAGGTCCACGTACGGGAAGCGCTTCCGGATCCAGGGGCCGAGCCGCTCGGCCGCGCAGCCGGCCACGATCAGGACGCGCTCCGGGTCCTCGTCCTTCCAGTCCCTCAGGCGCCCGATGAAGGACAGCGCCTTGTCCTCGGCGTGCTGGCGCACGGTGCAGGTGTTGAGCACGATCGCGTCGGCCGTCTCGGGCTCGGCGACGGCGGTGAATCCCCTGCCCGTCAGCGGCGACGCCAGCTCCTCGCCGTCCGCGACCGACATCTGGCAGCCGAAGGTGACGACGTGAAGACGCATCTCTACCGCTTGCTCTTGGACTTCTTCTTCGCCGGCTTCTTGTCCTGGCCCTGGCGCCGTCCCATGCCGATCTCGACTAGGTTGTGCGTCGCCTCGATGACCTGGCGGCGGGACTCGGGATCGAGGGGTGCCAACGCCTTGATGACCTTCTCGAGGGCGGCGAGCGTCTTCTTCTGGATCATGGGTCTCCTAGAGCTTGGCTTTCGCCTGCACGACTCGGAAGTGCACCACGCGCATCTCTTCCTCTTCCCGGATATGCCGGCCGTTGGCGAAGTTCATCTTCTCCTTCAGCTCGGCCAAGGTCACGCCCTCGCGCTGGGCGAGGTCCTCGTTGAAGCTGCCGAAGGAGCGCAGCTCGACGACGGTGACCACCAGCTGGGCGCGCACGTTGCCGTGCTTGTCGACGAGTTGGAGGGCGTCGCCGACCTTCAGGTCGGCGTCCTCCGGATCATAGGCCGGGCAGGCGGTCGCCGTTTTGCGGCCCGCCAGGATGGCCTGGATCATCTTCTCACCCAGGCCGCCGTCGCCGTACCAGCCGAAACGGAAACGCTTCACCGTGTCAGATTATAACTATTGTCGCCGGGGATTGGGGCGCTTAAGGGGATTTCCCGGCGCAGACTTTGCATTGGCCGAAGATCTCGTGACGGTGCCACTTCGGCACGAAGCCCGCCTTGCGGCAGGCGTCGTCCTGAATCTTCTCGAGCTTGGGCCAGCGCACCTCCTGGATGCGCCCGCAGGTGACGCAGATCAGGTGGTCGTGGTGTGGGCGGTCGTGCTCGACCTCGAAGCGCGTGGTCCCGCCGCGGCCGACGACGGGCGAGATGAGGCCGCACTCCTGGAGCATCTTCAGCGTTCGGAACACGGTGGCGCGGCCGACCCCGTGGGAGCGCAGGGCGACGTAGATCTCGTCCTGGCTGAGATGGTGGTCGGCCTTGAGGAAATGATCGAGGATGAGCCGGCGCTGCCCGGTCAGCCTCAGGCCGTTCTTGGCGAGATGCTCGGTGAATACGCGGACGATCTTCTCGGCGTGGTGCTTGGCGCGGCCGCCTTCGTAGACGACGAGCTCTCTCACGGCGATAGCGTATCAGTCTGGGCGGCCCGGGCGCAATATTTTAGTCATCAGTCCTTGCTACAATCGCAAGATGAAGCGGCTATGGCTCTTGTCCGTCCTCGTTCTCCTCCCGGCGGCCCCCCTGCGCGCCGGAGCGGAAGACGGGGCCTCCTCCGAGACCGCGGACGAGGGCCCCGCGCAAGAGGAGCAACTGGCGCCGCCGGAGGGCGAAGGCTCCGAGCCCGGCTCCGACGAGGAGCCTCAGCCGCAGGACGCCGCCGCGAACGCCGCGCCCGGCGACGGCGAAGCCGCCGAGGCCGAGCCTGAGGAAAAGCCGGTCAAGGAAAAGGAAGAGCCTCTCATCAGCGTCAAGCCCGCGTCCGCCGACGGCGAGGAGTACGACGAGGAGGAAGGCATCGAGGTCGCGGCCCCCAAGAAGAAGGTCGTCGCGACGGCCACGCTAAGGAAAGCGCCGCTGAAGGGCAAGCCGGCCGCGAAGGCGGCCAAGAAGGCCGGGAAGATGGCCCCCCCTCCGGTGCTGAAGAAGAAGGCTCCTCTCGTCGCCGCGGAGCCCCCGCGTCCGCCGGCGCCCGCCGTGCCGCTGACGCCGATCACGCCGCGCAATCCCTGACGCTCAGAGCTTCTCGACGGACGCGGCCAGGATCCAGCCCTTCACGCCTTCCTTCAGAAGCCCCACCTCGAGCCACTCGCCGCTTTCCGACAGGACGCGCACGCGCCGGCCCTCGGGCGCGGTGTAGCCGACGGTGAACTTCTCCCCCGGGCCGTTGCGCAGCTCCGCGCGTCCGGCGATGATGACGCCCCGTCCCGGCGGAAGCACGGCGCGCAGCCCGGCCCACCACAGCCCGAAAAAGAGCCAGGCGGCGGCGGCTCCCATGAGCCGGCCGCTGAGCTTCTCGCGGCGCTCCGCGCCGCCGAGCAGGACGAGCCCCGCCAGGCTCAAGGCCGTCCAGGCCGCGAGCCAGTGCAGGCCCGCGAGCTCGCGCGAGGACAGCGCGGTGAAGGCGGCGAAGGCCGGCTTGGGGATGCCGGGCGGCGTCAACTCCTCCCCGGAGCGCTTCAGGACGAAGTCGAGGTTGTGCCGCACGTCGCCGTCGCGCGGATCCAAATCGAACGCCCTCTGGTACGACGCGGAGGCTCGTCCGAGCTTGCCGGCCTTGAGCAGGGCGCCGCCGAGGTCGTAGTGCAGCGCCGCGTCGCCGGGGTCCGCGGCGGACAGCGCGGCGAAGGCGGCGGCGGCGCGCTCGAAATCCCCGGAGTCGTAGGCGGCCCGCGCGTCGTGGTAAGGCGCGGCGGCGGCGGGCAGCGACAGCGCGGCGGCGAGCAGGAGGCCGGCGATCATGAGCGAAGCTCCCTGTCGAAGGCGGCGGTCAGCGCCCGGAGCTCGTCGGCGAGGCGCTTGACCTCGGCCTTTCCCGCGCCTCCGGGCGCGTAGCGCAGCAGGTCGAGCTCGTCCCAGACCGACTTCAGGCGCGCGAGCTCGGCCGCCGCGGGCGGCGTCTTGCCGTTGCGCAGGCGGTGCGTCACGGACTTGAGCGTAAGGCTCGCGGCGGGCTGATCGAACTTGTCGGCGAAATAGCCGCTGAGCGCTTCTCCGAGCAGGACCACCGCGCGGGCGCGCTCCTCGGCGGACCGGGCCTCGGCCTGCTTCAGGCGGCGCTCGGCCGCGGACCGGGCCTCGCTCGCGCGGCGCGCGCGCGGATCGGCGGCGAGGGCGCTGCGGCGCCAGGACAGGAGGGCCGCCCCGAGCAGCCACGCGCCGGGCAAGGCGTGCCACGGGCCGGTCCGCCCGAAGGCGTCAAGTGCTGCGAGCGCCTTGGCGGCGAGGCCGCGCCCCTCGGGCGCTTTCAGGTAGCGGATGTCCGCGGCCACCTCGCTGACGCCCGGCGCCGGCGAGGCGCCGGGCCCGACGAGCGGCCGCGCGGAGTTGGGATCTCCCGTGAGCACGGCCAACCGGATGGCCTTGCTCTGCGCCCGCGCGTAGGCGCGTTTGGCGGGGTCGTAGAACGAGACGCTCACCGGCGGAATCTCGAGCGGCCCCGAGACGCGCGGAACGAGCACCATCTTGAAGGTCTTCGAGCCGCCCACTTTGCCCCCGAAGCTCTCGAGCTTGACCGAGCTTTCGGACTCGAAGAAGCGGGCGGACGGCAGGTCGGGCCGCTTGGGTTCGGGCAGGGATTTGATGTTGCCGACGCCGCTGACGACGACCGTCAGGGTCGCCGCCTCGCCCGCCTTGAGCGAGAGCCGGTCCACGGAGGACTCGACGGTCAGCGCGCCGACGATCCCGGAGAAATCCTCCGGCGCCCCGGGGGGCAGAGGGTCCGCCTGAAGCGCCAGCGGATCGGTGTGCAGGCGGCGCGCCTCGGCGGCGGGCATGCTGAAGAAGCGGTCGAAGAAGTCGTCGCCCGTCGCCGCGCCGGGGCGCGGCAAGGTCACCGTGACGACGGCCGGCCCGATCGTCGCGCGGCCGGCCTGCACGGGGAACAGGGCGCTCTTGAGCTCGGAGTAGTTGTAGGCGCGGCCGCCGATGACGGTCTGGCCTTGGCCTTCGGCTCCGAGGTTCTCCGAGAGCAGGCCGGTAAGCTTCGGCGCGTCGTACTGCGGCGCCCCGAGCAGGGGCACGGCGGTGTAGAAGCGCACGACGAGCGTGACCTGCTCGTTGACGAAGGCGCGGTTCTTCTCGAGGACCGCGGTGACGAAGGCGTCCGGGGTCATTCCGGGACGCGGGGCGGGCGGAGGTTCCGGGTTCGGCGCGGACGGCGGGACCGGCGCGGCGGGCGGGGCGGGCGCCTGCGCCGGGGCTTCATCGCGCGGCGCGGGATCGACGTTGAAGACGATGGGCGGCGTCGGCTCGGCGCCGGGGACCGCGAGCGGAGGCACGACGAAGCGCCCCGACTTCTTCGGATTGAGGACGTAGGTCAGCACGACGGTCGAGGAGACGCGGCCGCCGACGATCGTCATGGCCTGGCTCTTGCCGGACTCGTAGATCTCGACGTCGGGGATGAGCGGCGGCTTGGGCGAGGCCGTCCCGGAGCCGGCGATCGTCACCGACAGGACGAGCTGGTCGCCGAGCGCGACGCGGTGGTTGTTGAGCGTGGCGGTCACGGATAGGCCCGCCGCGGAGGCGGATTCCGTGGCCGTACCGACCGCGAGCGCGGCCGCGGCGCAGACGGCGAACGCGGCGGTCCTCACCAATCCTCCCCCGTCGGCGGCTTGCCCCGCGCGCGGCGGGCCAGGCCTTCCCGGGCCTGGCGCTGGCTCTGCTTCTCGCGCTCGGCGACGGCGCGCAGGATGCGCTCGGCCTCCTCCTTCGTGAGCTGGTCCTCGGGACGCGTCTTGGGCGGGCTCTTCGGGGGCGCGTTCTCCCCGCCCCCGCCTTGAGGCTTGTCCTTCCTGTCCTCGGGCTTTTTGGGCTCGTCCTTCTTCGGGTCCTGCCGATTCTTCTTCGGCGGCGGAGGATTCTTGAGCCGCTGCATCGTCACCGCCAGGTTGTGGCGCGCCGCGGAATCCGCGGGAGACAGCGCCAGGGCGCCGCGGAAGGCGGCGGCGGCGTCCGGGAAGTCCCCGTTCCGGAAGCGCGCGTTGCCGAGGTTGTACAGCGCGGCGGCCCGCGTCGCCGCCGGAAGGTCCTTCCTCGCGGCGACGGCCTCGTACATCGCCGTCGCGTCCTCGAGCTTCTCGAGCCGGTACAGCGCGCCGCCGGCGTTGAACGCGGGGCGCGGATCCCCGGGCGCCTTGGCGGCGGCCGCGCCGTAGCGCTCGAGGGCGCCCTCGTACTTCTCACGATCGTAGAGGCGGTTGCCCGCGCGCAGCGAACCCTCGGCGCTCGCCGCGGCCGCAGGAGCCGCCAGGGCGAGCAAGGCGGCCGCGGCGAGCGCGGCGGCCTTCGCGGCGGGCGCGGCGGAGCGGGCCTTCAAGGCGGAGAGCAGCGGGAGAAGAAGTTCGAGGAGCAGGAGCAGGTACGCCCCCGCCGCCGGCCAGGCGTAGCGGTTGCGCCAGAGGTTCGCGGTCCCGGAGACGCCCTTGGCCGCGTCGAGCTCGAGGATGCGCTTGGCGATGTCGGCGATCTCGTCGGAGCCGGGCGTGGTGCGGTAATAGGCGCCGCCGGTCTCCCGGGCGATCTGGGCCAGCATGGCCTCGCCGAGGCGGCTGACGACCGTGTCCCCCTTGGCGTTCTTGTGGTAGGTTCCGCCCTCCCCCGGGATGGGCTCGCCCTCGGGGGTGCCGATCCCGACCGCGAAGACGCGCACGCCGGCGGCGGCGGCCTCGCGCGCGGCGCCGAGCGGATCGGACTTGTGGTCTTCGCCGTCGGTGAGGAGGATGACCGCCTTCCCTCCGGGATAGCGGCCGAGCATCGCGGCGGAGGTCCGCAAGGCGGCGCCGATCGCGGTGCCGGGCGTGGGCACCGCACCCGCCTCGAGCGCGCCGAGCAGCTGCTTGGCCGCGTCGGCGTCCTGGGTCAGCGGGCAGACGGTGGCCGCGTCCCCGGCGAAGGCGACGACGCCGAGACGCTCGCCCCGCAGCTGATCGATGAGCAAAGACAGCGAGGACTTCGCGCGCTCGAGGCGGTTGGGCTTGACGTCCGGCGTGAGCATCGACAGCGAGACGTCCACCGCGATGACCGCCTGCCGCGCGTCGGAGCGGGTCTCGACGAGCTCGACGCCGAACTGGGGACCGGCGAGCGCCAGGACGAGGAGCGCGATCGCCGACAGCCGTATGACGGAGAAGTTCGGCCGTTCGCCCATGACCGTGCGCGCAAGGACGGCCGACGCGCCCATCATTTCGCCCACTCGGCGGCGGCGCGCCTGCGCCCAACGCAGCAGCGCCCACGCCGCGGGGATCAGCAGGAGCCCGGCGCCGAGCCACTGCGGGTGGCGGAACATCAGGGCCACCTCAGCAGCGGGCCCGCGGCCAGGGCGGACTCCAGCAGCAGCAGCAGCAGCGCCGCGATCAGCGGCCACGCGTAGAGGTCGCCGACGGCCGTGATCTTCGGCAGGGCCACCTTCGACTTCTCCAGCCGGTCGATCGCCGCGAAGATGTCCTTGAGCTCGCCGCCGTCCTGCGCGCGGTAGGCCTTTCCGCCCGTCAGGCGCGCGATCTCGGCCAGGAGCTCCTCGTCCAGGTCGTCGGTGACCGGCACCGTCACCCGTCCGTAGCGCGGATCGTCGATTGTCATCATGGAGTCGCCCTTGCCGGCGACCCCGACGGCGTACACCTTGATTCCATAAGAGGCAGCGGCCTTCGCGGCGGTCAGCGGGTCGACGACGCCGGTGTTCGCGCGGCCGTCGGACAGCAGGATCACGACCTTGCTCTTCGCGCTCGAGTCCTTCAGGCGCGAGACGGCCGACGCCAGGCCGTCCCCGAGGGCCGTGCCGTCGGCGCGGGTCATGCCGGCGTCGAGCTCGTCGAGGCGGCCGAGCAGGGCGTCGTAGTCGAGCGTGGGCGGGCACAGCAGCAGCGGAGCCCCGCCGAAGGTCGTCAGCCCGATGCGGTCCTGGGCGCGGCCGAGCACGAAGCGCCGGGCGGTCTCCTTCGCCGCGTCGACGCGCGTCGGCTTGAAGTCGACGGCCTTCATCGACAAAGAGCTGTCGATCGAGAGCATGATGTCGATGCCTTCGCCGGCTGCGCCGGCGAATTTAATAATCTTCTGAGGCCGGGCCAACGCCGCGGCGATCAGGCACAGGGCGAGCGCGAGCAGGACGGGCGGAACGACGCGCGCGGCGCGCGCCCGGGGCGACGGGGCCCGCGCGCGCAGGCGCTCGCCCGCGGGCAGGGAGAGACTCCTCCCGCCCGGCCGCCAGACGGCCGCGGCCGCCGCCGCCAGGACCGGGAGCGCCAGGAGCAGAAGCCAGGGATGCAGGAGGCTCACGGGGCATTCTCCTTCGCGGCGTAGACCCGCGGCGTCGTCGCCTTGATCAGGCCGAGGGCGAGGTCGGCGTCGCGGGGGCCCTCGTCCGGCCCCGGCTTCGCCTTCGCGAACTTGACCAGGTCCGCGCGCGTCAGCAGCTCGCGCACGCTCCCGCCGATCTGCAGGTCCTGCGCGCGAGCCTTCACGAGCCGCTCGACCTCGACGCTCGTCATCGCGGTTACGGGCCGGCCGTAGCGGGCCTCGAGATAAGCGCGCAGGATGTCGGTGAGGCGCAGATAGTAGGCCGCCTGGTCGTTCTCCCAGAGCCCGGACGATCGCAGTTCGGCGATCGCCAGCGCTGCGATCTCCTCCGGAGGTATCGAAACGGAGCGATGCGACGCTTCGTCCGGCGCGAGGCGGCGGGCCTTCCACCATTTCCAGCCGCGCCAGGCCGCGCAGAGCAGAGCGGCGGCGAGGAGAAACGGCCAGAGGGCCATGCGGGCTTTCATCGGCTCCTTGATGTCGGAAATGTCCTCGCCGTCGGGCAGCGGGGCGACGGCGACGGCGAACGTCGCGGGGGGCGCCATGACGGACGCGCCGTCGGGGGACGCGAACCTGGCGGAGAAGGACAGGGTGCCGGTCGACAACGGCAAAAGGGTCCACGTCCATTGACCGTCTTTTTCAACGGCGTCGACGACAACGATGTCGCCCGTGTTGGAACCAACGGTATCGGCATTAGATCCGGCTGGAGCGCCGCGGTAAACGACCACGGATTCCGCGGCCACAACGGCGACGGACGAGGCGGAGACCTGCCATTGGGACTGCTCCGCGAACGCGGGTGCGCAGGTGAAAAATATCAACGGCAAGAGATTCACCGGCTCCTCCTCTTCGCCCGCCTACGGAAAAATGCCAGAAGCGGATCGAGCGAGGGCTTGTCGGTCGCCACGGTCACGGCCTCGACGCCGCTGACGCGGAAGATGCGGGCGAGCTCGGCGCGCCGGGCGGCCTCCTCGCGGGCGTACTCGGCCGCGTCGGCGCGCAGGTCGAAGGCGCCCTCGGCGCCGGTTTCGGGGTCGCGCACCGTGACCACGGCGGACGCGGCCGGCAGGGCCGATTCGCGGGGATCCTCGACGACGACCGGGATGAGATCGTGCTTGAGGGCGCACAGCTTCAGCGCCCGCTCGAAGCCCGCGTCGCGGAAATCGGAGATCAGGACGACGATGCAGCGGCGCTTGAGCATGCGCGCCAGGCGCTCGAGCGAGGGTCCGATCGCCGTCCGGCGGCCCTTCGGCTCGAACGCGAGGATCTCCCGGATGACGGCGAGCACGTGGCGGCGCCCCTTGCGCGGCGGCAGCCAGCGCTCGAGCCCGTCGGTGAACACGGCGAGGCCCACCTTGTCGTTGTTCTGCAGCGCCGCGAAGGCCAACGCGGCCCCGATCTCGGTCGCGGACTCGCGCTTCAGCCGGCCGGCGGAGCCGAACGACAGAGAGGAGGACAGGTCCACGGCGATGACGACCGTCAGCTCGCGCTCCTCGACGTACTGGCGGACGAAAGGCTTGCCGGCGCGGGCGCTGACGTTGCGGTCGATGTCGCGCGGATCGTCCCCCTCCGCGTACTCGCGCACCGACGCGAACTCCATGCCGCGTCCCTTGAAGACGCTCAGGTAGTCCCCGGAGAAGCTCTCCGAGACGAGCCTTCCGGTGACGATCTCCAAGCGCCGTACCTGAGCGAGTATTTCTTGTGGCAGCATATTCGGTCGGTGTCAGGCTTGTCGTTCTTTGCATAACTTATGCAAAGAACGACAAGCCTGACACCATCGGTTAAGGGACTTCGACGGCCTCGAAGACGGCCCGGACGATCTTGTCGCTGTCGACGCCCTCGGCTTCGGCCTCGTAGCTGACGAGGACTCGGTGGCGCAGCACGTCGAGGCCGATCGTCTTGACGTCCTCGGGCGTCACGTAGCCGCGGCCGTTGATGAACGCGTGGGCCTTCGCGGCCTGCGCCAGGAAGATCGTCGCGCGGGGGCTGGCGCCGTAGGCGATCAGATGCTTGTGCGAGGCGAGCCGGTGCTTCTCCGGCTCGCGCGTCGCGTAGACGAGATCGACGATGTAGTCCTTGATCTTCTCGTCGAGATAGATCGAAGCGGCGACCGCGTGCGCGCGCTGCAGCTGAGCGGGCGTCGCCACGGGGCGGACCGCCGGCGCGGTCCCTCCGGCCATGCGCTCGAGAATGCTCTTCTCCTCGGCCTTGGTCGGGTAGCCGAGGCGGACCTTCATCATGAAGCGGTCGACCTGCGCCTCGGGCAGCGGGTAAGTCCCCTCCTGCTCGATCGGGTTCTGGGTCGCGAGGACGAGGAACGGGTCCGGCAGCCCGTGGGTCTCGGAGCCGATGGTGACCTGGCGCTCCTGCATCGCCTCGAGCAAAGCGCTCTGTACTTTAGCCGGGGCGCGGTTGATCTCGTCGGCGAGGACGAGGTTCGCGAACACCGGGCCCTTGCGCGGCTTGAAGTCGCCGGATTTGGGGTCGAGGATCAAGGTTCCCGTCAGGTCGGCGGGCAGCAGGTCGGGCGTGAACTGGATGCGGGAGAACGTGGCCGACACGCAGCTCGCCAAAGTCTTGATCGTCAGCGTCTTCGCGAGGCCGGGCACGCCCTCGAGCAGGACGTGGCCGCCGGCCACGAGCGCGGCGAGTATGCGGTCGAGGGTGTCGTCCTGGCCGATGATGACCTTCGCGATCTCGCGCTTGAGGTCCTGGACGAAAAGGCTCTCGTCGGCGACCTTCTTGTTGAGCTCCTTGATGCCGGTGAGTTCCATGGTTCTATCTCCTGGCTTGGGTCATCGGCGCGCCGCGGCACGCCGAACGGCCGTTTCATAATCCGAGCGAAGCTTGTCGGCCAGCGCCTTGAACTCCGCCTTGCGCTTGTCCTGGAACCGCCCGAGCGTGCGCAGGGCCTCGATGCGTACGTCGGGCTCGACGTCCCGGAGCAGCGCCGTGATCCAGACGACGACCGACGGATCCCCGATGTCGCCGAGCGCCTGCAGGGAGGCGATGCGCACGGCGGAGTCGTAGTCGCTGAGCCCGCGCACGAGCGCGCCGAGCCGGGACAGGTCCTCGCGCCCCTTGAACAGGGACACGACCTTCATGCGCACCTCGGGATCGGGGTCCTCGGTCAGCATCTTCTCGAGCATCGGCCCGAGCTGCGGGTCGCGGATGTTGAAAAGGAGCTGGATCGCGGCCCAGCGCACCGTCCCGTCCGAGTCCTGCAGCGACAGGCGGACCTTCCTGATCTCCTCCTCGGAGAAGACCGGGGCCGCCTCCTGCACGATGGCCGGCGGGGGCGGCGGGGCCACGGCCTCTCGCGCCGGGTTCCGGTGGTCCCAAACAAGGAAGGCGGCCGCCCCGAGAAAGATGAACAGCATCGCCAGGCGATTCATGGTCAGGCCCTACTTCCCCGCCGCGGCCGCCGCGGCCGCCGCTTTTTCCTGCTCGTAGCGCGCGCGCGCGGCGTCGATCTCGGCCTGCTTCTTGTCCTGGAGGGTGTTCAGGGTCTTGAGGGCCTGCAGGCGCACGCTCTCCTCCTGATCCTTGATCGGCCCCGTGGCGATGACGCCCGCGACCGAGTAGTCGCCGATCTTCTCGATGGCGCGCAGCGCCGCCAGGCGCACGTCGGGCTCCTGGTCCTTCAGGGCCCCGACGAGCGCGTTGGTGACGTCGCTTCCGCTGCGGTCGCCGAGCAGCTCGATCGCCTTGATGCGCAGGGACGCCTCGAGGTCCTTGCGCAGCATGTGGAAGATGACCGGCATCGCCTGCGGGGACTTCATCTTGTCGAGCAGGAGCACGGCCTCCCAGCGGACCTGCGGGTCCTGGTCCTCGGTGGACTTGAGGATCTTCGCCTGCTCGGCCTCGTTGATCACCGGCGCCGGCTCGGAGAGGATCGCGGGCGGCGGCGGCGGCGGCGGAGGCGGCGGGACCGGCTTGAACTCTTTATAGGCCATGAAGCCGGCGATGACGATGGCGCAGACGAGAAGGACGTATTTCATGAGCGGGAGACCTCCGGGACGGGTCCGAATGAACTCAGGGGCGACAGCGGGCGGCGTCGCACGTCGACGCCGTCCGCGGACGGCACGGCGGAAATCGTCTCGGGCGGGGCGAGGCGCGTCCAGTCCCCCCCGTCCACGCCCTCGCTGGCGAGGAGGAAGCGTCCGTCCCGGAGCGCCCAGCACATGACCGACCAGGGCTGGTCCGGATGGAAAACCCCGTGCGCGGCGAGGCCTTGAAGCGCGGCGTGGCAAAGCGCGTGGATCCCCTTCCCCTCGGAGGCGACGGCGTTGAGACTCGAGTAGGGCCCCGGGAGTTCCGGATAAAGCCCGCGGCAGGACTCCCAGAGCCGCCAGTTCTCGGCGATGCAGGCCTCGAAAGCGGCCGAAGGGTCCTTCCCCTCGGCGATGAACTTGAGGAACTGCTGGAAATAGACCTCGGAGTCGCTGTCCGTTTTCAGGCGCGCGCGGCGGGGCCCCAGGGCCTCGGCGACCTCGCGGCGGATGAACAGGGTCCCGTTGTGCATGAAGGCCCAACCCTCGTCGGAGAACGGCTGGGCGCGCGGCTCGTCGACGCCGATCCCCTTCGACGCGGCGCGGATGTGTCCCAAGACCACCTTTGACCGGGCCTCGGACGCGGCGTCGGTGAAGCGCGCTCGCTCCTCGGGGACGGGGCGCCCGCTCTTGGTGATCGATGGAAGCCCGTCGGGCCCGAACCAGGCCAGCCCCCAGCCGTCCTTCTGGGGATTATCGGGGTCGCCGTCGGCCTGCCTCAGCAGGGAGAACTCGGAGTCCGCCAGGTAGGCGCGGGCGGACACGTTCTGCGGCGCGACTTGCGCGAAAAGGCGGCACATACCGAGATTCTAACGAATTTTTAAGGGTTGCTGGGGACGCCCGAGGCGAGCTGTTCGAGCAAGGCCAGGGCCCGGTCGGTGTTCTGCGCGGCGATGAGGATGCGCGAGGTCTTGGCCCCCTCCACCGAGGTGCCGTAGACCGTCGTGATGTTGACCTTCCCGTCGGCCAGCGCCGCCGCCACGCGCAGCAGCTCCCCGGGCTTGTCCTCGACCTCCACGGAGAGGATGTGCGTCTCCACGCTCGAGAAGCCGGCCGCGGAAAGGATCGACGACGCCTCGGCGTCGTTCTCGAGCGCGATGCGCACGAGACCGGAGTCGTCCCGGACCTCGGAGGCGATGCCGAGGATGTTGATGCCCTTCTCAGAGAACAAAGCCGCGAGGCGCGTGAGCGCCCCCGGCTTGTTCGGCATGAATACGCTGAATTGCTTTATCTTGTGGACTCTCATGGTTGCCGTGGCCCGGCAACCATTTCCGGCGCGGTATGCTCGGTCACATCTCCGATGGTAGCGTTTCCTCCATCGTCTTCGCAATCGACGCCTTCGCCTTGTCGAGGCCGTCGCGGCGGAAAGGTCCGCCGATCTCCTGGAACGTCCCGTTGCCCTCGAGGTAGTAGATGCTCTTGCCCTGCGACTGCTTGATCGCCGTCGCGATGGTCCAGCCGAGCTGGGCCATCATCGCCGCGACCGGCGCCTCGGTGGTGCCCACGTTGGCGATGGTCGAGTCCGGGACGTTCGCGTCGACGCTGAGGTGGTAGCCCCACGCCGCCTCGACGAGCAGCGGCTCGACCGTCACCGCGGTCAGGTACTTGCCGGTCCCCTTGTAGCTGCCGCCGGCCGTGCGCAGGACCTGATAACGCAGCTTGATGACCTGCATGCCGTAGGCGTTCTTGGCCGTGAGCTCGTAGATCGTCCCCTTCGGCCTCTGCCAGCCGCCCATCTGAGTCCAGCTCTTGATGCCTTCGGGCAGCGCGGACGCGTACTGGACCTTCACGTTCACGACGGGCGCGTTGTCCTTGATGATCTTCCAGATCTTCTCCCCCAGGTTGACGATCGAGTCGAGTATGGGAATCACGTCCCCCACGCCGGGGTCGGGCGGGGTCACCTCGGTCGGCGAGACGGAGGGCCCGACCTTGACGATCTCGACGGACATCTCGTCGACCGTATAGGCCTTGGGATCCTTCTGGGCGGCTTTGATCTCCTTCAGGGAGAACTGCGCGGCGGCGGGAATGGAGAACGACACGACGGCGACGGCGAGGAGTGCTCGGCGATACATCGATACCTCCGACGGGTTTTAGGGGTTCGGACCTTGCGACCTACCCATCATGCGCGGAAAGGCCCATGCCGTTAAGGGTCCGAAGGCCCACGCACATGTGGGCCCAACGGCCTATGCGTCGGCCCGGCGGTGGTTTCATGTCCTTCGGGGCCGCTCGGCATTGAGCCTCGCTCGGGGTCGACCGCGCTTCGAGCGCAAACAGCGCGGCGACCCCACGCCCCTCAGGACATGAACCTCCGCCGGGCCTAGCCTAGCCCGTCGGGTCCGCTGCAAGGTTCCTCGGGCCGTCATACCATCGCCCCATCGCCGCAGGCGATGCGGCGATAGGCCGGCACGATGTTTGCAGTTTAATCGGGGAGGAGGAATCCTCTCCGACGGCGGCCTGGGTCTGCCGCGACAAGGGTTCTTCATACGTCGCGGACAAACCCCGGAGGTCGGGTCAATCCCGACCGTCCCCGGAGGAGAGGATTCCTCCTCCCCGGCCTATAGCGGCGTTACTTCTTGGCGGCGGAGCGCTTGCGGAGCGCGCGGTCGGCGAACCAGCCCGCGAGCGGGATGGCGAGCGCGACGCCCAGGTGCAGGGCGAACTTTCCGAGCACGCCGAGCCCGGCCAGCAGCCCCGCCACGCCGGGGATAAAGGACATGAAGCTCAACAGCAGCGCCGCGGCGATGACCCCGAGCAGCACGCCGACGAAGCCGCCGGCCGTCTTCTCGCCGGGAACGTCGGGGGCGAGCTTGAGGTTCTCGGGCTTGGTCGCGTTGGCGAGCTTGCGCTGGATGTAGAACACGGCGGCGCCCAGCGGGACCAGGGCCATCGCGAGGTACGGGAACGGGTTGAAGGCGGCGATGTCGCCGAAAAGCGGCTTGAGCGCCAGCATCAGCACGATCGAGAGGGCGGTCATCGCCGAGCCCGAGAAGGCGACCGCCTTCTGGACCTTCGACGAGTCGGAGGGCAGGCGCTCCTGGAAGTAGGAGTTGAGCTTGATCGACGCGGCGACCTGCATGAACCCGAACGGGATCATGGCCAGGGCCAGCACCGTGCCCGGGACCCAGTTGATGTCCATGAACATCACCGGGGCGAACGGGAGCGCCAGGTTGAAGGCCATCACGCCGAGCAGCCCCAGGGCGGGGATGCCGAGCATCGTCCAGCGCAGCATCGAGCTCCGCTCGGCCGCGGCGAGCTCGGCCTCGGTCTTGCCCGCGTTCTTCTTCTTATCGCGGCGCTCGAGGAGCAGGAAGACCGCGGCGAGAATGAGGCCGCCGAGGCTGAACATGCCGACGAGGTTGCCCTGCACCGCGGCCATGCCGGCCGAGCCGGCGACGAGCTTGCCGTAGCCCGGCGTGATGAGGCGGTAGATGAGCACGTTCATCAGGTCGAAGATCACCGCGCCCGCCAGGGAGTACTTCAGGACGGCGTTCTTGAAGACGAAGTCCTTGCCTTCCTCCATGTTCGAGAAGATCTGCTTGAACGCGTTCTTGACCCGCTGCCAGGCGCCGGTCTTCGGCGCTCCCGGCGCGTCCGCCGCCGGAGCGGCGGTCGCCGCGGCGGCCTTGCCGGCGTCCGCCACCATGTTCTCGATGCGCTTGGCCGAGCCGAGCGGGATGACCTTGAGCATCAGGAACAGCATCAGGCCGAGTATGATCGTCGCGGGGTACAGCGCGGTGATCCAGCCGGCGCCGACGGAGAGTACGAGCGCGCCCAGGATCATCGGCGCGGGGACGGCGACGATCTCGGCGAGCAGCTGCCACCAGGTGCGGAACTTCTGCTGGCTGATGCCCTGCTGGGCCAGCAGGAACTTGCGCAAGGTGACCTCCGCCGTGGAGGCCACGCCGGTGACGATCCCGTTGAGCGCGTAGAAGACGAACATCAGGGGCAGGGCCATGTGGCCGGTCCCGAGCAGGAAGACCATCGTGGCCAGGGAGACGGCCCGGAAGACGTGGGCGGCGTAGAAGGTCTTGGTGAGTCCGAACCGGCTGCTGAAGAACTGCGACAGCTGCTGGCCGATCATGCTGCCGATGCTGGCGAAGATCGCGACCTGGGCCAGGATCGAGAAGTCGCCGAAGGCGTCCTCGGTGAGCTGCGCCATCGCCGCGCCCTGGCCCTCGAGGCCGAGCTGCATGATGAGCATGCCGCCGATGAGGGCGGCGACGGTCGCGCCGAGGCCGAACCAGCCCTTGCCCTTCTTGCCCGTCTCCGCGGTCTTCGGCTGCGGGACCGGAGGCTCGCTCTGGACGGTCGAGCGGGGATGCGCCGCGTCGCCGTTGGTCGACGGCTCCAGGTCCGAGGCGTGGGGCGCCGACAGGGCGGCGCCGCCGATGGCGACGGCTTCCTTCGCGGCCGGGACGCTCTCGACCGACTTGCCGCCGAAGAAGGCGCGGACGCCGGAGATGATGGACGCGGCCTTGCTCGCGATGCGCCCGGTGCGCGGGCCGGCTTGGAGGGTGACGGGCCCGGCCTCGGAGGCCGCGGCCTTGACGGCGGCGAAGTCTCCGCGGCCCGGAGCAGACTCCTTGGAGGCCGCGGCGGCGGCCGGCGTCAGCGCCGCGGGAACCGCCCGGGCCTGGGCCGAGAACGCGGCGGGCGCGGCGGCCGCGGAGCCGACGGAGCCGGCGGCGGCCGCGGCGGCGATGGGCGTCTGCAGAGGGGCGGGCGCGAAGGAGGCGGCCGAGAGGCTTCCGGTGAGTCCGGCGTTCGAGAGGGCGAGCGACGGGGCGGCGGGGTTCACCGTCGAAGAAACGCCGCCGGCCGCGGCGGCGGCGGTGCCGCCGACGGGGGCGCTGACCGCTCCGATGGAAACGACCTGGGCCCAGGCCTGGGGCGCGACGGCGCCGTGGATCAACGCGAAGGCGAGGAGAGTGGCGATCATGCGCATCGGCCGGGAGTGGGATTTCATCGTGAGCCTATTATAGGAGGCGGGCCCCCTCGCGCTCACGGGCTTAAGCACTAGGTCCCCTCGGACAAACGGCCTATGGCCGCCTGGGTCCGACGGCGTGTTCTTGATTTAAGCCGCCGCGACACCTATACTAAAGGCCATGGAGCCAGCGGCCATCGAGACGCGCGCGGCGAGGTTCAGCGATCGGTTCGTCGCCTACCTGCTGGACACCTTGCCGTTCGGCGCGGGCGCCGCCGGGTCGGTGTGGATACTCCTCGGCCCTCTCGCGAAAGCGCCCACCCCCGAGCTGCTGGCGCTCGTCGGCGCCGTTTGGACCACGGCGGTCTTCGCCTATCAGCTGTGGGGCAACGTCAGCGGCGCGACGATCGGCAAGCGCCTGCTCGGACTGCGGGTGGTCTCGCGCGCCGGCGGACCTCCGTCCTTCCTTAGCGGACTCATCCGCGCGGCGGTCTGGCTCGTCGGCACGACGGCCGGAAGCTTCGGCTTCCTGATCGCGCTGTTCAACCGGGAGAACCGGACCCTGCACGACTACGCCTCGGGCACCGTCGTCGTCGAGGCCTACCGGAAGTCCGCGGCCGAGGGCGCCGCGCTGTTCCTCGCCGGGGCGGTCTGCGTCGTCGGGCTGTTCGTCTTCCAGGTCTACTCGGGCTGGTCGCGGCCCACGCCGAGCGACCGGGCCGCCGTCTCCAAGGCGGCCGAGGGGTTGGACGTGATCGCGAAGGTCCAGGAGGCGTACAAGGATAAGCACGGGACTTACGCGACCTCGATCGAGCAGCTGGCCGAGGCGAGCGGAGACCCCGCGGAGTTCCGGACCGCGATGGCCGTGCTGTTCCGGCCGGAGCCGTTCAAGATGGAGGCCGGCAACCGCGGCTGGCGCATCCGCGCCGTCGCCCTCGACCGCCGGCGCACCCCCGTCGTCCGCGAAGGCCCCTAGCTATTTCCGGGCGCGGATCTCCGCGAGCGACCAGGGGCCGAACTCGCGCCAGGAAACGATCGCGCCTTTCGGCGGAACGGTCTCGAAATGCGCCCGCCGCGCGGACTTCATCGCGACGAAGGTGCGCCCCCCCCGCCTGGGCAGGGCCCGCAGCGCGTTGTCGTCGCCGAAGCGCTCCGCATGGACCTCGTCGCGTTTCGCGTAGTGGAACTCTCCGACGAAGTAGACCATCTTGTCGACGCGCCTGCCCGTGTAGAACTGCAGCCCGTGCAGATAGCTGTCATAGGTCCAGACCTCGTCCTCGGGCGCCGCGGCGGCCTTCACGGCCAGGGCGAGCTCCTTCGCGCTGAGCAGCGGCGATCCTGAGGAGACGGCGGCGAGCGCGAGCGCGCCCGCGAGGACTCCGCCGAGGCCCAGCGCGAGCGCCGGACGCTTCGCGGAGGGCGCATACGCCTGCGCGAGGCCGAGCGCGGCGAGCATGGCGGCCGCGAGGGCGGAGAGCCGGCGAAGGAGGTCCGAGTCCGCGCCGAGGGGCGGAAGCGCCAGGTGGGGCAGGCGGACATAGAGCGCCGCGGCGATCAAGGCGGCCGCCAGCAGGAGCGCGCCCAGCGCGCGGCAAACCCGCCACGCCCACTTCGGCGGGCCGTCCTCGAGGGACACCGCCGCCAGCAGCGCGGCGTGAGGCAGCACCGGCAGGGCGTAGGTCGCGAGCTTGGAGCTGGAGGACGAGAAGAAGGCGACGACCCCGATCACCCATAGGGCGAGAGCCGTCGCGCGGGCGTCGGAAAATGGATTTCTGAGGCTTTTGAAGAGCCCGGATAAAAACGGCGCCGTCCAGGGCAGCAGCCCGGCGGGCAGCACCGCGAGATAGAACCACCACGGCGCGCCCCGGGAATACCTCGGCGTCAGGTAGCGCTGGAAGTGCTGCTCGACGAAGAAGGTGTGAAAGAAGTCGGGCCGGCGAGCCTGCAGCGCGAGGAACCACGGCGCCGCGACGGCCGCGGCGAGGACGATGCCCCACGGCGAGAGGAGCTTCAGCGCCGGTCGGCGCCATTTCGGGAAGAGGCCGATCAGCACGGCCGTCCACAGCATCGGAAAAAGGAAGGAGATCAGTCCCTTGCTCAGGAAGGCGAGCGCCGCGGCGAGCCACGCCGCGGGCGCGGCCCAGGCGGCGTCGGCCGGCTTTTCCAGCACGCGCAGGATCAGCGCCGTCGTCCACAGCAGGAACACGCTGACGGGCAGGTCGAGGGTCAGATTGTGGACGAGGAAGAGCCAGAGCCCGGCCGTCGACGAGGCGAGCGCGGCGGCGCGGCCGACGTTCGGCGCGTAAAGCCAGGAGCCGAGCCAGTAAATCCCTCCCGCGCCCAGCAAAGCGAGCAGGAGCATCGGCAGGCGCGCGGCGGCCTCGCTCGCGCCGAGCAGCTTGATCGACGCGGCGCCCAGCCAGTACCACAGCGGAGGCTTCTCGACGTAAGGCATCGCGTTGAGGGACGGCTGCACCCAGTCGCCCGACGCGGCCATCGCCCGCGGGACCTCGGCATAGCGGGCGTCGTCGACCTCGATGAGCGGAGAGCCGAGGACGAGAAGCGGCAGCGAGAGCGCGGCGGCCAGCAGCCAGGCGGGGACGGGGGCGCCCGGCTTCATACGGCGACGACGACCTTGCCGAACTGGCCGCGAGACTCGAGCCGCGCGTGGGCGGCCGCCGCCTCGGCCAGCGGGAAGACCCGGTCGACGACGGGGCGCACGCGGCCGTCCTCGACGAGGCTCCAGGCCGCGCGCATCTCGGCGAGGCTGCCCGTGCGCGCGCCGAGTATGCGGAGCTGGCGGCTGAACACGTAGCGCATATCGAGCTCGACCTTGGGGCCCGAGGTCGAGCCGCAGACAACGAGACGTCCCGACGGCCGCAGGCACTTGAGCGCGTCCATGAACAGCGCCGGGCCCACATGATCGAAGACGATGTCGGCCATCGTCCCTCCGGTCAGGCGGCGAACCTCGCGTGGCAGATCGGCGGGCGGCGCCAGGAGGACGTGGTCGGCGCCGAGCGCCCGGGCTCGCTCCACCTTCGCGGGGTCGGTCGTCGTCGCGATCACGGCGGAGCCCAGGGCCTTCGCGACCTGGATGCCCGCGGCCGAAACGCCCGAGCCCGCTCCGATGATGAGGACCGTCCGGCCGGGCGCGGCCTCGCCCAAGGTCCTGAGCATGCGCCAGGCCGTGAGCAAGGTCAGGGGCAAGGACGCCGCGTCGGCGAAGGACATCCCGTCGGGGATCGGCAGCAGGTGGCCGGCCTTCACGGCGAGAAGCTCCGCATAGCCGCCCTGCGAGCCGCCGTAGGCGCCGATGATCCCGAAATCGGGGCAGTCGGACTCCCGCCCATCCGCGCACGCGGGACAGGCGCCGCAGCACAGGCCCGGGTGGACCGCGACGCGCTGTACGCCGGCCTCGCCGGCGACGTCGGAGCCGAGGATGTGTGGGACCTTGACCTTCGAGCCGGGCAGCCCCTCACGGATCCAGAGGTCGAGGTGGTTGAGCGCGCAGGCGCGAACGCGCAGGAGGACCTCGCCTGGGCCGGGCACGGGATCGGGCACGGTCCTGAGCTCCAGGTTCTCCGCGCCGCCGAACGCCTTGAGGACGACCGCTTTCACGCGGTCATTCTACAAGATGGCTCAGGGCCTTTTCAGCGAGCCTTGGAAGGCGGACGACAGCATGGCGACCATGCCGTCCTTCTGCTTGAGGGCGTCGAGCAGGCGCTGGCGCTCGCGCTCCCAATCGGCGAAGCGGGCGACGATGCCGTCGCGCTCCTGCAGGGCGCGGGCCATGTGCTCGGAGAGGGTCGCGACCTTGGAGCGCAGGTCTCCGGCCGCGGCGGCCTCCTGCGAGGCGCGGGCATTCTCCTCCTCGATCCTGCGCTGAAGCTCGAGCATGCGCTGGTGCCAGCGCTCGTCTGCCGCCGCGCGCTCGTTGAGGCCGAGGCGGACCTTCTCGGCCTCGGCCACCAGAGCGCGGGTGAGCTCGTCGCGCTCGGCGCCGAGCGACCCGGCGCGGACGTCTCTTTCGGACAAGGCGCGCTCGAGATCGGCGATCCGGTTCTTGAGGATCTCAACGTCCCCCCTCACGCCCTCGGTGCGCGCGTCGGCGGCGCGCGTCGCCGCGCGCTCTCGCTCGAGCTCTCCCGAGAGCGAGACGAGGCTGTCGCCCATCGTCTTCTCGATCGCGCGGCGCTCGTCGAGCACGGCGCGCAGCTGCTCGTGGCGCTCGCGCATCGCCTTGAGGAGCTCGGACTTCTCCGCCTCGAGCTCGACGATCACCTCGTCCTTGGCCTTCGGCGTCGCGGTGAGGACCCGCAGGACCTGATCGAGGCCCTCTCGCACGGACGCGGAGCCGGCGCCGGCCTCGCGCTGGCCCAGGTTCACGGCGTCGAGCCTCTTGGCGAGCTCGGCGATCTGCTCGGACACCGCGGTCTCGCGGTGGATGCGCTCCTTGAGGAACTCCTGGCGCAGGGACTGGCCCTGCTCGAGCCACAGCTTGGAGAGCGCGGCGCGCTCGTCGACGAGCGATTGGAGCCGGTCGTCCTGCTTGCGCAGTTCTAGATCGTGATGGCGCTCCCAGTCGGAGAGCGTGCCCTGCAGCTTCGAGGAGAAATCGTCGAGGCGGCGCGAGATCTGCTCCTCGAGGCGGCGCTCGTCCTCCGGCATGCGCGCGGCCATGCTCCGGACCTCGGGCAGAATGGAAGGCAGCTCCTTCATCTCCTCGCGCCAGCGCGCGACCTGATCGGCGACGTCCTTGATCGTGCGGCGCAGGACGGCGAGCTCGGAGCCCAGCGCTTCGGCGGAGGGCGGCGCCGCGGCGCCGGCGGCCGGGGCCTGGCGGGATACGGCCTCCTTGAGCAGTTGGGCGAAGGTAGCGTTCATCTCGTCGAGGCGGCGCTCGAGGGCTTCGACGCGTCCGCGGGCGTGGGACTTGGCCTCCTCGCCGTCGCGCTCGGCCTTCTCCCGGCGCAGCTGGTCGGTCAGGCCCTTCAGGTGCCCCTCGACCTCGGTCTTCAGGGCCTCCTGCTGGCTGAGCAGGTTCGACGCGGCGGAGGCGCGCTCGCGCTCGGCGACGAGCTCGCGCTCCAGAATCTCGATCCGCTTCTGAAAGAATTCCATCATCGGCGTCGCGGCCGGCAGCCGCGGCGGCGGCGCGACCAGCTCCGGGCGCGGCGGCGCGGGAGGCACGGGTCGGGGCGGGACGGGCGGCTGGGGCTCGAGGGGGTCCACGCTATCTCTCCCGGTAGCGCCGCGAGATCTTCGCGGGCAGGTTGAAGCTCACCGAGACGCGGTGAATCTGCGCGCCCAGCTCGCCCGTCGGCGCGAACGCGTAGTCGAAGCTGAGGTCGGACAGCTTCACGCCGAAGCCGAAGTTCATCATCGAGGTCACGCCCAGCGACTCGTAAGTCAGGGAGTTGATGCCCGCGCGCACGGCGGCCTGGATGTTCTTCTGAATGTCGAGCGTATATTCCATCCCGGCCGCGCCGTGGGGCGCGTTGTTGATGGGGGCGATCGCCTCGATCGTGAGCAGGAGCGGCTTGTACGGGCGCACGCCTCCGCCGAAGCGCACGCGCGTGGGCAAGGCGTCGCGCACCGTGTCGAACTTCGGGCCGATGCCGAGGTTCTGGATCGCCATCGAGATGTCGTAGGTTTGGGAGGTCCCGTAGAAGCGCGAATGCACCCCGAAGTCGCCTCCATAGGCGTCCGCGTGCTCGAGAATGTCGGTTTTCAGGTACTTCACGGTGACGCCCATCGCGACGTCCATCTCGCTGTCGGAGAGGTCGTAGATCGACTGGCCCCAGCCGAGCTCGGCGACGTAGGAGCGCGGATGGAACTCCCCCCGGGTCTGGCCGTTGATGTCGGTGCGAGAGATCGCGCCCACGTCGAGATAGCGCACGCCGAAGGCGACGACCGAGCTGTCGTTGATGCGCTTGGCGACGGACGCGGCGTTGTAGGTGATGCCGGCGACGTATTGCGCGTGGAGAAAGGTGGCCGATAGACGGGGAACCTGGGCCAGCCCGGCGGGATTCCAATAGAGTGAGGCGGCGTCGTTCGTCGCCACGGAGAAGGCGCCGCCCATCGCGATGCCGCGCGCGCTCGTGTCGAAGAGCAGGAACTCGGCGCCGGTGGTCCCCACGGCGGCGCGGCCGAAGTCCGACGCGCCGGCGGAGAGGCCGAGCGGGAGGACCAGGGCGGCCGCGAGGAAGGCCCTCATCTGATCACCGCCAGCTTGAGTATCTTCTTCGAGGCGCCGGATTCGACCATCACGAGGTATACGCCGGTCGCGACGGCGCGGCCGGAGCCGTTGGTGCCGCTCCAGGTCAGGAGGCCGGTCGAGTTCGCCTTGACGTCGAGGACCTGCTCGCCGCGCAAAGTGAAGATCCGGACGCGCGCGCCGGGCGGGACGTTGTCGACGGTCACGAAGCCGTCGCGTCCGGTGTAGTAGGGGTTCGGGAAGACGCGCGCCGTCTCGGCCGTCGTCGACAGTGGGACCTGCCCGACCTGGAACAGCGAGAAATGATTGATGCGGGCGGTCATGCGGCCGTTGGCGGCGTCCACGACCGTCTCGAGCGGGACGCACGCGCCGCTGCCCGGGTCATGGCGCAGCAGCAAGGCGCGGCTCGCCGGGATGCCTCCGAGGTCGGCCGCCAGGAAGTCGAAGGTAAAAAACAGGCTGCCGGAGGGCTGGAGCGAGGGAAGGGCGATGATATCGAACGCGAGATTGCTGGTGCCCGCCGAGCAAAGCGTCCCCGTCGCGGGGCTGACCCGCACGAGCACGTCGCTCGGGAAGGTCTGGGCGGCGGCGCGCAGGGTGATCGCGCGCTGGTTGCCGAGCGTGCCGAAGATCTCGGAGTTTGCGGCGGCGAGGATCGGCCCTTGGAGGGAGCCGACCGGGGCGCCGCCGTTGAACGTCCGCGTCGTGATGAAGTTCGAGAACTGGGAGAACTGTCCGAATGGATTGCTTGCGATGACCCGCACCGAGTAGGTGGCCCCGGTGATGAGGCCGGTGATGGTCGCGCCGCTCCCGCCGAACGTCGCCGAAAAGGGTATGGCGGTGGCGACGTGGAGCGTGAAATTGTCGGTCGAGTAGGTCACCTGATACGTGGCCGAGGACGAGTTGTTGTTCGTATTCCAGCCGACCGAGATGCTGGTCGGCGTGGTTCCCAGCGCGGTCAAATCTTTCGGAGCGGCCGGCAAAGTGTAGGTCGAGCCGAACACCGCCGGCGGAACGTCGGAGGGATCGCCGTCCCCGTTGGCCGCGGTGATCGCGTAGTTGTACAGCGTCGACGGGATGAGGTTGCCGAAGCCCAGCGAGAAGGTGGCGGGCGCGGCACTCACGACGGTGTTGCTCACGACGGACCCGTCGGCGGCGATCTGCTCGAGCTCCACCTCGTAATCGGTCTGCAGAGGATTGTCGTTGTTGGTCCAGTTGACGAGAAAGCTCCCGGTCGTCATCTGGCTGATCGGGGGAATGAACGGTCCCGGCGTCGCGGCGGCCGTGTAGGCGGAGGCTGAAGGCGACAGCGGGCCCTCGCCCGCGTTCGTGACGGCGGAGACCCGGATCGAGTGCAGCGTGTTGGTCCCGAGGCCGACCTCGGAGAAGAGGTTCGAGACGGGCGTGCCGAGCAGAACGTTGTTGGTCGCGTTGTAGACCCGGTAGTTGGTCACCCCGCCGACGTCGGCCCAGCCCCAGTCGATCGACGTCGTCGTGATTCCGCTCACGACCGGCTGGGTCACGGGCGCGCGGGTGCGCGTGGAGACGACGGCGCTGTAGTTCGAGGGCACGCCGATGAGGTTGAAGGCCCGCACGCGGAAGAAATAGGTGGTGTTGGCGGACAGGTTGCCGATGATCGTGAAGTTCGTCGTGAGGTTGAAGAGCTTCGGAACGGGCGTCGAGGTGTCGCTGACGAAGTTGTCGCTGGACTGGGTGACCTCATAGGTCGTGCCCGGGGACGCGTTGCCGTTGAAGTCCCAGAAGAGCAGGAGGTCCGAGAAGGTCACCGAGGCGATCGTCACGTTCACCGGGGCGGTGGACAGCGTGTACGTCGTCGGCCCGTTGGTGAGCGGCCCGTCGCCGGAGAGGCTGTAGCCCGCGACGAGGATGGAGGTCGTGGCGCTCGGAGCGAGCCCGGTCTGGTAGAAGGTGGCGCGGGTCGCCAGCGAAACGGGTATCGAGCTGAGGAATACGCCCGTCGTCGCGTTGTAGACGTTGTAGCCGTCCACGCCGGCGATGGCGTCCCAGGTCCAGGTCATCGAGGATACGCCGGCGGCGGCGCCCGCGATGTTCGCGGGGGCGACAGTCGGCTTCGCGGGGCCGGCCTGGACCATCAGGGCGTTGGAATAAAGGCCGTTGGCTCCCATGCGCAGGGTGTACCAGCCGAAGGGAAGCGCGGCCGAGGTCGCCGGAAGCGCCACCGTCAAGGAGGTGTCGAGAGTGGCCTGGTTGGCCGGGTTCAGGAAGATCTGGGTCGTCAGGTCGACGGTGAAGCCGCCGTTCGATTGGGACGCAGCGCCGCCGGAGCCGTCGACCTGCTGCAGGATCATGCGCGGAAAGCTGAACGAGGAGTTCGCCGAGGCGGCGCCGCCGCCCGAGGCCTCGGTCCCCCCCCGGAACCGGCTGCCGGTCACCGTCAGGTTGGTGCCCGGCAGGAACGGAGACGCGCTGGTCGCCGTGACCGTCGACTGGCGGAAGCTCGGAGGCGCGTCCTTCGAGAAGTTGTCGGGCGTCGCGGTGAAGTAGCCGGCCTCGGCGGAGTCGTACAAGGCCACGCCGGTGCCTCCGATGACGCCGTCGCTTCCTCCGATGCCGTACATCTTGTTGTTCAGCGCCAAGGTCATCGTATGGAAAGCCCTCGGGCCGTCGTCGAATATCATCCCGTCGACGACGCCGCCGCCCGTCACCCACGAGCTCGCGTTGACGTGATAGACCTCGAGGGTCTTCGGCACGTTCCCGAACTTCTGCGAGCCGCCGCTGATCATGACGGTGCCGTTGGGCAAATAGGTCGCCGTATGGTTGAACCGGGGCTCGAGCATGGGCAAGGGGTCGGTCGACGTCCAGCTGACGGCGGGGGGGGCGACGGGGTCGTAGATAAAGGACCGGTTGGCTTCGCCGAAGCCGTCGTTGCCCCCCGCCACGAGGACGCGCCCGTCGGCGAGCAAGGTGGCCGTGTGAGAGCGCAGCGCCGTCACCCCTCCCGGCGTCCCGAACCCTATCCCGGGCACCGTCGTGCAGTTCGCGCCCCATGAGTTCGTCGCCGGGTCGTAGACGGCGCTGGTGTCGAGGACGCCGCTCGAGTTGACGCCGCCGATCAGCATGATGCGGCCGTCCTTGAGCTGGACCGTCCCGTGGATGGCGCGCTCGCAGCCGGCGGGCATGCTCGCGACGGCCATCCACTGGCTCTTGGTGGAGATGAAGATCTCGGCGGTCGGGGTGATCACGTCCCCCGTGCCGAAGCCGCCGGCGACGAAGACGCGCCCGTCGGGCAGCATGATCGCGCTGTGGTTGCTGCGGGAGCTGATCATCGGGCTCGTCTCGAGGAAGCGCTTCGTGTCGGGATAATAGAGCTCGGCCGTGTTCGTCGAGCCCGTGCTGGCCGCGTTCGTCGTGAAGCCGCCGGCGACCAGGACGCGCCCGTTGGGGAGCAAGGTCGCCGTGTGGAGGTCCCGGACGTAGTTCATCACGCCGTTGACGGGCGAGAAGACGTCGGAGCCGGGGGTGAAAAGCTCCGCGTGGCTCAGGATGCTGGGCCCGTTCGTGCCGCCGGCGACCAGGATGTCGCCGCTCGGAAGCAAAGTCGAGGTGTGAAAGGCGCGCCTCTGCGCCGCGACGCCGGCCGTCGCGGCGAAATTCGGCTCCGAGTGCAGGAGCTGGAAGCCGGTGCGGTTGGTCGCGACCTGGGTCGCGCACGTCGCGCCGCTGCAGGCGCGCCCGCCGATGAACAGTCGGTCGTTGTTGGGCAGCAAGGTCGCCGAGTGGCCGTAGCGATTGTCGTTCGTCTCGATGCCCGGCGGAGGCGCGAGCGCCCAGGAGTTCGCCTTCGGGTTGTAGGTCTCGGCGTCCGCGAACACCATCTTGCGGATGACGACCGTTGAGATGTCGATGCTGAGCGACTCGCCCTCCAGGTTCGCGCCGTTCATCGTGTAGTTCAGCCTCATCGTGAGGGCCACCGCGTCGTTGGCGGCGAGCGGAGCCGGCGACGGGGTGCAGCTGGTCTGGGCGGTGTACTCGATGTCGCCCACGACGTTGGTGAAGTTGGCGGTGAGGACGATCTCCCCGAGCGCGTTGACGACCGGGTTGCCGATGATGGTCGCCACCGAGGCCCCGGTGAGCGTGGCCGTGAAGGCGTCATCGCGGGTGATGGTCCCGCTGTCCATGGTGAGCGTGCCGGTCAGGAGCGACCGGCCGATGAACGCCGGGTTCATCTGGACCGTGAGGCTCGTGGTGAAGTTCGAGGCCGCGGTCAGCGTCGCGTTCGGGGTCGTGGTGCTGATGGGCGCGGGGGTGAAAACCAGGTTGCCGGAGGTGGCGGCCGACGCGAAGTTGGAGGTGTCGAACGGATAGTAAACGGCCTGCCCCTGCATCTGGGACAGCGAGGCGGCCTGCGGGGGCGTCGTCAGGACGTGGCCGCAGTTGCCGTCCACGAGGCCGCCGCCGGAGGGCTCGCGGCAGCCGACGTCGGAGCCCGCGAGGTTGATGCGCAGGCCGACCGCGGGATTCGTCTGGCTGGCCGGAACGAAGCGGACCGCGCCCCACGACGCCAAAACCGCGGGCGTGGACAGCCAGATCTCGCCGTCGGCGATCTTCCCGAACACGGGCTTGCTGAGCAGGAAGTCGAGGTCGATGAGGCCCGTGCTTCCGGCGTTGATCGTCGCCGTCGGCACGACCACCCCGCCCGTCATGTCGGTCACGAGGAGGCTTCCGGCCCCCAGGACGTTGGCGCTGGCGTTGAGGGCCGTGGCCGAGATAAAGGTGGTGGTGATGTTGCCCAGTCCGCCGAACACGGTGACCTCCCCGCTGGCGGAGAGCACGGCCGCGTGCGACTGGCGGCGCGCGCTCATCGTCGCCGCGGGCGACACGCTGTTCGAGAGAGGATCGTAGATCTCGGCGCTCTCGGTGATGCCCTTGTTGGCGAGGAGGTCGCGCAGGTTGTAGCCGCCGACGACGAGGGCCTTGCCGTTGCCCATCAAGGTGGCCGTGTGGTTGGCGCGGGCTTCGATCATCGGCGAGGCGGACTGAAAGGAGTTGCTTCCGGGATCGAAGCGCTCGGTGGTCACCAGGTAGCCGCCCGTCGCGGCGATCGCGGGGTTGCGGCCGCCGGCGAACCAGACCTTGCCGTCCTTGAGCAGGACGGCGGTGTGGTTGTAGCGCCCCTGCAGGATGTTCGGCCCCGCGGCGATGGAGCCGTTCGTGCAGGACGTCGGCGTGTATATCTCGCAGGAATTGGCCCCTATGAGCGCGGCGCCCGCGGAGTCCTGGCCGCCGCAGATCAGGACCCGGCCGTCGTTGAGCAAGGTGGAGGTGTGATTGTACCGGGCGACGCTCATGTTCGCGGCCCCGACGGGCGCGGCCCAGGCGCTCGTGGCCGGGTTGTAGATGAGCAGGGCGGCGGTGGCGGTCGAGCCCGCGTCGGTCGCCGAGACGTTGCCGCCCGCCACGAGCACGCAGCCGTTGGTCATCAAGGTCGCCGTGTGCGATGCGCGCGCGACGCCCATGCCGCCGGTGGGGATGATGACGTTGCCCAGCGAGGCGGTGAAGATCTCCGCGGTGGCGAGCGCGGCTCCGGCTTCGTTCACGCCGCCGGCGAGCAGGATGTCGCCGGAGGTCAGCATGGTCGCGGTGTGGGCCACCCGGCGGTCCGCGGCCGAGGAGAAGGAAGGCAGCGCGGCTAAAATGAAGGCCGCAGCCAAAGCCGTGGACAGGCGTCGCATCGCGCTCCCTGTATTCAAGTTGAAAAGAGTGTAACCACGACCTGTTACGAAATCAATACAGAAGCCTTTACCCGGGTGCAACCAAAGTCACACAGGCGGGGGCCCGAGCTTATTAAGGTACGGTCAGGAGGGAGGCGCCCTTGTCCGAGAGCGGATTCTCGGGGTCCAGCTGCTTCTTCTTGTCGACGGCGAAGAAGTAGCGGTATGTGCCGGGGTTGAGGTACAGCGTGACGGTCCACGAGCCGTCTTCCTGGCGCGCCATGTCCTTGCGTCCTCCGCGGACGATGAAGGCGCCGACGAGCTCGACGGTCCTGGCCTTGGGGGCGCGGACCTTGAACTCGGTCTTCACCGCCTTGACCTTGCCCTCGGAGGGCGCGGCGGCCGGAGCCTTGCCGCCGGCGCCGGCGGGCTTGGGCGTCTCGCGGTGCTTCGGGACCTCCGCCGTCATGGAGGGCTTCGGCGGACGCGGCGCGTCGGGGGCCGGCTTGGGCTCGACCGGGGCGGGCTTCGTCGGCTCGGGGGCCTTGGCGGCCTCCGGCGCCGGCGCCGGCGCGGTCGAGGCGGCGGGGGCCTCGGCGGTCTTCACGGGGCGCTTGCGCGGGGCGGGCTTCACGGCGGCCGCCGGCGCCTTCCAGTGCTGATAAATCTTCGCCGCCACGGCGCCGGCGAACACGATCACGAAGACGGAATCGAGCACGAGGAGAAAGGCCCAGAGCTTGTGCGAGCCGCGCGGCGCGGGGGCGGAGGGCTTGGGGCCCGCGCTCGGGGGAGTCGACGCGGGCTCGTCGCCGGGTTCCGGCTGCTTGCGGAGTCCGAAGAGATCAATCATGGCGTATCCAGATGATTCTAGCCATGTAGCGGGCCCGCGTCAAACGCATTAACGGTACCGCTCGAGGATCGCGTCCCAGAGCCCCTGGCTGCGGAGGATGACCTCAACGAGCTCTCGAAACGCCCCGTCGCCCCCCTTCGCCTTCGTGACCCAGTGCGCGGCGGCCTTCACCTCGGGCCGGGCGTTGGCGGGTGCCACCGCGAGGCCGACGCGGGACATGACCGCGAGGTCGGGGATGTCGTCGCCGACGTAGACCACCTGCTCCTTCGTCAGGTTCTCCGCGGCCATGATCTCGGCCAGGACGACGGCCTTGTCGAGCCGGTGCTGATAGATGTATTTGACCTTGAGCATGCGCATGCGCGCGTCCATCCCCTTCGACACGCGGCCGCTGATCACGCCCGTCGTCAGGCCGGACTCCGTCAGCCACGCCAGCGCGATGGAGTCCTGGGCGTGTATGCCCTTGAACTCGACGAGCTCGGCGGTCGAGGGATCGACGAAGTGATAGATCGTCCCCCCCGTCAGCACCCCGTCGATGTCGCTTATAACGATGCGGGCCTTCGCGGTCCGGGCGCGCAGCGCGGCGGGCGAGAGCTTGCTCAAAGAGCCGCCGCCCGGGCGTCGGACAGCGCGTTGGCCAGCGCGCGCAGGTTATCGGTCGTGTTGGCGTCGAGGTCGAGACGAAGCAGGCGCCGCCCCCCCGCCAGCATCGCGTCGGCGTCTCCCTTCGCCTGCGCCCGGCACAGCTCGCCGAACGAGAACGGCTTGCCGGGGACGGCCGGCTTGGCCTTGCCGGTGTCGCCGAGGACGAGGAACACGCCCTTGGCGGGACCGCCCTTGTGGAGCTGGCCCGTCGAGTGCAGATAGCGCGGCCCCCACGAGAGCGTGACTGGAGCGGTCGTGCGCGCGCTCAATCGCTGGCGGATGTCCTCGATCAGGCGGCGGTTCTCGTCGGTCTCGGCGAGGAAGGCCAGCACCGCGACGTAGTCCCCGGCCTTGGCCCGGGAAAGGTGGGCGCCGAGAACCTCGCGCAGCGGCCGGTCCTGGCCCGCGTCGGCCTTGAGCGCCGAGAGGAGTCCGGCGTCGGCGAAGGCGGCCAGTCCGCCCGCGCGCACGCTCGCCTTCTCGGGCGACGCGTCCTTGAGGCCGCTGAGGACCTCCTTGGCCTTGTCCTTGGCGGTCTGGACGTCGGGCTGGTCGAACGGGTTGACCTTCAGCAGGAAGCCCGCGGCGGCGGTGGCGGCTTCCCAAAGAAGGAATTGCGCGCCGAGATCGAGAATGTCGTCGACGTCGAGGCGCATGACGGGATGCCCGGCCTGCTCGAGCGCGGCCAGGGCCGCGTCGACCGGCGGCTCGGGCCGGTCCTTGAGCGCCAGGCGCACGAAGGCGCGGTCGCGGCCGTAGGCCGACGGCGCGCGCAGCGGCTCGCCCGTCACCGGCAGGACGCCGCGCCCTTCCTTTCCCGTAGACTCCGCCACGAGCTGCTCGACCCAGAGGCCGAACGACTCCAGCGACGCGGGCAGGACCAAGGTGAGCTTGTCGCGGCCGTCGCGCGCGTGGCAGCCGATGAACGCGCCCAGACGCAGGGCGAGGTTGGCCGGGGTCGGCGTCTGGGGCGAAAAGGCGGCCGCGGCCCGGCGCGCGCGGGATAGCAGCTCTCCCGCGTCGATGCCGGCGAGCGCCGCGGGCACGAGTCCGAACAGGGTCAGCGCCGAGAAGCGGCCGCCGACGTCGGACGGGTTCAGGAAGGTCTTGCGGAAGCTCCGCTCTCGCGACATCTTGTCGAGCGACGTGCCGGCGTCGGTGATCGCGACGAACTGCCGGCCGGGCTTGGCGCCGGGACGGCGCGAGCAAAGGTCCCAGAAGTAGTCGAAGAAGGCGTTGGGCTCGACTGTGCCGCCGGACTTGCTGGCGACGATGAACAAGGTCTTGTCCAGGTCGAGCCGCTTGGCGAGCGCCTCCACCGCGTCGGGATGCGTCGAGTCGAGCGTCAGGAGCTCGAGGCGGCCGGGGGCGGAGCCGAACACCGCGCGCAGCACCTCCACGCACATGCTCGAGCCGCCCATGCCGAGCACTAAGGCCTGCCGGAAACCTTCCGTCGCGGCGGCCTCGGCGAACGCCTTCACGGGACCGAGCGCGGCGCCCGAGACGAGCGGCGCATCGAGCCAGCCCAGCGAGTGGCGGATGAGCTTCTGCTGCTCCTTCTCGTCCTTCCATAGCGTCGGGTCCTTGGCCCACAGGCGCTCGGAGAACCGCGCCGCCTCGAGCTCGGCCAGGCCCGCGTCCACGGCGGCGAACTCCGCCTCGAGCAGCGCCCGCTTGGCGGTCAGCTTGCCCATCAAGGTCTCGAAGGACTTGGAGAACGAGGCGAGGCCCTCCTCCTCGAGCTTGTTCATGACCGCCTCGCGGTCCACGCCGTATTTGGGCAGGGCGTTCCACTGCGCGCCGGCCTCGATCGTGTTCTCCTCGATGCTGAAGCGGCCGGCGCCGTGCGCGCGATACGCGTCGACGGTCGCGGGCGGCATCGTGTTGACCGTGTCGGGCCCGATGAGCTCCTCGACATACAATGTATCGCGGTAGAGAGGGTTCTTCGTGCCGGTCGACGCCCACAGGAGACGCTGGGGCAGGGCTCCCTTGGCTTTGAGGGCGTTGAACCTCGCGGAGGAGAACACCTTCTTGCCGTGCTGATACGCGAGCTTGGCGTTCGCGATCGCGGCCTTGCCCAGCAATGCCTTGGCCTCGGGCTCGGAGCGTTTTTCGAGAATCGCGTCGATGGCGCTGTCGACGCGGCTCACGAAGAAGCTGGCGACCGAGGCGACCTTGGACAAATCTTTCCCGGCCGAGGCCCTTCGCTCAAGACCTTTAAGAAATGCCTCGGCGACGGCGGCGTAGCGCCCGAGCGAAAACAGGAGGGTGACGTTGACCGAGACGCCCTCGGCGGTGAGATCCTCGAACGCCTGGAGGCCTTCGACCGTGCCGGGGACCTTGACCATCAAGTTGGGGCGGTTGACGGCGCTCCACAGGCGAAGGCCTTCCGCGACCGTTCCTTCAGGGTCCCGCGCGAGCGAGGGCGCGACCTCGAGGGACACGAAGCCGTCTCCGGCCTTGGTCTCGTCGTACAGCGGCCGGAACAGGTCGCAGGCCGCCTGGATGTCGGCGACGGCGAGCTTCTCGAACAGCCCGGCCGGGGTCGCCCCGGGCTTGGCGTGGGCGCGGATGGCGTCGTCGTAGTCGGGGGAGCCGCCGATGGCCTTCTCGAAGATGGTCGGGTTGGAGGTGACGCCGCGCACGCCGTCCACCTCGATGAGGCGCTTGAGCTCGCCGGACTGGATCAGCGAGCGGGATACATAGTCGTACCAGACGGACACGCCGAACCGGTGCAGATCGCGGAGAGGGTTTTTATGGGTCACTTCACGGCCTCCTTCGAATAGGTCCGCTCGATGGCGGTGACTTTGTCCTTGCGGCGCTGATGACGGTCGAGCCCGGAGAACTTGGCGTTGAGGAAGGCATTGAGCACCTCGTAGGCGAGCTCAACCCCTATGATCCGCCCGCCGAGGCAGAGCACGTTCATGTCGTCGTCCTCGACGCCCTGGCGGGCGGAGAAGGTGTCATGGCACATGCAGGCGCGCACGGCGGGCACTTTGTTGGCCGCGATCGTCGCCCCCACGCCCGAGCCGCACACGATGATCCCGCGCTCGGCCTTGCCCGCGGCGACCGCCTCCGAGACGGCCCGCGCGTAATCGGGGTAATCGGCCGGCACCGCGTCGGTGTCGACGCCGAGGTTCAGGACCGTGTGGCCCTTCTTCTCGAGCCACGCCTGGAGCGGCACCTTCAGGGAAAAGCCGGCATGGTCGCAGCCGAGGGCGATGTTCATCCCGCGATTCTACAAAATAGGAGACGGTGTCAGTCCTACCGGTATTTTCACTATTTTCGCCGCCGGCCGTCCCAATACTGAAATACCGGTAGGACTGACACCATTTAAAGCCCGGCGGCGGCGCGCTCGGCGCGGACGCGGGGCGCGACGAGCGCGACGCGCCCGAGGCGGCGCAGCACCGCCTTCTTGAGGGAGGCGTTCTTGAACAGGCTGCCGTGGAGCGCGAGCGGGGTCGGCCGCGGCAGGACGAGCTCCCGGATCGCCTCGGCGGCCAGGCCGGCGAGATGCGCGGCCGCCTCCTCCCGCAGCCGGCGGGCGCGGGCGGAGCGGGCGCGAAGGACCCTCGGCGCGAGGGCCGCGGTCGCCCTCACGGGGTCCGCGGCGTGGGCGAGGTCGAGCGGCGAGGGCAGCCTGAGCTCGCGCCGCAGCCGCGGGTCGCGCGCGGCGGATTTGCCGAGCCAGAAGCCGGAGCCTTCGTCGCCCAGCAGCGGTCCGAGCCCCCCCGCCCGGCGCGGCCGCCCGTCGGCTCCGCGCGCGAAGGCGATCGCGCCCGTGCTCGCGACGAGCACCAGGCCGGGACCCGAGCCGAAGGCGGCGCGATGGGCGATCTCGAAATCGGGAACGACCTCGACTTCGGCGGCGAGCGGCCTGAGGAGTTTCGTCAGCGCCGCGCGGGCCTCCTCGCCGCCGAGGCGCGTGCCTCCGAGCGTGAGCTCGTCGACGCGCTTCAGTCCGCGCTTCCTCAGGATGCGCCGCAGAGCGGCGGGCGCGTCCCGCCAGGCGGTCGCGGGCCGCCTCTCGGTCCAGCGCGCCCGTCCGCCGTCGGAGAGGCACGCGCGCAGCCAGGTCGCCCCGAGGTCCACTCCGAGGCGCGCGGTCATTGCGCCGGCTTGTAAAGGGGGCGCCGCTCCTCCTCGGCGAGCAGGTCCATGAGGCTGATCTGCAGCGCGCGGCTCCAGGCGAGTGCGCTCTCCCGCACTTCGGTCGACTTGCGCGGGTCCATCATGTCGCGGATCGCGCTCTGGACGACGTCGCGGCGGGCCTGGGGGCTGTCGTCGAGCCGGACCTGGGTCGTGGGCTTCTGACCGGGGAGGGCGGGCAGCACCTTCGCCTCGAGCGTGCCCAGCGAAGTGATCTTGCCCGGCTTGATCTCATACGCCGGCAGGCGCAGCAGGTCGCGCGGGAACGGGAGCGAATACGTGCGGCCCTCGATGAGGACCCTCATGACCGGCTGGTAAAAGCCGAAGACCGAGCGCGTCGGCGCCACGCGGTAGGTGCCGGGCTCGATGAGGTAGAGATAATTCTCCCCGGAGGTCAGCGGCAGGCGGTAGACCTCGGCCTGGCGGCCGCCCTCGCTCTCGAAATTGACGATGATGCGCCCGTTGCGCGTCGCGCCGGACGGAAGGATGGTCTTGGAGCCGATCAGGATGGCGGAGATGGCCTGCTCGGGCGGGGCGTTGCGCTTGGGCACCGCGCCCCGGCACGCGGCGGCGAGAAGGACTCCGGCGAGGAGAAGCGGACGCTTCATGGACATGAGGATAGCCCATCTATGCCGAGTAAACAAGGTCAGTATCCCAGCTTGCCTATGTCGACGCCCAGGAAGTAAGCCCGCACGATCGTCTCGTAATCCTGGCCCGCCTCGGCCCGGCCCATCGCGCCGGATTGGCACAGCCCGACGGCGTGGCCCCAGCCGCCGCCGCGGAAGACGAAGGTCTCCGGCACGAGCGTCGCGGCGCCCTTCGCGGTCTTCCTCCCCTTGGCGGGCGGCGGGGCCTCCTTGCGGTACTCGGTGTCGACGACGAACATCGTGCTGCGCAGCGAGCCGACCCCGAGGAGGCTTCGGATGGCCATCTCGTCGCTTAGCGTTTTGCTCGACCTCGAGCCGATGATCAGCAGGGATTTGACGTGCCCCGAGGCGACGCGCCGCAGCACCCGCAGGCCGCGCAGTTTGCCTATCTTGAACCTCCGATCGAGCTTGTCCTCCAGGTCCTTGGCCGGGATCGCGCGGGTCCAACGCGCGTGCGCGGGATGCACGTAGCCCGACGGGCGGTCGAAGCCCTTCGGCCAGTCGGACAGGAAGAGACGCAGCTCGAGCGGCGTCGCCGGCGGGGCCTCGCGGACGTGGGAGTCGTCGACGCCCTTCCAGTACGGCACGTCGCCCCAGCCGATATCGGCGCCGCTCTGGGTGCGGCCGCCGCAGTGGGAGGAATAGATCACGTGCGCGGGCTTGCCTTTATAGGTCGCGACCCGCCCGCGCGTTTCGACGACGACGGCGCGCGTGCGCTCGGTCTCCGCGCGCCGGCCGCCGTACACCTGGCAGTGCTGCTCGTCGCACAGGTCATAGCCTTCCTTGCGGTGGCGCCTCGTGACGGCCTTGATGTACAGCGCGTGGGTGCGCGCGACGACGGCCTGGGCCTTGAGCGCCTCCAGCGGCGCGCGCTGGGGCATCTCGGCGGACACCACGCCGTGCGTGTAGTCCTCGAGGCTGATGACGTTCACGACGCGGATGGTGCGGCGTCCGCCGTACAGCGCCAGCTCCAGGTCCCCCCGGTAGACTCGGTTATCCTCGAGCGAGAACGTCGAGGTCTCATGCTCGAGGGGCCGCAGCAGGACGGCTTCGCCGGGAACGGCGGCGACCCGGCCGTCCGTGCAGTGAAGCTCGAGGCGCGCGGGGATGATTCTCTTCTTATTTCCCTTCGATTTCGCCGATTTCGCGGGAATGAGGCGCGCGGTCCAGGCTTCCCCCGGCTCGGCCGTCATGAGCACCCGGCCGGTCCTCGGATCGACCGCCCTCCAGGCGCCGCTGCCGCGCACGGTGGCAGACCTCCGCGGCCGCGGCCGGCCCATCCCCGTCGAGGAGATGCCGACGCGGAGCACCGGCACCTCGCGGTCCCAGGCCTCGGTCCGGTGGACCGGCGGCTCCGGCGCGCCCTCGGCCGGCGGCGGCGCGGGCGGGTCGTCCGCGCGCGCGATCAGAGGCCGGACCTTGTCGAGCAGCGCGCGCGCGAGCTTGGAGCCCGGATCGGCCTCGATGAGCCTCTGCAGGTGCCGCCACGCGTCGTTGTAGCGCCGCATGCGGATATAGCTGCGCGTCAGGGTCGCGCGCCCCTCGTGGAAATAGCTGTCCGCGCCGACGGCGCGTTTGTACGCCTCGAGCGCCGTCGCGTCGTCGCCGAGCGCCTCGTAGGCGGCCCCGAGATAGTAGTCGGCGAGCGACTGCGAGGGCGAGGCCTTGCTCAGCAGCTCGATCGCCTCGCGCGGCCGGCCGAGCGCCAGCTTCGCGCGCCCCGCGCCGAGCAGCGCGAAGGAGGACTCCGGATCGGCGGCCAACGCGCGGTCGAACTCGGCGTCGGCGGCCCGGGGCTCGGCCGCGCGCAGCAGGGCCCAGCCCAGGGCCGCGCGGGTCTCGGCCCGGTCGTTCAACTCGGCAGCGCGGCGGTGCCACGCCGCGGCCTTTTCCGGGCGCCCGGCCTCGGCCCAGACGATCGCCCCGTCGGCCCACACGCGCCAATCGCCGGCGGATTCCGCGGACTTGCCGGCCTTCACCGCGAACTCGAACGCCGAGGCCGTCTCGAGCGTGTCGCCGGTGAAGTACATGCCGCGGGCCTTCGCGGCGAGCGGCGCGGCGGGCCGCGGCGCGGACGGGGCTTCCTCCGGCGACGGCTGCGCCGCGGAACGCCCGGCGCACAGGCTCAAGGCCAGCAGGATGAAGGGGATCGCCACGCGGGGATTGTAGCTCGTCGAGCCTGGCCTGGCAATGCCCCGTATTGAATCAGTTTAAATGTTACCGAAGGCCGCATCGTTGACTCACTTAGAATGTTACCGAAGGGCGCGAATAAACGCGTTTTCCGGAGGCATCGAGGATGAGCCCGCAGGCCAAATGGGA
>JAKFCD010000009.1:0-49498 GCA_036676805.1 Elusimicrobiota bacterium
GTTGGGAGCGCCGCCGAGCCGATTCCTTTCCCCCGGCGAGAAGGCGTGGGGCGCGTCGTTCTGGGAAAATATCGCCATCTCGCAGGTGCTGGCCTTGGCGACGCTGGACCTCCTCGCGGGCGCCTGGGCGCTGTCGCGCTTGATCGGACACGGCGTGGCCGGAGGACTCCTCGCCCTCGTGTTGACGGGCGTGACCGGCGCGGGCTTGGCGGTCTGCTTCGGCCTGCAGCTGGAGCATCACGAGTGGGGCGTCGCCTGCCTGAGATCGGCCCTCATGCTCGCCTACGCCGGCGCGTTCGCCAAGATCGGGGCGGGGCTCATCGCGTCCCGCTGGAAAGAACGGCTCACCGGCCCCCGGACTATCGCCGCGGCCCTCGCGCTGATGATCGTGCCCGGGATCCTGATCTGGGGACGGGCGGGCGTGGAGCTGAGGATGCTCGACGCCAAAGTCGCCCTCATCGACTATCGGCACTCCATCGATAATTCCCGCAACGTGGTGAACTTATTAGGAGGCCGTCCTCCGGCCTCGGAGGGCGAGGGCGCGGTGCTCAAGACCGTGCGCGGCGGGGTCTTGATCGCCGACGCCGCGGGCGTCCGAGTCCTCATCCCCGAGCAGGACTCGGGCCTTTCAGACATATTGCTCAACCCGTTCCGGACTTGGGTCCGCGGCGCCTGGATCGATGAGAAGGGTGTGCTGTGGGTCGAGCGCTACGTCAGCCCCAACGCCGAGCTGTGGCGCATCGAGGGCTCGAGGGTCGAAAGCATGCGCATGACGGACGGCGGATCGTTCTCGATCGTCTATGGAGTCCCGCTCAAGCACCGCTTTCCCGGCGGCAACCGGCTCCTGACGGCCAGGGTCGAGGACTACTTCCGCCATGGAGACAGGGCGAAGTGGTACGAAGGCTACAAGGATTTCATGACCGCGCGCCGCCGCGAAGTCGGAGCAGGCAAGGTGGCCTGCGGCGGAAAATGTTTCGAGGCGGAAGGACGCCGCTGGAAGCTTCCGGGGATCGGTCGCGCCGGCCATGAGATACTCCCTCGCCAATCCCACGGCCGCAGAGACTATCTCGTCCCGGTGTCGATCGACCGGAAGGGTTCCATGGCCCTATGCGGGGCCGACGGCAAGTGTTCCGTCGCCTGGCCTGATTACATGAACCCGGACATCCTGCCGGACGGGACTTTGTTCTCCATCTCCGGCGGCAAGCTATGGACCATCGACCCTAAGGGCGAGGCGGCGTCGCTCGACTTGGCTGCGCTGCTGCCGGAAAAGCGTCCGAAGCTGATGCGAAAGACGGCGGACAAGTCCTGGCTCATTCAGAGGGGCCGGCTCTCCATTCTCGACGCCGGCGGCCGCGTCGTCCTCACTTTGCCTCTGCCCGAGGACATCGAGGACGCGATCCCGCTCAAGGACGGCTTCGTGATCGCCACCAAGCGCTCCGCTTATTTCTCGGACTGGACGGGCGCCTTGCGGCGCATCGAGAACCCCCGCTGACCCCCAATGACGGCGCGCGGCTCCCCCCTCAGAGAACCGCGCGCCCCCGACGTTCTTAGGTTAGCACCCCCGCGCCAAAACTCCCATGGAGGCGGGGCAAAGAGATTATGATCGGGGCTTGACCCTAGCGCGGCTTCACCCCGAGTTTCCTTGACGCCGGCGGGTTGCGGGGCTATCCTAAGAGCAAGGAACATCACATGCCTCCCACACCCCTCTACCTGAGCGCCGCGAGGATCGAAGCCCTCGCGGCATTCCGTTCCCTGGAGCCCGACGCGGTCACTTTGCACCTCGCCGTCGACGCCGGCGGGCTGTATCCCTCGACCTTCAACCAGCTCTCCGCCGAGGCGCGCCGCGACCCGCGCATGAAATCCCTCGGGCGGGACCTCGACCGCATCGAGAAGTTCATCGCCTCGGAGTTCGTTCCCGGGCCCCACCGCTTGGCCGCGGTGTACTCCTGCGCCAAGCGCGGCCTGTTCGAGACCTTCGCCCTGCCCCAGCCCTTCAAGAGCGCGCTGACCGCCGGCGAGACCCTCGACCTGCGCCCGCTCGCGGCACTCGCGGGCCAATACAACCGCTACATGGCCCTTCTGCTCGGGCCGGCGAAGGCGCGCTTCATCGAGCTGCACATGGGGCAGGCCGTCGAGCTCGAGCCGATGACGGGGGATTTCGAGGGCGTGGACGGCCTCGGCGCGGTCGCCCTGCGCGCCGCGACTCTCTCCCGTGAGCGCCGCTACGACCGCCTCATCCTGGGGGCGTCCCCGGCGCTCGAGGCGGGGCTCATCCCGCTGCTCGACCCGGCCCTGCAGAAGGACCTCATCCTCGAGCCGGTGCTGGGGCCCGAGCGTCCCCTGGAGGCGGTGCTCGAGCGAGTCCTGCACAACGAGCGCCAGGCCCGCTCGGTCCGGGAGAGCGTCCTGGTGCATCGCCTCCTCGACGAGGCCCGTCAGGGAGGCGCCGTGACCGGCCTCGACGCCGTGACGGCCGCCGTCCAGCAGGGCACCGTGGCGCGCGTGCTCGTGCGCGACGGCTACACGAAGATGGGCCGGGCCTGCCCCAAGTGCGGGCACCTCTCGGTGGCCAACCGCTCCTGCCCGTGGTGCTTCTGCGCCACCGACATGGTCCTCGACCTGGTCAGCGAGCTCGGCAACAAGGCGCTCGACGCGGGCTGCGAGCTTTACCGCGTCATGTACGACACGCGATTCGACGGCGTCTGCCGCATCGGCGCGGAGCTCAAGATGCCGCTCAGCAAGCCCGCCGCCCCGCCGACGTCTCGCGCCCTGCGCGGGGTCTTCGCGATGAAGGACGGCAAGCCGTCCCCGCTGCGCCCGCGCTAGACCGGCTCGCGCCCGTAATAAGGCAGGCCCGCGAATTCCGCCGCTCCGGCGGCCGCGCGCGCGCCGTCCTCGGCGTCGCGGGCCCAGTACACCTCGAGGTCGCCGCCGTCGAAGCGCCGCAGGCACACGACGTAGGCCCTGCGGGTCGCCCCTACGAGCAGGCGGCGCCGCTCGCGGCTGACAAGGATGACGGCCCGGAACTCGTCGAGGTCCCAGGTCGCGTTGCCGCCGACCGAGTGCCCTCCGACGCCGAGATAGCGCGCCACCATCCGGTGCTCCCGGTCGATCACGACGCGCGAGCGGCCGCGCAGGAACAGCCAGCCCGACGCGACGAAGGCGGCGCCCAGGACGAAGCGCACGGCCGGCACGAGCATGGGAACGGGATTGCTCAGGGCGTAGGCCGCGACCGCCGTCGCGAAGGTGAAGATCATCTCGACCACGCCGAAGCACACCAGCGCGAGGCCCGCCATGGCGGCGGTCGTGTCGGGTTCCTGGCGGATTTCGAAGCGGGAGCGGCTCGTCTTGATCATGATGCGGGGGCGGGGCCTAGGAATCAGTATAGACCCGCCCCCGTCGAGCGTCAAGGCCCAACGGGCGCCTAAAAGTAGCGGCGCACGCCGACGGCTCCGTCGAAGGCGCCCCCTTCGCTCGGCGCGAGGCGCAGGACGGGCGCCACCTCGGCGAAGAACTCGATCGGCTTCTTCGAATGGAACATCGACACGCCGCCGACGAAGCGCAGGCCCACGAAGTCGCGCCTCTCCGACTTGTACTTGAGCCCCAGGCCGGCGTACAGGGGCATCCGGGCTTCGGGGAGCCGGCGGGGCAGGACTTTATCGAAGTTCCTCAGAAGATCGGCGTTCACCATCAAATTCCCGTCGGACACGCCGATGTGGCTCTGCACCGCATAGACCGGATCGAGCCAATACTTGGCCGTGACGCCGAACGGCACTCCCAGCACGACGCCCGCGCCCACCTTTTCGGCCCCGGCGGCGCGGGCGGGAACGGCGACGGCCAGCAGGACGGCCCAGAGCAGGTGTCTCATGGACATAGTTTACACCAATGCGACAGGACGTCCATAGACCGCGACGCCGCCTCCGGAATACACTGGACGCAAGATGAAGAGCACCGGGCGCCGCCTTCTCCTGCTTTTCGCCGCCGCCGCGGCCTGCCAGAGCGTGCCCTACACCAAGCGCTCGAGCCTCGTGCTCGTCTCCGCCGGGGAGGAGGCCGCCCTGGGCCGCGACGCCTACAAGGAAGAGCTCTCGAAGGCCCGTCTCTCCACGGACGCCGAGGCCGCGGCGATGGTGCGGCGCGTCGGCGAGCGCATCGCCGCCGCCGCCGACAAGCCGGACTTCAAGTGGGAGTTCAACCTCATCGACGACCCGAAGACGGTCAACGCCTGGTGCCTGCCCGGGGGCAAGGTCGCGGTGTACAGCGGCATTCTTCCGATTACGCGGGACGAGGAAGGCCTCGCCGTCGTGATGGGCCACGAGATCGCCCATGCGCTGGCTCGCCACGGCGCCGAGCGCATGAGCCAGGGGCTCCTGGCCCAGTTCGGGGGCGTCGCGCTGGGCGCGGCGATGGCGAACAAGCCCGAGGCCACCCAGCAGCTGGCACAGCAGGCCTACGGCGCCGGCGCGACCGTCGGCGTCCTGCTCCCCTTCAGCCGTGCCCATGAGAGCGAGGCCGACCGCATCGGCCTCATCCTGATGGCCAAGGCCGGCTACGAACCCGGGGCCGCCGTCGGCTTCTGGGGCCGCATGGCGGAGGCCGGCGGCAGGGACTCCACCCCGGTTTTCCTGCGCACCCACCCCGCCGACGCCAAACGCATCGCGGACATCGAGAAGCGCCTTCCCGAGGCCCGCGGCTACCTCAAAAAGCGGCCCTGAATGCCCGGCCGCCCCCCTGCGGCGCCGGCGGGTTTTTGATACCATCAACCCATGATGAGTTCAACCGCCGCCGCGCCCAGCACGCCCGCGTTCGACCTGGCCGCCCTCAACGTCATCCTGTCGAAATACAAGGAATCCCATCTGCCGAGCTCGCTGTGGCAGATCGCCAACACGGCGCTCCCCTTCTTCGCCGTGATGGCACTGATGTATTTCACGTCCTACAAGGGCTACTGGCCGGTCACCTTGCTGCTCGCGATCCCCGCCTCCGGCCTTCTCATGCGCATGTTCATCATCCAGCACGACTGCGGCCACGGCTCCTTCTTTAAGTCCGCGCGCGCCAACGACTGGGTGGGCGCCGTGATCGGGGTGCTGACCTTGACCCCCTACACCTATTGGAAGCAGACCCACGCGATCCATCACTCCACGTCCGGCAACCTTGACCGCCGCGGCTACGGCGACATCGAGACCTTGACCGTCAAGGAGTATGCCGCGCTGACCCCTTGGGGCCGCTGGAAGTATCGCGCCTACCGCTCCATCCCGGTCCTCTTCTTCATCGGGCCGGCGTTCCACTTCGTGCTCTACCACCGTTGGCCGGGGATCATCCCGTCCGACTGGAAGGCCGAGCGGCGCAGCATCCTCCTCAACGACTTAGCACTCGTCGCCTTGCTCGCCTTCGCGCACTGCACCGTCGGCCTCGCCTCGTTCTTCCTCGTGCAGCTCGCGGTCGGCATCATGACCGCGATCGCCGGGGTATGGTTCTTCTACGTCCAGCACCAGTTCGAGGGCGCCTACTGGAGCCGCGACGACCAGTGGAACGTCGTCGACGCGAGCCTTCGCGGCAGTTCCTACTATCACCTGCCCCGCGTCCTGCAGTGGATGACCGGCAACATCGGCTTTCACCACATCCACCATCTCAACAGCCGCATCCCCAACTACAAGCTCGAGCGCTGCATGAACGAGAACCCCGTCCTGCAGACGCCCGCCCGCCTGACCCTGTGGAAGAGCTTCAAGTGCGTCTCGCTCACGCTGTGGGACGAGGACAAGCAGAAGCTCGTCAGCTTCAAGGCCGCCGCCGTCTAGGCGATTCGCGGCGAAGCCGCGAATCGGTCTGGGCCTTGACAAATCCAGTCCATCTGCTATAATCATCGTGTCACGGAGCGGGAGGTTTCTATCCCGCGCAGCCCGTGGCTTTTTTTTTGACCGAGACGCGACCATGAACATCATAACCAGACAACCCAAACGACACCTCTCCACGGCGCCGCTCGCGCCGTGCGAGCGTGGCGGAAGCCTTATGTCATCGCCCCTAGCGGGCGGCGTGAATATGGCTGATCGCATGGGCATGGGAGCCCTCTCTATGTAGAGAACCTTTTCGGAAGTTCGTCTCGAAAAGCGGCCCATGCTCGAAGTTCAAGAGCATGGGTTTTTTGTTTTTAGGGCTCGTGGTGTAACGGCAACACGCCGGCCTTATAAGCCGGTCAACACGCTCTCCTGATTAGAGAGTCGATGGAGGTTCGATTCCTCCCGGGCCTACAGGTTTGACGTTCGTACGGCGGCCATGTTGTAAAGGCAGCAGGAGAGGTTGTGATCCTCTAGGTACCGGTTCGAATCCGGTTGGTCGCCCCAGATTTACGCCGCGGAAGCTGAAAAGGCATAGCGTCCGGTTGAAAACCGGGAGGTCTCCGTTCGATTCGGAGCCGCGGCGGATTTAGCCGGTGAAGCTTTAGCAGATGAGCACCGGTTTCTTAAACCGGCGAACCAGGTCCAATTCCTGGCGGACCCAAGATTCAGCGTTCTTTGACAATGTCGAGGCGTATAAAAGAGCGCGACCCCCGAAGGGGGTCGACGCTGCCTCGACAACCAGTATTTGAAGGGGTCCAAATTGATGCGGGGTCGCCGCGCAAGTGACGGCGCGACAACTCCGCATCGGCCGGCCGCGTCAGCGGCTCGCGGGCTTCGGCTCCCGCCCCCTTCTCAATTTATCGTCGTGGTAGGGGTCCGAATGGACGAGGAACTCCACTTGAAATGGAGCAGCGGTTCCGCCGCTTGGGGGTTCGATTCCTCTCCCTACCGCCATCTCGGCACGGTCGCCAAGCAGCCCAAGGCAGCGGTCCGCAAAACCGTCAATCGCCGGTGCGAATCCGGCTCGTGCCTCCAGCCTCGTGGCGTAATGCAGCGCGGGACCCTTCTAAGGTCCAAGTCCGGGTTCGACTCCCGGCGAGGCTTCCGGTTTTGGGGTCGTGGTGAAACAGGATCACGGGACGCTCGCATCGTCCAGTCCCGGGGGCGGCACCCGGCGGCTCCACCTTTAGAAAGTTATCCACAAACTTGGTACGTACCAAGTTGGCACAGGTTTATTGGCGGGGTTACCCCCCGCAGTCTGCCCTCGCCGGGCACGAGATCCGGCGAGGGCGGGGGGCGTTGGCTCCCGGACGATGTCGGTTCGACTCCGACCTCCGCAGCTTTAAGCCTTCGTGGTGAAACGGCCATCACGGCTCGCTTCGAACGAGCAAGTCCGGGTTCGATTCCTGGCGAGGGCTCCAATTCGCGCCCCGGTGGCGTAACGGCAGCGTGTCTCTCCTATAAAGAGAAGGACCTTGTTCGATTCAAGGCCGGGGAACCATTTCTGGGTTAAGCGTTACGGAAGCGTGCTCCCCTCGGACGGGAGAGGCGGAGGTTCAACTCCTCCAACCCAGACCAATACGCCGATGTAGCCCAACGGAAGAGGCACCGCGATCAGAACGCGGCCAGTGCAGGTTCGAGTCCTGCTATCGGCACCATACGCAGCGGGAAGCGGTTCAGGGCAGCCGGGGAGTCTCATAAGCTCCTGATGGTGGGTTCGAGTCCCACTCCCGCTAATTTTTTTGAAGTTATCCTCAGTCCCTTCCGGACCCGGACCTCGCCTACTTCGCCTCAGGCACTCCGGAGTACGACGCGTATCTGCGCGACCTGCATTGGGCGCAGGACTACGCCCTGATGAACCGCGAGGTGATGATGGGACGGGTCCTCGACCAGGTGGGTCGCGCGCTCGGCGTCGAGCCGAAGGCGGAGGTGTCGGTGAACTGCCCCCACAACTTCGCGGCGGCGGAGACCCATTTCGGGCGCGAGGTCATGGTGACCCGCAAGGGGACGGTGAGAGCCCGCAAGGGCGACATGGGCATCATCCCGGGCTCGATGGGGACCAAGTCCTATATCGTGCGCGGCAAGGGGGAGCCGGAGTCGTTCGACTCGTGCTCGCACGGGGCGGGACGGCGGATGTCGCGCAACGAGGCGCGGCGGCGCTTCGGGACCGCGGACCTGCGCCGGCAGACCGAGGGCGTCGAGTGCCGCAAGGACTCGGGGGGCGTCGACGAGATTCCGGGCGCCTACAAGCCGATCGAGCGCGTGATGGCGAACCAGAGCGACCTCGTCGAGATCGTGGCGGAGCTCAAGCAGGTGCTCTGCGTGAAGGGCTGACGGGCCGCGGCTTCCAGGGCCTATTTCTTTTCCGCGGTCGGCAGCCCGGGGATGGCCGGCAGGACGGGGGCGGCCGGGGCCGCGCCTCCCCCGCTCATCGCGCCGCCCGAGAAGCCCACGCCGGCGCCGCCGTTGAGCGTCGAGAACGCGCCCGAGTTCAGCCGCGGCTGGTTGAACGCCTTCTTCGCGGGCTTGACCGGGGCCGGAGCGGCGGCCACGGCCTTGACCGCGACCGCGGGCGGGGCCTCCTCCTGCTCCGGCGGCGGAGGCTCCACGGCCGGAGCCGGCTTGGGAGCGCGCATGTCGTCGTCGATCTTGAGCATGCCGATGCCCGAGACCGGTGCCTGGGTCGCGATGACGGGCCGGGGCGGAGGAGGCGGCGGCTCCGAGCTGCGCGCCGGAAAGAGCTTGCGGTAATCCTTCGACGCCTCGGCGACCGCGGCGACGGCCTGCTGGGCGCGCCAGAAGCGCCAGCCGGCGAAGACGATCAGCCCGAGCAGCGCGATGAAAAGCGCGACCTTGCCGGGATGAAGAGGAGGCACGTCGTCGTCTTGGTAGGCCATCGGGTCGTGAGGTCCCGCCTTGATTATAGCCCCGCGGCGCGATTAATCAAGGGCCGCGGCGGCGCCCCGCTCGAAGCGCTCGGCCAGGGCGCGGCGGCGCGCTTCCGGCAGGAACAGCGCCCCGATCCCGTTCCAGGACAGCTCCAGAAGGTCCTCGGCCGTGAATCCGGCGTCCCGGGACAAGGCCTCGTACTCGTGCGAGAGGTCGATGCCGAACACGCCAGGGTCGTCGGTGCTGAGCGTCGCCGTCAGCCCCGCGTCCTTCCAGGCGCGGACCGGATGCTCCCGGTACGAGGAGACGGCGCCGGTGCGCAGGTTCGACGTCGGGTTGACCTCGACGACCGTGCCCCTGCGGATAAGCTCTCGGAGCAGGTCCGGGCGCTCGCGCAGGATGATCCCGTGGCCGATGCGGTCCACGCCGATCTCGAGCGCGTCCTCGATCTCCCCGCCGCGCGGCGACTCCCCCGCGTGCGCCGTGAGGCCGAGCCCGGTCCTCCGCCCGCGCTCGAGCCAGGCGGCGTAATCGGACAACCGCTGGTCGCCGGGGCCCGCGTCGGCGACGTCGAGGCCGACGACGCCGCCTCCGGCGCGGCGCACGGCCAAGTCCGCCATGGCCTCGTTGGCCTCGCGGTCCACCGCGGCGAAAGGACGCAGCAGGCAGACGATGACCCCGGAGCCCACCCCGAAGTCCCGCTCCCCGCGCGCGAGGCCGCGCAGCGCGGCGTCGAGCACGTCGTCGAGGGCGAATCCCTCCGCGCGCTGCAGGACGGGGGCGAAGCGCACCTCGGCGTGCAGGATGTTCTGCCGGGCGCAGTCGCGCAGCAGCTCGTAGGCGGCGAGCTCGACGGCCGGCGCCGCGCGCAGCAGCGGGTAAAAGGCGTGAAAGGCGTCCAGCACCGCGGCGAGCGAGGCCCGCGGCTGGTCGACCACCACCCGGCGGCGGATCTCCTCCACGCTCAGGCCCCGCAGCGGCGAGCCCGGCGTCGCCTCCGCCAGCCGGAGCACCGTCTCCGGAGACAGCGCGCCGTCCAGGTGCAGATGCGTCTCGACCTTGGGCAAGGCCGCCGCCAGGCGGGCGAGGCGCTCCGGGGTCCAGCGCCCGCGCCGGGCGGATTCGCGCAAGGCCTGGGGCAGGTCGGGCATGCTGAATTTTACCATTGCCTCCGCAGCAATACCGTTACAGCGCGGCGCCGCTCGACGGGGCTACACTATATTCAGGCGCCGGGACCGTCAGGCCCCGGAATCCGGGAGGTGAGAACCATGGAGAAAAAAGAGCGCGTGACCATGGACTGTCGAAACATGCCCGAGGCGAACTGTTCCTTGACGGTCTCGGGAACGGAGGACGAGGTCCTGGAGATCGCCGAGCAGCACGCGACCAGCAAGCACGGGTACAAGAACGACCCGGGCCTGCGCGAGCAGCTGCGTTCGTCGCTGAAGCGCGAGGCGCTGACGCGGTGACGGGAAAGCCGGATGAAAGCCGGCACGGCGGACGCCGCGCCGGCCATGCTATGCCCGGGCTTCGCGCTTGAAGGCGAACGGCCCGAAGGCCTGCATCACCGGCATCACCTGCAGGCGGTTGACGTTGACGCGCCGCGGCAAGGTGGCCGACCAGAAGATCGTCTCGGCGACGTCGTCGGCCGACAGGGCCTCGATCCCCTTGTAGGGCGCGGCGGCCTGCTCGGCGTTCCCGTGAAAGCGCACCAGGGAGAACTCCGTCTCGGCCAGGCCGGGCTCGACGCTCGTCACCCGGACGTTCGACCCCAGCAGGTCGGCGCGGAGGTTCAAGCCGAACTGCTTGACGAACGCCTTGGTGGCGCCGTAGACGTTCCCGCCCGGATACGGGAAATCCGACGCGGTGGAGCCGAGCAGGATCACATGCCCCTCGTCGCGCGCGACCATGCCGGGCAAGGTCGCGCGGACGGTGTAGAGCAGGCCGTTGATGTTCGTCGCGACCATCGTGTCCCAATCGTCGAGGCTCGCCTCGTGCGCGGGCCCGAGGCCGAGCGCCAGGCCCGCGTTGGCCACGACCACGTTGATCCTCGCGAACTCCTTCGGCAGCGAGCCCAGCGCCTCCTCGACGTGGCGCCGCTCGCGGACGTCGAACGCCGCGATCCGGCAGCGGGGGCCGAGCTCCTTGCGCAGCGCCCGGAGGCGGTCGGCGCGGCGCCCGGTCGCGATCACCTTCGCGCCGGCATGGACGAAGCGGCGGCAGACGGCGGCGCCGAAACCGGAGGTGGCGCCGGTGACGAGGACGGTCAGGCTTTTGGGGTCGATCGAGGATCTCATATCGGTGCCCGCATAATACCAAATGGGGTAAACTTCCCCGGTCATGAGGATTCTCGTCATGGGCGGGACTTTGTTCGTCGGCCGTCATTTCGTCGCGGCGGCCCTGGCCCGCGGCCACGAAGTCACCTTGTTCAACCGCGGGCGCCGCGGCCCCGAGCTGTTCCCGGCCGCCGAGAAGCTGCGCGGAGACCGCGACGGCGACCTCTCGGCGCTCCAAGGCCGGGAGTTCGACGCGGTGTTCGACCCCTCGGCCTACAAGCCGGAGCAGATCGAAGCGGCGCTCGCCGCGCTCGGCGGCCGCGCCGGGCACTACACCTTCATCTCGAGCGTCTCGGCCTACGGGACGTTTCCCCCCGGCCGCGCCTACGACGAGGACGCCCCCCTCGCGGCCGGAAGCGAGGGCTACGGGCCGCTCAAGGCGCGCTGCGAGGAGGCGCTCGAGGCGGCGCTGCCGGGCCGCGCCGTATCGGTGCGCCCCGGCCTCATCGTCGGGCCCCACGATCCGACGGACCGTTTCACCTACTGGCCCCGCCGCATCGCCGAGGGCGGCGACGTGGCGGCTCCGGGGCGCCCGGAGCGCCCGGTCCAATTCATCGACGCGCGCGACCTCGCCGAGTGGTGCGTGCGCCTGGCCGAGGAGCGCCGCGCGGGACGCTTCAACGCCGCGGGCCCGGCGGCCAGGCTGACGATGGGCGAGTTCCTCGAATCCTGCCGCGCGGAGCTGGGCGCGACCGCCCGTCTGCGCTGGATGTCCGACGAGAAACTGATCGCGGCGGGGGTCAAGCCCTGGACCGAGCTCCCGCTGTGGGTCCCCGAATCGGACCCGGGGCACGGGGGGATCATGCTATGCGACAACCGGCGGGCGATCGCCGCCGGCCTGACCTTTCGGCCGGCCGCCGGCACGATCCGCGCGACCTTCGATTGGGACCGGGCGGAGCCGCGGCCTCTGGAGCCTTCGCCGAACCGCGTCGTCCCCCTCTCCCGCGAGCAGGAGGCGGAGCTTCTCTCGTGACCGCTCATTTCATCCTATACGTCGCCGACCAGGCCGCCAGCGCGCGGTTCTACGCGCGAGCGCTGGGGATCGAGCCGCGCCTCGACGTTCCCGGGATGACCGAGTTCGACCTCGGCCAAAGCGCGGTGCTCGGGCTCATGCCCTCGGCCGGCATCCGGCGCCTGCTCGGCCCGAAGCTGCCGGATCCGGCGGAAGGGGACGGCATCCCGCGCGCGGAGCTGTACCTGCTCGTCGAGGATCCCGCCGCCTCCCATCGCCGCGCGCTCGAGGCAGGGGCGGCCGAGCTAGCTGCTCTCGCGCCGCGGGACTGGGGGCACGACGCCGCGTACAGCCTCGACCCCGACGGCCACGTGCTGGCCTTCGCGAAGGTCACCCCGCCGCGATAGACTCGCCCGCGCGAGCCTTGGTATAAAATCCCATGGAAAAGATATTCCCCTGCCTCTGGTACGACGAGAACGCGGAAGAAGCCGTCAGATTCTATCTGTCAGTCTTCAAGGGCTCCCAGATCCTCAAGGTGACGCGCTGGACCGAGGCCGGCGGCGCGCGGAAAGGCAAGGTGCTGACGATCTCGTTCAAGGTGAACGGCGTCGAGCTCCTCGCGCTCAACGGCGGCCCCCAATACAAGTTCACGCCCGCGATCTCGCTCTCCGTGCCCTGCAGGACCCAGAAGGAAGTGGATTATTACTGGGAACGGCTCTCGAAGGGCGGCAAGGAAGTGGCGTGCGGCTGGCTCGAGGACAGATTCGGGATGTCGTGGCAGGTCTTCCCGAAGATCCTCCCCGAGCTGATCGCCGACAAGGACAAGAAGAAGGCCGACCGCGTCATGCGCGCCATGATGGACATGGTCAAGATCGACGTCAAGAAGATCGTCGACGCCGCCAAAGGAAAATAAAAAGCCCCGCGGCGACGCGCCGCGGGGCTTTTCTTCCGAGCGTTCCGCTTACTTGAGCTTGGCGAGCTCGGCCTCGAGCTCCTTGTAGTCGCGCTCCTTGGTGATGTCGCCCTCGACCTTCACGAAGGCCACCTTCCCGTCGGAGCCGACGAGCACGGTCGCGCGCTGGGAGATGTTGCCGCCCGGGTGGAACAGGCCGTAGGCCTTGATCGCGGAGCGGTGCATGTCGGCGAGAAGCGTGTGCTTGAGGCCCATCTGCGCCTTGTACGCCTTGTGCGACCAGACGGAGTCGACGGAGACGGCGAACACCTGCGCGAACTGCTCGTAGCGGGAGAGGTCCTGGGAGAAGCACGCGTTCTCCTTGGAGCACGTCGGGGAGAAGTCGAGCGGGTAGAAGAACAAGGCGACGGGCCTCTTGCCCTTGAACTCGGAGAGCGTCCACTCCTTCTTCTCGGAATCGGGCAGCTTGAAGTCAGGGGCGTCGGCTCCGACCTTGATCGGCGTCGTCTCGGGCGCGGCGGTGGCGGTGGTCATTTATGTCTCCTGGTATTGGTGTCAGGCATGTCGTTCTTTGCATAACTCGGCAGAGTTATGCAAAGAACGACATGCCTGACACCGTTGTTAAGCCTTGACGAGCTTGATTTCGAGCGGCTTGGAGGCGGCGTTGCGGATGCTGACCTGGGCGGCGACCTTGCGGGCGGCTTCGCGGAAGGCCTTGGCCGGGGCGGAGTCGGGGTGGGAGAGGACGAGGGGCTTGCCGTCCTCGGAGGCCTGGCCGATCTTCGGATCCAAAGGAATCGTGCCCAGCAGATCGATGCCGTGGTTCTTCTTGAGGGCGGCGGCGCTGCCCTCCGCGAAGATCTTGCTCTCCGTGGAGCAATGGGGGCAGATGAAGCCGGACATGTTTTCGATCGCGCCGAGGATGGGCACGTTGAGCTTCTTGAACATGGCGACGGCCTTGCGCACGTCGGAGAGGGCGATCGACTGCGGCGTCGTCACGATGACCGAGCCGGCGAGCGGCACGGTCTGGCAGAGGGTGAGCTGGACGTCGCCGGTGCCCGGCGGGAGGTCGAGGATGAGGTAGTCGAGCTCGCCCCACTTCACGTCCTTGAGGAACTGGGTGATCGCGCCGTGGAGCATCGGGCCGCGCCAGATGACCGGGGCGTCGGGATCCATGAGGAAGCCCATGGACATGACCTTCACGCCATGGTTCTCCGCGGGCTCGATCTTGTTGTCCGGTCCGGCCATGGGCTTATAGCCGCCCACGCCCATCATCTGGGGCTGATTCGGTCCGTAGATGTCGGCGTCCATGATGCCGACGCGCGCGCCGTCGAGGGCGAGCGACACGGCGATGTTGGAGGCGACGGTGGACTTGCCCACGCCGCCCTTGCCGGCGGCGATGGCGATGAGGTTCTTCACGCCCGGCGGCAGGATGCTCTCGAGCCGGGCGTCCTTCTTCACCGAGGCCGTCATGTTGATCTTGACCGATTTGACGCCCGCGACCTTCTTGACCGCCTCTTCCGCCTCGAGCTGCATCATGCCCTTGAGCGGACAGGCGGGGGTGGTGAGCACGTAGTCGAAGCTCACCACCCCCCCTTCCACGACGAGGTTCTGCACCATGCCGAGCGTCACGATGTCCTTGTGGAGCTCGGGCTCGATGCAGGTCGACAGCGCCTTCAAAACCTCGTCCTTTATGGCCATAATGAATCTCCTTACATCAGGAACAGCATCTCCCGGTACTTCGGCAGCGGCCACGCGTCGGCCGGCAGCAGAAGCTCGAGAGCGTCGATCTCGACGCGGATCTTGTCGAAGCAGGGCTTGACCTTCCCGCAGTAAGCGAGCGCCTTCTTCTCGACGTCGGACTCCGCCTCGGCCAGGGCCAGGGCGGCCTGGAGCTCGTCGACGCCCACGAGCGTCCGTTCCACCTTCTCAGAGACCTGCCGCAGCAGCGACGCCTGAGCCGGCGCGTTGATGCCGTTGGAGGACAGCGAGGCGAGCGTCTTGGAGAGCTCGTTCTGGTACCCGACGGCGGCAGGGACGAACAGGGTGCCCGTCATCTCGAGGATGAGCTTGGCCTCGATGTCGATGTCCTTGGCGTACTTCTCGAGCAGGATGTGGTAGCGGGAGTGCGTCTCCTCCTCGGTGAGCACGCCGAGCTTGGCGAACAGGGCGACCGACTTCTTCAGCGCGAAGCCCTTCAGGGCCGCGGGCGTGGTCTTCTGATTGGGCAAGCCGCGCTTCTCGGCCTCCTTGACCCACTCCTCGGAGTAGTTGTTGCCCTCGAAGCAGACGGCCTTCGACTCGGCGTAGAGCTGGCGCAGGACGCCGGTGACGGCCTCCTTCAGGGACTTGCCCTTCTTGAGGGACGCCTCGATCGCCTTCTTCGTCTCGAGAAGCTGGCCCGCGACGATGGTGTTGAGCGTCGACATCGGGATCGCGTTGTTGGCCGACGCGCCGACCGCGCGGAACTCGAACTTGTTGCCGGTGAAGGCGAAGGGCGAGGTGCGGTTGCGGTCGGTGTTGTCCTTGATGACCGCCGGGATGTGGTCGATCCCGAGCGAGATCCATTGCGGGTCGGTTCCCTTCGTCGTGACGCCCTTCTCAAGGTCGTTGAGCACCTTCGTGAGCTGCTCGCCCAGGAAGATGGACATGATCGCCGGCGGAGCCTCGTTGGCGCCGAGGCGGTGGTCGTTCCCGGAGGACGCGATCGCCGCGCGCAGCAGCAGGCCGTGGGTGTGCACGGCCTTGACGATCGAGACGAGGAAGGTCAGGAACTGCAGGTTCTCGTGCGGCGTGGCGCCCGGCGAGAGCAGGTTCTTGCCGGTGTCGGTGCCGAGCGACCAGTTATTGTGCTTGCCCGAGCCGTTGACCCCGGCGAAGGGCTTCTCGTAGGTCAGCGCGGCGAGGCCGTGGCGCTCCGCGACCCGCTTCATGATGTCCATGACGAGCTGGTTGTGGTCGACGGCGACGTTGGCTTCCTCGAAGACCGGCGCGCACTCGAACTGATGCGGGGCGACCTCGTTGTGGCGGGTCTTGAGCGGGATGCCGAGCTTGAAGCACTCGCTCTCGAAGTCGACCATGAAGGCGAGCACGCGGTCCTTGATCGCGCCGAAGTAATGGTCCTCGAGCTGCTGGCCCTTGGGCGAAGCGGCTCCGAAGAGCGTGCGCCCCGCGAGCAGGAGGTCGGGGCGGGCGTCGAAATACTCCTTGTCGATCAGGAAATACTCCTGCTCGGCGCCGAGCGTGGCGACCACCTTCTTCGCGTCGCTCGAGAACAGGGACAGGACGCCGAGGGCCGCGTTGTTGAGCGCGGTGATCGAGCGCAGCAGCGGGGTCTTCGTATCCAAGGCGTGGCCGGTATACGAGACGAAGCAGGTCGGGATGCACAAGGTCGAGCCCGTCTCCTGCTCGAGGATGAACGCCGGCGAGGTGGGATCCCACGCCGTGTAGCCGCGCGCCTCGAACGTCACGCGCAGGCCGCCCGACGGGAAGGAGGACGCGTCCGGCTCGGCCTGGGTGAGCATCGCCCCGGTGAACGTCTCCATGACCTTGCCGCCGGCGGTCGGGTCGATGAACGCGTCGTGCTTCTCGGCGGTGGCCCCGGTCAGCGGCTGGAACCAGTGGCAATAGTGGGTGGCGCCCTTCTGGATGGCCCACGTCTTCATGGCGGAGGCCACGGCGTTGGCGCTGTCAAGATCCAGCCTTTCGCCCTTGGAGGCGGCGTCCTGGACCTTGCGGAAGGTGTCCTTCGGAAGAAGGAGCTTCATGGTCTCGAGGCCGAACACGTTGCAGCCGTAGTAGTCGGATACCTTAGGGCGGGCGGGGGCGGCCGATCGGGACTGGGACTTGGACTTGGCGGTCATCGGATCAACGGCTCCATGTTGTCTGGGGGTCATCTTCCCTCCATTCGATTTCACGTTCGCGACGAATTATCCCGGGACGGCTTATATCGCCGCCTTCGGGCCTCCTCCGTCGAGAAATATCTTACGAATCTTCCCCGAGCCAAGTCCAGGGCGCAAGGGTCCTAGGCGGGGTCCCAGAAATGTATGGGACATATACTCAAAGCATGTTAGGTCTCCGGACCCGGACGAATTACAAATGTTTCGCGATAAAATCCAGCCATGGCCAACTTCAATCGCTCGATCATCTCCCGCTTTATCGCTTCTTTTCTTTCTTTCACATTGATTCAGACGGCCCCCGGCATGGGCGTCTATCAAGCCCTCGCCCAGGTCAAGGTGAATATGGGACCTTCAGGAACGGCCAGCGGGGCCCCCGTTCGAGTGCAGATCGCCGTGCCGTCCGCGAACGCGATCTTAACTCCCAATGCCGTCCTCGGCCTGAATCCCAGCCTTTCTGTTAATAACATCGTTCCGAATTTAGTTACCCCTTCCGTTGCCGTTAAGATAAATCAAGCCGTTCAAACCCCGGCCATTCCCCTTTCTTCCAAGCCCCTCGCCCTTCCTGCAGCGGCGAAATCCGTCGCCGTTATCGCCGCGGTTCCCGCGTCGGCGTTGACCCCAAGCGCCCCCGCCGCCTCGTCGCTCGTCGAGACGGGCGTTTCCCTGTCCAAGCTTTCCCCCGAGAAGCAATCCCCCGCCCTCCTCGCGACCCTGTCCCGCCTCTTCGACGGCTCCCGCTCTTATAAAGGAACTCCCTCCGTCCCCGCCGCCGCCTCGATCGGCGATTCCCTCCCCTCCGCGCTGACCCCCTCCGCCCTCGCTCCCGCCGTTTCCGATTACCAGCCCCCCACCCCCTCCGCCAACGAGACCCCCTCCGCCCCGAGCCGCTCCCGCGTCAGCATCGGCCTCGGCCTCGCCGCTCTCGGCGGCGCCGCCGCCTGGTACACCTCGGCCTGGGCTGCCGCCGTCCTCGGCGGCTTACTCGCCCCGTTCGTCGCCGTTCCGGCGCTCGTTCTGTCGGCGTCGTGGATCACCCTCGGCGCCCTCGCCGGCTTCGCCGCCTTCTCCGTCGAGACCTGGAAAGGCTTCCCCTCCGACCTCAAGGGCAGCGCCCTCTCCGCCGGCGCGATGACCTTCCGCTTCTGGGCCCGCTTCGGCCTGATCTTCGACTCCGTCCTGCGCGGCGGCTCCACCGACGAGGCCATGAAGAAGGAGCTCTCGGCGAACATCCTGAAATATCCCGTCATCGCCTGGCTGTTCGTGGCCGCCGGCTACGTGATGTCCCCGGTCGCCTTCGTCCTCGGCTCCGCTTACCGACTTGTCGGCACGCCGTTCCTCGCCGCCTTCCGCGGCGCCCGCGAGGTCATCGTCGGCTTCCTCCCGTGGATGGCGCGCGTGTTCCGCTTCCTCGGACGCCTCGTCGTGCGCATCTTCCCCTTCATGGGCGGGTTCATCGTCGGCGCGCTGAAGACCGCGTTCTTCGGCGCCGCGGCGGGCGCCGCGCTGCTCGCCGGCCCGATCGGCCGGGACGCCTTCACGAGCGAGTACAAGGCCGCGACCGTCCCCGGCTGGATCGCCTTCCGCCTGACGCAGCTGGCCGCGCTCGCCGCGGTCGTCGTCGCCGGCGCCGTCGGCGCCGTCATCGGCCTGCTGTCGAGCCCCGTGCACGTCGTGATGGGCGCGCTCGAGCTCGCCTTCGATTGGTCGAACCTCAGCCCCAAGGGCGAGCGGTTCTTCAAGCTCTGGATGAAGGCGGTCAAGAACGACGGAGCCGTCACCGTCCTCCTCGACCGCGGCTTCCCTTCGGCCGAGAACAACCTGTCGCTCGCCGCGCGCACGACGCGCGTGCTCAACGGAATCCTGATCTCCCTTTACACGGCGCTGTTCCTGCCTTTCGTCTCGCTCGCCACCATCGTCCGCGCGACGCGCGCCGCCTCCCGCGGCGAGGATAAACGCAGCCCCGACGGCACCGACCGCAAGGACGAGCAGGGCGCCGAAACCCCGGTCGCTGTCCGCCCCGGCTTCATCCTCCCCGCCGTCCTCGGAACGCTCGGCGCCGCCGCCGGCGTCGCCGCCGCCCTCTATTTCCTCGTGGCGCCCCTGGTCCTGCTCGACCTCGGCCTCCTCGCCGGCGCCGCCCTCGTCGGCGGAGGTGCGGGCCTGGCGCTGAGCCAGCCCCAAGCATGGTCCGGTTGGCTTTCCGGCGCGGCCGGACAAGGCTCGCTCGCCGCCAAGCAGTCCTTCGGGGGCTGGCGCGACGCCGGCGCCCGCACCGCCGCCGCGCTTCGCGGCGACGCGGTCCCGCGCGCTTCCGAATCCGTCGTCGCGCTCGCGATCCCGACGATCCTCGGCGCCGTCTCCTCGGTCCTTTCCGCCGTCGTCGGCGGCGTTCAGTCGGCCGCGTCCAGGGGGGGCGCCGCAGCGTGGGCCGGCTTCATGGCCGCGATCACGCAGTTCCTCCCCGCCCTCAAGCGCTTCTTCAACTGGGCCCTCGAGGTCCTCAAGGACATCGTCCCGTTCGCCTTCGGCTTCGTCTTCGGGACCATCATCGGCGTCTTCAAGTCGGGTTGGTTCGTCGCCTCGAACCTGTTCCGCCCCGTCGCGGAGATCTTCGAGCGCGAGGACGCCATCGGCTCGGACCCCTCCGGGGCGCAGAACGGCGCCGGCATCCTGATGGGCCTGACCTTGGTCGTGCCCGCGCTCGCCGCGTTCCTGGGCGCCTTCGCGGCCGGCATGATCGCCGGCATCCCCGTCGCCCTGACCCACGGCCTCGCCCGCGGCGTGCGCTGGGCCGGCACGGGCGAGAAGTCCGAGGCGTACTTCAAGAACTGGGAGCGCCGCTCGCTGCCGAACGCGCTGAAGAAGGCGCGCGAGGTCGTCGAGCTCAAGCTCTCCGGCGAGGGCGCCGAAATGCCGATCTGGCGCCTGTACGTCCGCTCCGCGAGCTTCCTGCTCGCCGCGATCCCGTCGACGATCGCGCTCGTCGTCTCCGGCGGCGCGGCGTACCTGCGCAGCCTCGCCGACGCCAAGCTCTCTGAATCGAAGCCCGAAGCCGAGCGGGCGTCGGCGGAAGAACCCGCCGAGGCCGCCGCGGAGAAGACCGAGCAGAAGCCCGTCGGCAAACCGCCGGTATGGCTCGCCGCTCTCACGGGCGCGCTCGGCCTCGCCGCCGGGATCTACGCCGCGATCGTCCTCGGCGTCCCGATGATCGCCGCGTTGGCGGGCTGGAAGCTGTGGCTCGCCGCGGCGGCCGTCTACGCCGCGGTCCCGTTCCTCGGCCTGTACGCGGGCCTGGCCGCCTCCCAGCCCGTGCTGTGGACGCGCCTGATCCCGAGCGTCGCCGATCACGCCAAGGCCGGCTTCGGCCGCTCGCTGGGCTACTGGAGCGCGGCCGGCAAAGCCGTCGGCCTAACGCCCGTGTACGGCGTCGTCGGAGGAATGCTCGGCCTCGCGTGGGGGGCCGCCGGGGCGGCGTTCGGTCTCGCCGCCGCGGGCGCCGTCGCCGCCTACGAGGGCGCGCGTCAGGTCGTCTACGAGATCCTGCCCTTCCTGCGCACCGCCTTCGAGACCGTGATGAAGGTCCTGCGCCGCGTCGTGCCCTTCGGGTTCGGCCTGATCGCCGGCCTCGTGTCCGGCGTGGTCGGCTCGGCCGCCTTCGGCGCGCTGCTGCTCGGCCGCCCCTACTTCAAGCACGTCGTCTCCGAGGACTTCAACCACGCCGGAGCGCTGGGCTTCATCGGCAACGTTCTCCTCAAGACCGTCGCCCTCGTCTTCGGCGCCGCGTTCGGCCTGGTCGGGGTCGTCGCGGGCGTGCTCGCGGCCGCGCCTTACGCGCTGACCGCGTCCGTCGCCTTCGCGTTCCGCTTCGCCGACATCGGCGGGCCGGTCCAGAAGTTCTTCGACCATTGGACGTACGGCGCCCTGCGCGCCGAGCTGCAGCGCCTGAGCCAGCTCACGAGCCGCTTCCAGTTCCCCGAGGGCGAGGCCGCCCTCTCCGACGGCTGGATCCGCATGGCCAACGTCCTTCCCGCCACCATCGCCGCGGCGTTCGCGGGGACGATCGCGGGCTGGGTCGGCTACTTCCGCAGCCTCGGGGTCGCCTACAAATCCGCGAAAAGCGGCGGGCCGATCCCCGAGCCGGTCGTCGACGAGGAAGCCCAGCGCCGCTGGGACCGCACCTGGCGCTCCGCAAAGAAGGCCGCCGCCGGGTTCTTCTTCTGGGGCATCGCCGGGGCCGTGATCGGCCTGGGCATCATGCTCGCGACCTCGTGGACCCCGCTCGGCCTCGCCGGCTGGCTTCTCGTGGGCGCGCTGGCCGGGGCGGGCGTGCTCGGCGCGCTCGCGCTCGCCGCGGTCATCGCGGCGTTCGCCCTGTTCTTCTGGCTCGACGGCCAGCTGCGCTGACGGCTCAGGACTTTCGGAGCCGCTGGCGGCGCGTCAGGCGCTTGTAGATCCCGGCGGCCAGCAGGCCGAAGACGAGGTGCGAGATGAGTGCCTCGGGCCCGCGCGCCGAAACGAACCACGGGAAGAAGTCCGAGACGGCGTAGTAGTTCACGAAGTACAGGCTCGCGCCGAACACCGCCCCCACGCCCAGGGCCCGCGCCATGTCCAGCTTATGGATGATCGCCGCCAGCACGCGCGCGTAAATCAGGGATAAGGGGATGTGCACGATCGCGGCCGCGAAGAAGACGAGGCCCGTGAAAGGCGTCTCGCCCGTCATGACGGATTCCCCGAGCGCCACCGAGGCGAGGCGGCGCACGGCCTCGCTGCTGCCGCCCCCGCCGAAGACGAGGCCGGAGAACGTCTGCAGCAGGACGAAGGCCGCGCCGGCGGCGAGGCCCGCCCAGCCGGCGGCCCCCCAATCCATGCCCCCCTCGACGATAGGCTCCGTCAGGCGGGGCGCGGGCGGCCGGCGCAGTGTTTTGGGATGATGCATGGCACCTCCATGCGTCGCTACCAGTGTACGCCGTCCCGCGCGCGGCCGCCATCAAATCCGAGTCAAGTCTTGGCGCTTTCCTCGGCGGCCGTCCTCAAGGATAGCCCCGCTATTTCAAATAGTCCTCGAGGCCGCGGAGGCGGAAGTCGGCGTCGCGCTGGGCCTTCGGCGCGGACAGGGATATCTTCATGTCGCCGTTCCTCTCGCGCCGGATCGCGGTGCCGCCCAGCGCGTTGTGCTCGTCGAACTCGAGCGTCAAGGTGAACGGCTCGGTCCTTCCGCTCGCGCGCCGCTTGGCGGCGCAGCGCGCGACGAGGTCGAAGAAGGCGCCGTCGCCGTAGGCCGACAGCAGCGGCGCCCAGTGCTCTTCGGCGACCGCGATGCGCAGGCCGGCGGGCCAGGACGGATCGAGCGTCATCACGGAGAGGCGCTCTCGGCCCATCGAGGTCAGGCGCGCCGCCAACGCGCGCTCGCCCGCCGCGAAATCCGCCATCGCCTCGCGCTTGGCGGCGACGACGCCGCGCGAGAGCTTATCGCGCTTGCGCGCGTCGAGCTGGTGGAAGGAGCGGGCGATCATCTCGACGCCCAGGTCCCCCGCCTTGCGCCCGCGGTCCACCGTCAGCCGGTCGAGCTCCTCGGCGGCGAGCATGAGCTGGATCATCGCAAGGTTGAGCTCGCGGCGCAGGAGATCCGCGGCCCAGGAGGTCATCTCGGCCACCGCGCGCGCCGCGGCGTCCGCGAACTCCCCCTCGAGGGCCCGCGATATCTCGGCGCCGAGCCGCGAGCTGATGAAGGCGCGCATCTGCTCGGCGGTGGCCCCCGCGGGCGGCAGCAGGCCCTCGAGGTTCGCGCCGTAGCGCGCGCGCAGCGCGTCCGCCGCCGCCGGGGGCAGGGAGCCGAAGACGGCGCTCGTGATCTGGCCGCGGTCGTAGGAGCCCGAGGCGGCGAGGCGGTCGAGCGCGGGCGCCAGCCTGGCGTCGAGCTCCGACATCAGGCGCTCGCGGCCCAGCTCGATGAGGCGTCCCGCCACCATCTCGGAGGTGACGTCTCCGGGGGGCAGGCCGAGCTGGTCGCCGGCGAGGCGCAGGAGCCAGGGCTCCGCGTCGCCCGCCTTGACCGGGGCCATCGGCGAGAGGCGGCTGTTGATGGCGCCGGCCGCCGCGATGATGACCGGCGCGTGGGTCTGGAAGGTGATCGTCTTGTCGAGCACCGGGATCTCGATCGTCTGGCTCTTGGCCAGCGACTCGAGCAAGGCGCGGCGTCCCGCGGAGACGGCGATCGCGTTCCAGGTTTCCTGATCGCCGATCAGGCGCAGGAGCGCGACGGCGCGCCCGGCGTCGGCGCGCAGCGACTCTAGCAGCTCCGCGCGCGAGGCGCCGTCGCGCACGCGCGCGAGCACGGCGTCCATGCCGGGGCCCAGCGCGTCCGTCATCGCCCGCCTAAGCCGCGCGTCGACCGGCGACCCCGGAGGCACGACCCGCAGCAGGGCGTCGCCGAGCAGGCGCCGCTGCGCGTCGGTCAGCGGCAGGGCCGCCATCCGCTCGATGAGCGCCCCCGCGGCCTCCGGGCTCAAGCGGGAGAGCGACAGCGACAGCGCGTTGAGGCCGGCGTCCACGCGCGCCGCGGCGGCGTCCGCGTCGATGAGGCGGGCCAGGTCGGCCGCGCGCTCGGCCGCCTCCACGCCGTCGGCGATCGCCTCGGTGACGACGCGGGTCGCGGCGGGCAGGAAGGGGCGCAGGGGCGCGGCCTTCACGTCGTGCTCGGCGCCGAAGAGATGGTCGACCGTCAGGCGCGAGCCGCCGCGCCCGCGCTTGCCGTCGAGGCTGATCGCGACCCCCAGGAGCACCGCGTTCGAGTCGAGCTCGGCGTTGCCGTACTGGATGCGGTCGCGCTCGACGGCGAGGTAGGCCAAGGTCCGGTCGCTCAATTGCGCGTCCACCTGCAGGCGCGCCTTCTCGCGGTCGAACTCGATCGCGTCGCCGCGCTCGCGGCTGTACTGCGCGCGCACGGCCACGGGCACGCGCCGGAAGCTCGTCATCAGCGCCGCCTCGCCCTGGGTCGTCGTCGTGTCCCGGTTGTAGCGCTGCCCGACGGAGAGGCTGAAGCGCGCGTCGTCCATGCCGGGCACGCGCCCCCAGAGCGCGGTCGTCCAGTGGGGCGCGTTCTCGATGTGCAGGCCGGGCTCCACCCCGCCGCCGCTCATCAGCTCCTGATAGACGCGGTTGCTGATCGGCGAGATGTTCTGAATGGCGCCCCCGAACACCCCGAGGAACAGCTCGTCGCCGGGAAGGCGGATGCGGAAGCCGATCGACTCGTCGAAAGCCTGGTTGGGCGCGAGGTGCATCATCTTCGTCAAGCTGGTCACGCTCCAGGCGATGTCGACGGGCCCGCCGAGATGGTAGGCGCGCCCCATCTGCGCGAGCAGGCTCGAGATCACCAAGCCCTGGGCGCGGTAGGCGTCGTCGTAGGCCAGGCTCGAGCGGATCGCGTCGAGCTCGCGCCGCGGCACGCCGAGCGAGCCCGCGAGGTCGACCATGCGTCCGACGCGCGGGTCGGGCCCGTCGTGGAAGAAGCGGGCCTTCATGTCCACGTAGGCGATCTGGGCGCGCACGCGGTAGTCCACCCACGAGCCCGGCTCGCTCTCCCAGCCCTTGGACAGGTTGACGTACGGGCTCGGCGCGATAAGGCTCGTGCGCCCGTCCACGCCGAGCTGGCCGACCTCGAGGCTCAAGTTCGTTCTCGGGTTCGTCACCGTCACCGAGCGCACCGTCTCGTTGCGCACCCGGGCGTCGAAGACGAGGGTATCCCCGGCCCTCGCCTGCGAGGGGTCGAGAGCGGCGGTCCCGTCGAAGATCCCGCCGAGCACGGCGCGCGCGCGCGTGAAGTCCTCTGCGCTCATGGGCTTGCCGTCGGCGCGCTTGATGTCGACGCCGACCGGCACGGCGAGGCCGTTGACCTTCAGGTTCGCCTCGTAAGCGTCGACGAGACGGGCGCCGTCCGGCGTCAGGAAGCCCTTGGCGTCCACGAAGGTCCGCCAGTCGCCCGGACGGAGCCGGGCGATGAGCTCGAGGCGGCGCATCCGCGCTTTCTCCCCCTCGTGAAGGTCATCGCGCAATTGCGCCTTGCGCTCCGGGGTCAACGCCATGTACTTTTCGAGCGGTATGCTCCAGCGCTCGAGCAGCTCGGCGGTCACCGGCGCCGAGACGCCGAGCCGGGACGGGAGCGGGACGGCGACGCCCTCGGGCACGGCGGCGGCGGCGGCGAGCGCCAAGGACAGGAAGGCGGCGAACATCACGCCGATATTGTAACAACGCGCCCGATAATCTCTCTGGGCCTATCGGCCCCGATGCGAGAGGCTAAAGGGCGGGGGGCGCGACTCTCCGGCGGCTATCCCGTTTACCACCAGCGCTGGCGGTAAAGGGGTCCCGCGCATTCGGCGTCTTGACGGGGCCGTCCTCGTCGGGCTATACTGTATACACGACGAATTTAGTCGGGATTAAGACCGGGAGAAAAACATGCTGACCATCACGCCGAAGGCCGCCGAGAAGATCACCGATTTCCTCAAGACCGAGGAGACCGCGCAGGGCAAGGCTCTTCGGCTCAGCGTCGCCGAGTCCGGCTGCGCCGGCTACGAGTACCGCATCGGCTTCGACGAGAAGAAGCCCGCGGACAAGATCCTCCCCCAGGCCGGCTTCGACGTCATCGTCGACGAGACGAGCCTCAAGTTCATCGCCGACGCGACGATCGACTACGCCGAGGACGAGACGAGCTCGGGCTTCCGCATCAAGAACCCTCTCGAGAAGGGCTCCTGCGGCTGCGGAAAATCCAAGCAGTTCTAATAAAGACATGGTTACCTTGACCGAGCGCGCCGCCAAGAAGATCGCGGCCCTGGCCTCCAAAAAAGGCCTGGCGCCGGTCCTGCGCGTGAAGGTCGGCTCTGGCGGCTGCTCGGGCATGAGCTATGAGTTCGTCGTCGCCGACGACGTCGCCCCGACGGACCTCGTGCACGAGGCGTTCGGCGCGAAGACCGTCGTGGACCCCAAGGCGGACTTCTTCATCGGCGGCTCCCAGGTGGATTACGAGGAGTCCCTCATGAAGTCCGGCTTCACGGTGAAAAACCCGCAGGCGACCTCGACCTGCTCCTGCGGCAAGTCGTTCTCGACCTGAGCCCCTAGGACTGCAGCTTGGGGTCGCCGAGGTACTTGATCCCGCGCGTCAGCCAGACGTCGAGATGGTCGACCCGGCCGTCGCCGTTGCGGTCGCCGAGGCCCGCGGTCAGCTTCTTGCTGAAGCGGACCCGCCCGACGGCCTCCGAGGACTTCGCCAGCACCGAGTTCGCGCCCGTCTCGTCGACGTCCGTGCCCGGGCCGGGGATGACGACGAGCGATCTCCCGCCGTCGCGGATCTCGTAGGAGCCTCCCGGGCCTCCGACATAGTCGGCGAACCGGTCCACGTCGATCCCCTGCTCCGCGGAGAACCGGGCGATGTGCCGCAGCAGGCCGGGCCCGCGGTTGTAGGCGAGGTCGCCCAGGAACTCGACGACGCGCGGGTTGCTCGGCGGCGGCAGGCCCGCGGCCGCGAAGCGCCGCGCGATCTCCCGGTCCGTCTGCGCCCGCAGCAGGCCGCCGAAGACGATGTTCGTGATCGTGTCGTTGGCGACGTTCCTCGCGCCGGCGTAGGCGCCCGTGTGGACATGCTCGATCTGCATGATGCCCGTCGCGGCGGTGTTCGTCGGCACCGTCTGGCGCAGGCCGGACTCGGTCTTCGCCATGTATTTGAGGAAATCGGGACGGATGCCGTACTCCCGTCCTACGAGCCCGAAGACCTCGTCGAGCTGGCGGGTGGTCAGGGCCGTCGAGTTTCCCGGGACGCCGAGCGCGTCGTGGATTCTCCGGGAAACGCGCATGTACTCGTCCTTGGTCTCGGCCAGCCGGCGGTTCGGGTCGAGCGTCGTCTTGCCCTGGTCGAGCAGGCGGCGGACCCTCTCGTCGAAAGCCTTGCCGGCGAACCGGGCCGTCTCGAGCAAGGTGCCGGCGGAGAGGGCTTCCTTCGCCTGGGCGCGGAACGCCGCCCAGTTCGCCGCGCCTTCGGGGCTCAGCCGCCCCTCCGCGGCGGACCGGTCGAGGCTCCGCTCGAGCAGGGGATAGGCGGCCGCGACGGCGGCGCGGCGTTCGCGCGCCGGCAGGGCGCGGATGCGGGCCTCCTCGGCGCGTATCCTGGCGAAGAGCGCGGGATCCTTGGCCGAGAGCTCGTCGACGAGCTCGACGACCACGTCCTCGAACCGCTTCGCCTCCCGCAGCGGAACGGGCTTGGCCGCCGGGACCGCAGCCGGGACGAGGCCGAGAAGGGAGTCCGGGATGACGGCCAGCGCGGCGCGGGAGGCTCGGCGCTCGGGGGACAGGGCGTCCTCGGCGCGCGCGGAAATCGGATGTCCGATCAAGGTGGAGGCCAGCAAGGCGGAAAGGAGCACGCCAACAGTCTAACGGGTCGGCGCTGAAACCGGGAGGTTCGGAAGGCGCAGGAAGGCCGCATCATTGGGCCCAACCGAAGTCGGGCCCTTTGGCGGGCGTTTCTTCAAAGGCGGTAGAGCATCCAGTAAACGGTCACGCCCGTGACCGAGACGTACAGCCAGATCGGGAAGGCCCAGCGCGCCCAGCGCCGGTGCTCCTCGAAGCGCCCCCTGGCGGCGAGGAACAAGGTCCTCAGGATCACGGGGAGGACGGCGACGGCAAGGACGGTGTGCGTGAGCAGGATCGTGAAATAAACGGTTCGGATGGGGCCCGTCTTCTGGAAGCGCACCGAGCCCATGTGAAAGTGATACCACAGGTAGCAGGCCAGGAACACGGCCGAGCACAGGAAGGCCGAGACCATGGCCCAGCGGTGCGCCTCGCGGCGGCCGATCTTGATCAGGCCCCAGCCGAGCAGGAGCAGAGCAGCGCAGGTCGCGTTGAGCGAGGCGTTCAGGGCGGGAAAGGCGGACAGCTCCACCTAGTCGACTTCCTCGACTTCGACCGCCTCGTGCCGGCCCGACGTCGGCGCCGGGCCGGCGTTGAAGCGGGGCTCGTGCTTCGCGATGAAGGCGCCGGCGATGTCCTTGAGCTCTTCGACGTCCTCGATGTCCGCGGAGGCGACGTAGTCGAAGTAGACGTCCTTCGCGGCGGCGAACAGCTCGTCGGCGGTCGGCGCGGCTTTGTTGTCCATGTGCGCGGCGAGGGCCTCGTACACCGAGCCCGTCAGCGCGAGGCCGACGTACAGGACGACCGGGTTCTTCCGCTCGTCGAACGTCACGAACTCGTACACGCCGGGCTTGTGCGGGGCGTGGGACGGCAGGGCGTCCGGCTTGAACCGGAAGCAGCGCTCGGACATCGCGATGCGGAATTTTCGGGCGGCCATGGTCGTGCTCCTTACGCCTTCTGCGGGGTGCGCCAGATCGCGCGGCCGACGAAGAACGGCCCGAGGTTCTGGATATACTGGGAGGTCTGCACGGTCGGGCGCATCGTCTCGACGAGCTGGGACAGCGGCGCCAGCTCCTTGCCCATGAGGCCGATGACGAAGTCGTTGTCGTTCTTGTCGAGGCCGTGGCAGGCCAGGCGGATGTCGGAGGCGGCGCCGATGTCGCCGAACTGGCGGCCGATGACGCCGTGCTCCTTGAGAATCTGACCCTGCTCCTGCTTCGACAGGCGCGAGAACGCGCCGGTGCGGCGCAGCGGATACCAGACCGCCCACGGCGTCGCGGGATCCATCGCCATGCGGCGCGGACGGTGCAGGAGCCAGTCCTCGAGCCTGGGCTCGTAGCCGATCGAGTAGGTGCGGCCGAGCATGGAGAACTCGGGCTTGACCTTGAGGTCCTTGAACGGGCCGGAGGCGAGGTCGCGGCGCAGCTTGGTCACGAACAGCTCCGGGTTCTCCGTCATCGCCAGCACGGCCACGCCGGTCGGGTCGTTGACCTCCTCGTAGAGGACGCAGTCCACGCCGCAGCCGATGAGCCCGTTGATCAGGGGCTGGGAGTCCCGGCAGCCGGTGAACGCCGTCAGCTGCATGAACAGGCGCTTGTCGCTGAGCTGCGGCTGGCCGTCCTTCAAGCCTCCTCTCTCGCGCAGATCGAGGGCGGGGGCGGCGGCTTCGGGGGCGGGCTGGGACGACGGGGGCTGATGCGGGTGGCTCATGAACGGATTTTACTTCTTTTTGCCTTCGTCGAGCTTGGCGAGCGCGGCCTTGGCGTCGGCCTCGACGGAGGAATCCCGCGGGGCCAGCGCGAGAGCCCGGTTCCACTCGACGCGCGCCTTTTCCAAATCCCCCTTCTGGTAGTGGATGAGCCCGGAGAAATAGGTTTGCAGCGCCATATGCTCGTCCTTCTTCTCGTGTCCGGTCTTCAGGCTCTTCGGAGCGGAGTCGCCGGTCGCGGGGGCCGTCCCGTACAGCACGGCGAGCTTCTCGAGGCCGGCCGTCGCGTCCTTGGCGACGTCGGAGCCGACGGTCGCCAGGCCCTTCGCCTTGAGCCAGGCGCTCCGGGCCTTCTCGTAGTCCCCTTTCTGGTAGTAGATCACGCCCTCGAGGTAGGCCTGGTTGGCCGCGCGATCGGCGGGCTCGACGGGAAACTCCGCCGGAGGGGAGGCGGTCACCGGCGCCTCGTACTCGTCCGCCTTCGCCGCTCCCGCGTCGAGCGCGGACAGGCCGAACTCGCAGAAGTCGTTCTTCTCGTCGAGCTCGCGGCAGGCCTCCCACTCCCTGCGAGCCTCCTTGAAGCGCCCGGCGCGGTAATGATCGTAGCCGTCGACGAAGCGCAGGTCGACGCGCGAGCGCTCGGGCGCGTCCGAGGCCCGAGCGAAGGGCAGAAGGGAGGCGGCGGCGAAGGCGGCGAGGACGACGAGGGCGGCACGGATCATGACGCCAGGGTAGCTCACCCGCCGTTACGGATTCAAGACGCTCAGTTGAGGAGCTTGTCGATCTCGCCGACGAGGTCGCTCATGTCGAAGGGCTTCTGCAGGAACTTGTCGCAGTTCTTCGTGAGGAAGTCCTGCTGGGACGCGCTGAGCTTCTTGCCGGAGATGGCGACGATCTTCATCGCCTTCGTCGCGGGGTTGGACTTGAGGATTTGGCAGACCTGGAAGCCGTCCATGACGGGCATCATGAGGTCCACGACGAGCAGGTGCGGGAGCTTCTTGCCGACGATCACGAGCGCGTCGACGGGGTTGTTGGCGACCTGCACGGCGTAGCGGTCCTTGTACTTGGCGAAGCCCTTCTCGAGCAGCCGGGTCATCATCGGCTCGTCGTCGAGGATGAGCACCTGCTTGTGCGGGTCCTCGATGTTCGCGGGGATGGGCATGTCGTACTTCTTCATGAACACGATGAGCTCGGAGAGCGGGATGCGGCGGTGGCCGCCGGGGGTGACGCGGGCCTTGAGCTTGCCCTTGTTGACCCAGTTGATGACGGTCGTGTGGAACACGCCGCACAAACGCGCGACCTCGAACGTCGTGAACGTCTTTTCTCCGAATTCTCCAGTGGTCATGACGGGATATTAATACTTTTGCCCCCCCGGCTCAATAGTTCTTTAGGCCCGCCGGAGCCCTAGGCGGGCCTGGGCCCTTTGCGCCGGTTTTCGAGCCCGAACGTCCCAAGCGTCGCGCGCCCCCCGGGTGCTACACTGCGGTCATGGAATATTGGGGTTACGTCTTCTTCGCCTTCTCGCTCGGCGCCTTCGTCGCCGCGGCCTACCTGATGAAAGGCGCCGGTCCTTCCAAGTCCTCCTGGTAGGGATACCGCCCCTCTGCGGGGCCGTCATGAATCGGCCATGGTTATTTCTGTATAATCCCCGTGACGGTGCGATACCCAAGTGGTCCAAGGGGATGGTCTGCAAAACCATTATTCGCGGGTTCGAATCCCGCTCGCACCTCCACTTTGACGAAGGACGCCTCCCGGCGTCCTTCTTTTTTCTGGGCCTTCCGGCCGCGGCGAAGCCGGGCCGTTGGACCCTGACGGCCGGGCGCGCCGCGGATCTATAATTTGCCGTCGGCGGCGTTTCGTCGGAGGAGCCTCATGAAAAAAATAGCCATGCTCGTGCTGGCGGGCTGGACGATGGCGGGAGCGGCCCGCGCCCAAGTCATCCGTTTCGACGGCGAAGGCGGCGGACGCCCGAACGAATCCTTCAGCGATCACTGGAAGAACCAACCCGCGCCCCGGACGCCCGCGGGGCGGGAGCACCGCGATCCGCGGCGCGACGACGGACCCCGCGGCGGGCACGATCAAGGGCGGCGCGACCGGCGCGAGGACCGCATGCGCGGCGTTCCCGACCGTTGGAACGGCGGCGGCGTCCGCCGCCTCGCGGGACGCATCGACGACGACGCGGAGACGCTGTATCGCGACTATGAGCAGAACAGCCGCACCGGCAACTTCTTCGGGAAGATATCGCGCGCGGCGGGCCTGCAGCTCCTCTCCGAGCTGAGCTCGGCGGCGCGCCGCTTCCGCCGCGAGGTCGACAGCCGCTGGTCCGACCCGGTCGAGACGCGAGAGAACTACCGCGACCTCATCCGCGCCCTCGACAAGGCCGACGACGAGTTCTTCCTCGCCTACAAGGCCGACACGGTGCGCGGGCAGTACCGGCGGGTGTCCGACTCGATCGAGGAGTTGCACCGCTACTATCGCTTTCACGACGGCGGGGGCCGGGGCCGCTACCCCGTGCGCTGCGAGGGCGTCGGTCCGTGGGGCCGGTGGTACGAGGGCGGCGGCTGCGGCATCCACGGCTGCTGGACCTACGGCGGCGGCTGCAGCACCTGGGGGTGCTGGAGCGACGGCGGCGGCTGCGGCATCCACGGCTGCTGGACCTACGGCGGCGGCTGCAGCACCTGGGGCTGCTGGCGCGAGGGCGGCAGCTGCGGCATCCACGGCTGCGTCGGCGGGGTCGGCTCCCGGCCGGTCCCGTCCCAGCCCTGCGCCGAATAAGGATTCGCGAAACAGGAAGGCCCCGGCGAGCGCCGGGGCCTTCCCTTTTTCCAGGACCGTTCCCTAGTAAACGATCCCCTTCTTCGCGGCCTGCGCCTTCAACGCGTCCACCAGACGCGTGTCGAAGGAGTCCGCGCGCTTCGCCCCCGGCTGATTCTTCAGCCAAGAGGCCCGCAACGCCGCCAAGCCGTCCATCTCTCCCTTGAGCTTTTTGCGCTCCGCGGAGATCTCCCGAAGCCGGGCCTCGCGCTTCTCCGCGGGCACGTCGCGCAGGGCGTCCGGCAGGTCGTCGGCCTTCACGTCCTTGAGCGCCACGCGCCTCTCCTCGACGGCCGCCGCGAGGTCGGAGGAACCCGCGAAGCCGGCCCGCGCCTTGTACTCCGCGCGCTCCGCCGCCGCCGGCGCCGACGCCATGCCGCGCACCGCCGCCGCAAGCAGCCCCGACTCACGGGCCGCCCCCTTGCTCCGGCCGTACGCCAGGCCGGTGCCCTCGAGCCGCGCGGAAAGCGCCGCCATCTTCTCGTCGAACGGCGTCGCCACGGCGACCATGCCCCCGTCCTGGGGCACGGGCAGAAGGCGGCCCTCGCCGAGCCGCGAGATGCGGCCGAAGGCGAGCGTCGTAGCGCCGTCGGTCCCGCACTGCACGGAGTTGACGATGAGCCCTTTGCGCACCGCCTTTTGCAGCACCGATTCGAGCGAGGGCGCGTCGGCGTAGTCCTCGTGCGGAGCCGCGTCGCCGACCAGGTAGACGACCTTGAAGGTCTTGGGGTCCTTGCTCCAGGATATCCTCGAGACGGCGTCGTCGAGCCCCGCGATCACGTGCTCGGGGCCGTCGCCGCCGCCGTCGACCGTCAGCGAGAGAAGGTCCTTGTAGGTGTTGTCGAGGTTCTCGGACAGGTCGAAGACCTTGGTGACGTAGGCGTCGCCCTTGTCGCGGTAGGCGACCAGCCCCATCTTGACCTTCGGCGCCGGCCTCCCCTTCGAGATCTCGTTGGCGATGGCCCAAATGCGCTGCTTGGCGCCCTCGATGAGGCCGCCCATGCTCGACGTGGTGTCGAGCACGAACACCACCTCGACGCTGGGCCGCGCCGGCGCCTCGGCCGCTCGACCGAAGGACGCCCCCGCCAGAAGGACCGCCGCGACAAGGATTCGAATCTTCATTTTTCCCGCCTCCCCCGGCCCAAGGCCGTTGAACCTACGACCCAGGACTCGGGCGAAAGTTCCCTGGGCCTTCTTCCGTCCCCTGCCTAGGCCATCGGTCCCAAGGAGATCGACGATCGGCTCGCTAGAATCTCCTTAAATGAAGAAGATCAGCGTGTCGCTTGCCTTAATAATGACTTTACAGCCGTTGGCGCAAGCGCAAGTCATCACCCGTGCCGGTCGAACGTCGATGGTCCCATCCATCGCCCTTCCCAACCAGACTTCCGGTCTTTCCGTAGGTACACCATCCGTTGCCGTTCAAAATCCGTTGTCGTTATTGTCCCCGTCCCTCGCCGCTCCTTCCCCCACCCCCTCTCTATCTGTCATCATGAAAGCCGCGGCCGTTCCGGCGCAAGTCGCCGTAACGCCCGTCAAAGCCATGGACCCCATCAAGCCCGCCCTCGCGCTGCCCGCCCTCCGGTCCGCCGCCGCGGCGCCGGACCAACCCGAGCGTTCCGGTCAGGCATTCGACGGTGAAGCCGCGAAGCGGCCCGCGGCCGACGCGCTTCCCGTGCCCGCGTCAGGCGCGGAGGCCGCGGCTCCGAGTCTGGCGCTCCCCGTGAAGACCTTCACCCTCCCGAACGGCCTGAAAGTCGTCGTGCACACGGACAAGACCTCCCCCGTCGTCGCCGTCTCCATCACCTACAAAGTCGGCTCCCAGAACGAGACCCCCGGCCTCTCCGGCTTCGCCCACCTCTTCGAGCACCTCATGGCCCAGGGCACCAAGTCCCTCAAGCCCCGCGAGATCTCCCATCTCATCGAGTCCAACGGCGGCGTGCGCAACGCCTACACTATGCGCACCAACACGACCTATCATTCCGTGGTGCCCAAGAGCGCGCTCAAGACCGTCCTCTGGGCCGAGGCGGAACGCATGTCCACTTTGAACGTCGACGACCGCGCGCTGGCCCTCGAGAAGCAGGTCGTTCTGGAAGAGATGCGCCTGCGCTACATCAACTCCGCCTACGCCAAGGCCCGCGACGCCGGCATGGCCGAGACCGCGTTCGTCCAGTGGGCGAACCGCCACACCACCATCGGCGAGGCCGAGGACGTGCGCAACGCGCGGCTCGAGGACGTCCGCGCCTTCTACCTCGCCCATTACGCCCCCAACAACGCCGTGCTCTCGCTGGCCGGCGACGTCACCGAGGCCGAGGCCCGGGAGCTCGCGGCCCGCTTCTTCGGACCGCTCGAGTCCCGCGAGATCGCCCCCGCCCCCGACCTGACCGAGCCGCGCATGACGGGCGAGACCCGCCGCGTGATCGACGACAAGTTCGCCAAGGTCCCCCTGCTGATGACGGCCTGGAACGCGCCCGCGCGCGGCACCAAGGACTATTGGGCGCTGACCGTGCTCGGCGAGATCCTGGGCGCCGGCGAGGACAGCCCCCTGTACCGCGCCCTCGTCAAGGACGCGAAGCTCGCCCTCTCCGTGAACACGAATTTCCCCTGGTGGACCGGCCCGTTCAACCCCGGCGGTCCGGACCTGTTCGGCCTGATGGCGTCGCTCAAGCCCGGCGTGGGCATGGACGCGGTATTGCGTCTTACAGACGCGGTTTTCCTTAAGATGGCCGCCGAAGGCCCGACCGCGGAGCAGCTCGCCGCCGCCAAGACCACGCTCGAGCTGTCCTGGACCAAGGACCTCGAGCAGCTGATCGACCGCGCCAAGGCCATGGGCTCCTACGCCGCGTTGGTCGGCGATCCCGCGGAGCTGTCGCGCGACTTCGCCGCCTTGATGTCGGTGACCTCGGCCGACATACGGGCCGCGCTCGCCGAGTGGGTCGTGGGCAAAGGCCGCGCCGTCGTCGAGGCCCGCCCGGCGCCGGAGCTGGCGCTCGCCGCCGACGTCGCCACGCCCAAGGTCCCCGAGCAGAAACCCCGCCCCGAAGGGGACCCGCGCCCCGAGATCGACGCCCAGCCGGCCGCCAAGGTCCCCACGCTCGAGCGCTTCACGCTCTCCAACGGCCTGAAGGTCGTCTTCACCCGCGACTCGCGCCTGCCCCTGCTCGAGGCGCGCCTGTCCATTCCCGCCGGACGCACCGCGGAGCGCGACGGCGAGGACGGCCTGTCCGCCGCCGTGTCCGAGCTGCTCCTGCAGGGCGCCGAGGGCCGGGACGCCCGCGCCCTGTCGGCCGCCTTCGCGGGGCTGGGCTGGAAGCTCGACGTCGGCCGCGGCCTTGAAAGCCTGAACATCGACGCCGCGGGTCTTTCGCGCAACGCCGCTTCCTTCTTTAGGGAGCTGGCTTTGGTTCTGGCCAAGCCCACCTTCCCCGAGGACGAGGTCGCCCTCTGGAAGGAGAACAAGGTCGAAGAGATGAAGATTCAGCGCTCCAAGCCCGACTTCATGGCTTCCGAGCGGTTGAAGGCCGAGCTGTTCGGCGCCCATCCCTACGGCCGCCCCGCTCTCACCGACGCGCAGATCGAGGCGATCACGCGCGAGAAGACCGCCGCCTTCGCGCGCCGCGCGCTGGCCTCCAACGGGGCCACGTTAGTGCTCGCCGGCGACGCCGACCCCGTTCAGCTTCGCGCCCAGCTCGAAGCCGCGTTCGCCGGCTGGAAGGGCGCGTCCGCCCGCGTCGAAACGCCCTCATTGCCCGCGCCCGGGACGGCCCGCCTGGCGCTCGTCGACCGCCCGGGCTCCAAGCAGGCGAACCTCACCGTATCCCAAATGATCGACCTGGCTCCGACCGATCCCGACTACCTCGCCTTTCTCGTCATGAACCAGATCCTCGGCGGCTCGGCCACCTCGCGCCTGTTCGTCAACCTGCGCGTCGACAAGGGCTACACCTACGGCGCCTACTCCCGGCCGCAGATATTGGAGAAGGGGGTGCTGTGGACCGCGTCGGCCGAGGTGCGCAACGAGGTCGCCGCCCCCGCGCTGACCGAGATGCGCAAGGAGATCGCGGGCATGCGCGACAGCCTCGTGACCGAGCAGACGCTCGGCGCGGTCAAGCGCTACCTCGCGGGCCTCTTCCTCTTAAAGCTCTCCTCGATCGACTACACCGCCGACGCGCTGGCCGGCCACGAGCGCAACAAGCAGTCGGCCGAGCGCGAACTGGCGACCTACCTCGAACGCCTCGACGCCCTGACCCCCGAGGACGTTCAGCGGGTCGCGCGCAAGTACCTCGACCCCGAGAAGTTGCTCACCGTCGTCGTCGGCGACGAATCCTCCCTCCGCCTCTAACAACGCAACAGCGGGGGGTCTGACCCCGGGTTGTTGCCCTTAGGGCCTATTAATATCTAGGCCTAAAGTCCTTTTTTTACTTGACTCCTCCAAAGCCCTTTGCTGAAATCGGGCTGCAGCATTCCTGGTGAGGAGGTTTCAAATGAAGAGACTCATGGTTTCGGCGGTGGCGCTCGCGGCCGCCCTGCGCCTGGCCGTCCCGGCTTACGCGCAGATCGACGGTCAGGTCATCTACGGCGAGGACGACCGCATCGACCTGTATCAGACGCAGAGCTCGAAGCTGCGCTCGATGGCGGACTCCACGGTCGCCTTGGTGCAGGCCGGCTCGGTCAAGGCCGAGGGCGCCGTCTCGCGCCTGCAGACCTCCCCCTACGGCACGGGCAACGGCCTGTGCAAGGATGAGCCCTTCTACGACCAGGTCACCGCCGCCTTCTGCTCGGGCTCGCTGATAGCGCCCGACATCCTGATGACGGCCGGCCACTGCATCACCTCCGAGTCCTCCTGCAAGAACACGAAGTTCGTGTTCGGCTTCGCGGTCAAGGAGAAGGACAAGATGCCGACCACGGTGGCGACCAGCGACGTGTACGGCTGCGGCAAGCTCCTCGGCCGCGAGCAGGTCAACAACGGAGCCGACTGGGCGCTGATCAAGCTCGACCGGCCGGTCACGGGACATACCCCGCTCAAGCTCAACCTGACGGGCGAGATCGCCAACAAGACTCCGATCGTCGTGATCGGCCATCCCGCCGGACTGCCGACGAAGATCGCCGGCGGTTCTGAAGTGCGGGATGCCTCCCGCAACGGCTACTTCGTCGCCAACCTGGACACCTACGGCGGCAACTCCGGCTCGGCCGTGTTCAACGCCCGGACCGGCCTCATCGAGGGCATCCTCGTGCGCGGCGAGACCGACTACGTCTACCGCGGCGGCTGCCGCGTCTCCAACGTCTGCACCGACGACGGCTGCCGGGGCGAGGACGTGACGAAGATCAAAGTGGTCAACGAGAACCTGCCCGGCCTGCAGCATCAGGACCGCGTGGCCGGCATGGGCGCCTCGTTCGCGTCCTTGCTGCAGTCGCTCGGCGCGGCCGGCGACACCGCCTCCGTCCAGTCGTCGAGGGACTAAGATTCCGCTCGGACCCGAGTCGCCGCTTCCAGCCTTGCGCGCGAGGCTGGAAGCGGTGCCGGCCGAGGAGGACGGAAAGCCGGTCTTCGTCCTTCGCGACCTCGAGGAGCTGACGGATAAGCCGTTGGCGCTCTCCGGGGGAGGGATGCTGCTCGCCTCCCTCCTCGACGGGTCCCGCAACGCCGTCGAGGTCCGGGACGAGTTCCTCAAGAACACGGGGTCCCTCCTCGAGCTTCCGGCCATATTGGGGCTCGTGACCGCATTGGATGAGGCCGGCTATCTCGAGACCCCGGCGGTCGCCGGGAAGCGCACGAAAGCCCTCGAGCTGTTCCGGGGCAACCCGAAGCGCCCCGCCATGTTCGCGGGAACGTCCTACGCGTTGGAGCCCCTTCCCCTGGCCGGCCAGCTCGGCGCGTTCTTCACCGCCGAGAAGGGCCCCGGCAAGGAAAAATCCGTCGAGCCGGCCCGGCCCGCGCCGCTGGGTCTCATCGCCCCCCACATCGATTTCACGCGCGGCGGCCCCGCCTACGCCTGGGCCTATCAGGCGCTCTCCGAGAGGGCCGCGCCCGACGTCGTGATCGCCCTCGGCGTCGCCCACGTCTCGCCGAATTCTCCCTGGGTGTTCACGCCCAAGATTTACGAAACCCCGTTCGGCCCGATGGAGGTCGACGACGACCTCTATCAGAGGTTGTCCTCGCGCGTCTGGTACGAGCCCCGCGCCGACGAGTGGGCGCACAAGCACGAGCACTCCCTCGAGTTCCAGGCCGTCTGGCTCAAGTACCTGTGGCGCGAGAAGGCCCCGAAATGGATCCCCATCCTCGTCTCGAGCTTCGAGCGGTTCTCGCCGGAGGAGGCGCCGTCGAAGATCCCCACCATCGAAAAGGCCCTCAAGGACCTCGGCGACGTGCTCAAGGCCGAGCTCGCCAAGGGCCGCGCCGTGACGATCATAAGCGGCATCGACCTCGCCCACGTCGGCCCGCGCTTCGGCGACGACCTGGAGATCACCCCGGAGCTCGAGAAGAAGATCGAGGCCGAGGACCGCAAGTCTCTCATCGACGCCATGGCCCTCGACGCCGACGGCTTCTACAAGTCGGTCGTGGCCGACGGCCACTGGCGCAAGGTCTGCGGCCTCTCGGCGCTGTACACCGGCCTGCGCCTCATGAAGGCGATCGGCGCCGTCCAGCCCGGACGCCTGCTCTCCTACGGCCAGGCTCCCGACCCCGCCGGCGGCCTCGTCTCCTTCGCCTCCGCGATCTACGATCGCTGACGGCGACGGCTTTACGGCGACGGCTTGAGACGGCCCGGCGGCGGTTTCATGTCCTTCGGGGCCGCTCGGCATTGAGCCTCGCTTGGGGTCGACCGCGCTTCGAGCGCAAACAGCGCGGCGACCCCACACCCCTCAGGACATGAAACCGCCGCCGGGCCTCAGCACCGCCACAGACGCGTCGGCGTGTTTATCTCAAGATAAACATGCCCGGCGCCGCCGTTGCGCTAACCCGACGGGTCAGCGGGGAGGGGGATCGATGTCCTGAGGGGCGCATGGTTGACGCGACCATGGCCGTCGTTGTCGCGTCCACCATGAGCGCGGCTCAATGCCGCGCGTCCCCGAAGGATATCGATCCCCCTCCCCGGCCCGCATCAACGTGGCCGTCAGCGAACCGACGGAATAAAGGTGCGCACGGGCGCGGACTTGCCCTTCACTTCCATGGGCGCGGCTTCCGTCCAGGCGTAGGCGTCGCCGGCCCGGTCGCGCGTGGCCTTGGAGACGAGGGCGACGACGCCGTGGACCTTCGTCAGACCCTCGATGCGCGAGGCGAGGTTGACGGCGTCGCCGATGGCGGTGAACTCGAGGCGCCTCTTGGGGGAGCCGATGTCGCCCACGACGACGCTGCCGGTGTGCACGCCGATGCCGATGCGCAGGATCGGCTCGCCGCGCGCGGCGCGGGCGCGGTTGATCTCGACGAGCTCGTTCTGCATCTCGAGCGCGCAGGCGACCGCGTTGCGCGGATGGCGCTCGTCGGCCACGGGAGCGCCGAAGTAGGCCATGATCCCGTCGCCGATGAACTTGTCGAGCGTGCCGCTGTGCTTGAAGATGGTCTCCACCATGCGCTCGTGATACTCGTTGAGCATGGAAACGACCTGCCCGGGCGATAATTTCTCGGACAAGGCCGTAAAATCGCGGATATCCGAGAAGAGCACGGTCACCTCGCAAGCCTGCGCCGTCGCGCCGCGCTCGCCGCTCTGGACCTTCTCCATCACCGCCGAGCAGAAGTAGCGGCTGAGCTTTTCGAGCTTGAGCCCTTCGTGAGAGACGCTGGCGATCAGAAAGTGGACGCGCGTGACGAGCTGCCACGCGGCGGCGGCCGCGCCCGCGAGCACGATCGCGGCCGCGGCCTGCGGCCCGGCGGAAATCCCCGCCTCCCGCATCAAGGCGAGCTGCAGCGCGATCCCGACGGAGGCGACGGCGCCGGTCAACCGCCGGTCGAGCGCGAGCGCCGCGAGCAAAGTGAAGGCGCAATACAGGCCGAGCGCGAAGCTCGCCGTTCCCGCGGCCGACGGCGAGACCGGGAGCGAGGCGCTCTGTATCCACCAGACCATCGGCGCGTCCACGAATGCCAGCGCGAGGCCCGAGGCGCGGTGAAGGGCGGGCCGGCGCCAGGCGGCGAGGGCCAGGGCGGCCGCCAGGCCGGCGTAGACGGCGAACATCGGGACGATCAGGCGCCAGCCGCCGTCCCCCCGCGCGAGGCCGAGCCAAAGCGCGAGCGCGAAGATGGAGCCCACGCAGGCGAGCCGGATCGCGCACAGCCGGCGCGCGTTGCGCCGCCGCTCCTTGTCGAGGGCGCGCTCCAGGACGCCGGCGGTCTTGTCGTCGGTCCGCATCAGCTCAGAAAGAGATCGAGAGCGAGCCAAGCGGCCATGAAAAGGGCGAGGCCGAGGCGCAGGATCGTGCCGACGACCATGCCGATCCCCGCGCCGACTCCGGCCTTGAGGGCGTCATTGAGGGCCTTGCGGTCGAAGGCCATCTCGAAGGCGACCGCGCCGGCGATGCCGCCGGCGAGCAGGCCGAGCGGGCCGAAGAAGAGTCCGATGACGGCGCCGACGCCGGCTCCGAGCATGGCCCAACGGCCGCCGCCGAAGCGTTGGACGCCGAGTATGCCGCAGGCGGCGTCGACGACGACGGTGACGGCGGCCAGCACGGCGAGCGCGGCGAGCGTCCACATCGAAACGTAGCCCGGGAGAAGCCAGCGATGAAGGACGGCGGCGACGAGTATGAGCGGCGCGCCGGGCAAGGCGGGCAGGATGGCGCCCGCGACCCCGGCGAGCATGAGGACGGCGGTCAGGACCCAGACGGCCTCGGGGCTCATCGCAGCCCCTCCCGCAGCAGGCGCAGGCCGAAAACGAGGAACAAAACGATCATCGCGCGCGTGCAGGCCGCCCCGACGCGCTCGCCAAGGGGAGGAGGGGCGTCGGCGTCGAGCAGGACGCCGTCGAGGAAGCGGGGCGCGCGCTTGCGCCGCAGCCAGGCGTTGACGGCGAGGAGCGCGCCGCACGCGGTGAAGAAGACGCCCGAGAACAGGGCCTCGCGGCCGGAGGACGGGGCGGCGGGCGCTCGTCCCGTCGCGGCGAGGTACAGCAGGACCAGGCCGATTCCTCCGAAAAACAGGCCGCCGAAGCGGTAGCCGAGCGTGAACCGGCGCCGGCGCGGCTCGTCGTCGCGGACGATCTCCGGCGCGCCGACGGCGACGCGCCATTGGCGCTCCCAGGCGAGAGCATCGTCGGCGTTCTTGCGGGCCGCGGCGGCCAGAGAGACCCCCATCAAAGAGAACAGCGCGCCGGCGAAGGCGGTCCACTCCCCGGATATATCCATCTTAATCGCGCTTGAACCACATGAACACGCCGATGCCCGCGAACAGCAGGGCCGCGCCGCGGCGGAGGTAAACCTCGGGGACGACGCGGACGATGCCCTCGCCGAAGAGCACGCCCAGGCCGGTGACGGCCGCCAGCGCGGCGGTGCCGCCCAGGAACACCGACAGGGGCTGCTTGGTCGAGGCGGAGAGATTCACCGCGGCGAGCTGGGTCTTGTCGCCCATCTCGGCCAGGAAAAGGGTGACGAAGGTCGTCGCGAAGACTCGATAGTCCATCCCGCGATTATAAGCTTTTCGGGGCGGGAAGTTCCTCGGGCGAGGGGGCGCGGGCCTGCGCCCAGACCGCGGCGAATTCGCCGCCGAACGCGGCGACCTCGGCCTTGGACGTCGTGAAAAGGTCGCTCTCGAAGTTGAAGAGCTCCGCGTTCGCCGAGAAGTTGTAGGAGCCGCTCATCAGGAGGACGCCGTCGAAGAGGGCGTACTTGTGATGCATGACGCCCACGCCTCCGCGCCCCGCGCTCAGGCGCAGGTCCGCGCCGCCGTCGGCCAGGGCGCGCATCGCCTGGGAGCGGCGCGCCTGCATCGCGTCGGAGGCGACGCGCACGACGACGCCGCGCGCCCGGGCCGAAACGAGCGCCGCGGCCACGGGCTGGGAGTAGAAGCTGAACATCGCGACGTCGATCGTCCGCTTCGAACGCCGGATCGCGTCGAGCAGCAGCCCCTCGACGCCGCCCTGCGGGGAGAACGCGTAGCGCGGGAACCTGCCGCCGGCGAAGGCCACGGGCGTTGAGGGGTCGGAGGGCGGCGTCCCGAACCCGGCCTGGGACAGCCCCCACATCCATTTCCAGTTGCGGGTGAAGCCCTCGATCAGCGCCTTGTCGGTCTTGAACTCCGCGTTCTCGAAATTGCGGTCGTCGGCCGCGCGCGTCCAGTTGAAGGAGCCGGTCATCAGGAGCTTGCCGTCGAAGACCGCGTACTTGTGATGCATGATGCCGAAGGAGCCGCCGCCCTTGAGCAGGCGCGTCGGCACGCCCGCGTCCACGAGCGCCTGGTACTCCGGGGAGGCCCCGGCCGCGCCCGGGGCGGCGGGTTTGGCGTGGCCCTCGTCGTAGACGAGACGGATGTCGACGCCGCGGGCCTTGGCGCGCAGGAGCGCGTCGGCGACCTCGGAGAGGCGCAGGTCGTAGAGGGCGAGGAGCAAGGTCTTCTCGGTGCGGTCGATCGCCGCGACCAAGGACACGGGGATGCGGTCGGTGCGGCTGAACTGGACGCTTTTCAGCGTCAGGCCGTTGAAAGAGACGTTCGGGACCGCCGCGGGCGCGAAGGCCGGCGGGGCGGGCGGCGCGGTCCGGAGGACGGGTAAGGCGGAGGGCCAAACGGCGTCGGGAAGACCCGCCTGAGAGGGAGCGCCGGCGGCCAGAAGGAGGGCGAGGGCGCCTCCCAGGATCTTCACGCTCGTAGCATAGGTCCTTTGGAGGCGGCCCGCCTGGGCCGCCGGGCCCACGCGCTCATAGGCCCAAAGACCTACGCGCCCCCGTCTGGACGGACGTCCGTAGGACTGCTAGGATTGAGCGGTGAAGATCGCGAAGGAATGGTCGGTGTACCTCGTGCGGTGCGCCGACAAGAGCCTTTACACCGGCATCGCCAAGGACGTGGCGGCGCGCGTGAGCGCCCACAACCTGGGCAAGGGCGCGGCGTACACCCGCAGCCGCAAGCCGGTCAAGCTCGTGTATCATCGCAACGGCATGACCCGCTCCGCCGCCCTCGTCGAGGAGGCCCGGATCAAGTCGCTCGACCGAACCCAAAAGCTCGTTTTTCTCAAGAAGGCGGGAAGGGCCGCTGCCTCCTTGGCCTTGTTGTGGGCGCTCGCGGCGCCCGCGCGCGCCGTCCCGGTGTTCAACAAGGAGAATGGGATCAGCCTTTCCTCGGCGACGCCTCAGGCGTTCACCGGCGAGAACGACCTCGGCGTGGGGGTGTACAACAACCTGCGCATGTACTATCTTCCCGCGGTCTCCAGCGCCGCGCCGCACGCGAGCTCCGGCACGGCGATCCTGTCGGCGACCTCGGTCGACGGGGTGACCTGGGTGAAGGAAACGGGCGTGCGCGTGGACACCAATACCGTGCCGTCGGTGTCGGCCAGCTCGATCACGGGCGCGGCACTCCAGCCGCTGACCGGCGGCGGCTTTCGCATGCTGTACTCGATCGTCTCCACGACCGGAGCCTTCCGCATCCACAGCGCGACCTCCGCCAACGGCCTGGGCTGGGCCAACGAGGCCGCCGTCGCGGTCGACGGCGCCTCGACGACCTACGTCGGCGTGCCCCGCCTCGTCGTCCTGAACTCCGGGGACTGGCGCATGTACTACACGCGCGACTTCAACGGCGGCGACGACCTGCCCCACCGGCAAATCTTCACCTCCCTCTCCACGGATCAGGGTGCCACCTGGGGGGCGTCCTCGGTGGTCCTGTCCACGACCGCCTACGAGGCCGGCGTCGCCAAGCTGACCGACGGCCGCATCCGGCTTTTCTACAGCCAGCCGCAGGGCTCCGCCTCGAGCGCCACCGTGATCCTGAGCGCCCTGTCGAGCGACGCGCTGGGAACTTCCTTCACGGCTGAGGACGGCGTGCGCATCTCCACCCCGGCCGCGACCGGCGCGCTTTCCTTCCCGGTGCCCATCCGCTCCACCGACTCCTTCCGCTGGCGCCTGTACTACACCTTCTACGAGGCGTTCAACTCGACCGGGGACATCCGCTCGGCGCTGACCGGGGCGCCCGACCCGGTCTCGGCCTCTCCCTCGACCGTGCTCCGCAGCGCGGGGCCTCCGACGGTGGCCCTCCTCGGAGAGATTTTCTCGCCGGGTGCTACGGCCTCCATCACCAAGGGAGCGGTCACGATCCCCGGCACGGCCGTGACGCGCATCGACGATCAGAACATGAGAGCCACCTTCGCCACCTTGGGCCAGGAGCTCGGCCCCTGGGACCTGACGGTGACCAACGCGGACGGCGTCTCGTCCACGAAGGCCAACGCGATCATCATCGACTTCGCCCCGGGCACCGTGACCCTGACCGACAACCTTCTGCGGCCGCGAAACGGCGGGTCGACGGTCATCGACGTCGAGACGTTCAACTCCGGCCGGGTCTCGGCGCGCGTCTACTCCTCGGACGGGCGCCCGATCCGGACCCTGTTCGACGGGGAGCAAGCCGAGGGCGCCTTCGGCTTCACCTGGGACGGAAGGGATGCCGCCGGCGCGACGGTCCCCAGCGGGCTGTATTTCGTCGCGGTCAACGGGCCCAAGATCGCGGTCAAGGGCAAGATCGTCGTGATCCGATGACGCCCCGCCCAGCCCTGGCCGCCCTGCTGGCCCTCGCCCTCGCCCCGGCGGCGCGGGCCGCCGGCTCCCCCACGTTGCGCCGCGCGCTGTCGGTGCGCGCCGCCGCGATGGCCGACGCCTACGCGGCCGTGCCCGGCGGCTTGTCTTCCTTGAGCACCAACCCCGCGGGGCTCGCGGCCGCCCGCCGTCCCCGCCTCGAGACGATGTTCACCAGCGGCGTGCTCGACGACTCCTTCGGCTTCCTGGGCTGGGCGCAGCCGCTGCCGCTGGGCACGGCGGCCGCCGGGCTCTCTTACTACGACGCGGGCAAGGTCGACCTGCGCTTCGCCAACGGCACGATCGACACGCGGACCGCCCAGCGCGATTTCGTCGGCCACCTGGCCTGGGGCCTGCCGCTGCCCGGCGGCCTGTCCGTCGGCGCGACCGGGAAATACTACCGCTTCGAGCTAGCCCAAGAGGCCAAGGCCTCGGGCTTCGCCGGCGACGCCGGCGCGCAGTGGCGCGCGCCGGTCAAGGGCTTGACGTTCGGCGCCGCGATCCTGAACGCCGGTCCCGGCGTGACCTTCGAGGTCGAACGCGACCCGCTGCCGCTGACGGCTCGCGGCGGCGCGTCATGGTCCTGGGAGAGCGGCCCCGCCGCCGTCCCCGACTCCGTGAACCCCCTCACCGGCACCCGCTTTCTGGCCTCCGCCGAGGCGATCAAGGTCCGCGCCGAGGACGTCCTCGGCGCGCTCGGGGCCGAGCTCGCGATGAGCTTCGGCCCCGCGACCTCCGTCGCCCTGCGCGCCGGCTGGCGCCTCAACTCCGACGCCGCGCGCCTGACCGTCGGCGTCGGCATGACCGAGGGGCGCTTCACGCTGGACTACGCGATGGCCGAGAAGCGCTCCCTGGGGCAGACCCACCACGCCGGCCTCGGCGTGCGCTTCTAGGCCGCGATGGCCCGCCGACGCCGACGCCCCCTCGGGCCCCTTTGGCTGTGGGCCGCCTCCGCGCTCCTGGCGCTGACGGGCGCCGCCGCGTTGTGGTTCGCCGCCCAAGCCGAGCGCAAGCTCTCGACCCTCGTGCTCGGCGGCCTCGGGGAGAGCTTCTCGACGCGAATCTGGTCGGCGCCGTTCGCGGTCAAAAACGACGCCCGCGCCGAGCCGTCCCGGCTCCTCGAGCGCCTCGACCGCCTCGGCTACCGGCGCGCGCAAGCCCACCCCCTGAAGGGCGAATACCGCTGGGCGCCTCCCGAGCTCACGGTCTATCTCCGCGGCCACCGCATCCCCGGCTCCGAGCAGAACGAGGGCGCCTACGTCCTGCGCCGCTCCGGCGACGGCGGCTGGCTCCTGTTCGACGGCCTGGGCGGGACGGTCCCCGAGCTGCGCCTGGAGCCCGAGCTCGTCGTCGAGCTCGCCGGCGAGAAGTCCCAGCGCCGGGAGCCCGCCGAGTGGGAGCAGATCCCCGCGTCGCTGCGCGACGCTGTCATATCCGTCGAGGACAAGCGCTTCTGGACCCACCACGGCCTCGACCCGCGCGCGATGGCCCGCGCGACGCTCGCCAACCTGCGCGGCCGCGACCTGCAGGGGGCGAGCACCATCACCCAGCAGCTCTCGAAGAACCTCTTCCTTTCCCCGCGACGCACCTTCCGGCGCAAGCTCTCCGAGGCCGCCCTGTCCTTGTACCTCGAGCTCCGCCTCGATAAGGAACGCATCCTCACCCTCTACCTCAACCACATCTATCTCGGCCAGGACGGCCCGGCGAGCGTCATGGGCGTGCGCTCCGCCGCCCGCCACTACTTCTCCAAGGAGGTCTCCGACCTGACCTTGCCCGAGTCCGCCTTGATCGCGGGCGTCATCCGCGGCCCCGGCGTCTACAACCCCTTCCGCGACCCCAAGGCGGCCAAGGCCCGCCGCGACCACGTCCTGCGGCGCATGCGCGAGGAGGACAAGATCTCCCGCTTCGAGCTCGACGCCGCGCTCGACGAGCCGCTCGCGGTGAAGCGCAGCGTCGTCCATGAGGACCGCCGCGACTCCGCCTACTACGCCGCCGAGGTCGTGCGCCGGCTCCTGCCCCGCTACGGCGGCGACTCGCTGTACCGCCACGGCCTCTCCATCCATACCGCGATGGACCCCGTTCTGCAGGCCCTCGCCCGAAGGGCGATCTCCAGGTCGAGGCATCAGGCCGCTCTCGCCGCGCTCGACCCGCGCGACGGCTCGGTCCTGGCCCTGATCGGCGGGCGCGACTTCGGCGAGAGCCAGTTCAACCGCGCCACCCAGGCCCAGAGACAGCCCGGCTCGGCCTTCAAGCCCTTCGTCTTCGCCGCCGCCCTCAAGGCCAACCTGACGCCGGCGACGGTCCTGCGCGACAAGCCCAAGACGTGGCCGGGCGCCGGCAAGGACTGGTCGCCCGCCAACTACGAGGGCGTCTATCACGGCACCGCGACCATGCGCCAGGCCCTGACCAAGTCCCTCAACGCGGCCGCCCTCGACCTGGCCGAGCGCGTCGGCCTGCGCCGCGTCCAGGAGACCGCCCGCGCCTGCGGCATCACGAGCCCCATGCGCGACGACCTCGGCCTGGCACTCGGCGCCTCCGAGGTGACTTTGCTCGAGCTCGTCGCCGCGTACATGCCCTTCGCCCACGGCGGCGTCCGCCCGGAGCCGCGCCTCGTGACCTCGGTCGTCGACTCCGACGGCGTCGTCCTCGAGGCCGCGGCGCCCGCGATCACCCTCGCCCTCGATCCCGCGACCGCCTTCCTGATGAACTCGATGCTCGAGAGCGTCGTCAAGGAAGGCACCGCCCGCGGCCTCAAGAAATTGGGCGTGACCTTCCCCGCCGCCGGCAAGACCGGCACGACCAACGACGGCCGCGACGCCTGGTTCGTCGGCTACACCTCGGCGCTCCTCGCCGGCGTCTGGGTCGGCGACGACCAGAACCGCCCCCTCAAGCTCACCGGCGGCAAGGACGCGCTGCCTCTCTGGGCTTCGTTCATGAAGGAAGCCTCCGCCGACCGCCCGGGCGAGCCCTACGCGCGCCCCGAGACCGTCCTCGAGGTGATCGTCTGCGCCGAGTCCGGCATGGTCGCGCGCTCCGGCTGCCCGGTCAAGCGCTCCGAGCTGTTCCTGGCCGGCACCGAGCCCCGCAGCGACTGCGCCCTCCACCGCGGCGGGCTCGTCGGCTGGCTTCAGCGCATGCTCAGGAAGTAGCCCCTCAGACCTTGGCGGCCGTCCGTCCGTGCTTGCGCGCGGAGAACTTCTCCAGTCCGCTCTTGAGGTCGGCGGCGTTCATCACCGGGTACAGCTCGACCTCCGCGTTGAGGCTCATGAACAAGGGCTCGGCGAGCTCGGGAATCTGGGAGGAGTCCTTCATGTCGAGGACGAACAGCATGGTCCGCTTGCCGTTCTCGGCGTAGAAATAAGACGCCTCGGGCTTGTTGGCCTCGATCAGGGCCTGGACCGTCGAGGGCAAGGTGCCGTCGTTGATCGCGCGGTTGCCCGACTCGACCGGCATGACGACCTTCATCAAAGTGCGCATGGGGTTTCTCCTGTCGCGAGGGCGACGAAAGCCACGTTAGCGCAACCGGAGGCCGCGGGCAATGACGGGCGCGCGACGATTTCGTCTCCGGGCGATGGAACTTTTCGGGGGTCTCGATCGTATGATAAGTATGACCACCATAAACGTCCGCCCCGACCAAGGCCGCCTCCTCGTCCTCTTCCCCTACTCCGCCGAGCGCGTCGCCAAGATCAAGACCGTCCCCGGCCGGCTCTGGCACCAGGAGGACAAGTGCTGGTCCGTGCCCTGCGCGGAAGACGCGCTCGCCCGCCTCACCGCGCTGTTCGACGGCGACCGGGTCGTGCCCAGCGGCCTTCCCGGCCCCTCCCTGCGCCCTCCGCGCGCCTGCGACGCCCTCCTCGACAAGGTCCGCGCGGCGATCCGGGCCCGCCACTTCAGCCCCCGCACCGAGCTCGCCTACGTGGCCTGGACCCGCCGCCTGCTCGAGCGCACCACCTGCCCCATCGAGGAGCTCGACGAGGCCGCCGTCGGCCGCTTCCTCTCCGGCCTCGCCGAGGGCGGCCATGTCAGCGCCTCCACCCAGAACCAGGCGCTCAACGCTTTGCTCTTCGCCTTCGAGCACGGCCTGGGCCGCAAGCTGGGCCTGGTCTCCGGCGTCGTGCGCGCCAAGCGTCCGGAGCGCCTGCCGGTCGTGCTCAGCAAGGACGAGGTCCGCCATGTCCTCGACCGCATGAGCGGCGCGCCCCGCCTCATGGCGATGCTCCTCTACGGCTCCGGCCTGCGCCTGCTCGAGTGCTGCGAGCTCCGGGTCAAGGACCTCGACTGGAGCCTCCACCAGCTCGTGGTCCGCTCGGGCAAGGGCGGCAAGGACCGCTACACGACCTTGCCCTCCGGCCTGCGCGAAGACCTGCAGCGGCACCTGGCCGCCGTCGAGCTCCTGCACAAGGAAGACCTCGCGGCCGGCCTGGGCCGCGTCGAGCTGCCCAACGCGCTGGCCCGGAAATATCCGAACGCCGACAAGGAGTGGGGCTGGCAATGGGTGTTCCCCGCCTCCAGCCACTACGTAGACCGCGAGACGGGGCAACGACGAAGGCACCACCTCCACGAGACGGTGCTCCAGAAGGCCTTTCGCGCGGCGCGCATCGACGCCGGGATCACCAAGCCGGCGGGGTGCCACACCCTGAGGCACTCCTTCGCCACCCACCTCCTGGAGGACGGCTACGATATCCGGACGATCCAAGAGCTGCTCGGGCACACCGACGTCAGCACCACCATGATCTATACGCACGTGTTGAATCGGGGCGGGCGCGGGGTGCAGAGCCCCGCGGACCGGCTGGGGCTGGGCTCCAAATGACCCCTCCCATGCTATACCGCCGACCATCGCGGCCTCTCCCAATATTAATATTGAAAAACGAGTGGCGCGATCCTGATTTTCCCTCTACAATTCGATATATGGTTAATTTTGTAAGTCATGCTATACGGAACCGCACACTCATAAGTTAGACGGACCTATGAGAACGGCAATAAATTCGCCAGATGAATTCGGAAGGAGGTTCGGGAAAGCACTCATAATCATGATGCTATTGGTGTTTTGCGGGCCGCCGAAACACATTTTTGTATT
>JAKFCD010000010.1:0-20859 GCA_036676805.1 Elusimicrobiota bacterium
CTCGCCAACCGCACGAAGGACCGCCAGTGGAAGGTGCCCGAGGAGGTGCTCAAGCCCTATTGGCGGCCGCTGTTCGAGGTGCGCCGCGACCCGCGCGAGCTGCTCAAGGAGTACAAAGGCTCCCACTACCTGAAGCCCTATCAGGTGCTCGTGCTCGAAAGCCGCATCCGCCCCAAGCGCCTGCTCGGCCGCTGACCTCCGCCGCCCGCCCGGGCGCATGCAACTTTTCGGGGGGCTCGATCGTATGATAGGTATGACCCCTTACCCCGAAGCGGATGCCTTGCCGAGCCCGTGCCTATTGCGCGATAGCTATAACATAGCTATACTGATGGGGGATGGGACATGAGGTTCGCTCCAGACGAGACCGCGGCCGTATGGCTCCGGGACTTCATTCCCGAGCCGGACGCCTTCGACTGGGACGCCGGAAACAGGACGAAGAACGCCAAGCACGGGGTGCGGGAAGAGGAGGTCGAATCGATCTTCCACCAGGAGAAATTCCTGTTCGCGGGGAGGATCGTCGATCCGCCGCATGCGGAATGGCGGGGACTCATTCTGGGGCGCGGCGACAGCGGCCGGAACCTCGCCTTGATCTTCACCCGAAGACTGGAGAGACTTCGCCCGATCTCATGCCGGCCGATGAGGCCGGACGAACGGAGGCTGTATGAAGCGAGCATCCAAGAGCACTCGTGAGGACGCCGTGAAGAAGGAGTTCGACGAGAAGGACCTAGGCCGCGACATCGCGAGGAGCGGCTCCGCGGTCATCGTGCGCCCCAGATCCAGGCAGCTGCCGACCTCCATACTGCTCGATCCCGCGATCGTCGAGAAGCTCAAGGCGAAGGCCGGCAAGCGCGGCATCGGCTATCAGACGATGCTCAAGATCATCGTCCATGAGCACGTCGACGAGTATTGAGGCGGCGCCTCCGCGGTAGGCGCCTCCCAGGGCATGCGCATAAATTCGCTAATATCGAACAACCGATGGACAGCGAAATGGGCCGGCCCCCACTCCGAGTTGAGGATGCGACTATGAGACGGAACGTAAGCCAAAAGGAATTGGCTGTTTTTGAGGGCCATGACATTCGGCGCAGCTATGATGAGACGACCGAGATGTGGTGGTTCTCGGTCGTGGACATCATCCAGGTGCTGACCCAGCAAAGCGATTTCCAGACCGCCAGGAAATACTGGAATAAGCTCAAAGAACGCTTGAGCAAGGAGGGAAGTCAACTGGTGACAAATTGTCACCGGTTGAAATTGCCCGCCGAAAACTATTTGGCCCCGCCTAAGACCGTCAAAAAGCTCAAATAAGCCGGGGCTCGACGAGCACCTGCTCGAGCTCGCGCTGGCCGTGTCGGCCGTGGTGCGCAAGCTCCTCGAGCTGGTGCCCACCTTCCGGCCCGACGCGGCGCACACGCCGACGCCGTTTCCCCGCATCGCCTCGCCTGAGGCCTGAGCCCCGCGCCCGCCCCGACGCATGCAACTTTTCGGGGGGCTCGATCGTATGATAAGTATGGCCCCCATCGGAGGTCAGCATGGGCCTGGAGCGCGCCAAGCGCGCGCGCCTGATCGACGGCTCGAAGAAGAACATCATATGGCCGTCCCTGCTCGAATTCGTGCTGCATGGGCTTAAGTACGTCTATCCGGCCGAGCCGGGGGCGCTGTGCCGCGGCGTGCCGACGGCGCACTCGGCGCCGCCGCTGTCGAGGAAGATCGTTTCCGAGGACGATGAGCATTACGTGTGGCCCTCGGGGCATGGAACGGTCCGCGGCCAGGCCATCGAGCCGCTGTATGAGTCGGTCCCCCTGGCAGCCGGCAAGGACCCCCGGCTGCACGAACTTCTGTCTCTCGTGGACGCCCTTCGGGTCGGCCGCGCGAGAGAGCGCCAGATCGCGGGCGAGGAGTTGAAGAGCCGCCTGCATGCCTAGTCGATCCTCCCGCAGCATCGAGATGCTGGCGATAGTCGCCGGGGGCCGCCGTTCGTCCCTATGATCCGTCGAGGACCTTGGGTGATCCGAAGTTCGTCCAGAAGGCCATCATCGAGGCCCTGCTCGACGGCGACTGCGAGACGGTCATGGAGATCTATTCGGCCCATCTGCGGGTCCTGAACCGGTCCCACGCGGCGGCGAAGCTGCATGTGTCCCGCCAGCACGTGCACCGGATGATGAGCAGCGCGAATCCGCGGCTTGATACGTTCGCCCGGTTCATGGGGCTGCTCAAAACAGAAGTGGTCGCCGCGAAGGCGTAGCTAGAGCCCGGGGATGCCGTCGCAGACGTGAGCGGCGAAGGGGATCGAGCAGGTGAAGCCGGGCGAGACCGCGTTCAGGACGTGGCGGGACTTCGTGTCGCCCTCGATGAGGAAGTCCATGACGAGGGACTTGGCCTCGAGGTCCACGAGCTGGGCGCGCAGGCCGGGCTTGCCCCAACGGACGTAGAGCGCGGGGTCGAGGCGGTCGACGAGGCGGGCGGCCTGGGCGACCATGACGGAGCGGAAGTTCTTGCGGATCTCCTCCAACGCCAGGCGGCGGAAGTCGAAGCCGGCGCCGAGGAAGAGGCGGGCCTGGAGCCAGGCGATCTCGGTCAGCTCGCCTAAGTCGAAGCGGGACAGGCCGTCGTAGTGCTCGCGCCAAAGGGCGGGGATGGCGGTGGGGCCGATCTTGACGCCGCCGGCGGCGGTGACGGTGAAGTGGACGCCGAGGAAGGGGTTGCGCATGTCGGGGACCGGGTACACATGCGCCTTGAAGGAGCCGGGGGGCTCATCGCCGTAGAGGTAGAGGCCCTTGAAGGGGAGCACCGCGTAGCGCGTCGAGAAGCCGAAGTCGCGGGCGACGCGGTCGGCCTGGAGGCCGGCGCAGTTGACGACGAAGCCGGCGGAGAGGCGGCCCGCGGGTGTTCGGACGGCGTCGCCGTCGCGGCCCAGGTAGGGTGAGCCGGCGCGGACGTCGACGCCCTCGGCGCGGGCGTCCTTCGCGAGCGCGGCGATCACGGCGGAGGGGTCGGTGACGGCGGTGTCGGGCGACCACAGGGCGCGGCCGCGGACGCGGGCGCGGGGCTCGAGGGCGCGGGCGGACTTCTCGTCGACGAGCTCGACGGCGACGCCGTTGGCCTTGCCGCGGGCGAGGAGGACGTCGAGGACGGCGTCTTCTTTACCATCGCGGGCGACGACGAGCTTGCCGCAGAGGCGCAAGGGCAGGCCCTTCTCCACGCAGTAGGCGGCCAGGGCCCGGGAGCCGTCGCGGCAGAAGCGGGCCTTGAGGCTGTCGGCGGTGTAGTAGAAGCCGGCGTGCAGGACGCCGGAGTTGCGGCCGCTGGCGTGGAGGCCGGGGGCGGCTTCTTTTTCGAGGAGGACGACCGAGGCCGAGGGGCGGCGGCGCTTGAGCTCCCGGGCGACGCACAGGCCCACGACGCCGCCGCCGATGACGAGGAAGTCGGCGGTGGGGGCGGGCATGGGCGGCTACCCGCGGTAGACGCCTTTGAAGGACTTCTCGGCCTCGCGGCGCAGGTCCTTCTTCTTCAGGGAGTCGCGGCGGTCGGCGCCGGTCTTGCCCTTGGCCAGGCCCAAAGCGACCTTGGCCCAGCCGTTCTTGAAGTAGACCTCGAGGGGGATCAAGGTCAGGCCCTTGGTGGTGAGCTTGCCGGTGATCTTGCGGATCTCGGCGGCGTGGAGGAGGAGCTTGCGGTTGCGGCGGGTGTCCAGCGGCTCTGAGAGAGTCGTCGCGAAGACGTAAGGCGGGATGTAGAAATTATGAAGGTACAGCTCGCCGCGGTCATTTGGGCGGGCGTAGCAGCCGTCGAGGCTCGCCTGGCCGCCGCGCAGGGCCTTGACCTCGGGGCCGGCCAGCTGGAGGCCGGCCTCGACGACGTCGAGGATCTCGTAGAACTGGCGCGCCTTGCGGTTGGCGGCGACCGTCTTTTTTTCTTCGGTGTTGGCTTTTTGCGCCATAAAGTCGTATATTCGATTGTAGCACTTCGTCCCGGGCGGTGGGCAGGTGGCGGAACTGGCAGACGCGCACGGCTCAGGACCGTGTGGGCGCAAGCTCTTAAGGGTTCAAGTCCCTTCCTGCCCACCGGCCGGGATGAAGTCGCTGTGACAAAAGTCGCCTTTCTCTTGACAGCGGCGTGGCTTCCGGTTATACTTCGTTCGCGTGACCAGAGTGCCGGCATAACGAACATTTACCCAGTCATCCATAAATAATCGGCACAGGGGGTCATGCAATAATGACGAAGTTGAAAGAGCTGTCCAGGAAGGGCTTCACGCTTATCGAGCTGATGATCGTCGTCGCGATCATCGGGATTCTCGCGGCCATCGCGATTCCCAAGTTCGCCGAGCTGATCCGCAAGTCGTCCGAAGGCGCGTCCAAGGGCAACCTCGGCGCTCTCCGGTCGGCCATGAGCATCTACTACGGGGACATGGAAGGCAACTACCCGGCGAACCTCACCGCGCTCACCATCGCCGGGAAGTACCTCTCCGAGGTGCCCAAGGCGAAGGCGCCGAACTACCACGGCGACGCCTCCTCGGTGGTGCTGATGACCGTCGCGGGAACCGCTCCGACCGACGTCGGCGGGTGGTTCTACAACGACGTGGTCGGCAACGCCAACGTCGGCAACGTGCTCGTCAACTGCACGCACACCGACACGAAGGGCTCGGTCTGGACGGGCTACTAAGCCTTCCGGAATGACGATGACGAGCCCCCGGGGTCTTCGACCCCGGGGGCTCTTTCGTCTCCAGGGATGATCGTGGACTTTGCACCTCTCGTCGCCGCCCTGTTCGGCTCCCTGTACGGGAGCTTCCTCAACGTCGTCATCTACCGCCTGCCGCGTGAGGAGTCCGTCGTGGCCCCGCGCTCGCGCTGCCCGCATTGCGGCGCGCCGATCGGCTGGCGGGACAACCTTCCCGTGGTCTCCTGGCTGGTCCTGCGCGGCCGCGGGCGCTGCTGCCGCAAGCCGATCTCGGCCCGCTATCCGCTCGTCGAGGCCGCGACGGCCCTGCTGGCGGGGGGGCTGTGGCTCAAGTGGGGGGCGGTCCCCGTGTTCGCGGGCGCGGCCGTGATCGCCTGCGGGGCGCTGCTGGCCGTCGCCCTCATCGACTGGGACACCTTCCTGATCCCCGACGAGCTGTCGGTGGGCCTGGCCCTGGCGGGCCTGCTCGTCTCCCCGTTCAACCCCTACCTCGACGCGGGGACGTTCGGGGCCTGGTACCTTCCTCTTTATTGGAGCGCCCGCGGCGCCGCCGCGGGGTTCCTGCTGGGCTGGGGCGTCGCGGCGGCCGGCGAGCTGATCTTCAAGAAGGAGGCCTTCGGCGGCGGCGACGTCAAGCTGCTCGCCGGCATCGGGGCGTGGACGGGCCTCACCGGGGCGTTCGACGCGCTGATGATCGGGTCTTTGCTGGGCTCGGTGTACGGGCTGGCGCTGATGCGCGCGGGCCGGGCGAGCCGCTCCGACGCGATCCCCTTCGGCCCGTTCCTGGCCGCGGCCGCGGCGTTCAACTTCTTCAAGCTTCTGCCCCTGGGCTGGCCCTTCGCGTTCTGACGTTCACTTAATGTTGCGTTGTGCGCCCCCCGGCCGGCCGTTATACTCCCTTCATCCATACCTACATCCTGGGCAAGGGGGTTACAGCATGACGAAACGCAAGGGCTTCACGCTCATCGAGCTGATGATCGTCGTCGCGATCATCGGCATTCTCGCGGCGATCGCGATTCCGAAGTTCGCCGAGCTGATCCGCAAGTCGTCGGAAGGCGCGTCCAAGGGCAACCTCGGCGCTCTCCGGTCGGCCATGAGCATCTACTACGGCGACATGGAGGGCAACTACCCGGCGAACATCACCGCGCTCACCATCGGCGGGAAGTACCTCTCCGAGGTGCCCAAGGCGAAGGCGCCGAACTACCACGGCGACGCCGCGTCGGTGGTGCTGATGACCGTCTCGGGGACCGCTCCGACCGACGTCGGCGGGTGGTTCTACAACGACGTGGCCGCCGACGCCAACGTCGGCGGCGTGCTCGTCAACTGCACGCATACCGACACGAAGGGCTCCGTCTGGACGGGCTACTAAGCCCGCCGCGGCGGCGATGACGAGCCCTCGGGGCTAGCGCGGCTCGTAGACGGTCGCGCGCTCCGAGGGCTCCTCGTGCAGCTTGCGGAAGTAGCGGGGATCCTGCAGGCGGCGGTAGGCCTGCTCGACCTGGCGGCGCGGCAGGGCCGCGGGGTCCGCCTCGAGCCCGTAGTTCTGTCCCTCGACGCGCAGGATCAAGGTCGCGCGCAGGCGCTTGAGGGCGGCGGCGAAATCCTCGTCGCGCTCGACGACCGGGAAGGAGAGGTTGGGCATGCCGGCGTACCAGCCGTCGCGCACGGGCGTGCCGCTGACGAGCAGGTTCGGGCCCGGGCGGGCGGCGAGCCAGGCGTAGGTCTTGGCCAATTGGACCTCTCCCCACGGGCTCGGGCGGCCCAGGCGGGGGATGGTCTGCATGAGAAGCTGCAGGACGAGAAGGGCCGCGAGCCCGCGCTTGGCCCGTCGCCCCAGCCCCGCGATGAGGGCCCAGAGAAGCAGGGGCAGCAGCGGGATCATGTAGCGCTCGTATTGCCAGCCCCAGGCGCCGAGCATGAGGACGGAGCCCGCCAGCGCCAGGGCGGCGGGCTCCGACGGGCGCCGGCGCAGGGCGCGGACGACGCCGAGCAAAGCGGCCGCGGCGAGGGCCGCGCCGAGCGCGGCCGCCAGCGGGCCGCCGGCCAGCCAGGGCGGCGTGAAGCAGCCGCCCCAGCTGGCGGCGTAGAAGCGGGCGTTGGAGAGGGCCACGCTCAGGAGCTTCGGGAGCGGGTTCTCCCCGTAGGTGAAGGAGAACATGCTGAACTTGTCGACGGCCCGGATCTGGAAATAGGACCAGAACGACCAGGCGCCGAAGGCGAGGACCGGCGGCAGGAGCGCCCGCGGGCGCAGGGGATGAAGAAAGACCGCGAGCGCCGGCAGGGCCGAGACCCCGGCCGTGCGGGTGAGCAGCAGCGCCGCGGCGGCCAGGCCCGCCGGGAGCGCGCGCCCCGCCTCGGCCGCGGCGACCATGGCGATCAGCGCCAAGGTGAACGGGGCCTCGGACATGACGGCCCCCGCCTGCGCCAGCACGAGCGGCGACGAGGCGAACAGGGCGGCGGCGAGCAGGGCCTCGGTCTCGCCGGCGCGCCTGCGCAGCCAGGCCCACAGCGCCAAGGGCACGAGGGCCAGGACCAAGGCCGAGGCGGCCTGGAACGGCCCCGGGTCCTCGGTGATAAGGGCGAGCGGCGCCAGCAGGGCCGGCCAGGCCGGATTGATCATCGTCAGCGGCGGGCAGCCCGGGCTGGTGAGCAGGCAATAGCGCCCCAGCGAGAGGGCGCGCGCGCCGATCAGGTATAGGACGTCGTCCTGCTGGCGCCCGAAATACTGCGCCGGGGCGAAGGCCAGGACGAGGAGCGCGCAGGCGGCGAGCGCGACGGCGGAGCGCGGGGGCACTTTCAAAAAAAATGGCGGAAGAGGAGGGATTCGAACCCTCGAGGGCTGTTACACCCTACACGATTTCCAGTCGTGCGCCTTCGACCGCTCGGCCACCCTTCCTACGAGCGGGATTATAGCGCATTTATCGGGCGTCATTAAAGGTTCAAATCGAATTTACATCTCGGCATCGGGAGGGGCGGGCGACGGAATTACGTCGGAAAAGAAACGGAAATAAGGCCGTGCCCCCCTTGAAATTTCCCGGGGGAAGGCTACACTGTGCCGCGGGCTTCGCAAGGAGGCGGACAAACTGGTAAAATCATCGGGCATGAGCGAGAACGCGGGGAGCGGCAAGCGGATGATCGTCATCTGCGACGACAACGCGGCGCTCGCCGCGCTGATGCAGCACCTCCTGCGCAAGAAGGGGTTCACCGTGATGACGGCGGGGGACGGCGGCGAGGGGCTCGAGCTGGTGCGCGCCACCGCGCCGGACCTGCTGCTCCTCGACCTGGCGATGCCCGGCACCGACGGGCTGGCCGTGCTCGACGCGATGCGCACGCTCGAGAGCAAGCGGCCCTACACCATCGTGATCTCCGGGCAGGAAGGCAAGGACTCGCGCGAGAAGGCGACCGCGCTCGGCGCGCGGGAGGTCTGGAGGAAGCCGTTCAACGCCGCCGACCTCATCGGGCGGATCGGGGCGCTCATCGCGCAGGGGGAGATCTGATGCCGCAGAGCCAAGGCCGCGGCCGGAAGCCCCGCATGGGCGACATCCTCGTCGAGCTGGGCGTCATCACCGACGCCCAGCTTCAGGTCGCGCTGAAGCAGCCGAACCTCGAGCAGCGGCGGCTGGGCGCGGTGCTCGTGGCCCTGGGCTTCGCCAAGGAGGAGGACATCGACAAGGCGGTCAGCCAGCGCCTGGGCATACCGTACTTCACCTCCTTCGAGGGGATGCTGGAGCCCGAGGTCGCCACTTTGATCCCCGAGGCGCTGGCGCGCAAGCTGCTGATCGTCCCGGTGATGCGCACCGAGGACACGCTGAGCGTGGGCATGGTCAATCCCAGCGACACCGACGCCATCGACGAGGCGGCGCGCCTCTCCGGCCTGCACGTCTCGCCGATCATGACCACCTTGGCCAACCTGTTCGACGGGATCCAGCAGGTCTACGGCCACAAGAAGGCCAAGGCGCCGGCCGCCCCGCTGCTGGGCCCCGCGGACAAGGCCGCCGCGGCGCAGACCGGCGACACCGTCATCGACCTCGTCAACGGCCTGCTGCAGGAGGGCCTGGCGCGGCGCGCCAGCGACATCCACGTCGAGGCGGCGGGCAAGCTCGTGCGCGTGCGCTTCCGCATCGACGGCATGCTGCACGACGGGGCGACCCACCCCAAGGCGATGGAGGCGGCCATCGTGGCGCGCGTGAAGATCATGTCCAAGCTCGACATCACCGAGACCCGCCTGCCCCAGGACGGCCACATCCGCTTCACCTACGGCGGGCGCGACATCGACGTGCGCGTCTCGACCTTGCCCACCGTGCACGGCGAGAAGATCGTCATGCGCCTGCTCGACTCGAGCAAGTCCCTGCGCAAGCTGACCGAGCTCGGCATCGACGGCCCGGTGCTCGACCGCTTCGGGGCGGCGATCGCCAGTCCCAACGGGCTCATCCTCGTCACCGGGCCGACGGGCAGCGGCAAGACCACGACTTTGTACGCCGCGCTGACCGAGCTCAACCGCCCCGACCGCAACATCGTGACCCTCGAGGACCCCGTCGAGTACCAGATCGACCGCATCAACCAGATGGAGGCGTTCGCCAAGATCGGGCTGAACTTCGCCACCGGCCTGCGCGCGATCCTGCGCCAGGACCCGAACATCATCCTCGTCGGCGAGATCCGCGACCTGGAGACCGCCGAGATCGCCCTGCAGGCCTCCATCACGGGCCACCTCGTCTTCAGCACCTTGCACACCAACGACTCGGTGGCCAGCGTGCACCGCCTCTTCAACATGAACGTCGAGCCGTTCATGATCGCGGCCGCCCTGCGCGGCGTGCTGGCGCAGCGGCTGCTGCGCCGGCTGTGCGACCGCTGCAAGGTCGCGCGGCCGCTGACCGAGAAGGCGGCGCGTGAGCTGGGCTTCGAGGTCCCCGCCGGCGAGGGCTACCGCGAGCCGCGCGGCTGCGAGTCGTGCTTCCACACCGGCTATCAGGGCCGCATCCCGATCCACGAGTGGATGTCGGTCAGCCGCGAGGTGCGCGAGCTGATCGTGCGCAAGGCGTCGCTCGACGACCTGCGCGCGGCCGCCGACCTCGAGGGGCTCAAGTCGATGCGCCAGGCGGCCGTCGAGAAGGCGTCCCTGGGCGAGACCTCGCTCGACGAGGTGCTGCGCGTGACCCGGGAGCAGGCGGAAGGCTGATGCCCGAGTACGAGTTCAAGGCCGTCGACAACCACGGCAAGTTCACGAGCGGGGTGTCCAACGCGGCCGACCCGGCGACGCTCGGCCGCATCCTGGAGGACCAGGGCCTGTTCCTGATGGAGACCGTCGAGCTGGGCGGCGGGGCGCCGCGCGCCAAGGCCGCGGGCGCCCTGCTCGGCAAGCTCCTCGCCCTGCGGCCCAAGCCCAAGATCAGCCTCAAGGACGTGACCTTCTGCACCGCGCAGCTCTCCATCATGGTGCGCTCGGCGCTGCCCATCCTCGAGTCGCTCGAGATCCTCGGCGAGCAGGCCCCGAACCCGACCTTCCGCGCCCTGCTCAAGGACGTCGGCCGCGACGTCAGCGAGGGGCTGCCCCTGTCGAAGGCCTTCGCCAAGCATCCCGAGACCTTCGACTCGATCTACGTCAGCCTCCTCGCGGCCGGGGAGGCCAGCGGCGACCTCGACATCATGCTCGAGCGCCTGGCGGCCCACCTCGACTTCAACGTCAAGCTCAACTCGAAGATCCAGTCGGCCCTGCTGTACCCCGTCATCGTGATCATGGTCGCACTCGCGGTCCTGGTCTTCCTGGTGACCTTCGTCCTGCCCACCTTCGCCGAGATCTTCGTGCAGCTCAACATCGCTTTGCCCCTGCCCACGCGCCTGCTGCTGTACGGGAGCGCCGTGCTGCGCGAGTCGTGGTGGGTCTTCCTGCTCTGCGGCATGGGGGCGTGGTTCGCCTTCCGGGCCTGGGCCAGGAGCCCCCGCAACGCGGAGACCGTCGACGGCGCCCTGCTGCGCCTGCCGCTGATCGGCGAGCTGATCCGCAACATCGTGCTGACGCGCCTGCTGCGCACCTTGGGCTCCCTGCTCGAGAGCGGCGTCTCGATCCTGTTCGCGCTCGAGCTCGCCAAGGCCGCGGCCGGCAACCGCATCTTCGAGAACCTCCTCCAGAAGGTCCACGACGAGGTCCGCGAGGGGAAGATCTTGTCGGCGTCCCTGTCCCAGAGCCCCTACATCCCCAAGGTCGTCATCGGGATGGTCGCCACCGGCGAGAAGACCGGGACCTTGCCCGAGGTGATCAACCGCGTCGCCGGCTTCTACGAGGCGGAGACCGACACGGCGGTCAAGAATATCTTCACGGCGATGGAGCCCCTGTTCATCGTGGTCCTGGGCATCATGGTCGGCGGCATCGCGGTCTCGGTGCTGCTGCCGATGTTCGACATGGCGGGCGGCATTCAATGAGCCGCGGCGGCTTCGTGCTCGTCGAGGTGACGATCGCCTACGTCCTGCTCGTCTTCGCGCTCGTCTCGCTCGTGCCCGTGTTCATCGTCGCCATCCGCGCGGGCACGAACACGGAGGCCCTGCAGGCCGCGACCTACCTCTCCGTCGAGCTGCTCGAGGAGGTCCGCCTGCGCCGCTGGGACGAGCGCACGCCCGCCGACAACGCGCACGTCTCGGCGCCGTCGTTTATCGGCACGGACGGGGCGGAGGACCCGGCGGACAAGCGCGACTTCAACGACATCGACGATTTCCACGGCTGGACGGAGAACGGGGCCGTCGATCCGGTGATGCGGCCCCTTCCGGCCTTCAAGTCCTATATCCGCACGGTGGCGGTGGCCTACGTGGACTCGAGCATGGCGCCCTCCGCGGTCGTGACCGACTACAAGCTCGTCACGGTCTGCACCAGAACGGCTAAAATCAACCCCGCATGCCTCAACACCTTGGTGACCAACCGATGAACTCCCGGGGCCTGACGGTGGTGGAGCTCATGGTGGGCGTCGTGACGGCGACGATCATCGGCGCGGTCTCCGCCGGCATGTTCAAGGCGGGGATCATGACCTACACCCACTCCGTGCGGCAGAACGACGCGCTGACCCGGACCCGCAAGGCCGTGGGGGGGGAGGGCGCCGCCGGCGGCGTCCTGCGCGCGAGCCGCTCGGCCCACACCGTCAACGCCCTCGACGCCTCGACGGTCGGAGTCCTGGTCTCGAGCTCCTCGGTCCTGACGAGCTACTACGTTTCGGGCGGAGATCTGTTCCTCTCCAAGGGCGGCGCCGCGGGCCTGCACGCCGACAAGGTCACCTCGATCGCGGTCAACTACTACAACCTGGACGGCAACGGCCTCATCTTCGAGTCCACCGCGGCGGCCTCGGCCAAGCTCGTGACGGCGCTCGTGACCGTGGCGGGGCAGAACAGCAAGCAGAAGGACTATCATCTCTTCTCCGGGACCTTGCTGCGCAACCACTGATGAGAACCATCCCCTCCGGCCGCGCCGGCTCGACCTTGGTGCTCAACGTCCTCGTGATGACGGTGTTCGCGTTGACGGCGGTCATCGTGTACGCCTCGGCGAAATCCCAGGTGCAGGCCGTCGTCCACGACGCGCGCGAGGCCCAGGCCCAGGCGATCGCCGAGGCCGGCCTCGAGGACGCGATGCACGGCGTCTACATGAACCCGCTGTGGCGGACGGGCTTCAACCAGAAGCCCTTCGCCGGGGGCTTCTACACCGTCACCTTGTCGAGCGCCGAGCCGCCCGTCATCGTCTCGACGGGCTACTCCGCGCCCCTGCCGCTGACCGGGCGGGCGGTCAAGACCGTCTCCGCGCTCGTCGAGTTCACCGCGGGGGCCTGTCCCTACGCCGTCATGGCGGCGGGCCAAGGCGGGGGAGGGGTCGTGATCGACGGGAAAGTCGACGCTTACGACATCACGGCGACCTTGACGCCCTCGGCGACCGAGTTCACCACCGGCGCCACCGTCCGGAGCAACAACAGCATCGTCGTGGGAGGCGAGGCCTGCCCGCCCGCCCACGTCTTCGGGGACGTCACTTATGTGTCGAGCGGTCCGGACCCTTTCTGCGTCACGGGGTTGATGACCCAAACGACGACGACCTTGAACGTGGCCGATTTCCCGGAGCCGGCGACCAACGACAACCTGACCGGAATCACGCCGTCGTCCGCGTACAGCGGCGGCATGGCGCAGAAGCTCGACGTGAACGCGGGGCAGACCGTGACGCTGGACCCGGGGACCTATGTTTTCAAGCAGATCAACATCGCCGCCGCGGGAAAATTGAACGTGGACACCTCGAGCGGAAGCGTCACGGTCTACCTGAAGAACAACCTCAACGCGACCGCGGGCTGCGAGGTCAACAACCTCAGCAAGATACCCAACCGCTTCCGCTTCCTCGGCATCAACGGCGGGAACTTCGTCCGGTTGAGATGCGCGACGCCGCTGCACGCGTACCTCGAGGGAAACCAGGCCAACTTCGAGCTCGCGCAGGAGATGTACGGACATTTCTGCAGCAACAGAGTCGAGATCAGCAGCGCGACGGGCGCCGTGGGCATGCTGCACTACGATCTCGGCGGCGGCGGGCTCGTCTCCCACGTCAAGTGGACGACGGGCGTCAACGGCTCATGGGGAGAGAGCTACCTCCGCCAATGATGAGGAAGAACGCGGCGGTGCGCTCCCTGCTGTACTCCGGCGACCTGCTGGCCGTCGACCTGGGCTCCTTCTCGGTCAAGATGCTGAGCATGAAGGCCAAGGAGCGCAGCCTCACGGTCGTCGACTCGGCGAGCCGGGAGGTCTGGCGCGAGCTGGCCGCGGCCAAGTCGGAGGAGGAGAAGAACGAGGTCTACGCCCGCGCCGTGCGCGAGCTGATGGCCGCGCGCGCCTTCAAGCCCCGCAACGCGTCGGTCTCGCTGTCGGGCGGGGCGGTGATCGTGCGCTTCGCGCCGCTGCCCGCCGGCTGGACCGCCGCCCCCGACGGGAGCCTTCCGCCCGCGGCCCGGGCCCTCGTGCCCTTCGAGGAGAACGAGGCCGTCGTCTCGGCCCTGCCCCTCGAGGGCCCCGGCGAGATGATGCTGACGATCTCCCGCAGGGCGACGGTGCGGGGGGGCATGGACGTCGTGCGCAAGGCGGGCCTGCGCCCCGCGGTGATCGTCAACGACGCCGTGGCGCTCGGCAACGCCTGGCAGTTCTTCGAGGGGCATCGCCCGGAGGAGACGGTCGTGCTGGCCGGCGTCGGCGCGTCCTCGACGGACGTGCTCGTGCTCGAGGGCGGCGCTCCGCGGGCCGCGCGCGCGATCAACATCGCGGGGGGGACCTTCACGCGGGCGGTGAAGCGGGAGTTCGACGTCGACCTGGAGGAGGCCGAGAGGCTCAAGATCGCCTACGGCCTATCCGTCCCGGAGGACCTCGCCCCCGAGGCGGCGGCCGTCGCGGCGCGCGTCGGGCGGGCTCTGAAGCCCCCGGTCAAGGACCTGGCCGCCGAGATCCAGCGCACGATCGACTCCTTCCTCGAGCGGCGCCCCGCCGGCTATCCCCCGATCCGCCGCATCCTGCTCGCGGGCGGCGGCGCGGAGCTGGCGGGCCTGGCCGGGCGCCTCGCGCTCGACACCGGGCTGCTCGTGGAGGCCTTCCGGCCGATCGTCAACGTGCCCGCCGCGGACGGCGGCGTCGGCGTCGCGGCGCTCGCCAGCGCGCTCGTCGGCCCCTGCGGCCTGGCCCTGAGCAACACCTTGCTGCGCCGCACGCGGCAGTCTCGGATCAACCTGGTGCCGCGCCGGGCGCGCCGGTCCGCGATCATCCGGGACGTCTCCCCGGGGTTCGGCCGCCGCTTCGCCGCGCCCCTGCTCGCGGCCCTGCTGCTCAGCGGCTACGCCGTCTGGGCCGTGAAGGTCTCCGACGGGGATACCGCGATGGAGCAGCGCCTGGAGGCGGCCGCCCGCCGGGAGGCGGAGCTCAGGCTCCGCTTCGCGAAGAAGGAGAAGCCGCGCCCCGCTCCCAAGCGGGTCGTCGACCCCTTCGCCTTCCTGTCGCGCCTCACGATCTCCGGCGTGTTCGGCGACAGCCGGAACTCGCTCGTCATGCTCAACGGCGACGGGACCGTCTTCACCGCCCGCAACGGCAGGCTTTACGACGGCGACGAGGAAGAAGTCCGCGGCGTGCGCACGGAAATAAGGGATAATTCGCTCGCCCTGACCGCGAACGGGCGGCTCTACTCGATCGAGCTGCCGAAATAACGACGACCGAAAGGATGAAGATGAAACCAGCGAGAATCCTGTCCGCCGCGATGGCCGCCGTTCTGCTGCAGGGCAATATGGCCCGCGCGCAGTTTCCCTCGACGAGCACCGGGACGGCGCGGCTGACCGATCTCGAGCCGGAGACGATCGAGGCCATGCCGTCTCCGCGCGCCCCGCTGCCGGACGCGCCCCCGACCGCGCTCAAGACGGTCAGCCCCGCGCCGAGCATGAACGCCCTCGTCGAGTCGCTCAACTCCGACCCGATCGACTTCAACTTCAAGAACGCCGATCTCCTCGGCATACTTCGCACCTTCGCCCTCAAGTTCAACAAGAACATCATCGCCGCTCCCGGCGTCGGCGGGCGGGTCAACATGCAGCTCAAGGGCGTGCCGTTCGACGAGGGCTTCCGCATCATGCTCGAGCAGATGGGCCTGGTCGCCATCCAGCGCAGCGCCAACGTCATCGAGGTCATCCCGGCCTCCAACATGCCGGTGCTGGTGCAGCTGTTCCCGCTGCGATATCGCTTCGCCCTCGACGTCCAGGCGACCCTGAAGACCATCCTCGACAAGAAGGAGCTCCAGAACACGATCATCGCGATCGACAACGCCTCCAACTCGCTGATCGTGACCTCCACCAACGACACTTTGCACAAGATGAAGCTGATGATCGGGCAGCTCGACATCCCCTCGCCCCAGATCGCGATCAAGGCCCGGCTCATCGAGGTCCAGGCCGGCAGCGCCCTGAACTGGGACGTCACCTGGGCGGGCGTGACGACCTTCGGCAAGGGCGGACGGTCCCGCGGCGTCAAGGACGTGGGCAACTATACCGTCAACCCCAACGGCGATATCTCCGTCGGCGGCGCGATCGTCAAGTTCCCGACGGGCGGGGTCTTCGACGTCACCTCGGTCATGAACAAGACCCAGCTCTACACCTTGCTGAACTTCATCAAGACGGACAGCCGCAGCAAGACGATCTCGGAACCGATGGTCCTCACGGGCAACAACAAGACCGCCAAGATCCACGTCGGCCAGAACCTGCCGGTCAAGATCTCCCAGGTCACCCAGACCGCGACCACGCAGTCCGTGCAGTATATCCCGGAAGGCGTCGACCTCGAGGTCACGCCGATCGTCTCGCCCGGCAGCGACGTCATCTCCTTCAAGATCCGCGTCGGCGTCTCGGAGTTCGTCGGCTTCCAGGCCGACAATCCCATCACCACCGAGCGCGTCGCCACGACCGAGGTCTCCGTCGACAGCGGCATGACCGTGGTCATCGGCGGCCTGATCAAGGACAAGATCATCGACACCGAGTCGGGCATCCCGTTCCTCAAGGACATCCCCATACTCGGCTGGCTGTTCAAGTCCAAGACGAAGAGCAAGGACAAGACCGAGCTCCTGATCTTCATCACGCCCGAGCTGCAGGCCGCCCGCGCGCTCTGAGCGGCGCTACTGGTGCTTGATGGACATCACGCCCGGGGGCAGGGGCGCGAAGGGGGGGCGGTTGGGCGTCTTGTCGAGGTAGTAGGCCAGCGCCACGGGATAGTCCCCCGTCGATCCGAGCAGGCGCATCGCCGCCTGCGCGGCCTGGCGCTGGGGCTCGGGGGCGTCGGCGAGCTTGGGCAGCATCATGTAGAACTCGTAGTCGGAGCGCAGCGCGGCCTCGTGCTTGCCGGCCTCGTCGAGGGCCTTCGACACGCTCTCCGCCTTCTCGGGCGCGTTGCGGCCGATCGCGTCGTCGAAGCGGGCCTCGAGCGCCTCGGCGCGGGCCGCCAGGTCGGATTTGCGCGCGTAATAGGCCTCGGTCGCCGCGGCCCAATCCGCGGTGTCCTTGAACGCGGCCGTGACCGCCTTCGAGTGGGCCCGGGCGCCTTCGCCGCCGTCCTTGAGCGTGGACCGGATGGCGCGCAGGCGATCCTTGGCGCTCGCCGAACGGACCTCGTTGGCGGCGAAGGTCGAGACCTCGGACCGGCACGGGGCGGCGGCGGCGAGCAAGGCCAGTCCAAGCAAGGTCCGTGCGCTCATGGCCCGCATTTTACTACTTTCTGGGAGGATGCCGACGAAACTCCTCTGGGCCGCGGGCGCGGCCGCCCTGGCCTTGATCGGGCCCGCCTTGCTGCGCGGCGAGGGCCTGCTCGCGACCGCCGCGCTGTGGCGGGTGCCGCCGTGGAACGCCGTGCTTCCTCCCATGCCCGGGACCGGCCTGCTGGCCGACCAGCTCCTCTATTTGGCCCCATGGCGCCAGTTCATGCGCGAGGAGTTCCTGGCGGGGAATTTCCCTCTCTGGAACCCCTTCATACTGGCGGGCGTTCCCTTCGCGGGGTGCGTCCAGGCCGCGCCGTTCCATCCCTTGAACGCCTTCCTGCTCTGGCTGCCCGCCGTGCCGTTCTCTTTGGTCGCGGCTTTCCTCAAACTGTTCTGCGCGGGCGTCTTCACCGGCCTGCATCTGCGGCGCCTGGGCGCCGGCGAGCGCGGGGCGATCCTGGGCGCCGTCGTCTTCGCCTTGGGGGGTTTCATGGTCGCTTGGCTCGGCCACCCGCATTCCACGACGGCGTGCCTGCTGCCGGCGCTGTTCTGGGCGTTGGGCCGGCTGTCGGACCGTCCGGGACCCCGCGAGGCCGCCCTTCTCGCCCTGTTCACCGGCCTGGCCTTGCTCGGCGGCCATCCGCCGACGATGCTGCACGTGCTCGGCGCGGCCGCCGCGTACGGTCTCTTCCTGTCGGGCGGGCGCCCGCGCTTCCTCGGCTGGGCGGCGCTCGCCGCCGCGCTCGGCGCCGCGCTGGCCGCGCCGGCGCTGCTTCCCTATCTCGAGTATCACGCGCTGAGCTCGACGGCCGGCGCCTCCGCGTCTTTGGGCCGCTGGGGCACGGCCCTGTCGCCTTGGCTGCCCCTGCACCTGCTCATGCCGCTGGCCTCCGGCTCGCCCGCGCGCGGGGCGGAGATCCTGGCCGGGCTGTTCGGCCTCGGCCCGGAGAGCAACTTCATCGAGCGCGCCGCGTGGACCGGGCTGATTCCCCTCGGCTTCGCCGGCCTGGCCGTCGTCCGCCGCCGTCGCGACGGCGAGGTCCTGTTTCACCTCGGCCTGGCGCTGTTCGGCTTATCGGCCGCGCTCGGGGCGCTGCCGTGGCTTTGGAAAGCGCTGCCCGGCTTCTCGAGCGTGAATCCGACGCGCCTGGTGCTCTTCTGGTGCTTCGGGGTGGCCGTGCTCGCCGGGCTGGGGGAGAAGGAAAAGCCGCGGACATGGATCCTTTGGCCGGCGGCCGCCGCGGGCGCCTTGTACGGGCTCAAGGTCTGGCTCTCTCTCGACGAGCTTCGGCCGGGGGAGAGCGCCTTCGCGGCGTTCGTCCTGCTGCTGCTCGCCGCGGAGTGCGCGGCCGCGCTCTGGGTGATTCGCCGCCGTCATTGGGCGCCGTGGCTGGCGGGCCTGTTCTGCCTGATCCCCGCCCTCGACGTCAATCCTTCGGCCGCGGCGGCCACCTTCTTCCCGGCGACGCCGGCGGTGCTGGCGCTCAAGGACGCCGCCGGCGAAGGCCGGGCCTTCGGGCTCGGCCGTACTCTTGAGCCGAACCTGGGCATGCCGTTCCGCATCCGCGACGCGCGCGGGCGCGACTTCACGACGCCCCGACGCTACGAGGAGCTCGTGACCGGCGGCGCCGGGAGCTTCGACTTTTATTCGGGCGCCGAAGCGATGCCTCCTAATCCCGCGCTGCTCGCCGTCGGGGCCGTCCTGACTCGCGACGGTGTCCTCCGGGCCCCGGCGCCCGCGCGGCGCGCGCTCTTCTTGACCGCGGCGCGGGCGGGGAGCTCCGCGGAGGTGCTCGCCGCCGTGCGCGCGCCCGGCTTCGACCCCTCGAAGGCGGCCTGGTTCGACGACGGCGACGCGCCCTCCTTCCCGGCCGTCCGCGGCTCCGCCCGGATCACGGCCGACGGCGCCAACTCCGTCGCCGTCGAGACGGAGGCCGACGGGCCGGGCTGGCTCGTCCTGCTCGACGGCTGGTTCCCGGGCTGGGAGGCGACGGTCGACGGCGCGCCCGCGCGCGTGCGCCGCGCCGACTACGCCTTCCGCGCCGTGCGGGTTCCCGCGGGGAGAGCCGTCGTACGCTTCGATTACCGCCCCGCCTCCGTGGGCGTGGGCCTCATCCTCGCTTTGCTCTCCTCCGTCCTGCTGGCGCTCGCCTGGTTCTCTACAGGTCGACGACCTGGCCTTCCCTAGCGGAGAAGCAGTCGACGGCGAGCTTGCGCGAGGAGATCAGCGCGACGCTCTCGGCGAGCCGGGCGTCGAGCTTCTCGTCGTCGTGCAGGGGGTCGTGGTGGAACAGCGCCATGCGCTTGACCCCGGCCAGCTGCGCCAGGTCGAGGATGTCGGCGAAGGTGGAGTGCCCCCAGCCGCGCTTGAGCTTGTACTCGTCGGCCGTGTACTGCGCCTCGCAGATCAGCAGGTCGGAGCCCGCGACGAAGCGCGCGATCGCCGCGTCCTCCTTGTCGCTGAACTGGCCCTTCGGGTTCAGCGCGCCGTAGGGTTCGTGGTCGCTGATGTAGGAGAGGACCTTGCCCTCGTGCTCGAAACGGTAGCCGACGGTGATGCCCGGATGGTTCAGGAAATGGGTGGTGACCCTGACGGGCCCCGCCTGCAGCGGGCCGTTGAGCTCGTGGAACTCGGGCTTGGAGCCGAGGTCCTTGAGCTGGAGGGGGAAGTAGGTCGAGTGCATCTGCCCGGCCATGACCTCCTGGAAGCTCTTCGTCGTGCCGCGCATCCCGTACACGTCGAACTTCGTCGTCGGCAGGAACAAGGGCGTGAAGAACGGGAAGCCCTGGATGTGGTCCCAGTGCGTGTGGCCGATGAACAGCCGGCCCTTGATGGGCCCGCCGGCCGCGCGCCGCATCAGGTCGAAGCCGAGCTCGCGTATGCCGGTGCCGGCGTCTATGATGAAGGTCTCCCCGGCGATGTCGAGCTCGACGCACGGGGTGTTGCCGCCGTAGCGCACGGTCCTGGGCCCGGGCGCCGGGATGGAGCCGCGCACGCCCCAGAAGCGCGCGCGCATCAGGCGCCGCCCGCCATCTCGTCGACGCGGCGGATGAAATCACCGACCTCGAAGGGCTTGACGATGTAGCCGTCGGCGCCGGTTTCCTCGACGGCGGTGCGCACGTCGTGCTGATAGGATTTCGACGAGCTGATCAGGATCTTCACGCCCTTGAGCTCCGGGTCGGCGCGCAGGCGCTGGCAGACCTCGAAGCCGTGCATGATCGGCATGAGCAGGTCGAGCACGAGCAGGTCCGGACGCACTTCGCGGACGACCTGCAGGCCCTTGGCGCCGTCGTTGGCCTGCGAGACCTCATAGCGGCCGCGCAGGAGCATGCACATGAGCTCGCGCATGTCATCGTCGTCATCGACGACCACCACCTTTTTCACCACCGCAGTGTAGCGTGTCTGTTCGCTTTCAGCAAGCCTTCCCTTCGCCTTTCGCGCCGCCGCTCGGCCTCCTCGGCGAGCAGGTCGCCGCATTCCTCCGCCAGCTCCTCCGTGTCGAAGGAGAGGCGGTGGCCCAGGCCCAGGAACAGCTTCTCCCAGGTCGAGCCCAAGGCGTCCCCGCCGCGCTCGGCGCGGCTGACGACCGAGGAATTCACCCCGGCCTCGTCGGCGAGCTGAAGCTGCGAGATGCCGGCCCGCCGCCGCAGCGACGAGAGCAGAGCTCCTAATCGTTTCATCTTATACATACGATCGACCCCCCGAAAAAGTTGCATGGAGTTTCGACGGTCCGGCGATATGGTCTCCGGTGGTTCTCTGCTTTAAAGCAAAACCGACACAAAACGCCGCGATTAAAGCCGTTTAATCCGCTCGGCTATGCTTTAAAGCAGAGAACCATTTTGAGACAGGTCGGGGGCGCCTCCCAGTTCATGGAGTTTTGAGGCAGGGGCGAGGGAATTTTTTGGTGGGGTGGATCGTATGAATAATAATGGATAAACCACAAAGACACCAAGACACAAAGGATTTTTGGTTACGACCG
>JAKFCD010000011.1:0-2332 GCA_036676805.1 Elusimicrobiota bacterium
CGGGGTCGGAGCCGGCTCGGCGGCCTTGGCGGCGGCGGCGGACGCTGCGGCCTCGGCACGAGCGCGCTCTTCGCGGGCCTGCTGCTCGGCGGCCTGGCGGGCTTGATGCTCGCGGGCCAGTTCGATGGCGCGCTGGCGGGCGCGCTGCTCGTCGGCCGACAGGCCCGAACCGTCGCCCGAGGGCGAGGCCGGACGCGGCGAGGACGCCGGCGGCGGCGTGAAGGAGCGCTTCTCGGCGGAGGATGGCGCGGCGAGGTTGCCCGCCGGCGCGGAATGGGTGCGCGCGCGCTTGGTCTCCACGACCACCGTCTTGGAGCGGCCGTGGCTGAAGCTTTGCTTCACCGTGCCCGCGCTGACCGAACCGGCCCCACGGGGCTTGAGGGTCAGGGGAGCTCGCCCGCCGGGGGCTCGGCCGTTGTCGTTCTCGTCGCTCATGCGCTCGCTTTAACTTACGGTCGGGACGGTCCCGGCCAATCATCTCGAATAGGTCTAGGCGCGCGAAACCGCCTTAGGTTCCGCCCGCCTCAGAAGGCTTTTCCTCGCGCCAACTCTCGGGAGTAAGCGGGCTGAAGCCGGACAGGCGCCGGACATCGAATGTCCAACGATCGGCGCCGCGCCCCGCAAGGAAGGCGGTGTGTATCACATTCTCGCCCCCCAAGGCCAAACCCAATTCCTCGACGCCGAAGAGTCCGAAGACCTCGACCGGCTTGGGTGACTTGCGGGCCACATTCAGAATCTTGCGCCGACCGTCCGGCGCGCCATCGGCGGCCTCGATCAGCCAAGCGGTCCTGCCGGCGCTCAGGCTGGCGGCGACCTTCTCGTAGCCCGAGATAAGATCACCGGCCCGTTTGGCAAGGCCCAGGCCGTCCAGGAGCCGCTTCCGCAAAAGCATTTCCACCTGATCGGCGAGGTCCGGCCCGGCCGCCAGCTTGGTCTTGGCGGCGCGGGAGAACAGGCCCTTGCGGGCGGCGGCCTCGACTCCCGCCCGCGTCGCCTCGACCCAAAGGCCCCGCCCCGGCAGCTTGCGCGCCAGGTCAGGGACCACCACGGCCCCCGGTCCGGCGACGAAGCGCAGCAGGCGCGCCTCGTCCATCACCTCGCCCGAGACGATGTCGCGACGCTCGCGAGCGGCTTCCGCCAGGGTTGCGGGGGCGTTCAACAGGGCGCCTAGGCCTCCGTGGGCTGGTCGGGTTCGGCCTCGGCGACCGCCTCGGCAGTCGGCTCGGCCTCAGCTTCGGGCGCAACCGCGGCGGCCGGCCGCTGAGCGAACACGGCCTCGGCTTCGTTATACGCGACCTCTTCCTCGACCTCGGGTTCCGGCTCCGGCGCCTCGACCCAGCCCATGGCGACGCGGGCGCGCATGATCAACGCTTCGGCGTCGGCCGGGTCCATGTTGAAGCTTTCCAGGATGCCCTTCTCGCGGACGCGCTCGCCGTCCTTGGTCTCGAACCAGCCGCGCAGGTCGTCCGGGATCAGGCCGGCGAGGTCCTCGACGGACTTCACGTCGCCTTCGCCCAGGGCCACGGCCATCGGCAGGGTGACGCCCTCGATCTCCAGCAGGGCGTCCTCGACGCCCAGCGCCGTGCGCTTGGAGTCGTATTCGGCGGCGATCTTCTCCAGGAAGTCGCGGGCGCGGGCCTGGATCTCTTCGCCGGTGTCCTCGTCGAAGCCTTCGATGGCCGCGATTTCCGAGGCGTCCACATAGGCGACGTCTTCGACCGTGGCGAAGCCCTCGGTGACCAGCAGCTGGGCGATGACCTCGTCCACGTCCAGGGCTTCCTGGAACAGCTGGGTCCGCTCGGAGAACTCGCGCTGGCGGCGCTCGCTCTCCTGGCTCTCGGTCATGATGTCGATCTGCCAGCCGGTCAGTTGGCTGGCCAGGCGGACGTTCTGGCCGCGGCGGCCGATGGCCAGCGACAGCTGCTCGTCGGGCACGACGACTTCGACGCGCTCGTCTTCCTCGTCCATCACCACCTTGGAGACTTCGGCGGGGGCGAGACCGTTGACGATGAAGGTCGCCTCGTCCGGGCTCCACTGGATGATGTCGATCTTCTCGCCCTGCAGCTCGGCCACCACCGCCTGCACGCGCGAGCCGCGCATGCCGACGCAGGCGCCGACGGGATCGATGGAGCTGTCGTTGGAGACCACGGCCATCTTGGCGCGCGAGCCCGGGTCGCGGGCCACGGCGCGGATCTCGATCACACCGTCATAGACTTCCGGCACTTCCTGCGCGAACAGCTTGGCCATGAAGCCGCCGTGGGCGCGGCTGAGCAGGATCTGCGGGCCCTTGGTCTCGCGGCGGACGTCGTAGATGTAGCAGCGGATCCGGTCG
>JAKFCD010000012.1:0-14006 GCA_036676805.1 Elusimicrobiota bacterium
GGCCGGACCGGGCGGCCGCCGCCGCCCGCCGGCGCGCGCGCCCGCTTCTGCTGTCGAAGCTGCTCGGGCCGGGCGCCCTGCGCCCGCCGCCCGCCTCCTTGGTCCCGCCCGATCTCTCGAGCCTGGCCCGGCGCAAGCCGGTACGCCTGCCCGACGGCTCGCCCGTGCCCTCGCGCTCCTACGAGCTCGACCGCATCGAAGCCCACGACCCGAGGCGCTCCCGCCTCGCCGACCGGCGCCGCAAGCCGCATTGGGACCCGGGCGACCGCTGGCACGACGGGGCGGCGACCGGCGTCGCCGCGGACGCCCGCTGGCTGTGGCTGTGGAAGGAGAAGACGCGGGTATGGGCGGTCGGCGAGCAGGCCGCGCCGCTGCTGCGCCATCGCGCGCTTTGGTGGGGCAAGCAGAAAGGCGTCTGGTTCGCCCTGCACGACGGCGCGCTCTGGAGCTGGCGCCGTTTCTCCGAATGGGACGCCGAGGGCCTGATCCGCCTGACCGACGGCGTCGAGCTCGTCTACAGCGCGGACTTCACCAAGGTCGCCGTGATCACGCCGGGGGAGGGCGCCGTCCTCTACGACGCCGCCACCGGCGCGGAGCTCGGGCATTGGCTCGAGCACGAGCTGCCCCGGCGCCGCCCGCGCGCCCCCGCCGGGCTTCGCCTGCCGCGCGGTATTTGATACTCTGGACCACATGCCGCGGCTCCTCCTCGTCCTCCTCAGCCTGCTCGCCCTCGCCTCCCCGTCCTCCGCCCAGGACGAATACGGCGCGCGCGGCCTCTTCCCGGTCTACAAATCCGGCAACCAGTGGGTGATCTTCGACAAGCCGCGCAAGCCGGCGAAAGCCAAGGACCTGATGCCGGGCTCGAAGTTCCTCATCGTGGGCAGCGCCGGCGCCGACCTCTTCGTCGTGGGCCGCACCTCCGCGACCTACGGCGGCGCGTGCAGCCGCAAGAAGCCCCGCAAGCTGCGCGCCGCCCTGCTCAAGGGACCGCGCCGCTCCGTGGGAGATCCCGTGATGGCGATCAAGGTCCCCGCGGGCTTCCGGCTGAAGGGCTCCCACGCGCGCTACGACGCGCTCGAGAACAAGGTCGACGAGCCGCTGTACCGCCTGCTCGGCTCGACCTTGACGGCCGCCGCGCTCGAGGAGGGGATCGCCGGGGCCTACCGCTTCCGCGAGGACGACGAAGGCTCCGCCGCCTTCCTCGCCGCGCCGTCGGCGGACAAGATCGCGCTCAAGATCGACTTCGCCGCCCATCCGCGCGTCGCCGGCCTCAAGGCGCCGACCGCGCTGATCACCGACGCCCAGATATCCTCTTCGCACCGCCGCTGCCTGCGCCTCGCCGACGGCGACCGTCTGATCGGTCCCTGCGTCGAGATGCCCCACGACCTCATGAGCGAGACGGCCCAGCTGCGCTTCGTCGCCTACGACCCCGGCGGCAACGGCAGCCCCTTCCTGCTCGCGTACACGAGCGGCGAGCCGCTCTGGGGCCACGAGCGCTGGGGCTTCGTCTTGCGCGGCGGCGGCGCGCGCCTGTTCCTGCGCGACGCGATGGACCCGCGCTGCCGCGAAGGCTTCTAGCGCCGGCCGCGCTTGAGCAGGCCCACCAGGGCCCAGCCCATCACCAGCAGTGCCGCGATCTTCGGAGCCAAGGCCGCGGCCAGCTCGCGCAGCTGCCCGCTCGTCAGGATCCGGTGCGCCGCGGCGAGCACCGTGAGCGCCATCACGAGCGTGACGCACAGGCTCGTCAGCCGGTCCCAATCCACGCCGTGGGGGTTGAGCAGCCGGCCCAGGCGGCGCTTGTCGTTCCAGGGCAGGGAAATTATCTCTACGCCGGCCCAGCACGCGAACGTCTCGCGGTTGGTCCACACCACTCGCCCCTTGCCGGTCGCGGTCTCGCCCTTGGGCAGCTCGAGCGTGAACGACACCAGCATGTTGTCCGCCAGCTGAGCCTGAGTCTCCACCTTGAACCCGTTGATCGAGACGTCGTGGGCGACCGCCCGGTCGTCGATCGGCTCGCCGCCCTTCGACGGCCGCAGCACCACGCTCAGCTCGGTAAGCAGCCGCGCCCCGGTCCGGCGCTCGTCGCCGCTCACGGCCCGCCTCCTATAAAGGGCATCAAGGTCTCCCGCTTCGGCGCAGCCTTCGGCGCCGGAGGCCCCAGCGCGAGCTGCAGCAGGAACTCGCGATAGGCGGCCAGGGTCGACTGAAACTCCCCGCGCGGCGCCCGCAGCCGCGCGGTGAAGATCCCGTAGCCGTCGGGGACGAGCGTAGTCTCGGTCACGACCACCGTGGTCTCGCTGCCGACCAAGGTGCCCCGAGGATAGACGTATTTAGTCGTCCGCGCGGCGACCCCGGCCCGCGTGCCGACGACGACCTCATAAACGCCGCCGCGGTCCTCGACGCTGGTCGCCGCCTCCGCGCGCAGCTCCGAGACGGCCGCCTCCCAGCCCGCGAACCCGGGCGCGGTCATAGTCGTGTGAAAGATCGCGATCTGAGCCTCGCCCCCGGGGCGGCGCCAGGCGATGCCGGACGGGACCCGGCGCGGCTCGCCCCATTTCAAAGTGTCGCGCCAGGACACGAACGGCTCCTCCCTCAGGGGAAGAGGACGCGAGCGCACGACGCCAGCCGTCTTCGCCGGCTCCGCGGCGCCCAGCTCGCGCAGGCGCGCGGCGACGATGCGCCGCCACTGCGTCCCGGCCAGCCCGTCGCGCACCGCGTACAGGCCGCCCGCCTCGAGCTCCGGGCCGGTCTCGTGGATGGGCAGGCCCGTGTCCCGCGTGAGCAGCGGCCGCGGCAAAAACGGCGTCAGCCAATGCGCGACGATGCGCGCGGACCGCCATACGCCGTCGCCGAAATGGGGCCAGCGCGAGTCGAAGCGGTAGGTCCCCAGATACGCGGCGCCGCCCGGCTTGAGCTCGACGGAGCGCTTGGCCTCCTCCCCGCGAGGCGGCTGCACTTGGTAGCGCGCGCCGCGCGCCTTGAACGACGCCGAGCGCAGCGCGTAGCGCCCGGGCGGCACGTTGTAGAACACCACGTAGCCGTTGAACGACGGCCCCGACAGCCCGCGCTGGCCCGGAAGGGGGGCCCCCTTCTCGTCGAGGCCGACGACGCTCCCCGCGTCCGCCCATTTGTAAGAGCGCATGAAGAACGCGCCCGACGTCCCCACGCGCGCGATCAGAAGGCCGTGATCGAGCGAGGCGGGCTGTCTAGGGGGATGCGCGCCGCAGGCCGCCAGTCCGGCCGACGCGAGGACCAACGCGAGGCGTCTCATCGGCGCCAGTGTACCACCCGGACACCCTCCGCGCAAGAGATGGTATACTCGCCCGCATGAAGTTGGCACTCGCCCAGATCGACACGACCGTCGGCGACCTGCGCGGCAACTCCGAGAAAATTCTCGCTTCGCTCGATGAGGCCTGCAGGCGCGGCGCGGCCCTCGCCGTCTTCCCCGAGCAGACCTTGGGCGGCTATCCCGCCCTCGACCTCTGGGAAGAGCCCGGCTTCGCCGCCGCCAACGAGAAGACCCTCGCCGCCCTCGCCAAGAAGGTCCGCGGCACCGCCGCGCTCGTCGGCTTTGTCTCCCGCTGGAAGGGAAAAGTCGGCAAGCCCGTGCGCAACTCCGCCGCCCTCCTCCACAACGGCAAGGTCGTCGCGATCCGCCACAAGACTCTCCTTCCCACCTACGACGTCTTCGACGAGGCCCGCTACTTCGAGCCCGCCTCCGAGAACAAGCCCATCCATTGGAACGGGCTGCGCCTCGGCGTCACCATCTGCGAGGACGCGTGGGCCAAGGATCCGTCCACCTCCCGCCGCCTCTACGCCGCCGATCCCGTCGCCGCGCAGGCCAAGGCGGGCGCGGACCTCCTTCTCAATCTTTCCGCCTCGCCGTTCCTGCGCGGCAAGACCGAAATACGCAAGAAGCTCATCGCCGATCACGCCAAGCGGCTCAAGCGCCCGCTCTTCTACTGCAACGCGGTCGGCGGCAACGACGAGATCGTCTTCGACGGGGGCAGCCTCGCCTACGACGCCAAGGGCAGGCTGCGCGCCCGCGCCGCCTTCGCCGCCGAGGACCTTCTCGTCATCGACACCGACACCTGGCAGGGCGCGACCCTGGCGCCCGAGCCCTCGGGCATCGGCCAGGTAGGGGAGATCCTCACCTTGGGCATCAAGGACTTCGCCGGCAAGTGCGGCCTGCAGACCGCCTTCATCGGCCTCTCCGGCGGCATCGACTCCGCCGTCGCCGCCGCGCTCGCCGTCCGCGCCCTCGGCCCGCATCGCGTGGTGGGAGTGGCCATGCCTTCCTCGTATTCCTCTCGGGGCAGCCTGGACGACGCCAAGGCGCTCGCCAAGAACCTCGGCATCGAGCTGCGCACCGCCCCCATCGCGGGCGTCTACGGCGCCTTGCTCCAGGCCCTCGGCGGAAAATGGGGGAGCGGCGCTCCCGACCTGGCCGAGCAGAATCTGCAGGCGCGCGCGCGCGGAGTCATCCTGATGGGCCTCGCCAACAAGGCCCACCGCGGCTTCGTCATCACGACGGGCAACAAGTCCGAGCTCGCCGTCGGCTACTGCACCTTGTACGGCGACATGTGCGGCGCGCTGGCGCCGCTGGCGGACGCGCCCAAGCGCCTCGTCTACGAGCTCGCGTCCTGGCTCAACGCCGATCGAGAGGTCATTCCCTCGAACTCGATCACGAAGGCGCCGTCCGCGGAGCTGAAGCCGGACCAGAAGGACCAGGATGATCTCCCGCCGTACGACCAGGTCGACGACGCCCTCGAAGCCTGGGTGCAGTCGCGGCTGGAGCCGGGGCGGGTGGCGCGCGCGGTGGGGGACAGGGCCGTCGCGGAGACCTTGCTCGACCGGATGGATTGGAGCGAGTTCAAGCGCCGCCAGGCGCCGCCCTCGATCAAGATCTCGTCGAAGGCCTTCGGGGTGGGGCGGCGGATGCCGATCGCGAAGGCGGGCTGGCGCGTGCGCGCCGGGCTCTAGCTTCCAAGCGCTCCCCGAGGCCTTAACGGTGTTAGGCTGACCACCTATGACATTTGGGCTGGCGAAGCGTCGATTTTCACTTTACAATTCGACTGTTGCCGAAATTAGCCCAGCCACGTTGGGCTGAACCGGCTGAATTAGCGTTCGACGGACGAAGCGCCGTGGAAGGCAAAAGCATAAAGTTTGAACGGCAACTGTTTCTGGAAACAGTTGAACGGAAGCTCTCTCCATGCAAATCGACAATAGATGCGTGTGAAATTAAGTGCCTTGCCCTGAGCTTCGATTGAGCAACACAACGGTTGAGAACATATGAAACGGCGCCTTGATCCGGAGCTGTGGTCAAAAATAACTCAGTGCTACTCCGCGCTTGGGCGGCACATACCGTCAGCGGGCTCCGACATAACCCATTTCCATTGCGAGCGTTGGCGGAACTCGGTCATGTCTCCATTTTTCTTAAGACCCCAAGGGAACATGAGTTCTAAATTCGCACGAGCGGAGTCGTATTTCCATCGACACAAGCCGAAGCACCCCTTCGATAACATCGGTGCGTACATCAATCTCCTGGGCGTCGATTCGGGGGACCAAGCCCACCGGGCGATTGCGACCGCGCGAAAGCTGAATTGGGACGTGGATCTCCGGCCGAATACGCTCAATGTCTGGGAGAGCCGACGGCCTCTGTCCCTCGCAAAATCCTTTCACCTCGTCATTGGCCGCTATTTCGATAAGGCTGTTTATCGGGGCTTCAGAAAAACGATGGTCGAAAACTTCGGGACAAAACCAAAGTTCATGCGTGAACTGGATATCATGATGCGAGGCATCGATGAGCGCGTGCGTACCGTCCTGCTCTATCATGAAACCGGAAAAATCGCCGCCGGGGGCCTTGTCGCGACGAACCTCCATGGCGCATTCTTATTCTGCGGGTCGGTCGGCAAGCCCTACCGCGGAAAGGGACTTTGGAATTCCTTGGTAGCAGCACGGCAGCTGGTCTCGGCATGCCAAGGGGCAAAATGCTGGATTACGACGACTCGGACAAAACGAATCCTCGGCAAAGGTGAGTTCTCGTTTCCATTGGCTGTCATTTCCAAGGACTTAAGTCCAAACATCCGGCCAGTCCCATGAAAACCCAATACTTCACCGCCTCGAGCCTCGACGGGTTCATCGCGACGGAGGACGACTCCCTCGACTGGCTGTTCCCTCTCGGCGACGTCAACGCCACGAGCTACCCGGCCTTCATCAAGGAGGTGGGCGCCCTGGCGATGGGCTCCTCCACGTACGAGTGGATGCTCCGTCACGCGGAGAAAGTCGCCGCCGAGACCGGCTCCGCCTGGCCCTACACCCAGCCCGCGTGGGTCTTCTCCAAGCGCTCCCTGCCGAAGATCCCCGGAGCCGCTGTCTCCTACGTGCAGGGAGACGTTCGTCCCGTCCATGCCGCGATGCGCGCGGCCGCCGGCGCCAAGAACATCTGGATCGTCGGCGGCGGCGATCTCGCCGGCCAATTCCACGACGCAGGCCTCCTGAACGAGATTTTCGTCCAAGTCGCCTCCGTCACCTTGAGCAAGGGCAAACCGCTCTTTCCGCGAAGACTCACGAACCCGCCGCTGGCGCTCGTGTCCGTAAGACAGGTCGGCGCCGGCTTCGCGGAGCTGCACTATCGGATTCCCAAATCGCCGGCCGCATAACAGGACGGAGGAAAGACATGGATGGAGCCACCGCAGGAGCCTGGGCCGTCGGCATGCTCGTCGGGATCGCCGCGATCGTGGTGCGCAAGTCGCGCAAGCCGCAGCCCGAGGACCCCGAAGCGGGGCTGAGAGAACTCATCGGTCCGCAGGGCATGGCCCAGCGCGACCGCAACCGGGCCGAGGCCGAGAAAAAGGCGAACGCCGAGATCCTGGAGGGCTCCCTCAAGGCCGCCCAAAAGCTCCGGGCCGAGGGGGACGTCGCGGGCGCCGAGAAGCTCGAGGCGTACGCGAAGACCATCCGCGCCCGCGGCCGTTGACCGCCATCCACGGACCCTGACAAAACCGTCGTCAACAACAGTTTTACGGCGTCCCGTTAAATTTGGTTAATACCCTATGACCATGCCCGCCGTCTTCGCCGGCCACGGCTCGCCGATGAACGCCGTCGAGGACACCGACGTCCGCCGCGCCTGGAGCGCCCTCGGACAGAGGCTGCCGCGCCCGAAGGCGATCCTGTGCGTGTCCGCGCACTGGGAGACGGAAGGCGTCGCCGTCACGACGGGGGAGAAGCCCGGGACCATCCATGATTTCCGCGGCTTCCCCAGGGAGCTTCACGAAATGGCCTATCCCGCGCCGGGCAGCCCCGAACTGGCCCGGAGGGTCGCGGAGCTGCTCAAGCCCGAGGCGGTCGCGCTCGACGACGAGCGCGGCCTCGATCACGGGGCGTGGAGCGTGCTCGCCGCGCTGTATCCGAAGGCCGACGTGCCCGTCGTGCAGCTGAGCCTCGATTCCACGCGCTCGGGGCCGGAGCACGCCGAACTCGCCGCGCGGCTGGCGCCGCTGAGGGAGGAAGGGGTGCTCGTTCTCGCGACCGGGAACATCGTTCACAATCTGAGCTTCTACGATCCGAGGCGAAGCGAGCCCTACGACTGGGCCGCGCGGTTCGACGCGAAGGTGAAGGCGCTCATCGAGGCGGATGACCTCGACACGCTCGCGGACCACGACGGCCTCGGCCCCGACACGGAGCTGGCCATCCCCTCGCCCGAGCATTACCTGCCCCTGCTGTACATCCTCGCGCTGAGGAGGAAGGGGGAGAAGCTCGCTTTTTTCAACGAGGCCGTCGAAAGCTCGATGTCGATGACGAGCGTCGTCGTCGGCTGATATGGCGCCGGTCATGGCGAGGACCCGTCCCGCGCCCTAAACTTACGTCATGTGGCGCCGAAGGCTCTCTTTCGGAGGCTTCCTCGTCGGGCTCGCTCTCGGCGCCATTATTCTCAACGCCGCGCCGGAAGGCCAAGACCCGATCGCGCGCCTGGCGGGCTGGTCGGCCATGCCCCTGCTGGTCGTTCTGAGCCCGTTTTTATTTTTACTGTCGGCAGCCGGATTGTCCTTGGGGCCGATTCTCGCCCAGGCCCTCTCCGCGGTCGCGACGTGGACCGCGGCCGGCTATCTCGCCGGCTTCGCCGCGGACCGGCGTTAGCGCGAGACGCGCATCTTCTCGTCGTCCCACTCCAGACGAACGTCGGTGCGGGCCAGGGCCTCGCCCGTCTTGGCGTCCTCGGCGATGACGCTGACCGTCACCGGGGAGCGGTCGCCGACGCCGTCGCCGTCGCAGGACCAGTACAGCTTGCCGCCGTCGTTGAGCGCCTCGGCGCCGTGCACGACGGTCTCCTGCGTGTCCGGGTTCCAGGATTTCAGCGAGCCTCGGCCGGCGCGCCACCGGTAGCGGACCCTCACGCCCTTGGGCGGGACGGACTCCGGCGTGAGGCCGATGCCGAGCGTCGTCGAGAGGCCCGAGAGGCAGGCGGCCGGCGCCGCGCTCACGCCCATGCGCGTCGGGGCCGTGCCGCAGGCGCAGGCGAGCGCGAGCGCGGCGAGGACCGGACGCCTCACGCCGCGGAGGCCTGGAGCTCGGAGAGATCGGCGACGCGGCGAAAGGCGCGCACGAGCTTGCTCAGCAGGGCCAGGCGCTGGCGCTTGAGCGCCTCGTCCTCGACCATGACCATGACCTTGTCGAAGAAGGCGTCGAGGTGCGGCTTGACCGAGGCGAGGGTCTTGAGCCCGCCCTCGAAGTCGCCGCGCACGATGCGGTCGTTGGCGGCGCCCTCGGCGGCGACGAGCGCGTCGTAGAGATCGAAGTCGGCCTGGTCGCGCAGGAGCGCGCGCTCGGGGGCGGCCCCGTCCTCGGCCTTGGCCTGGCGAAGGATGTTCGAGGCGCGCTTGAAGGCGGCCGCGAGCGAGTCGAAGGCCGGGTCGCGCCTGACGGCGCGAAGCGCGGCCAGGCGCAGGAAGGCGTCGGGGAAGTTCTTGAGCGCGCCGGCGCGCACGGAACGGACCTCGTCGACCGCGAAGGACATGTCCTCGAAGAGGGACTGGGCGCGGCCCCAGACGAAGTCGGACAGCTGGGCGGCGAGCTTGGCGGGCTCGGGCGTCGCGACGGGCTGCAAGGCCAGCGCGCGCGCGATCGCCTCGTCGAGGTCGAGCGGCAGCTGCTTTTCAAGGACGATCCGGATCAGGCCCAGGGCCTGGCGGCGCAGGGCGTACGGGTCGGCCGAGCCGGTGGGGATCATGCCCGCGGCGAAGCAGCCCGCGAGGCTGTCGAGCTTGCCGGCCAGGGAGACGACGGCGCCCTCGGCGGTCGCCGGGGCGGGGGACTTGGCGGCGACGGGGTGGTAGAACTGCTCGACGGCGAGGGCGACCTTCTCGCTCTCGCCGTCCGTGCGGGCGTAGACGCCGCCCATGTGGCCCTGCAGCTCGGGGAACTCCCTGACGACGTCGGTGACGAGGTCGGCGTAGGCGAGCTTGGCCGCGCGCGCGGCCGCCCGCTCGTCGACGGGAGCCGTCTGGCGCAGGCGCTCGCAGATCCAGGAGGCGAGCTCCTCCACGCGGGCGGCCTTCTGCGCCATCGAGCCGAGCGCCTTCTGATAGGTGACGCGCTCGAGGAGAGGAAGCTTGCTCTCAAGCGTGGACGCGGCGTCGCGGCCGACGAAGAAGGCGGCGTCGTTGAAGCGCGCCTCGAGCACGCGCTGATAGCCCTCGCGCACCAGCTCGTTGCCGGAGGAGAGGCCGTCGCGCACGCCGACGAAGTAGGGATGGAGGAGCCCGTCCTTCGTGACCACCGGGAAGAACTTGAGCTGCTTTTTCATCACGAGCTTGAGGAGCTCGGCGGGAAGGAGCATGTGCGCGTCGCGCAGCTTGCCCAGCACCGGCACGGGATGCTCGACCATGAACACGGTCTCGTCGATGAGCGCCTCGTCGGGCTCGGCGACTCCGCCGGTCGGTTTCGTCGCTTGCTCGAGGGCCTTCAGTAAATATTGGCGGCGTTCTTCGGGGTCCGCGATCACGAGTCCCTGCCGAAGAACGACGGCGTGCTTCGCCGGATCCTTGAGGTTCACCGGGGGCTTGGCCAGGACGGGGTGGCCGTACACGCCGCGGCCGGACTTCACGCCCGCGACCGTGACGGGCACGACCTTGTCGCCGAGCAAGGCGGTGATCGCGCGCAGGGGGCGGCCGAACTTGAAGCCGGTCTCCTCCCACGTCATGAACTTGGGAAACTGCAGGGATCTCATCAGCTCGGGGATCATCGCCGCGAGCAGCGCGGAGGCGGGCTCTCCCTTGCTGCGGACCTCGGCGTAGAGGACGCCGCCCTCGGGGATGAGGGCGGAAGCCTCGAGCCCGTATTTGCGCGCGAAGCCCTCGAGCGCGGAGGCGGGGGCGCCGACCTTGGGACCTTTGAAGCGCTCCGTTTTATCGATTCCTTTAGAGGCGACGGCCTTGACGGTCAGGATCAGGTGGCGCAGCGTGCCCGCGACGGCGACGTCGCCGTGCTCGATGCGCCCCGCGAGCCGCTCGGAGGCGTTGAGCTTGAGCTGTTCGAGCGCGGGGCGCACGAAGCGCGCGGGGAAGGGCTCGGTGTGGATATCGAGAAGAAAATCGTTTTGCTTTATCTTTTTGGCCATGTTATTTCGCCGCCGCCGGTTCTTTCGGCGTATGCTTCTCGATGTAGAGTTCCATCACTTTCCGCGCCAAATTCCTGATTCGTCCGATGTAATGCGCCCGCTCGGTGACCGAGATGGCGCCGCGCGCTTCGAGCGTGTTGAACAGGTGCGACGCCCTCACCACGCAGTCGTACGCCGGGATCGGATCCCCGAAGCCCGCGAGCCGTACGCCCTCCGCCTCCCATTCGTTGAAATGCCGGGAAAGAAGCGCCACATCCGCCGTTTCAAAAGAGTACCGCGACAGCTCGCGCTCCTGCGGCTTGTGCAGGTCGCCGTAGGTCAGGCCCCCGCCGTAGTCGAGGTCATACACCGAATTCTTATTCTGCAGGTACATCGCGATGCGCTCGAGGCCGTAGGTGAGCTCGACGGAGACGGGCGAGAGGGGCATCGAGCCCATCTGCTGGAAGTAGGTGAACTGGGTGATCTCCATGCCGTCGAGCCACACCTCCCAGCCCACGCCGGAGGCTCCGAGGGTGGGGGACTCCCAGTCGTCCTCGATCCAGCGCAGGTCGTGCTTCTTGGGGTCGAGGCCGATGGCTTTGAGCGACTTCTGATAGGTGTCGGTGATCCCGGCCGGCACGGGCTTCATGATCACCTGAAACTGGTAGTACTTGCCCAGGCGGTTGGGGTTCTCGCCGTAGCGGCCGTCGGCGGGGCGGCGGCAGGGCTCTATATAGGCGAAGCGCGCGGGCGCGGAAGTCAGCGCGCCGAAGAAGGTGGCGGGGTTGAAGGTGCCCGCGCCTTTTTCCAGGTCGTAGGGCTGCACGACGGCGCAGCCCTGCTTCGACCAGAAATTCTGCAGCTCGAGGACGATCTCTTGAAAGGTCATCACGCGGGGACTCCGAGAGGGACGGTCTTTTTCCATTCGTCGCGAAATTCGAAGGCGCGCAGGCGCCGGCCGGCGTGCGCGGCGAAATGCTCGTCGAGCTGGCGCCGCGCGGCGTCGCCCGCGTCCGCGTCGTAGCGCAGCGCGCGAAGGCCGGGCAGGTCCTCGTCGTGCAGGGCTTTCCAGTAAGGGAAGCTCGGCGCGGGCGCGCGCTCACGAAGGGAAATGCCGAGCATGTCGGCCAGCCTGAGTCCAAAGGCGGGCACGAGCCACTGGCTCGGGGCGGCGTCGAGAGCGCTCAGAGCCGAGCAGATTAAAGCGTACTTCTCCGGGCTCGGCTGATGGTCCGGCGTGAGCCGGTCGAGCATCTCGAGGCAGGCGAGCGCGTCGAAGGTGCGGGCGAGGTCGGTGCGCCAGCCCGGGAAGCTCGAGAGGAGGCGGCCGCCGACGGCCTTGGCGAACTCGGAGCGGGAAGACAGATGCAGGCGATACTCGCCCCGCACGCCGGGCTCGGTGAGGGCCTTCATTTTTCCTTTGGGCCGGTTGACGCCGACGAAGCGCGCGGGGAGCTTGCCCAGGTGCTCGGTGAACACGGAGCACAGGCGGTCGTGCTCGCCGAACGCGCGCCGGGAGAGGACGACGGCGCCCGCGTTGACGATCACTTGGCGACGCCCGCGCGCAGCAAAGCCGCCTCGCGCCGCGTCGGCGCGCGGAAATATCTCCGAGCCCCGAGCGGCGCGTCCTCGAGATAAGGCGCCGCGCAGTCGATCGACGAGGCCTGGTAGGCCTCCCATTTGGCGGCGGCGGGGAGGGCTTTCGCCGCGGCGGCGACGGCGGCCGGCGGCAGCAGGCGCCAGCACGCGGCGCGCTCGAGAGGCGTCAGCGCGGGCCAGAGCTTCGCCAGGCGCGAGGGCGCGACCGCCAGGGCCGCCTTGAGCTCGGCGAAGGCGCGGCGCTCGAGCGCGGCGCGCGCGGCGGCCGGAGTCAGGATTTCGTGCACCGGGAGATTATAACTATCCTTGAGGATAGTCATGACTCGCGCCGTGCTACAATTGCGGCCGATGACCTTCACGACAGGGGCCCTCGCGCTGGCGGCGTTCGGACCGTTGTTCGCGGCGTGGCCGGGCGTCGCCTCGCCCTACGTGCTTCCCAAGCTCTTCCTTTTGGCGCTCGCGGCGATGGCCGCGAGCCTCGCGGCGGCCTTCGCGAAGGCTCCCGAATCGACGAAAGGCGCCGCGAAGCCCGATCTGCTCCGGCCGCTGGCCGCCTGCCTCGGCGCGGCGGTCCTCGCGAGCGTCTTCTCCCAGGATCGGGCCGCGAGCCTATTCGGGGAGTATTCGGCGCGCACCCAGGGCCTGCTGACGCTCGGGCTTTGCGCCGTCGTCGCCGCGCTCGCGCAAAGCGCGGGCGCCGCCTTCGCCCGCGCCGCGCCGCTCGCCGGAGCCGCGGCGGGGGCGGTCCTGTCGGCCCACGGACTGCTTCAATACGCCGGGTACGATCCGGTGGTCAACGCCGTCGGAAGCCTTCCGTACGGCCGCATCGGCTCCTTGGTCGGAAGCCCGGTCGGCCTCGGCTGCGCGCTGGCCATGCTGGCGCCGCTGCAGCTGCGCCTGGCGCTCGACGGCGACGGCGCGCCGCGGCGCCGGTTGGGCCGGGCCTGCCTCGGCTTGAGCGCCCTCGCGCTGCTCCTGACCTGGTCGCGCGGAGCGTGGCTCGCGACGGCAATCGCCTTGGCCTGCTACCTGCTCTGGACGGGACGAATGCGTCTGCCGAGGGCGCCCGTTCTCGCCGCCGCGGTCCTCGTCGCGGGAGCGCTCGCCTTCGCGGCCGTCCGGGTCCGGCCGACCGGAACGTCGGACACGGGCCGCGTCGCGGTCTGGTTATCCTCGCTGAGGATATTCGCGGCGCACCCCGTCTTAGGCGCCGGCCCCGACACCGTCGCCCTCATGCTCGGCCGCCACAAGACCGAAGGCTTCGTGCGCGCCTACGGCGAGCTGGGCGGCCAGGCTCACGCGCACGACGATTTTCTCCAGATACTGGCGACGACGGGACTGATCGGGCTGACGGCCTACGCCTGGCTGCTGAGCGCGGCCTGGCGCCGTCTCAAGAACGCCCTGCGCGTCGAGGCGCTCCGCGCCGACGCCGCGGCGGCGGGCGCGGGGCTCGTCGCCGCGTTCGTCGTCGCGAAATTCAATCCCGTCCCGCTCGACGCCCTCGCCTTGGCCGCCGTTCTCCTCGGCCTGCTCGATCCCGGAGGGAGGAGTCCTCGCGCGCTGCCGAAAGCGGCGTCGGCGATGGCGGCGACGGCCGTCGTCGTCTCCGCGTGGCTCCTCCTCGCCGACCGGCGCGCCCACGAGGGCATGCGCGCTCAGCACGAAGGCCGCCCGGAAGAGGCGCGCGCCGGCTACGCCGCCGCGGCCCGGCTGCAGCCCGCCGAATCGCGCTACGGCTTCTGGCTCGTCGGCCTGCTGCGCGAGCGGGCGCGCCTCGCGCCGCAGCCCGCCGAGCGGCTCGCGCTGGGCG
>JAKFCD010000013.1:0-27294 GCA_036676805.1 Elusimicrobiota bacterium
CGCACGGCTCGCACGGCAGCCACGGCTCGCACGGCTCGCACGGCAGCCACGGCTCGCACGGCTCGCACGGCAGCCACGGCTCGCACGGCAGCCACGCCTCGCACGGCAGCCACGGCTCGCACGGCTCTCACGGTTCGCACGGCAGTCATGGCAGTCACGGTCAATGGTGAGGCTCGGCGCGCCGGCCTGATCCGTCTGGCCCGCGCGGCCGCGTCGGCGGTCCGAGCCGCGGGCGAGGGAAAAGCCCGCGTCCGCGTCGTCCTCGATCCCTCCGCGGCCGCGCCCGCCTGCGTCCGGCGGCGTCTGCCGGGAGGAGGGCGGGCGGCGGAGTTCCGCTTTCCGCCGCGGCTTCTCGAAACCGGCGCGCGGAGCTGCGCGCCGGCGCTGTCGCGGGCGTCCGACGGCCCCGCGTATCCCGCCTTCGTTCCCGCCGCCCGTCCCGTCGTCCTGCTCTTTCGCGGCCTCCTCGAGGCTCCGGGCAAGGAAGGCGCCGACCGCCTCAACCAGGGGACGTTCTACCTCGCCTCGGCCCTGCGCGCCGCCGGCGCGCGGGTCGTGCTCTCCGACGCGAAGGTCTCCCGCTTCGTCCGCGAGCCGCTCGAGCGCGCAGCACTCGCCCGCCTGCTCGCGGCCAACCCGGACGTCACCTTGATCGCGCTGAGCCTCTACGACGCCTACTTCGAGGAGGCCGCGGCGCTCGTGAGCTTCCTGCGGGAGCGCTCGGCGGCCCGTATCGCGATCGGGGCGCTGATGCCCACCCGAGATCCCGAGCCCGCGCTCGTGCATCTTCCCGGCGTCGACTTCGCCGGCCGCGGGGCCGGCGAGGCGCTGCTGCCTCGGCTGGCCGCGCTTACGGGGCCGCTCGACGACGCCGCCCGGGGGGAGCTGCTCGGCCTCGACGGCGTGCTGGCCGTCGACGAAGACTCGGCCTGCCGGGCCGGCGCGGAGGATATCCTCCGCGTCCGCGACCTCGACGCCTCCTCGCTCGACTTCTCCTTCCTCGAGCGGCGCGACGCGCAGGCCGGTCCGGCGTTCTGCCTCTCGCGCGGCTGCGGGAGCGCCTGCCGCTTCTGCACCTCGCCCGATCAGGGCCGCTTCCACGGCAAGTCCGCCGCCGAGACGGGAAAGGTCCTGGCCGCCTACGGGCGCCGGCTCAAGGAGCTCTACGGCTCCTGGAGCGCCGCGCCGCCCGAGGCCTTCGGGATCGGGTTCTACGACGACGACTTCCTGGCCGACGCGCCGCGCGCGCGGGCCGTGCTCGACGTGGTGCGCCGCTCTCCCTTCCACCTTCGCTTCGTGCAGGCGAGCATAAGGGCCTTCTTCCGCGACGGGGCCCTCGACGAGGACCTGCTCGACGCGTTGGCCCCCGAGCTCTTCGCGCCGAAGCTCGGGCGAGCGGAGCCGTCGCGCGATCCCCAGCTTTATCTCGGCACGGAGAGCTTCTGCGGCGCGGAGCTCGAGCGTCTGGGGAAGGGCTACGGCGCGGCGGAAGTCGAGGCCGTCGTCCGCGCGCTGTCGCACCGGGGCCTGCGCCAGGCGCATCACTTCATCGCGACGAACGCCCGCACGCGCCCCGAGGACGTGCTCGAGAGCCTGGGGCGCATCAATCGCCTGCGCGCCGAGTGCGGGCCCGAGTTCGCCTTGCTCGAGCCCGTGATCGCGCACCTCATCTCCTTCCCCGGGACCCCGATCCTGCGCGCGCTGCGGCGCGAGGGGCTCGACGCCTGCGTCGAGAGCCGCGGCGTCCTGTCCGTCCCCGGCTTTCCCGAGTTCGACTATCCGCTCACCGTCCGGGACGTGCCCGCCGACGCCGACGTCGCGGCCTGGGCGGAGCGGCTGTCTCGGAAGGGCCCGGGCGTCGATTGGGACGCCGAATTCGAGGGGCTGCTGTTCGAGTGGCTTCTCCTGAGCGAAAGCCTCGCCGCGCGCGGGGAGGATTCCGCCCGCGCGGCGAGATTGCGGCGCGCCGTGGACTCCCAGGCGGCGCTTGCGCGGGCGGCGGCATGAGCGCGCGGGGGAACCTGAAGGCGAACCTGCAGCTGTTCGTCACGCGGCGCTGCCAGCTGCGCTGCGTGTACTGCCCCATTTTAAAAGGGGACGGGGTCATGTCCCTTGAGACCGCGCTCAAGGGCGCGGACCTGCTCCTCGGCCACGGGTCGTCGCGCCTGCGGCTCGACTTCGGCGGGGGAGAGCCACTCCTGAACTTCGACGTCGTGCGCGAGGCCTCCGCCTACGCCGCGCGCCGCGCCGGGCAGATGGGCAAGCGGCTGGGCTTCTACATGGTCACCAACGCGGTCCTCATCGACGACGCGGTCCTGGAGTGGGCTCGCAGCCGCCGCGTGCTCCTCGAGTTCAGCATGGACGGCGCGCCCGCCGACCACAACCGCTTCAAGGCCGCCTACGACCGCGGCCTCGACCCCTACGCGGCCACGCGCGCGGGCGTGGAGCGCGCGCGGCGGGCGGGCGCGCCGCACTTCGTCATCATGGTGGCCAGCCCGGCCAACGTGAGCCGCCTGGCGGAGAACTTCGAGCATCTCCTCGACATCGGCGCGCGCAGCGTGGACCTGAGCTACGCCATCGGCGCGTTCTGGTCCGAGGCGGACGAGGCGACCTTCTTCGCCCAGGTGGAGCGCCTGCTCACCCGCCACGCCCGCGCGCTCGACAGCGGGGAGATACGGCTGGGGAACGCAAGCCGGCGCGTAGAGCCGACGATACTTAACAGCGAATTGATGGTCGATCCGGACGGGTCGCTGCATCAGATGACGGAGTGGATGTTTGAAACAAGCCGACCTCGCCGGGAACCGCCGTTCCCGGTCGGGACGCTTGATTCGGTTAAAGACGTAAACACGCTCCGTTGGAGCCGTTTCCACGCGTACTACACGCTCGTGAAGATGTACGAGGGCAACGACAAAGTGCAAGCCGCGATCCTCAACAATATTTCCTTCGGACTGCGCGTCGGGCGCTTCTTTCGCGCTGCGGCGGGACGGCTCGGGAAGGTGCCGGCGTGACGAGCGTGTACGAGGACTCGATGTCGCGAGCGGAGCGCGCCTTGATCAACGCCGACAAAGACGGGGGCGCGTCCGCGCGCCTGATCTTGGCGGCGATCGACGCCGCCTTGTTCGAAGCCCTGAGGCGGGCCGAGAGCGCGCCGGACGGCAGCGCGGCCGCTTCGCGGCGCGCGGAGATAAAACGACAGGCGTTCTATCGACGGCGCCTTCTTGGGCGGTTGATCAGATTTGGGATACGGCCCACGGGCGACCACCTACGAGCCTTGTTCTCCGGCTCGGGGAGCGACAGGCTCATATTGCTCGTGACTCATGCCTGCCAATTGCGCTGCGCTTATTGCCGCGTGCGCAAATACGGCGCGACCATGAGCGTGCCCGTCGCGGAGGCGGGTGTGCGCTGGCTGATGAGCTCCCTGCGGCGCGACGTGGAGCTGCAGTTCTTCGGCGGCGAGCCCCTGCTGGCTTTGCCCGTCGTACGCAGGGCCGTGGCGCTCGCCGAGACCACGGCGCGCAACGCCGGGAAGACCGTGCGCTTCCTGCTCACCACCAACGGCCTCGCTCTCGACGCGGAGGCGGTCTCCTTCCTGCGCGCGCACCGGTTCCACGTCGAAGTCAGCTGCGACGGCACGATGAGCGCCCAGGACGCCCAGCGCCCGACCGCGAGGGGGACGAGCTCCTGGCTGCAGCTGCGCTCCGGCGTGGAGCGCCTGCGCCGGGCGGGGGTCCCCTACCAGGTCATCGCCGTGGTCATGCCCGAGGACGCGGCGCGCGCGCACGAGCGCGTGGCGGCGCTCGCGGCGCTGGGCCACCGCCGCATCCAGATCAACTACGCCCTCGGCCGGCACTGGAGCGACGCGCAGTCCGCGGCGCTGCGGGAGTCCATGGACCGCGCCGCCATATTCGCTCGGCGCCTCGGCGCCGAGCTCGTCAACCTGACCGTCAAGCGGCGCGAGCCCGTGGTGCTCAACAGCGAGCTTACGGTCGACTGCGACGGCACGGTGTACCGGGAGACCGGGGTGTGCCTGGAGGAGGATTTCCAGGAGATGAAGAAGCGCTTCCGCGTGGCGGACGTGCGCCACGCCGGGCTGTTCGAGACCTACGGGGCCACGCCGTTCGACAATTTCGCCGTCCTCTCCTCCGCCTACGGGCGCGGGGCCATGCGCCGGACCTTGCTCAGCAACCTCGAGCTCGGGCGCTCGTTCGCGGAGGCCGGGTGAAGGTCCTCCTGGTCAATCCGCTCAACCCCGACCCCCCTCCGGCCTACTTCGGCCCGCCGTACGGCCTTTCCTTGCTCGGGGCCGTGCTGAAGGCCCGGGGCGTCTCGGTGCTCGGGCGGGACTACGACCGCTTCACGGCGGAGGCCATGCTGGCCGACGCGGCGGCGCTGGTCGACGCGGAGCGCCCGGACCTCGTCGGGGTGTCCTGCCAGAGCTCCAACCGCGGCGCGGTGGCGGTCCTGGTGCGCGCCCTGAAGGCGCGGGCTCCGGGCCTGCGCGTCGTCGTGGGCGGGGCCTTCGCGACCTCCGACCCCGAGGTGGTCCTGCGCCGCACCGGCGCCGACTGGGTCGCGGTAGGCGACGGCGAGCAGACCTTGCCCGAGCTCGTGTCGGCTCTGGAGCGCGGGGGCGACGGCCGCGGGATCGCCGGGCTCGTCTGGTCCGAGGCCGGCAAGCCCGTGCGCGCGCCCGAGCGGGCTTCGTTCACCATGCTGGACTCCCTGCCGGACCCCGACTTCGACCTCTTCGACGCGGCGGGCAGCCTCGCCCGCTTCCGCCGCCCCCGCGCGGAGCAGCTCGCCGGCCCCGTCACCGCGGCGGGCCGGCGCTGCCTCGCGATGCACAGCGCGATCATGCTCTTGAGCTCGCGCGGCTGCGTGTACCGCTGCGTGTTCTGCCCGATGAGCACCGTCAAGGGCAAGCCGCGCCTGCACTCGCCCGCCTACTTCGTCCGGCAGGTCGCGGTCATGGCCGAACGATATCGATGGCGCGACTTCGTCTTCGGCGACAACTTCTTCACGCGCGACCGGAAGCGGGTGCTCGAGATCTGCGCGCTGCTGCGCCGGGAGGCTCCCGGCATCCGATGGATCTGCATGACCCGCGCCGACGCGATGGATCCGGCCCTGGCGCGCGCGATGGCGGCCGCCGGCTGCCGCGAGATCTCCTACGGCGTCGAGAGCGGCTCTCCGAAGGTGCAGAAGGCCATCGGCAAGCGCCTCGATCTATCCCGCGTGCCCGCCGCGTTCGCCGCCACGCGCGAGGCCGGGATGCAGGCGGTCCTGATGCTCATGGTGGGCAACCCCGGCGACGACCTCGAGACCTCGCGCGAGACCGCGGACTTCCTGCGCGGGGTGGAGCCCGACCGCGTGCTCGTGCACAAGACCAAGGTCTATTCCGGGACCGGCATCCACGCGGCCGCGACGGCCGCGGGCGTGGTCCCCGTCGGCTTCTACGACGGAGACGACCGGGAGGCGCCGGTGTACACGGTCGAGCGGACCTTGGCGCAGATCGAGGAGATGAAAGCCCTCCTGCCCTCGCGCACGCACTACGTTTCGGCGGCCTCCGGCTGCGTCAACGGCTGCTGCGCCTTGCGCCGCCCGGCGGCAAGATCGGCCCGGGCGGGCCTGTCCGCCGCGCTCGCCCAGGCGGCGCTGCGCGCGGAGCGGGCCGTGCTGGGGGGAGGGGAGTCCCTGCTGGTCCCCGGGCTCCAGAGGCTTCTCGACGACGCCGAGACGCTGCAGCTGCACGACCTGAGCCTCTACACCACCGCGCGTCCGCTGGCCGACGCCCGCCTCGTCGCGCGCCTGCGCGCGCGCCGGGAGCCGCGGCGCGTGGTGGTGCCGTTGTTCTCGCCCGAGGCGGCCCGCCATGACGCCCGCGCCCGCGTGCCCGGCGCCCTGGCTCAGACCACGATGGGCCTGCGCCGATGGCGGCGGGCCGGCGGCGAGGTCTGGGCCTGGCTGCTTCCCATGCAGGAGGATCTCGCCGGCCTGCTCGCCTGGGTCCGCCGCCTGGCCGGGGAGGGCGCTCGGGAGGCGCTGCTGTGCCACCGGGAGCCGCCTCCGGGCTGGGGGGGCCTTCCCCTCGAGGACAGCCCGCTCCTGAAATCCTTCGCCGCGGCCGCGGCCGAGGCCGCGCTCGCCGCCGACGAATCGGGGCTGGCGTTCTCCGTGTTCGGCCTGCCGCCCTGCCTGTGGGACGGCCGGCTCGCTCCGCGTCACGAGGACCGGGCCCTGTACGACGAGGCCGTCTCGGGCGCGCCCGCCGCGGTCTCGCTGCGCGCGCGGCGCCGCCCGCGTCTCGCCTTCGGCGCGGCGTGCGGCGCCTGCGCGCGGCGCCCGTCCTGCGACGGCGTCTGGGCGGATTATCTCGCCCGCCGAGGGGAGGGAGAGCTCCGTGCCGCCTGAGGCTTCCCGCGACGCGACGCGCTCGGTCATGCTCATGACCACGTACGAGTGCCAGCTGCGCTGCGATTACTGCCGGGTCGACCGCGGCCCGCGGCGCATGGACGAGCGGACCGCCCGCCGCGGCGCGGACCTCCTTCTGTCCTCGAGCGCCCGCCGGCTCATCCTCAACTTCTTCGGCGGCGAGCCGCTCTTGGAGTGGGATCTCGTCAGGCGCACGGCGCTGTACGCGCGTGAGCGCCGCGGCGCGCGGCCGCTGCGGATCAACCTCACCACCAACGGGCTGCTGCTCGACGACGAGAAGATAGCGTTCCTCAAGAGCGTGGACGGCTACGTGCACCTGAGCCTGGACGGGGCCGCCGCGGCCAACTTCGCGCGCCTGCGCGGGACCGGCCCCGGCGCCCAGCGCGCGATGGAGGCGTCCCTGCGGCGCCTGGAGGCCTCCGGCCTTCCCTATCACGTCAACGCCGTCGTCGATCCCGCGCGCGCGGCCCGCTTCGACGAGGACCTGCTCTCGCTCGAGGCCCTCGGCGCCCGCCGCATCCAGTTCGGCTACCGCGTCGGCGTCCTGTGGAGCGCGTCCGCGCTCGACGGACTCCTGGGCGCGCTCGACCGCTACGCGTCGCGCGGCCGCGCCGAGCTGATCAACCGGACATCCGACAGCGAGCCCGTCATGCTCAGCCGGGAGCTCATCGTCGACGTCGACGGCGCGCTGTACTGGGACGGGGGCATCTTTCTCGAGGCGGCGCTGCCCAAGGCGCGTGAGGCCCTGCGGCTGGGACACCTCGACGACGCCCCCGGCGTGGACTCCTTCGAGTCGGACGCGCGCCAGCCCTACGAGCGCCTCACGCGCGCCTATCCCGCGCCGACGCGGGGCGGCCACGTCGTCCTCAACAACGTCAAGGCCGGGCTTGCGCTCAAGCGCCATTGGATGGGCCAGCGCGGCAGCGAGGACCCCGCCATGCGCCGCGGCGTGGTCCAGGCGGGCCTCGCCGAGCAGGACCGCTTCCTCAGGGAGCGCATGCCGGACCTCGACCGCGTCTTCCTCTTCCTGCGCGGGGGCTGCGACCTCGACTGCGTCTTCTGCCGCGGCAAGACCGGCGAGGACTACCAGACTCTCACGGAGGTCGACGCCTTCCTCTCGGGCAGCCTGTCCCTGCGGCGCTCGCGCCTCGCGCTCGTCGGCAACGAGCCCTTGGCCCACCCCCGGATCGCGGACGTCGCCCGCCTGTGCCGCCGCCGCGGCTTCGCCGAGATCGAGGTCATGACGTCGGGCCTGCGCCTGGCGGCTCTGGCCAAGATCCTGGCCAAAGCCGGCGTTTCCTCCTACTCCCTGGCCCTGCACGGCTCATGCGCCGCCGTGCACGACGCGGTGACGCGCTCCCCGGGCTCCTTCGACGCCGCGACGCGCGGCGCGGACGCCGCCGAGGCGGCCGGCTCGCGCGTCTTCGTTCACGCCAGCGCCTGCCGCAAGAACCTCGCCGATCTCCCCGCGCTCGAGGCGCTGTGCCGGGCGAAGGGACGCCCGTTCTCGATCCATCCGCTGCGTCCCAAGGATCCCGCCGGGATGAACGTGCCCTACGGCGAGGTCGCGCCGGATTACGCGGAGCTGCGCGCCGCGCTCGCGGGCCGCGTGAGCTCCTTGACCGGGTTTCCCGCGTGCGTCGCCCGCGCCGTCCAGGGGACGCCCTCGGGCCCCGACGCGAGCGTCGCCGACTCGATGCGGCTCTATCTCCATCATCAGGCGTTCTTCAAGCCCGCGGGATGCGGCCCCTGCGCGGACCGGGCGCGCTGCGCGGGGACCTTCGAGGAGCATCTGCGGGAGCGACCCGCGGAGCTCCGGGAGCTGGCCCCGTCATGATCCCCGCGCGGCGCCTGGAGCTGCACCTCTCGTACGCGTGCGGGCAGAGCTGCGCCTTCTGCTCGGAGAGCGCGCGCATGGCGAAGTGGCGGCACGCGCCGCTGCGGGGTTCGGAGATCTCGGCCGTGCTGCTGGCGCGCCGCAAGGCCGGGTTCAGCCACGTGACCTTCACGGGCGGGGAGCCCACGGCGCACGTCCTCCTGCCCGCGGCGCTGGCCGCGGCGCGCCAGCTCGGGTTCAACACCTATCTCACCACCAACGGCGGGCGGTTCGCCGAGGAGGCCTACGCCGCGGAGGTCCTGCCGCTCGTCGACGAGCTGTGCCTCTCGGTCCACGGCCCCGACGCCGGGACCCACGACGCGGCCGCCGGCACGCCCGGCTCCTTCGCGCGCGCGACGCAGGCGCTGGAGAACATCGAGCGGCACGGCGACCGGGTCTATCTGCTCACCAACACCGTCGTCACGCGCCGCAATTGGGATCGCGTGCCGGAGACCTTGGCCTTCCTGACCTCCCGGCCGAAGGTCCGCCACGTCCTGCTGTCCAACGTGGCACCCGAGGGGCGTGCGGCGTCCGCCTACGGGTCCCTGGCCGTGCCGCTGTCCTCGTGGCGCGAGCGCCTGCCCGAGCTCGCGCGGCCCTTCGAGGACGGCCGCGTCGTGCTGCGCCTGTTCGGCCTGCCGCTGTGCGTGCTCGGCGGACGCGACGACTTGTCCAATGACGCGCACTTCTCGCCGCGCGTGACCGTGGAGCGGCGCGCCCTGAGGGGCCTGCCCTCCTTGGTCTCGATCACGAGCCGCGACGCCTCGCGCCGGCGAAGCAAGCCGCTCGCCTGCCGCTCCTGCGAGGCGCGCGGGGACTGCGCCGGCGTTTTCGACCGCTACCTCGCCGCGTTCGGGAGCGGGGAGCTGGCGCCGCGGAGGCCGGGCTGATGGCCACGCTCGCCTACCTGCAGGTCGCCCGCATCTGCAACCAGAAATGCCTGTTCTGCTCCAATCCGGAGAACGGGCGGGTGATCTCCTGGAAGGAGGCGACGGACCTCGTGGATTCGTTCGCCGAGGAGAAGGCCGCGGGCGTGATCATCACCGGCGGCGAGCCGACCTTGTTCGACCGCCTGCCCGAGCTGGTGGCCTACGCGCTCAAGAAGGGCCTGCCGCCGCGCCTGATCACCAACGGGCAGCGGGTGTGCAAGCCGGACTACCTCAAGGCCCTCGCCGACTCCGGCCTCGACCACATGCACGTCTCGGTGCATTCGGCCAGGCCCGAGGTCCAGGGCCAGCTCACGGGCAACAAGAACTCCCTGCCCAACATTTTGCGCGCCCTCGAGAACGCCGGCACGCTGGGCGTGCGCGTGGACATCAACACCGTCATCAACGCGCGCAACGCGGACCACCTGAGCTTCACCCCGCGCTTCCTCGTCGAGCGCTTCCCGTTCCTCCATCATTTCGTCTGGAACAACCTCGACCCGCTGATGAACGCCGCTTCGCTGAACCCCCGGCTCGTGCCGAAGCTGCGCTCCTTCGAGGTCGAGCTGCACCGCGCGATGACCTGGCTCTCCGAGGCCGGCAAGACCTTCCGAGTCGAGCGCGTGCCGCTGTGCTTCATGTCCGACTTCGGCCATTTCTCCACCGAGACGCGCAAGTTCATCAAAGACGAGGGGCGCGACATCTACTTCCTCGACGAGAAGGGACGGCGCACGCAGGACAAGAGCTCCTGGAGCTACGGCAAGGCGCCGCGCTGCGGGGACTGCGCGGCGGAGACGATCTGCGCGGGGCTTTATCAGATGGACGTGTACTACTCCTCCGAGGAGCTGTGCCCCGTCCTGACGCCGGCGCAGGCGGTCATCGACAAGGTCCTGGGGGAGGCGTCTTGAGCGAACGGATCGATCTGAAGGTCGGGTTCCGCTGCAACAACTACTGCCATTTCTGCGTGCAGGGGGACAAGCGCGAGCGCCTGCCGACCAAGCCCGAGGACGAGCTGATCAAGTCCCTCGAAGAGGGCCGCGCGGGAGGGGCCGTCGGCGTGGTGATCACGGGCGGGGAGCCCACGCTGCACAAGCAGATCGTCAAGATCGCGAAGACAGCGAAGGACCTCGGCTACACCCTCATCCAGGTGCAGAGCAACGGGCGCACCTTCTGTTACGAGGATTTCTGCAAGAGGCTCATCGACGCCGGCGTCAACGAATTCGGGCCCTCTTTACACGGCTCCACGGCGAAGATCCATGACTACCTGACGGGAGCTCCGGGAGCCTTCATGCAGACGGTGTCGGGCATGCGCAACCTCAAGCGGCTCAAGCAGCGCGTCATCACCAATACGGTGATCACGAAGGCCAACTACCGGGATTTGCCCGATTTGGCCCGTCTCCTCGTCGCCCTGGGAGCGGACCAATTTCAATTCGCGTTCATGCACATGAGCGGACGCGCCGGCGAGAACAAGGAGTGGCTGACCGCCCGCAAGAGCCTCATCGAGCCGTACGTGAAGAAGGCCCTCGACGTCGGGATCAAGGCGGGCAAGACGGTCATGACCGAGGCCATCCCGTACTGCCTGATGGGGGGCTATGAGAAGCACGTGGCGGAGCGGATCATCCCCCGGACGCGCATCTACGACGCCGACTGCGTGATCCCCGACTACACGCGCACGCGCATCGATGAAGGAAAAGCGCGGGGACCGCGCTGCGCGCAGTGCGACTGGCACTCCCAGTGCGAGGGGCCGTGGCGCGAGTACCCGGAGCTGTTCGGCTGGGACGAGTTCGTCCCGGTGAGGAAGGCGGCGTGAGGAGCGAACGCCTGCTCGTCCTGGTCCTCACGCGCCGCTGCGACCGGCGCTGCGGTCATTGCCCCCAGGGCTTCGAGGACGCCGACATGTCCGAGGGCGTGCTCGACGCGGCGCTGGACCTCCTGCCCCTGCTGCCCCCGCGCTCCCGGGTCAAGCTGTTCGGCGGCGAGCCGCTGCTGCGCCCCGACCTCGTCGCCCGCGCGCTGGGCCGCCTCCCCCGGGGAACCGCGGTCGAGCTTCCCACGCACGGGCGCGGCCTGCCGGCGGTGGCCGCGGTCCTGGCGCTGCGCCCCGAGGTGGAGGTGTTCGTCAGCCGCCCGCACCCGGCGGCCGCGTCCTTGACCGGCGTGGTCCACAACTTCCTCATCCCGCCCGGCGAGGCCCCGGCGATGACCGCCCGGCGCCTGGCGCTGGCGCGCCGCCTGGGCTACGCCCGCTTCAATTTCCTTCCCGCCTACTTCGTGCGCTGGACCCCCGCGCAGCTCCGGGGGCTGGCCGACGGGTTCGCGGCCCTGCGCCTGATCCTTTCCCGCTGGTCGGCCGCCGGACGCCCCGTCGAGGTGGTCAACCTGGGGCGCCGGGGCGCCACGCCGCTGTACAACGACGGCCTCGTGGTCGACACCGACGGCGAGGTGTACAGCTCGAACCTCGTCCTGGCCGAGGCCGTGCGCCCCCACCGGCGCCGCCTGCGCCTGGGCGACGCGCTCGATCCCGGCGGGCTGGCCGCGCGACCCGCCGCCGACGCCAAGTCGGTCCTGAGCGATTCCTTCCCGCCCGACGTGCTGGCCTCCACGCGCGCGGTCGACGACGCGCTGACCGGGTTCTGCCTCTCCCTCGGCGCGGCGGAGGCGCGATGAGCCGCCACGTGACGGCCGGGTCCGAGGCCGCCGCGCACCTCGAAGCGCTCCTCGGCCTCGAGGAGAATGGCTGGAGGCTGGAGGGGCTGTGCGTCGAGGGGGGCGCGGAGCTCCGTCTGCGCCTGGCGAGCGGGGAGCACCGCCTCATCGTGCGACTGCGGGCGCGGGGGGAGGGGCTCGCGGCGGCGGAGGAGGGCGGGCCGGCGCAGCGACGCCTGTCCGCGCTCCTGACCGCGCGCCTCAAGAACGTCGGCTTTCAAGACGTCGCGGCCCGCGTCGACGCGGATCCAGACTCGTTCGCCGAGGAGGTGGACCCCGCCGCGCCGGGGGGGCGCGTCCGCGTCCCCTACGTCGCCGGTCCCATGTCCTTGCTCGAGTCGGGGTGGCGCAACTTCTTCGCCGATCAGGATTTCGAGATTCTGCTGCAGGCGCCGGAGCCGGCGCTCAACAAGACCGTGACCGTCGAGTACGCCGACCTCGAGTGCTTCACCGCGCGCCCCGACGTCAGCTTCAGCCAGTGGAGCTTCCTCGACTGGCCCGACGAGTCGCTCAATCCCGAGGCCACGGGCGAGGATTCCTTCGTCGGCGTCGAGCTCGAGGAGCGGGACATGGTCATGGGCACGGGGGAGAAGGCCGACGCCCTCGTCTCCGAGGTCAAGCGTCTCGCCGACGCCGGCAGCTACCTCGTGGTCACGCACCTGTGCACCCCGATCGTGATGGGAGAGGATTTTTCGGCCCTCGCGCGGCGCTGCGAGAAGGAGGCGTGCGGCACCTCGGTCAGCTGGAGCCAGAAGGACCGCGACCGCGGCGACAACTTCGGGGAGCATATTCGCTCCGTGCTCGGCCGCCCGGGCTTCTTCGACGGGCCCGGCGACGCCGGGGCGGTCAACCTGTTTCATTTCCCCGCGGAGTACCGGGAGCGCGAGCTCGCCCCGCTGCTCGCCGAGCTGGGCCTGACGGTCAACGTCCGTATGTTCCCGCTCGTGGATTTCCCCTCGATCGAGGCTCTCCCGAAGGCCCGCTGGCAGGCGTTCTGCGAGAAGCCCGCGTACTCGGACAAGGCGCTCGAGCTCCTGCGGGCCTCGCCGCGCCCGGTGATAATAAGCCCCGCCCCGTACGGGGTGGGGGGGACGCGCGCCTGCGCCCGAACGATCGCGGCGGCCGCCGGCAAGGAGCCCGAGTTCGAGGCCGCGTGGGCCAGGAGGCTCGCCGCGTTCGGCCCGAGTTGGGAGGAGCTGCGGCGCGAGGCCGCGGGACATCGCCTGGCGTTCGTGGTGTCGGAGGCGACCTTGCCGCGCCTGCTGGCGGCCCGCTACGGCCACGGCGCGCCTCTGGCCGCGGTCGCGCGCGAGATGGGCTTCGGCCTCGACCTGATCTATTACGAGAGGCACGGCGAGGCGCCGGCCCTGCCCGAGGGGCTGCGCGACGCGCGGGTGAAGGTGTTCCGCACCCCCGCGGAACTCGACAAGGCCCTTGCCGGGGGCGCCTCGGCGGTGTACTCGGACATCTTCTTCGACTGGCGCGTCAGCCGCGCGGGCGCGGCTCGCTTCTCGGCGAAGGATTTCGGGATGGGCCTCGAAGGAGCGCGGCGGGGCCTGGAGCGGCTGCTCGCCGCTTGCCGCACGCCGTTCTATCGCCGCTACGCGCGCCACCTGGCTCGGACGCCGCGGAGGATCGATGTCTAGACCTCCGGGGGTACGGCTCAATCTTCCCTTCCTGCACGGCCTGTACGCGGCCATCAACGCCGTCCCCGACGCCTACTTCCTGGGCGACGGTCCGAGCTGCGTCTTCGCCAAGGCCGAGCACATACAGGGACGCCACGACTTATTCTCGACCCTGCTGTCCTGCGGCGGCGACCACCGGATTCAATACACCGGCGTGAACGTGTTCAACATCGCGGGGAACTTCGACGACGTGATCGCCGCGGCGCTCGAGCGCATCTCCCGTTGGGAAGGCTGCGGGGTGATCTTCGCCGGCGCGATGCCGATGTGCTCGATCGCGGGGACGGACTACGAGCGCCTCGTGCGCCGGACCTTGGACGGCGGACGCGTGCCGGGGTTCACCATCCCGCGCCGCTCGGCCGTCAGCGGCGACTGGCTCGACGGCTACGCCGGCGCTCTCGAGACGCTCGCCGCGGGCATGGACCTCTCGGGGGCCGAGCCCGTTCCCGGGACCGCGGCCTTGGTCGGCTACTTGATGGACCGCAACGAGGGCGAGCACCGCGGCAACCTGGCCGAGCTGCGTCGCATGCTCCGGGCGCTGGGCCTCGAGCCCGTCTCGATCTGGCTGTCGGGCAGCCCCTACGAGGATCTGCGCGCGGTCCGGCGCGCCGGCGCGATCATCTCCCTGCCGCACGGCCGCAAGGCGGCCGCGGCCTTGGCCGCCAGGCTCGGCGTGAAGCTCGTCGAAGCGGGACTGCCCTTCGGCCTCGAGGGCACCCGCCGCTTCCTCGAAACCGTGGGAGCGGCGCTTGGACGGGGCGAGGCGGCGGAGGCCTTCATCGCGAGCGAGCTCGACGAGACGGCTCCGCGCCTGGAGTGGAGCGTGCCGCACGCGTTCATGCGCCGCCGCTTCGCCTTCGCGGGCGACCCCCATTACGCCGCGGCCTTCGCGGAGCTGGTCGAGGACGTCGGCGGCTCCATCGCGGCCACGATCGTCATGGGGGGTGCTTCGCATCTCGGCGCGCAGGACCGGCGCGCGCTCGACGCCCGCCCGGGCACCTCGTACGAGCCGGAGCGCGGCGGTCTGCGGCGTTCGTTCGCGGAGGCGACGGGCGGGGAAGCGGACCTGCTCGTGTGCAACAGCCTCGCCCTGAAATACATCGATCCCTCGATCCCGTGGCTCGAGTTCGGCTTTCCGTCCGAACATACGCATTTCCTGCACGACGACCCGTTCCTCGGCTTCAGGGGGGCGCTTTCGCTCTACTCGCGCATGGCCAATGAGGTCGTCAAAGGGCTTCGGGGCCGGGGAGGACGGAGATGAGCGGCGAGCCCGTCCGGGCCGAGCGGCACGACCAGGGAAGCGGCGTCGAGCGCATCCTGCGCGTCACTTACGCCTGCAATCAGCGCTGCCCCTTCTGCTTCATCCCCGCCGGCGGCCGGAGGGCCGCGCCCGAGGCGCTCGCCCGCGAGCTCGAGCGCCTGGCCCCGGAGCTCGGCCCGGAGGGGGTGCTGACCTTATCCGGCGGCGAGCCCCTCGTTCATCCCCGGCTCGGCGAGATCCTGCGCGCGGCGCGGCGCCGGGGCATCCGCAAATTCGTCCTGCAGACCAACGGCGTCGGGCTCGACCGGCCGGGCCTCGCGGAGCGCCTCATGGCGCTCGGGGTCGTCGGCTTCGACGTGTCGTTCCACTCGCATCTGCCCCGCGTCTACGACCGTCTCACGGGCTCGCGCGGCCAGCACCCGCGCGCCGTGTCCGCGCTGTCGCGGCTCTTCGCTTCGGGGGCGCGAGTCTCGGCGTGCGTCGTCATCACCGCGCTCAACTACCGCTCTTTGCCCGCCTGGGCCGGCTTCCTGGGGCGGCTGGCGAAGGGCGCGCGCCCGGCTCCGGCGCTCGGCTTCACCATGCTCAACGGCCCCGGCGTGGTCCGCGCGCCGGAGCTGGCCGTGGACCTGGCGCTCGTGAAGCCCTATCTGCGCCGCGCCATCGCGCGCGCGGCGAGCGAGGGCCTGAGCGTGCCCCGCTCCTCGGGGGAATGCGACCTCCCGGCCTGCCTGGCCGAGTCCCCGGAGCTGTTCGTCTCCGATGACGACCTGCCTCAGCGCCTGGTCCGCTACGCGGAGGATTTCAGCGGCGAGAAAGGCGGCATCGGGAGGGCCAAGAAGCCCGCCTGCCGCCGCTGTCCTCACGACGCGAAGTGCCTGGGCGTGCCGGCGGAGTACGCGCGGCTGTTCGGCCTGGAGGCCCTCCATGCCGCGTGAGCTGAAGCCCCTCGGCCTCGACCTCATCCTGACGCGGGCCTGCCCCATGGACTGCGTGTACTGCGGCCTCGAGCACCGGCCGGGGAAGATGAGCGCCGCGACATGGCGCAAGGCCGTGGACCTCCTGCTGATGGAAGAGGGGCCGCTGGAGCTTCAGCTCATGGGCGGCGAGCCTCTGCTCGAGTACGGCCTCGTGCGCGAGGTCTTCGCCTACGCCTCGGGGCAGGCGGCGAGGAAGGAAAAGACCCTTCGCCTGGGCGTGACCACCAACGGCCTGCTCCTCACCCCGGTGCGCTCGCGCGAGCTCGGGGAGCTCGGCGCCGGCGTGATGCTGAGCTTCGACGGCGGCCGCGAGGTGCAGACCGTCCAGCGCGTCGTGCGCTCCGGCGGCGCCAAGACCTGGGACGTCCAACGCCGCAACCTGAAAGGGCTCGTGAGCTCCGGGACTCCGTTCTTCGTCAATCTCGTCGCCACGCCGGAGTCCGCCGCGAGCCTGTCGAAGAGCGTCTCCTTCCTCCTTGAAGAGGGCGCGCGCGCCTTCCAGCTCAGCTACGCGCTGGGCGTCCCGTGGTCCGGCGCCGCGCTGAAGGACCTGGAGCGGGAGATCGCGGCGGCCGCCCGTCTGGCCGACGACGCCGGCCCGCGCGCGGAGATCTTCAACCGCCGCAACGACGCCGAGCCGGTCCTCCTGAGCCCCCAGCACGTGGTCGACGTCGACGGCTCCCTCTATGTCGGGACGTCCATCGTGCTCGAGCGCGTCTGGCCGGCGCTGCATGAGGCGTTCCGCGCCGGCGCGGTCGCGAAGCTCGCGCGCCTGCCGGGGCGCGCGGCGAAGCCGGCGGAGCAGCTGCGCCGGCTGCGCGCGGCACCCCTTCCCGCCGAGGCGCGCAAGGTCGCGCTCAACAACCTCGCGGTCGGGCGCCGCCTGAAGAGATGGTGGCGCGCGGAGCAGGCCCCGCCGCCGGCGCCGCGGGCCGCCGCTCCCGCCGCGCTCCTCGCGGGCGAGCCGACGGACCGCCGCGCGCTCTCGACCCGGCTCGGGGAGCTGGGCGTGCGCGCCGAGGATCCCTACCGCAGCGCGACGATCGGCGAGGCCTATCTGATGCTCACCATGGCCTGCAACCTGCGCTGCCGCGCCTGCTCCCTGTGGGGCGTCGGCGGGGCCTGCCATTCCTCCCGCTTTCATGAGGCGAAGTCCCGGCCGGTGCCGCTGAAGCGGATGCTGGCCCTGATCGACGAGCTGGTGCCCTATCGCCCCCAGAACGTCAACTTCTCGGGCGGCGAGCCCCTTCTCAGCCCGCGCTGGGCGGCGCTCGCGGCGCACGCCAGGAAGAGAGGCCTGCGCACCATCCTGACCACCAACGGCGTGTACCTCGAGCGGCACGCGGAGAAGGTCGCCGCCTTGTTCGACCAGGTGAGCATCTCCGTCGCCTGCCCGCCGTCGATGCGCGAGGAACTGCGCATGGGTCCGCCGGGGCACTATGAAGCCATGGTCCGCGGCCTCCGCAAGATGGCGGCTTTGAGAGAACGGCATCCGGCGAGAAAACCGCTCCTCCGGATGCTGTGCGAGGTATTCGACTCCAACGCCGGGCATCTGGGCGAGACCGTAGAGCACCTGAAAAAAGAGGGCGTGGACTTCGACGAGATCCTGTTCCAGCATCTCATCTTCAACCGGCCGGAGGTGCTCTCCGCCCAGGAGCAGGCGTTCCAGACCGAGTTCGACCTGCCGCTGAGCCTGTGGCGGGGCTACGCCTACCGGCCCCAGCCGATGGACTATGCCGCCTTCGACCGGGCCCTGGCGGGCCTGCGTGAGCGCTATCCCCACGCGCGCTTCAGCGTCGACCTGCGCGGCGAGGCGGCGCTGCGCGACTACTACGAGGGGCGCCGCGAAGAGACCGGCACGGCCTTCTGCGACGGGCCCTGGACGCAGGCCAACGTCTTCCCCAACGGCGACGTCTGGGTGTGCCCCGACTTTGTCCTGGGGAACATCAACCGGAACGCGTTCGCGGAGATATGGGACGGGACGCAGGCCCGCGCCCTGCGCCGCCGCGTCTGCCAAAAGCTGTTCCCGGCCTGCCGCGGGTGCTTCTCGTTCTTCAACACGCGGCTGCCGCACGGGCTGACGACCGTCCCAGGAGGCCGCTGATGTCATTCCAGGCGCAGGTGCCGCACCTTCTGGCGGGACCGAGGGCGACGGCGGAGCTGTCGAAGCTGATCGGGCTGCCCATCCGTTCCCTGTGCGGGCTCGGCGGGACGAGCGTCCGCCTCGGCCTGCGCAACGGCAAGCTCCGCCTCGCGCTGCAGCTTCTTCCCAAGGGCGCGCCGAACGCCGTCCTCGAGACCCCGGGCCTGGCGCTGGCCGCCGAAGGGGAGCCCAGCCCCGCCATGAGGCGGCTGATTTCGGCCGTGGCCGCCCGCCTCGGCGCGAGGACCCTGGACGGCGTGCTGGAGACGATCGCGGCCGATCCGGCCACCTTCGTCGAGATGTCGCCCGCCGGCGGCTCGACGAGCGCCCTGCGCGTGCCCATCGCCGCGGGGCCCATCAACCTGCTCGAGGCCGGCTGGCGCAACTTCTTCGCCGACCAGGACTACGAGGTCCTTCTCGGCTATCCCGAGCTGAAGATGAACAAGACCATCTACGCGCGCTACTCAGACCGCGAGTGCCTGTACTCCTGGTCCGGCAACGACCCGCGCAAATGGTCGTTCTTCGCCTATCCGGTGCGGGTTCCCTCGGACAGCTTCGGGGCGACGGTGTTCCGCACCGGGATCGTGATGGAGCTCGAGGAGCGCGACATGGTCCTCGGCGCGGTCGAGAAGGCCGACGCGCTCGTGGAGTCGGTGGCCCAGGCCTCGGTCGGCTCGGACGCGGAGTACGTCGTCTACAACCACTTCTGCACCTCGATCGTGATGGGCGAGGACTCCGGCTCGATCACGCGGCGCGTCGAAGAGGCCAGCGGGCTGAAGGCCGTGTGCTGGAGCCACGGCGACCGGGATCAGCTCAACAACTTCGGCGGGCATTTTAAGGAGCTGTTCTCCCGTCCGGGCTTCTGGGACGCCCCGCCGGTGAAGAACGCGGTGAACCTGTTCCATTTCCCGGCCGATTATCGCGAGGCGGAGCTCGTGCCCATGCTGGCGGAGATGGGTGTCGAGGTCAACACGCGCCTCTTCCCCGACGTGGAGTTCCCGTCCATGGAGCGCATGCCGCGCGCCGCCGTTCATGTCTTCGGCGCGGCGACCTCTTACCAGTCGAAGCTGCCCGAGCTTCTCGCCGGCGGCGCGCGGCCGGTGCTGACCGTGCGCGCCCCGTACGGCATCGAGGACACGGGCGAGTGCCTGCGGGCCATCGCGCGTGCCGCGGGGCGGGAGGAGGCTTTCGAAGCCGTCTGGAAGACAAAGCTCGCCGCCCTGAAGCCGGAATGGGAGGAACTGACCGCGCGGGCGAGATCCCATCGGCTTGCCTTCGTCGTCTCGGAGGCGACCCTGCCGATGCTCTGGGAGCTGCGCCACGGGCAGGGCGCGCCGATGATGCGCATGATCGAGGAGATGGGCTTCGGCGTCGACATCCTGTATTACGACCCGCACGACGACTGCCCCGAGGTGCCGGAGGATTCGCGCTGCGCGCGGCTGGCGACGTTCCGCACGCCCGACGAGCTGACTCGCCTTCTGCGGGAGGGGACGTTCCGCGCCGTGTACTCGGACATCTTCTTCGACTGGCGTATCAGCGCGGCGGGCAAGGCCCGATTCTCGAGCAAGGACTTCGAGATGGGCCTGGAGGGAGCCGTCCGCTCGCTGCGGCGGCTTCTCGCCGTGAGCCGGCTTCCATTTTATCACCGCTACGGCTCGCACCTGGCCGGGCTCGCAGGGAGGACTCTTGTCTAAGGGACCGGGCGTACGCCTCAATCCGCCGTACCTGCACGGGGCCTTTCTGGCCGTCAACGCGATCTCCGACGCCTTCTTCCTGGGCGACGGCCCGGACTGCATCCGGGCCAAGGGCGAGCAGATCCACGGCCGTCACGATCTGTTCTCGACCTTGATGTCCTGCAAGGGCGAGCATCGCGTTCACTACACGGGCCTCAGCGTTTTCAACATCGCCGCGAACCTCGAGGGCGAGATCGCCGAGGGGCTCGAGCGCATCGCGCGGCGGCCTTCCTGCGGCGCGGTGTTCATGGGCTCGGTGCCGATGTGCACGATCGCCGGCACCGACTACGAGCGCATCGTCCGCCAGGTGTTCGCCGGCGGCTGCAAGCCGCACTTCATCGTCCCGCCCCAGATCGGCCTCGCGGGCGACTGGCTCGACGGCTACGGCGCGGTACTCGAGGCCCTGGCCAAGGGCATGGACCTCGCCGGCGCGGCCCCTCGCCCCGAGAACGTGGCCATCGTCGGCTACCTGATGGGACGCACCGAGGGCGACCACCGCGGCAACGTCCGCGAGCTGGAGAGGATCTTCCGCGCGCTGGGCCTCAACCCCGTCTCGACCTGGCTGTCGGGCGGGAATTACGAGAGCCTTCGGGCCGTGCGCGGCGCCGGCGCCGTCGTTTCCTTCGGCCACGGCCGCAAGGCCGCGGGCATCGTAGCGGAGCGGCTGGGCGTCAAGCACGTCGCGGCGGAGCTCCCGTTCGGCCTGGCCGCGACGAAGCGCTTCGTCGAGTCCCTCGGGCGCGAGTTCGGCAAGGAGAAGGAGGCCGCGGCCTTCATCCGCGCGGAGCTCGACGAGGTCGTGCCGGCGCTCGAATGGGCCGTGCCGCACGCCTTCCTGGGGCGCAGGTTCGCCTACGTCAACGATCCTCATTACGCCGCGCCGTTCGCGGAGATGATCGAGGAACTGGGCGGCGAGATGTGGGGGATGATCCTCCTCGGAGGGAGCCGCCACCTGTCCGAGCCCGATCGGAGGACGTTGTGTATAAGGCCGAGGACGTCATTCGAGCCCATGCAGAACGCGCTCGAGCGCGAGTGGATGGGCCTCAGCCGCCGGGAGGCGGACGTGCTCGTGGCCAACACGATGGCCGTCGAGTTCATCAAGCCGCGGACCTCCTGGCTCGAGTTCGGCTACCCGTCGGATTACACGCACTTTCTGAAGGACGAGCCGTTCCTCGGCTTTCGCGGGGCCCTGGGCTTCTGCTCGCGCCTGGCCAACGAGGCGACGCGCGGCTTCTGCATGGACTGGATGACGCCGCGGGAGCGCCAGCTGGAGACGCCCCGGTGAGCGCGGTCGCCCACCTGTTCTCCGGAGGCGTGGATTCGACCTTGGCGGCCTCCCTGCTCGCCGAGCGGTTCCGCGAGGTTCATCTCGTCACCTTCACGCGCGCCGGCTTCCTGGCCGAGGAGAAGGCGCTCGCCCGCTTGGAGCGCCTGCGCGACCGCCACCCCGGCTGCGAGATCACGCACCGCTTCCTGGACGTCGGTCCGTTCTACGAGGAGCTTTGCGGCGGCTGGGCGGAGCTGCGGCGCCACGGGGTCCTGGCCTTGGCGCCCTGCGGGGTATGCAAGATCTCGATGCACTGGCGCCTGCTGCTGTACTGCCTCGAGAACGGCCTGCGCCGCGCCTCCGACGGCGCGGCGGCCGGGGCGGAGGAGTACGCGGAGCAGAACCCGCGCATCCTCATGCCCGCCATCGTCTCCTTCTACCGCGAGTTCGGAGTGGAGAAGGTCTCTCCGGCGTTCCGGCCGGAGCAGTCCAACGAGGAGGCGCTTTACCGCCGCGGCATCAGCGAGGCGCCCCTGATCAAGCGCACGCCGCTCGACGACCAGATCCTCTGCTCCCAGCAGGTGCTGTTCGCCATGTCCATGCGCGTTTTTCTCGCCCGGCGGACGTTCGCGGAGTACGAGGAGGAGCAGAGCCGCTATCTCGGCGAGACGCTGGGCCGGGCGGCGGAGTTGACGCGTCAATTCGTGAAGGGAGGCGAGCCGAACCGTGTACGGGAACTGCTCCAACGCGCTGTACGCGCGTGACAAGAAGCGCCTGAGCCTGGCGGCCAGCCGGGCGGGCCTCGCCGCGGCCGCCCTGCTGCCGCCGCGGGGGCGCGTCGCGCTCGGCTATCTCTGCAGCGCCCTGTTCAACGCGCCGCTGGCGGTCCTTTCCGTCGCCGGGGCGCGGCTGAGCGAACGGCTCTCGGCCGCCCTGATCTTCGCGCTCTACTGGGCGGTGCTCGGCCCCTGCGCGCTGGCGCAGCGCCTGTCCGGGAAGGATTGGCTCGGCTTTCGCCCCGGGCCGGGCAGCCGTTTCCGCCCGCGGGCCGCGGACGAGGACAATTCGGACGATCTGCGGAGGCCCTATTAGCCTGAACGTGCTGGGCCTGTCGTACATGTACCACGACTCGGCGGCCGTGCTCGTCCGCGACGGGATCGTCGCGGCGGCCGCCGAGGAGGAGCGCTTCTCGCGCCTGAGGCATTGCCTGGACTTCCCGTCCCGCGCCGTCGAGTGGTGCCTGGCCGACGCCGCCATCGAGGCGTGTGATATCGACGCCGCGGCCTTTTACGAGAAGCCGTACCTGAAGTTCGAGCGGGTGCTGCGCACGCATCTGGCGATGTGGCCGCGCTCCTGGCCGAGCTTCAAACGCTTCCTGCCCATGTGGCTCAACTACAAGCTGCCGGCGGCGCGGACGATTCGAGAGCGGTTAGGCCGGGACCTCCCTGTGATGTTCATCGACCATCACACGGCGCACGCCGCGAGCGCCTTCCTTCCCTCACCCTTCGAACGCGCCATGATCGTGACGCTCGACGGAACCGGCGAGTGGTCCACGCTGTGCCGAGGCGCGGGGGAGGGCGAGAATCTGATCCTGAGCGACGAGACTCGGTTTCCCCATTCCTACGGCCTGCTGTACAGCGCCGTCACCGCCCACCTTGGATTCGAGGTCAACGAGGGCGAGGGCAAGGTCATGGGCTTGGCCGCCCACGGCCGGCCGGAGCTGCTCGACCGGCTGCGCGCCGTGGCGGACGTGCGCGCCGACGGAAGCCTGAGCCTGGATCTCGATTATTTCGCCTTCCACCACGAGCTCGTTATGACCAATCACCGCTTCGCCGAGCTCCTGGGCCCGGCGCGAGCGCCCGGCGCGTCCGTGACCGACGCCCACAAAGCCCTGGCGGCCAGCCTCCAGGCGCTGCTCGAGGACGCCGTTCAGCGCCTGGTGCGCGATCTTCATGCCCGCACGGGGCTGACCGACCTCTGCCTCGCCGGCGGGGTGGCGCTGAACTGCGCGATGAACGCCGCGCTGCTCGAGCATACCCCGGTCAAGCGCATCTTCATCCAGCCCGCGGCGGGGGACTCGGGGGCGGCGCTGGGCGCGGCGCTCTACGCGTCGGGACGGCTCGCCGGGGGCGCCCGTCGATGGCGCATGGAGCACGCCTTCCTGGGCCCGGAGTACGCGCAGGCGAGCATCGAGTCCGCCTTGCGCGCCGCGGGGGCGCGCTACCGGCGCCTGGAGCCCGAGGCTCTCGTCGAGGAAGTTTCGGGCCGCCTGGCGGCGGGGCAGGTGGTGGGCTGGTTCCAGGGACGCCTCGAATGGGGGCCGCGCGCGCTGGGGCATCGCAGCATACTCGCCGATCCCCGCGATGCGGGGATGCGAGAGAGGGTCAACTCCAAGGTCAAGCGCCGCGAATCCTTCCGTCCGTTCGCTCCGGCGATGCCTTGGGAGGACGCGAGCCGCTGGTTCGAGCGCGTCCACGAGAGCCCGTTCATGACCTTGGCCTTGCCGGTGCGGCCCGAACGCCGCGCGGAAATACCCGCCGTCGTCCACGCCGACGGCACGGCGCGCCTGCAGACGGTGCGGCGCGAGAGCGACCCGCTCTTTCATCGGCTTCTGCGGTCCTTCGGCCGGCGCACCGGCGTGCCGGTGCTGCTCAACACCTCGTTCAACGGCCGGCGCGAGCCCATCGTCTGCTCGCCCGAGGACGCCCTGGCCTGCCACCGGCGCTGCGGCCTCGACGCGCTGGCCATCGGCCCATTCTTGGCGGAGAAGCTGGAGGAGGATGAGCATGAACCGGCGACGGCTTAGCGAGCGGATGGAAGTCATCGTTCAATTGTGGCGGATGGCGCTCAAGCGCAAAGCCTGGGCCCTGCTGCCGGTGGTCCTGTTCTTGGCGCTGCTGCTGATCTTTCTCGCGGCCTCAGAGATGCCGGCGCTGATCCCGTTCTTTTACGCCGTATTCTGAGAGGTGGAGCGCGTGAGATATGAGCGAGCCGCGGCCTTCCTGGCCGGAACCGCGCTGACCTTCGTCCTCCTCGAAGGGGGCCTGCGCCTCGCGGGAAAATTCGTGCGCAAGGACGCGCTCGCGTCCGGACCGCGCGGCGCCTGGACCGTGCTCTGCCTGGGCGACTCCAACACCTACACCGGAGGCGGCTACTCCTACCCCGATCAGCTGGCCCGCCGCCTCGCCGCCGGCGGCGTCGCGGCCCGCATAATCAACCGCGGCGCGCACGGGCTCAACTCGACGCAGCTGGCGGACTCGATCGAGGGCGAGCTCGACCGCTGGAAGCCGGACGCGGTGATCGTGCTCATCGGGGCCGACAACTTCTGGAACAACCTGCCGATCCGCTCGGAGCCGCTTGCTTACCGGGCGGACCGCTTGCTGCTCTCGCTTCGGAGCTGGAAGCTGCTCAAGCTTTTATGGGTGGGAATCTCCGACGGGACGCTGCGCGGACGCTACCGCGCCGGGCGAGGCCGCGACGAGGCGCTGGAAACCGTTCGCGGCGCGCTCGACCGGCTTCTGGAGCACCCCGATGACTGGTATCGCGGGCAGCTCGGCGACGCTCCGCTGGCGCCGCGCGTGGCCGCCGCCGCGCGCGCTCTGGGCGAGCGCGTCGCGGCCGCGCCGGAAGACGGCGAAGCGCGCCTGGTGTACGGACGCTGGCTTCTGGCGCAGGAGGACGCGCGGGGCGCGGCCGAGGCCTTCCGCGGCGGCACGGCCCTGGGGAGGTGCGACGCGCAGCTCTACGCGGGGCTGGCGCAGGCGCTCGACCGGCTCGAAGGCGAGCGGGCCGCGGCGGCCGCGCTCGGCGCGGGAGGCGGAAGGTGCCGCTTCGAGCGGCGGCTGGCGGAAGCGGAGTGGCGCCTGTGGCGGGGCGAGGCGGCGGCCGCGGCGGGGATCGCGCGGGCCGAGATTCGGGCGGCGCCCGCCGCCGCGGAGGCTTGGCGGCTTCTCGGCTGGGCGCTCTACGAGCTGAAGGATTACGACGCGGCCATCGCGGCCTTTCTGGAGCTGTCGCGCCTGCCGACTTCGGGCCGGGAGCGGGATGACCACGGGCTGGTGCACGCCAGCGCCAGGAAATGGGAGGCGCGCCGCGCCGCGCGGTCCCGGACGCCCCCTCCCTCCGAGGCCCGCGCGGAGCTTGATTACGCTTGGCTCGCGGCCGGTCAGTACGGGCGGTGCGCGGACGCGTCGGCCGGCCTCTTGCGCGCCGAGCCTCTCGACGTCTCCCGGTTCCATCTCTACGCGTTTTGCCTGAAGAAGGCCGGGCGCTTCGAGGAGGCGGAGCGGCTCGCCGAGGAGGTTCCCGCGCTCAAGGGAAACCTCATGTACCGCTACTACGCGGCCCAGCGCGCTCGACGCCATGAGTTGCGGCGCCCGTTGGAGGAGCTCCAGGACGAGCAGTTCTCCCGCGACATGGAGCGCGTCGCCGGCGCGGCGCGGCTGCGGGGCATCCCGCTGATCCTGTCCTCCTACCCCGAGGAGGAATACGCGCCGGTGCGTCGGACGGCCGAGAAGGGCGGCCTGCCCTACGCGGACATGCTCCCGCTGTTCCGGGCGCGCTTCAAGCACCGCGACGAGTTCCTGGCGCCGGACCGCTGCCATCCCAACGCCGAGGGATTCGCCGTCATGGCCGAGGAATACGAGCGCTTGCTTCGCGCGCTCCCCGGCTTCCCGGGCGGCGGCGCCGCGCGCCCATAACGAGGGCCTCCAAGTACGCCTCGGGCCGGCGGACGCCGCGCGCGGCGCGCAGCCGGCTCTCCAACGCCCGCGCCGTTTTCCCGCGCGGCGATTCGGCGAGGGCGAGGTTGACGGCGGCCATGGGGCCCGCGTCCAGGGCCGCGGCCCGGGCCAGCTCCGCGCGCGCCTCGTCGAGACGGCCCGTCCGGCGGTAGAGCTCGCCGCGCCACAGGCGCGCCTCCGCGTCGCCCGGGTCGAGCCCGACGGCCGCGTCGAGGTCGGCCCCGGCTCCGGCGTGGTCGCCCAGGAGCAGGCGGGCGCCGCCGCGCCAGCAGTAGGCGAGCTCGGCGCCGGAGCTCACGGCGAGGTCGAGGGGTCCCAGGGCTTCGTCATAGCGTCCGAGCCATAGGAGCGCTTCGCCTCGCCAGGCCCGCAGGTGGGCCTTCGCCTTGGGCCCGTCGAGAGCGGCCTCCGCGCGGTCGAACTCGGCGAAGGCCTCCTGCTCCCGGCCCAGGCACAGCAGGGCCTCCGCCAGCCGGCCGCGCGCCCAGAACGCGTCGGGCTTATAGCGCAGCACGCTCTCGAACTCCGCCGCCGCGTCCGCGCAGCGCCGCGCGCTCTCGGAAAAAAAGGCGATACCGGCGGCGTAGCGCATCCAGCCGTAGCGGCGGGCGGGGAAGCGCCGCAGGCGGGCGAACTCCTCTCGCGCCTCGCGCGCCAGGCCGAGCTCCAGCTTCAGCAGGCCGCGGAAGAAGCCGGGCCAGGGCGAGCCGGGCTTCCCGCCGAAGGCCGAGAGCCTCGCGAGGCGCTCGCGGTGGAACGCGGGCGAGCGCCGGTGGAAGAGCTCGTCTTCCCACGGGGCGTTGAGGCGGTCGGCTTCGTCGGCCGACCAGGCGTCGAGCATGCGCTCCGCCTCCCGGAAGGCCTTCGCGAAGCGGTCCAGGGCCATGAAGGCCTCGAAGCGGGCGCGGGGCGCGTCCGGCGCGAGCTCGAGGAAGCGCTCGAAGCCGGCGCGCGCGGCGGGGGAGGCCCCCAGCCCCTCGTGGACGCGCGCGAGGCGGAAATGGAGGGAGGCGTCTCGGGGGTTGGCCGCCAAGCCGGCGGCGAGGACGCGCAGCGCCTCGGGGGCGCGCTCCTGGACCATCAGGGCGTGGGCGAGGAGCCGGAACGCCGCCGGCGCCGCCCGGGCCGCCGCGGCCCGGCTCAGCAGCGCCTCGGCCTTCGCCGGCCGGCCGGTGTAGAGCAGATGCGCGCCCAGATCGATGAGCCGATCCGCCGACGGCGCCATCGAGCTCACGCGGCGAGGCCGCGCCGCGAGACGGCGGCCATGCGCTCGCTCATCAGCCGCTCCGCCATGCGGTCGATGAAGTGCAGGGCGCCCTCGAAGCCGAGGAACGGACGTCGCGCCAGGGCGTGGTGGAAATAGGAGGGGAAGCCGAACTCCATGACCGGGCCGGCCTCAAGCCCCGAGACCTGCCAGCCGATGTTGTTGACGACGCACAGATCGTGCGGCCCGCCGTCGAGCGCGGCGGCGAGCCAGGCGTTCTCCTCGGGCTCCTCGAGCGGCGGCCGCGCCAGCGCGCGCGCGCGCGGGCCGAGGCGTCCCGGCCGCGAC
>JAKFCD010000014.1:0-24168 GCA_036676805.1 Elusimicrobiota bacterium
ACGCCCGCCTTGAGGCGATCTCCGTTGGCGATCAGCGGGCGCCCGGGGGCGCCGAGAAGTCCTTCCCACCGGTCGAGGGACTTGACCAGGCGGCGCGTCTCGGCGGCCTGGCCCGCGGCGGCGGCGGCGTAGGCGGATTGGGCGAGCTCGGAGAGGGAGATGTCGGCCTTGCGCGCGGCGAAGGACAGCACGGCCTTGGTCACGGCGGCGGCGGCGGCGGACGGCAAGGTCTCCTCGGCGGTCTTCACGGCCGAGGCGTAGAGCCCGGGGGCGTCGGCCGGCGCCGAGTTGTTCGCGACGCCGACGAGGCCGGCGACCTTCTCGCGGGCGGTGGAGAACTTGCCGGCCACGCCGGAGCCGCCGCCGATGTCGCCGGCGCCCGTCGAGGAATCGTACGCGCGGTCGAGCGCCTGCCGCACGGACAGCCCGTCGCCGCCCGCGGCCTCGGCCCGGCGGCCGTCGGAGATGCCCTGGGCGGTCGTGTCGAGGACCGACGAGGCGCTCGGAGCCTGCTTGACGCCGGGAGCGGCCGGCTTCGCGGAGAACGGCGTCGCGCTCGACGCAACCGCCTTGGGCGCGACCGGCTGGGCCGCGGGCTTGGCGACGTTCTTGATCGGGAGCGCGGCGCCGGCGACGGGCGACAGGGCGGGATTCACGGCCGCGGGATTTACGGCCGCCGGGTTGACGGCGCCGGCGACGGGAGAGGGGGTGAGGCCGACGGCGCCGATGCCGGGCTGCAGGCCGAGGCCGGTGGAGTTCGCGCCGCCGAGCGCGGCGGAAGGAGAGTTGCCGCCGATGCCGGGCACCGCCCCCGCCGAACCGGTGTTGGTTCCGGGGGTGACCGGCTTCTCGACGACCTGGGCGGACGCGAGGGCGGACAGGAAAACGGCGCACGGCGCGAGCCGAATCAAGGCGTTGCGCATGGTCGGGGATCTCCTGCGTCTATTATAGCGATTATGGGGCGGATAACGCCGCGCGCGCCTGGGCCTTTTGGCCCGTCCTTATACTATCATACCCTGCGTTCCCGTCGAACGCCAGGGTCAAAATGCGTGCAGGCCGCTCCTTCGCCGTCGTCGTCCTCCTCCTCGCCCTCGCCGGGCTCGCGGGCCTGCGCTCGTGGCGCGAGCCGGCCCCGCGTCCGCTCGCGGCCGGCGCCGAGCCGGCGCGCGTCGAGGTGCGCCGCCCGCGCGAGGACCTGATCCTCACGCGCGAGGCGGGGGGGCCCTGGGTCGTCGCGCGGCAAAACGACCTGGCCGACGCCGAGGCGGTCGAGCTTCTCCTCGGGGGCCTGCGCGCGCTGACCTTCGGCCCGCCGGTCGCACCCCCGAGCCTCGGCCTCGCCGGCGGCCTCGGCCCCGCCGACTCCTCGCGCGTGCGCGTGCTCGACGCGGGCGGCCGCCCCCTGTTCGACGGGCTCTTCGGACGCCGCCTGCTCGGCCGCTCCGCCTACTTCCGCGCCCGCGACGACGGCCCGGTGCGCCTGGCGACCGGAGTCGAGCCCGAGCTCCTGCTGCGCTCGAGCTCGCAGTGGCGCGAGCCGCGACTGCTCCCCGGCGGCTGCGCCGGCGGCCTCGAGGTGTTCGCGGGCGGATTCTGGAGCGAGGCGGCGCCGGAGACGGCGCGCGAGCTGTGCGCCCTGCGCGCCTCGCGATGGGCGACCGGCGCGCTCGAGGGCCTGGCCGGCTTCGACGCTCCGCTGCTGCGCGCGCGTACGCCGGACGGCCGCGGCTTCACGGTGGGCGAACGGCGGGGCCGCGAGCGCCTCGTCCGTGTGGAGGGCCGGGCCGCGTTACTCAGGATTCACGCGTCCGCTATCGAAGCGCTGGCGGCCGATTTGATACGCTGAGAGCACTATGACCAACGCCCTAGACCGCGAGCTGTGGAACGCCCTTCTCCGCCGTCCGGACGCCTCTTTGAAGAAACGTCTTCTGGAGGTTTGGACCGCGACCGGCATACTCGCCCTCATCGCCTTCGCCTGGGCCGAGCCCTTCTCCGCCATGTTTCTGCCTTCCTGGACCAAGCCGATCGTCATGTTCCTGCGCGGCGTACTGCTCGTCGAGTCCTTCGGCTACGCCTACCACCGCTTCTTCCAGCACGTCGGGTGGCTGACGCGCAAATCCGCCGTCGTGCGCCGCAACCAGATGTATCACTGGCTGCACCACATGGTGATCTACCCGATCGGCGACCGCTACAAGCGCGACACCGGCTACGTCGCCTCCGAGACCGGGCTCGCGCTGTCCTGGCTCGTCCCTGGCTGGATCGCGGCCTGCCTCGCGCTGTGGACGCACGGCGCCAACGTCGGCACTCTCGCCTTCGTCGCGGGCGTCGCGGCGTACGCGAAGCTCCTCGTCGACGAGACCCATTCCCGCTTCCATCTCGTCAAGCACCCGTGGAAGGACAAGGCATACTTCCAGAGGCTCGCGGACATACACCTGCTCCATCACTGGGACCAGGCGATGAACTTCACGATCGTGCATCCGCTCATGGACCGCCTGTTCGGCACCTACCTGGACCCCGACACCCACCGCGCCCAGATCGACGCCGTCGTGGCCGCGGACGCGCTGACCTTCTCCGACGCGACCAATTGGCGCTACATGCTCAAGGAGGCCTCGCCCGCGGAGTACGCGGCGTTCATCACCCAGGCCCGCCGCCATCCGCGCTCGCTGCGCAAGATCGAGAGGCTGATCGCGTGCCTGGAGCGCCGTCTGGCGCTGCACCCCGCCGAGGCAGAGGCGCTCGACCTGCACGTACGGGCCAAGGACCTGCTGGCGCTCGTCAAGCCCGTGCCGGCCGCGGCGTGACGCGCGCGCTCGTCACCGGGGCGACCTCCGGGCTCGGACGCGAGGCCGCCGTCCAGCTCGCGCGCCGCGGCTGGCGCGTCGCCGTCAGCGGCCGCCGGGAGGATCAGCTGCGGGAAACCGCGCGCCAGGTGAAGGAAGCGGGGGGCGAGCCTCTCGTCCTGCTCGGCTCGGTCACCGACCCCGCCCAGGTCAAGGCGCACTACGCCGAGCTCGAGAGGGCGTGGGGCGGCGTCGACTACGCCCTGCTCAACGCCGGCGTCGGCGACATGATGGACGCCGCCGAGGAGTTCTCGACCGAGACCATCAAGTGGACCTTCGACGCGAACGTCTTCGGCGTCTGCCACTGGATCGAGGCCGTGCTCCCCGGCATGCTCGCGCGCAAGTCCGGCGTCATCGCCGGGGTCGCCTCCCTCGCGGGCTTTCGCGGCCTGCCCAAGTCCGGGCCGTACTCCGCCAGCAAGGCGGCGCTGATCACCTTGCTCGAGTCCATGCGCGTCGACCTGCGCGGCACCGGCGTCGACGTCGTGACCGTCTGCCCCGGCTTCGTGCGCTCCGAGATGACCGACCGCAACGAGGTCGAATCCATGCCGTTCCTGATGGAGACCGCCGACGGGGTCCGGGAGATGCTGGCGGGCGTGGACGGCCGCAGGCGCGTCGTCCACTTCCCGTGGCAGCTCTCCTACGCGAGCAAATACGTCCTGCCGGCCATCCCCGACTTCCTGTACGAGCCCCTCGCCGAGAAGCTCGCCCACAAGCGCAAGAAGAAGCCCTCGCCCCGATGAAAATATTCGTCACCGGCGCCACGGGCTATATCGGCCGCGAGGTCGCGCAGGCGCTGCGCCGCCGCGGCCACCGCGTCGCGGGCCTGACCCGCTCGGCGGCGAAGGCGCATTCCCTGGCCGCCGCCGAGATCGAGCCCGTCGTCGGCGACATGCGCGAGCCGAAAGACTGGGGAGCCGCCGCCGAGGCCGATATCCTAGTGCACTGCGCCGTCGAGTACAGCGCGGAATACGAGGCCCTCGACGGCAAGGCCGTCGACGCCTTGCTCGCCCTCGGCGGCAAGGTCATTTACACGTCGGGCGTCTGGCAGTACGGCGCCGGCGGGCCGTTCGACGAGTCCTCGCCCGGCGAGCCGCTGATGCCGTGGCGCTCGGAGCACGAGAAGCGCGTGCTCGCCGCGAAGGGCCTCGTGATCCGGCCCGGCTGCGTGTACGGAGGCACGGGGGGTCTGACCGGCCTCTGGTTCCAGGGCGCCGTCGAGCACAAGGCCGCCCCGATCGTCGGCGAGGGCGCCAACCGCTGGGCGGTCGTGCACGTTTCCGACCTGGCCGACCTGTACGTCCGAGCCGCCGAGAGCTCCCTCTCCGGCGAGCTGATCAACGCCGTGGACGGCTCACGCTTCACCGTGCGCGAGATGGCCGAGGCCGCCTCGCGCGCGGCCGGCGCCGGCGGGGCCGTCGAGGCCCTGGCTTTCGCCGAGGCGGAGAAGCGCTACGGCGGCATGGCCCGCGGCCTCGCGCTGGATCAGAACGTGGACTCCTCCAAGGCCGCGCGGCTTCTGGGCTGGGAGCCGCGCTTCAAGGGCTTTCCTCCGGACGCGGACCTCTACTTCGCCGCCTGGCGCGCCTTTCGCTGACGCGACGGCGACTTCGCGCGAAGAAAGCGCCGCGCGCACAATCAGTCCGAAGCGGCCAGGCTGTTTGGCGAATACGGGGCGGGGGGGTAATTGTTATACTGAATCAAGACAATGACAACCCCACACGACTCCACCGCTGAAAACATCGCCGAAACCCATACCCTCGGGACCGAAGACGTCTTGACCGCCGCTCCCGCTCCCTCGCCCGTCTACGACACCACGCCCTACGCCGAGCCCGAGGTCTACGTCATGCCCCGCTCGCCGATCGAGAACGTGCTGCTCATCGACGGCGACAACGACCCTCACGTGCCGCCGGACGCGCGCGTGACCCGCTCGACGCTCGTGCGCGTGTTCCTGCGCCCCGGCGCCTTGCTGCCGCGCAACCTCGAGAAGCCGCTGGCGCGCCTGCCGAACTTCTGCACGGTGACCTCGCCCAAGGGCGGCGCCAACGCCGCCGACTTCGTGATGTCGCTGCACGCGGGCATGCTTCACGCCGTCCTGCCCCAGAGCGTGCCCTTCCTGATGGTGACCAATGACGCGACGCTCGCGGCGATGACCGCCGAGCTGCAGCGTCTCGGGCGCGTCGCCACGATCTGGACCTCGCACCGCGACATTGAGGCCGAGCTGGCCGAGGCCGAAGGCACCGGCACCTACGAGAGCGCCGGCACCACGAAGGCCAAGAACAGCCGCCGCCGCGGCGGACGCTCGCGCGGAGGCGGGCGCTCCCGCGCCGCCGCTCCGGCCGCTCCCTCGCGCCGCTCGCGCGGCGGACGCGGACGCTCTTCCTCCCGCGCGACGCCCCCGGAGGCGGCGGCAGCGGCCCCCGCGCCGGTCATCCTCCCGCCCGACACCGGCGAGCCCCGCAAGGCCGGAGGCAAGACCCTGTCCGAGGCCGCCTGGACCTACGCCTCGCGCCTGCAGCGCATCAAGGACGTCCCGTCCCGCGTGAAGACCTTGCTCAACGACATCAAGAACCGCGCGGGCAGCCACGGCTTCTCGCCCGAGGAGATCCTCGAGGAGCTCAAGCGCCATCACGGCGTGAAGGTGGACGTCCAGGGCCGAGTGCAGGTCGAGAAGATCAAGCCGGCGCAGCCGGAGGCCGTCGCCGAGGACAACCCGTGATCCCGCTCGCCGCCGCGCTCGCCGGGCTTATAGCGCTGACGGCGGCCGCGGCCGACGCCCCGCTCTCGAAGACCGCGGGCAAGGTGCTCAAGTCCCAGTCCAAGATCGCTCCAAGCGCCGGCGGGCCGGTGTTCCGGGAAGGCCGCCTGACCATCGCCGGCAAGCGCGGCGACGAAGTCTATAAAGCCACGCCGCGCACGAAGGTGACTCTCGACGGCAAGCCCGCCAAGTTCCCCAAGGCGGCCGTCGCGGGCGCGATCGCGCTCAAGGCCCTCTATGACCCGGCCACGAAGGAGCTCGCCTCCCTCGACCTCAAGTCGGGGCCCTTCGCCGGCGAGGTCGCCAACACCGACATCCTCACCGGGGCGCTGTCCGTGCGCGGCGCGGACAAGTCCCTGCGCGAGTTCGTCGTGCCCGAGAACGCGGTAATCCGGCGAGAGGTCGACGGCAAGCCCGCCGCGATCCCGTTCGAGGCGCTGCAGATCGGCGACGCCGTCGAAGTCTTCTTCGCCGACGGCAGGACCGCCGTCGAGATCCGCGCCCGCGCCGCGCGCTGAGCCATGGCCGTCGAGCGGCACCTGCGCGCCCTCGAGGCCGCCGTCGAAGGCCCGATGACCCTGGGCGAGCTGACGCACCGCATGAGCCACTCGGGCTTCGGGCTCATCGTGCTGTTCGTGTGCGTGCCCTTCCTCCAGCCGCTGCCGCTGGCGGGCCTCTCGACGGTGCTCGGCGTGTTCATCTCGCTGCAGGGCCTGCAGTTCGTGCGCGGGAGGTCCGAGCCGCATCTGCCGGGCTGGCTCGCCCGGCGCGCGCTCGAAGCCAAGACCTTGCATCTCGTGCTCGGCGCGGCCCGGCGGTTCTTCGCGCTCGCCGACCGCATCACGCGCCCGCGCTGGCGGACGCTCGCGGCCAACGAGCGGGCCGTCGGCGCCGCCTGGGTCCTGTGCGGGCTGGCGCTCGCCCTGCCGTTCCCCATCCCGCTGTCCAACATGATCTGCGCCGGCCCCGCGGCCCTGCTGGCCCTCGCCCTGCTCGAGGAGGACGGCCTGATCGCCCTGGCGGGCTGGCTCGCGTTTCTCGTCATGATCGCCTTCCACATCGGCCTGCTCCTGCTCGGAGCCGAGGGCACCCGCGCGCTGTGGCGCGCGGCCTTCTCTTAGAGCTTCTCGGCCGAGTGCCGGATGTCCTTGCCGAGCACCATGAAGATCACGTCCTCGGCGATGTTGGTGGCGTGATCGGCGATGCGCTCCAGATTACGCGCGACCAGGATGATGTCCATCCCGCGCTGGATCGCCGACGCGTCGCGCTGCATCAGGTGCACGAGCTCGTTGAACGTCTGGCTCTTGAGCCGGTCCTCCTCGTCGTCGCGCTTGATCACGTCGCGCGCGAGCTCGACGTCGCCTCGGGAGAACGCGTCGAGGGAATCCTTCAACATGCCCGCCGCGACCTCCACCATGCGCGGGATGTCGCCGAGCTTGATCTTCGGCTCCTTGAGCAGGTAGACGCCGGTCTCGGCGATGTTGACGGCCTGGTCGCCGACGCGCTCGAGGTCGGAGTTGATCTTGATGGCGGCCGCGATCAGGCGCAGGTCGCCGGCGGCGGGCTGGTGCAGGGCGATCAGGCGCAGGCACACCTCGTCGATCTCGATATGAAGGCTGTTGACCTGGGACTCCCAGTCCTGGACCTTGGGAAGATGGCTGTCGTCGCGGTCCACGACGACCTTCACCGCGTAGTGCACCATCTCCTCGCACAGGCTTCCCATGCGCAGCAGGCGGCCGCGCAGGTCCTCGAGGTCCGCGTCGAATTGCCTCTTCATCAGCCGAACCTCCCCGTAATGTAGTCCTCGGTGCGCTTGTCGGCCGGCTGGGTGAACATCTTGCGCGTCAGCCCGTACTCGACCATCTCGCCCATGAGCATGAAGACAGTATACTCCGAGACTCGGGCGGCCTGCTGCATGTTGTGCGTGACGATGACGACGGTGAGCTGATCTTTGATCTGGAGCAGGAGCTCCTCGATGCGCCCCGTCGCGATCGGATCGAGCGCCGAGCACGGCTCATCGAGCAGGAGCACGCGCGGCTCGACGGCGAGCGCGCGCGCGATGCACAGCCGCTGCTGCTGGCCGCCGGACAGGCCGACCCCGGGGGCGTCGAGCTTGTCCTTGACTTCGTCCCAAAGAGCCGCTCGCCTCAATGATTTCTCCACGGTCTCCGCGATGAGAGCGCGGTCGCGGACGCCGTTGAGCACGAGCCCCGCCGCCACGTTCTGCGAGATGCTCATCGTCGGGAAGGGGTTGGGGCGCTGGAACACCATGCCGACCTCGCGGCGCAGGAGGACGGGGTCCAGCTCGAGCGCGCTGCGCCCGCCGAGCAATATCTCGCCGTCGCACGTCGCTCCGGGGATGGACTCGTGCATGCGGTTGAGGCAGCGGATCAAGGTCGACTTGCCGCAGCCGGACGGTCCGATGATCGCGGTGACCGTCTTCTCGCGGATCTCGAGGTTGACCCCGTTGAGGACCGGGGCGCCCCCGTAGCCGGCGCGAAGATCGCGAACCGACATCGCGATCGGTGCGCCGGCGTCTTGCGGCTCCGATTCTTCCTTCATACGCGGCAGCGGCATCGGTCTCATCATGTCCATAATTGGGTTCATCTCAGTGGGAGGTTCCGCTCGAAGGCCGCAGCCAGACGCGCGCGGTCACGTTGACCAGGAGCACGAAAATCATCAGGATGAGCGCCGCCGCCCAGGCCTGGTTATGCCAGTCCTGGTAGGGGGAGATCGCGTAGGTGAAGATCGTGTGGGGCAAGGTGGCGATGGGATTGAGCCAGCCGTTGTCCCAGAACCGGTTGCCAAAGGCGGTGAAAATGAGCGGGGCGGTCTCGCCCGCGACCCGGGCGAGGGCCAGCAGGGCGCCGGTGAGGATGCCGCGTCCGGCCGTGGGCAGGATGACGAACAAGGTCACCTTCCAGCGCGGCACGCCCAGCGCCAGGGCCGCCTCGCGGATCGTGCCCGGCACGAGGCGCAGGAACTCCTCGGTGTTGCGCAGGACGATGGGGACCATGATGATGGCGAGCGCGACCGAGCCCGACAGCGCGGAGAACCTCTTCATCGGCTGCACGATCAACGCGTACCCGAAGAGGCCCACGACGATCGAGGGGACCCCGTTCATCACGTCGGCGGCGTAGCGCACGGCGAAGGCGTACCGGCCGCGGCCGTACTCGGCGAGGTACACGCCTCCCAGCACCCCGACGGGCGCGGCCATCAGTCCCGCCAGGCCGACGACCTTCGCCGAGCCGACGATCGAGTTGGCGATGCCGCCCCCTTCCTCGCCGAGTGGCTTGGGCAGATTGGTCAAAAAGTCCCAGCTGAGCGAGGAGGCGCCCTGCCAGGCGATGTAGCCGAGGATGGCGAGCAAGGTCCCGGAGGCGACCGCGGCGCACACCGCGGTCAGCGCGAACATCGCGTTGTTGACCATCCTGCGCCGGGTATAGAGCGCGTCGTTCATCGACGCGCCCCGAGGCGGTAAAGCATCAGGCGCGCCGCGCCGTTGACGAGGACGGTCAGGGCCATCAAGGTCAGGCCGATGGCGACGAGGGCTGACAGGTGCGCGTCGCTCGCGGCCTCCGCGAGCTCGTTGGCGATGACCGCGGCCATGCTGTAGCCCGGCTCGAGCAAAGAGGCCTTGATCTGCGGATTATTGCCGATGACCATGGTGACCGCCATCGTCTCGCCCAGAGCCCGGCCGAGCGAGAGGAACACGGCCCCGACGATTCCCGAGCGCGAATAAGGCAGGCTCACGCCGCGCACGACCTCCCATCGGGTGGCGCCGAGCGCGTACATCGCCTCCTTGAGGGGGCGGGGGACGGTGAGCAGGACCTCGCGCGTGATCGTCGTGATGTAGGGCAGGATCATGAAGGCGAGGATGAGCCCGGCGGTCAGCATGCCGACGCCGTAGGGGGCGCCCAGCGCGCGCATGGCCGGGACGAGCAGGAAGATGCCCATCAGCCCCAGGATCACGCTCGGCACCGCGGCCAGCAGCTCGATGGCGAACATGAGCACCTCGGCGACGCGCTTCGGCGCGAGCTCGGTCAGGAAAACGGCGGCGCCGACGCCGAGGGGAACGGCGATCAGAAGTGCCAGCAAAGAGGAGACGGCCGTGCCGTACAGGAACGGAAGGGCGCCGAACACGTCGGCCACGGGATCCCAGTCGGAGGTCCAAAGAAAGGCAAGGCCGAACGTCTTCCACGTCTCGGCCGACTCGCTAGCGAGCTGCCAGGCCAGCGCCGCGGTCGCGAGCAGGATGACGCCGGCGAAGCCGGCGATCGCGAGACGGAAAAGACGGTCCCCGGCTCTCTCGCGAGAGCCGGGGGCCGGGCGGACGCGGTCGAGGACCGCGGTCGTCATGCTACTTGATCGTCTCGACGGTCTTGGCGACCATCGCCTTGACGGAGTCGGGCAGCGGGGCGTAGCCGAGCTCGCTCGCCATGCCCTGCCCGTCCTTGAGCATCCAGCGCAGGAAGTCCTTGAGGATCGCGCCCTTGCCGCCCGAGTTCTTCTCGTAGACCAGCAGCCAGGTGAAGGTCGAGACGGGATAGGCCGCCTCGCCGTCGGCGTCGGTGATGGACACGCGGTAGTCCTTGGGCATCTTGACGCCCGCCGCGGCCGCCGTCACGGAGGGAATGGACGCCTTGACGAACTTGCCGGCCTTATTGAGGACCGAGGCGTAGGCGATGTCGTTCTGCTTGGCGTAGATCAGCTCGACGTAGCCCAGCGCATTCGGGGTCTGCTTGACGAGGCCGGCGACTCCCTCGTTGCCCTTGCCGCCGAGCCCGAGCGGCCACCTGACGGCGGTGGCGACGCCGACCTTCTTCTTCCACTCCGGGCTGATCTTCGCGAGATAGTCCACCCAACAGTAGGTCGTGCCCGACCCGTCCGAGCGGTGCACGACCGTGATGCGGGCGTCCGGCAGCGCCGTGCCCGGGTTGAGCTTGGCGATCGCGGGATCGCTCCACTTCGTGATTTTGCCCAGGAAGATGTCGGCCAGCACCGGGCCCGACAGCTTGAGGTCCTCGATGCCCTTGAGGTTGTACGCGGGCACGACCGCGCCGAGCACCGCCGGGATATGGAGGATCTTCCCGTCGACCTTGAAGAGCTGCTGCTCGGTCATCGGCCCGTCGGTCGCGCCGAAGTCCACCGTGCGCTCGGTGACCTGGCGGATGCCGCCGCCGGAGCCGATGGATTGGTAGTTGATCTGGAGCACGGGCTTGACCTTGTGATACTCGTCGAACCACTTGGAGTAGATCGGATACGGGAAGGTGGCGCCCGCCCCGTTGAGGGTCTTCATCTGCGCCGCGGCGGGGGCCGCGAGCAGGACGGCGATCAGGCTGAGGGTGAGGTTCATCGATATTCTCCGTTGACTATGATAGGGGTCCAATATGACGAACGCGTGACGAGCCCGTTATGAGCGCGTGACGCGGCCTCAGAACTTGACCGACAGGTCGAGCTGCAGGCGGTTGACCGCCTTGTCGAGGTTCGTCGCCGCCGTCGGCGTGACGCCCGCCACGGTCGGGAAGCTCCGGTCGAGCGCGTCCGTCACGAAGCCTTTGACCTTGAGCTGCATCCAGTCGCGCGGGTTGTAGGCGATCCACGCGATGTGGCCGACCCGGTTCGTCCCGCCGTCGCCGAAGTCCGAGTCCGCGACGTCCGCCACGGTGGCGTCGATCTGGGAGTATTTCTTGAAGTACGCGGCCTCCCACTGGCCTTGCTTCTTGGCCGAGCCGGCGATCAAGCCGAACTGGTAGCCGTCCCGTCCGACCGGGCCCTGGATCCGGTCGTTGTGCACCTGCCGGAAGTTCCGGATCATGGTTCCCTGAAGCTTCACGGGCAGAGAGCCGATCCGAGTGGACAGCTGGCCGGTCACCTCGCCGACGCCGAACTTCGCGGCCAGCGCGCCGTTGGCGAGCCGCCGGTTGCCGTTCTGCACCGCGGCCTGGCCGAAGCTCGAGCGGTTCTCGTCGCTCCATTTGTGATAAGCCCCGGCCAGCCGGACGCGACTGTCTAAAGGAAGCGTCTTCTCGAAGCCGAGCTGCTGGGAGAAGAACCACTGGTTCTTGCCCGAGCTGGAGTCCTCGTCGGCCACGCCCTGCAGGCCGTTGGCGAACACCGACAGCCCGGGGCCGGCGAACGCCCACTCGATGCTCTCGCCGAAGCCCTCGGGGTTGAAGTCGTCGTCCCAGACGATGTCGGAGGAGTAGACGCGCCACAAAGGGTTGGCCATGCGGCCGGCCGCGAGCGTCGTCGTCGCGTCATCGTGAAGCTTCGGCTTCCAGCGCAGGTTCAGGAGGTCGATCCAGAGCTCCTTCTGGGAGCTCAGGTTGTCGAAGCTCTGGTTGGTGGAGACCTGCTCCCCGGTGCCGGAACCGAGGCGGATGATCGCGGCCAGGTTCTCGGGCAGCTGAATCTCCGAGCCGAAGCGCAGGCGGAAGCGCAGGCGGGCGCGGTCGGTCTGTCCGGCGCCGCGCCTGGAGAACGCTTCGTCGCGCAGGCGGAGGTCGCCGGCGAACTTCATCGACTGGATCGTCTCCGACAGCTTGAGCTTGTCTTGCTGGGCGGAGGCGGGAAGGGCGAGCAGCGCGGTCAGGGCGGCGAAGGCGAACGTCTTGTTCATGAGGTCTCCTCGGCGTGGTTTGAGCGTCATGCGTATAGAGTGTGACGCTTTCACGACAAGGGGTCCGTACTGGGGGAGTCAACTGCGCGTGACGAACGCGTGACGCGGCTACGCGGCTTTGAGGGAGAAGAAGAACGACGACCCGCCCGGCTGGCGGCTCTCGACCCAGACGCGGCCGCCCTGCGCCTCGACGAGGTGCTTAACGATGGCGAGGCCGAGGCCGGTGCCGCCGGCTTCGCGCGAGCGGCTCTTGTCCACCCGGTAGAATCTCTCGAATATCCGCGTCTGGTCCGACTCCGGTATGCCCAGGCCGGTGTCTCGAACGGACACGACCACCTCGGCCTCGCGCATCTCGAGGGTGATATCCACGCGGCCGCCTGACTCGGTGTACTTGATCGCGTTGTCGACGAGGTTCGCCAACACCTGGCGGATCTGCTCCGCGTCGGCGAGCGCCGAGGCCGGAGCGTCCGGAGCCGCCGCCAAGGTCACGCCCCGCTCCGCGGCGACGGGGGCGAAGCGCCGCGAGACGTCCGCGGCCAGCGCGCCCAGGTCCGTAGGGGCGAGCTTCGGCGGGCGATGGCCGGATTCGATGGAAGACAGATCGAGCAGGTCGTCGACGAGCTGGGAGAGGTGCACGGCCTGTTCCTCGATCGTCTTCAAGAAGCCGAGGCGATTTTTCTTGTCGTCAATCGCGCCCTCGCGCAAGGTCTCGGCGAAGCCCTTGATCGAGGAGAGAGGGGTCCGCAGCTCGTGGCTGACGTTCGCCACGAAGTCCCGGCGCACCTGCTCGAGGCGGCGCAGGCGCGTGATGTCGTGGAGCACGACGAGCGCGCCGGCGGGGCGTCCTTCCTGCTGGAGCGGCGCCGCGTGGGCGTCGAAGACGAGCTCCTCGGGCGAGAAGAGACGCAGCTCGCGGGCCGCGGGCGCGCCGCCGCGCAGGACCTCGCCCACGAGCTCGGCGAGGCCGTGGTGGCGCAGGCTCTCGAGGTGGCCGCGCCCGCGAGCCTGCGCCGCGTCGATGCCGAGCAGGCGCGACAGCGCGGGATTGACGAGCAGGATGCGTCCCTCCGCGTCCACGGCGACCACGCCCTCGGCCATCTGATCGAGCACCGCGGCGAGCCGGCCCTTGTCGCGGGACAGCTCGCCGACCGTCTCCTCGACGCGGGCGGCAAGGGCGTTGAGCGTCTCGCCGAGCAAGGCGCGCTCGTCGCCGCCGCGGGGGCCGCGCACCCGGGCGCCGTACTCGCCCGCGGCGAGGCGCCGGGCCACGGCCGCCATCTCCTCGAGGGGGCGGCCAGCGGCGCGCGCGAGGGGCCAGACCAGTATCAGCGCCGCGAGGAAGACCGCCAGCGCCGTCCACAGCACGAGGCGCCTCGCCGAGGAGACCCGGCGCGAGACTTCGGTGAGGGGAATGGACAGGCGAACGACGCCCCGGACGGCGCCGTCCGGTCCGACGGCCGGCGCCGCGGCGTAGAGGTGGTGTACGCCGAGCGTCGCCGAACGGCGCACGGCGCTCGCCTCGCGCCCGGCGAGCGCGGCCGCGACCTCGGAGCGGGCGCGATGGTTCTCCACGTTCTCCAAACCCTTCGCGTCGAGGCCCGAGTCTCCGAGCACGGCGCCGTCGGGCGCGATCACGGTCGCCCGGCATTCGCAGGCGGCCCCGAGCGCGGCCGCGTCGAGCGAGGACTCCCGCGCGCCGAGCCGCGCCTGAATGAGGAGGGAACGGGTCAGATCGCCGATCAGCTCCCGCCCCAGGTTCTCCGCGAAGACGAACCCCAGCGCCCCGATCGCCGCGGCCAGAAGCCCGCCCACGGCCAGCGCCAGGCGAGGGGCGAACCGGCCCGTCGCGCGGTTCATCCTCCGGCCTTGATGCGGTAGCCGACGTTCTTGACGGTCACGATGAGCGCCCCTTCGGGGCCCAGCTTTTCGCGCAGGCGCGCGACGTGCTGGTCGATCGTGCGCGTATCGATCTCCATCGAGCGGTCGTAGCCCCAGACCTTCTCCAGGAGAACGTCGCGGGACAGCGCGCGGCCGCCGGCCGCGAGCAGGAGCTTCAGGAATTCAAACTCTTTCGTCGTCAGCGCGACGGGCTTGCCGCGCACAGAGACCTCGTAGCGCTCGGGATCGAGAACGACGCCCGCTGCGCGCAATACGCCGCCGGGCGCGGAGTCCGAGGCCGGCGCGGCCCGGCGCAGCAGCGCCTTCACGCGCGCGACGAGCTCGCGCACGCCGAAGGGCTTGGTCACGTAGTCGTCGGCGCCGAGCTCGAGGCCGAGGACCCGGTCCATCTCCTCCTTGCGCGCGGTCAGCATGAGGACCGGTACGCGGGATTCGCGCCGGACGACCTTCAAGAACTCGAAGCCGTCGAGCTTGGGCATCATCGCGTCGAGCACGACGAGGTCGGGACGCTCCTTTCGCAGGGCGGCCAGCCCGGCCTCCCCGTCGGCGGCGGTCAGGACGCGCCAGCCCTCCTTCTCGAGGTTGTACTTGAGGAGCTTGACGAGATTCTTATCGTCCTCGACCACGAGGAGCTTTTCGCGCGCCACGACGACATGTTTCCATTTCACGCCGCAGGAGTCAACGTGTCTTGGACACCCCGCCGTTGCGGCGGGACGGGCGCATGGGCTATCATCTCCGGGCCGTCATCCGTTCGTCACACGTTCGTCCACCCGATTTTACGCAGAGAGGACCCCGCCCTATGGCCTTCAGCTTCATCCCCAAGGAAGAGAAATTTTTCGAGCTGTTCGAGGAGCAGGCCGCGCACAGCGTCGCCGCCGCCAAGCTGTTCCGCGAGATGGCTCAGAAGTGGAGCCGCGAGACCGCGTCTTTCGATAAGCTCCGCGACATCGAGCACGAGGCGGACATCACCACCCACGACATCTACGAGAAGCTCAACCGGACCTTCGTGACGCCCTTCGACCGCGAGGATATCCGCGAATTGGCCAGCGAGCTCGACACCATCACCGACCTCATCGAGTCCGCCGGCCAGCGCATGTACCTCTATCAGATCGACAAGAGCACCGACGACCTCGTCCAGCTCACCGACATTCTGTGGCAGGCGACCGAGCAGGTGCGCAAGGCGATCAGGGAGCTGCAGAACCCGGAGAAGACCCGGCACGTCATGGACTACTGCATCGAGATCAACCGCCTCGAGAACGCGGGCGACCACGCCCTCGGCGTCGCGATCGGCAAGCTGTTCCAGGGCAAGCCGGACCCTCTCGAGGTCATGAAGTGGAAGGAGATCTACGAGACGATCGAGCACGCCATCGACAAGTGCGAGGACGTCGCGCACACCCTCGAGACGATCCTCGTCAAGCAGGCTTAAGGCCGTGGAGTACCACGTCTCCGCGTCGATCCTGTTCGTCATCCTGCTCGCGTATCTGTTCGACTTCCTGAACGGGATGAACGACGCGGCGAACTCGATCGCCACCGTCGTCTCGACCCGGGTGCTCTCGCCCAAACACGCGGTCATCTGGGCCGCGTTCTTCAATTTCGCCGCCTTCGCGGTCTTCGGCGTGCACGTGGCGAACACCATCGGCAAGGACCTCGTAGACCCCGCGATCATCGATACCGCGGTCGTGGCCGGGGCGTTGGTCGGCGCGAGCCTGTGGTCCTGGATCACGACCGTGTTCGGCATTCCCATCTCGTGCTCTCACTCTTTGATCGGCGGCTTGGTCGGCGCCGGCATCTCGAAGGCCGGCACGGGCGTGCTGCAGTACGAGAAGCTCAAGATGACCGTGGCCTTCATCTTCCTGTCCCCGATGATCGGCATGATCTTCGGCTTCCTCCTGATGGTCGCGGTGTTTTGGATCTTCCGGCGCAAAGCGCCGGCCCAGGTGGATCGAACCTTCCGCGTCGGCCAGCTCGTCTCCGCCGCGCTTTACAGCCTCTCGCACGGCGGCAACGACGCGCAGAAGACGATGGGCATCATCGCCGTGCTGCTGTATTCCAACGGCCTGCTCGGCGACAAGTTCTACGTCCCGCTCTGGGTCGTGCTCAGCTGCCACGCCGTGATCGCGCTGGGCACCTTGATGGGCGGCTGGAAGATAATCAACACCATGGGCAACAAGGTCACCAAGCTCAGACCGGTCGGAGGCTTCTGCGCCGAGACCGGAGCGGGCCTCTCGATCATCATCTGCTCCTATCTAGGCATACCGGTTTCGACCACGCACACCATCACCGGAGCCATCGTCGGCGTGGGCTCGACCCAGCGCCTATCGGCCGTGCGCTGGGGCGTGGCGGGACGCATCGTCTGGGCCTGGTTCCTCACGATCCCCTTCTCCGCGATCTGCGCCGCGCTGACCTATCAGGTCGTCAAGCACATTTTCTAGGAGAGCCGGCGCAGGACGCGCGGCGGCAGCGACCAAGCCAGGACTGCGCTCGCGGGCGCGGCCTTCTTCGTCTCGAGCAGCAGCGCCTGGGCCTTCTTGAGGCCCACGATCGCGCGCGAGGCGCTTCCCGTCATGAGCCAGCCGACCACCTTGGACAGGTGAGGCTCGTGCCCGACGAGGATCACGCGCTCGCCGTCGAGGCCCGACAGCCAGCCCGCGAGGCTCGCGGGGGAGCGGTGCGGCAGGAGGTAGTTGGTCTCCACGAGCGGCGCGCCGAAGGCCTTCGCGGCGATCTCGGCCGTCTCCTTGGCGCGGGCCCAGGGGCTCGTCGCGACGAGGTCCGCCGTCTCGATGAGCTTGGCGAGGCCCTTGGCGGCCTCGCGGGCGCGCTTGCGCCCGTCCATGGTCAGGGGGCGTTCCGAGTCCGGGCGCCCGGTGCGGGCCCAATCCTCGCGCTCGCCGGCGGGGGCATGACGCAGGAAAATGATCTCCACGGCCGATATGATATCCTAATTTCCCGATGAGCCGACTCGAAGCTTTCACGAACCTCCTCTTCCGGAAGCTCGCCATCGACGATCTCCATTTCATCGAGATCGAATGCAAGAAGCGCGTCGCGCCCGAGGAGGCCGGCGACCTGCGGGACTGGCTCCTCGACCGCAAGGGCGTCAAGCACCAGAAAAGCGCCTTCTTCTTCGACCAGTTCCTCGATACCCCGTCGTTCGATCTGCTCAAGAAGGGCGCGAGCCTGCGTCTGCGCTACAAGAAGAACGGCACGGCGGTCTATCTTCAGTACAAGGGCCCGGGATTCACGAAGGACGGGATGCTGTACCGCTCCGAGTTCGCCTCGAAGCGCCTCGACAAGCTCGTCCGCGAGGAAAGCCACCACGACATCGTGAAGTTCACGGACTTCAGCGTGGACGCGATCCTCAAGGACCACGCGGGGCCGGAGATGGGGGCGGCGATGCGCCGCCACCTCGGCGCGCGCACGGTGAGGCGCATCACGAGCGGGCCGATCATCGCGCTGTACCAGAAGGAGAAGTTCGAGGTGGACCTGGGCTCCGCCTTCCTGGAACCCTCGCTCGACCGCGTCTCCGCGTTCTACATCGCCAAGCGCGGCCTGCACGCGCTCTCGACGTTCTGCGAATTCGAGAACGAGATCAAGGCCGAAGGAGGCTCGCTCGAGGACAAGCTCGAGCACCTCGACGAGATGCTCGACTTCAACAAGGCGGTCGAGAAGAAGTTCGACCTCCGGCGCGAGCCGCTCGACAAGTACCACCGCTGCGCGTCGTTCTTCCTGAAGTAATCAGCGGAAGAGCTTGCGGGCGCTCGCCATCTCCATCGGGTGCATTTCCATGTCGCCCGCCGCGCGCTTGCTCAGCCAGAGGGTCTTGTTCTTGGCGGCGAACAGGGCGGCGTACTGGGCCTCGTTGGGGTTGAAGAGGACCTGGACCACGCCCTCCGGGCGGTTCACCGCGCGCACGACCACGTTCTGCATGATGGTCGCGGTCACCTCCTCGGTCTTCTTCTCCTTGTCGCCGAACTCCGCCGTAAAGGTGACCAAGATGTCGACGCGGTCGCCGGGCTGGATGAAGACGAGCTGGTGCGCCGGGAAGGGCAGGGCCATGGCGCGATAGCCGGCCGGCAGAGTCGGGGCCTTGGCGTCGGCGGCGAGGGCGGGAGAGGCGGCGAGGACGAGGACGACGGCGAGCGAGCGGATGTTCATGAGGGGCACCTCCGTGCCTCCTCAGTCTAGACGGGTCGCGTGTCGCGGCGGTTACGGGCGTCTAAAAATACGGTAAAGGCCTAGGCCTTCACGGCGGGCGCCGGAGCGGGGGCCTTCGTGCGGTCGGCCAGCGCGGTGTCGCGGTAGTCGGAGCGGGCCAGCGCCTCGAAGAAGGTCTGGGAGCGCACGAGCGCCGCGCCCGGCCCCGGGGTCACGCGCGCGTAGGAGCCGTCGGCCTTGAGCTGCCAGGCCTTTTGATTATCGGCCAGGCCCTTGCCGAGGATGGTGTCGCGCACGTAGCGCTTGAGCTGGAGGTCCTTGACCGGGAAGGCGACCTCGTAGCGCGAATAGAAGTTGCGCGGCATCCAGTCCGCGCTCGACAGATACATCTTGCGCGCGCCGCCGGCGCGGAAGTAGTAAATGCGGCTGTGCTCGAGGAAGCGGTCCACGACGCTCACCACCCGGATGTTCTCGGACATGCCCGCGATGCCGGGACGCAGGCAGCAGATGCCGCGCACGAGCAGCTCGATTCGAACGCCTGCGTTCGAAGCTTCATAAAGCGCCTCCACGATCTCCGGGTCCTGCAGGGAGTTCATCTTCGCGATGATGTGCCCCTTGCCGGTCTCCTTGGCGAACTTCGCCTCCTCGCGTATCAGCCGGATCATCTCGTCGTGAAGGTTGACTGGCGCGACCAGCAGCTCCTTGAGGCCCTCGGGGCGGCGGCCCTTGGCCAGCGACTCGAAGTATGAAAGAGCCTCACGGCCGAGGCCTTCATCGGCCGTGAGGAGGCCCAGGTCGGTGTACTGGCGCGCGGTGACGGGGTGGTAGTTGCCGGTCCCGAGATGGGTGTAGGCGCGCTCGACGCCGTCCTCCTCGCGCACGATCGAGGTCACCTTCGAATGCACCTTGTAGCGCCCGAGGTGGGGCACGACCTTCACACCGGCCTTGCGCAGCTCCTCGGCCCAGCGCAGGTTATTGAGCTCGTCGAAGCGGGCCTTGATCTCGATATAGGCCGTGACCTTCTTGCCCGCCGCCGCGGCCGCCTTGAGCGCGGCCATGATCGGCGAGTCGAGGCTGGTGCGGTACAAGGTGTGGTAGATGCGCTTGACGCCGGGGTCGAGCGACGCCGCCTCGAGGAACTTGACCACGATGTCGAACGCGTCGTAAGGATGGTGGAGCAGGATGTCCTTGCGGCGCACGATCTCGAAGGCCGAGGAGGGCTTGCGGAAGGGCGCGGGCACCTGGGGCTCTATGGGGGGATAGCGCAGGCCCGGCTTGGGCGCGTCGATGCGGGCGAGCGTGCGCATGTCGAGCGGGAGGTCGAAGCGGTACAGCGCGGAGGAGTCGAGGCCGAGCGCGGTGGCGAGGAACAGGGCTCCTTCCGAGTAGGCGGGGGCGTCCACCTCGAGGCGGACGACCTTCGCGTTCACGCGGCGGTTGACGGCCTCGAGGATCTGGTCCTCGAGGCTCTCCTCGTCGTCGGGACGCCATCTAAGGTCCGCGTCACGAATAATTTTAAACGGGAAGGTCTCGATGACCTCGCGGTCGGGGAACAGGTCCTCGGCGCGGTCGGCGATCCAGCGCTCGACGAGGGCGTAGCGCTTGACCCCGTCTTTCGTGGGCAGCGAGACCAGGCGCCCCTCGCGGTCCTCGATGGTGATCACCGCGTACTCGCGCGGGAAGCGCACGAACACGTGCAGGCGCGCGCTGGCGAGCGCGGGCGGCGGCTCGGGGTAGCGCCGCACCATGACCTTGAGCTTGGGCAGGCGCTCCTGCACCTCGGTGTCGGGCGCGCGCTCCTCGAGGAATTCCGAGATAATATCGACGCCCTCGGCCCGCAAGGCGTCGATGATGTCGCGCAGGACTTCAGCTTGCCGGGATTTTTGCCTCAGAGCGTGCTCGCGGATCTGGGCGAGGACCTGGCGCGCCGTCATGCCGTCGAGGAAGCGGTGGCCGGCGCTGCGCCGGGCCATCTTGCCGATCTCCGCCACGCGCGTCATGAAGAACTCGTCGAGGTTCGAGCTGACGATGGTCGCGAAGCGCAGGCGCTCGAAGGCCGGGACGGTCGCGTCGGCCGCCTCGGACAGGACGCGGTCGTTGAACGCCAGCCAGGACAGGTCGCGGTTGAAAAAGCGCTCGGCCGCCTTCAGGCCGACGGCCTGGGGGGCGGTCACGGCGGGGGCGGCGTCGACCTTGAGAGGGAGTATTTTGGAGCGAGCCATAGGAAAAACGTCCTCGGCATTTTACCTCTTTTTGCGCGTGACATGGCTGTCGTACAGTAGTACGATGGCAGCATGACTCCCGAGCAGGTCCTCAAGGACGTCTTTGGCTACCCCTCCTTTCGCCCCGGGCAAAGGGAGATCATCGACGCCGTCCTGGCGGGGCGCGACTGCGTCGGGGTGATGCCCACGGGCGCGGGCAAATCCCTCACCTACCAGATTCCGGCGCGGCTCTTGAAAGGGGTGACTCTGGTCGTCAGCCCGCTGATCTCGCTCATGAAGGACCAGGTGGACGCCGCGGTCTCCGTCGGTCTGCGCGCGACCTTCCTCAATTCGAGCCTCACGCCGGACGAGCGGCGCGCGCGCATCGAAGGACTGCAGCGCGGGGACTTTGAGCTGGTGTACGCCGCGCCGGAAGGCCTCGAGGCGGGAGCGGGGGCGGCGCTGTCGGGGGCCAAGCTCGCGATGATCGCGGTGGATGAAGCCCACTGCATAAGCCAGTGGGGGCATGATTTCAGGCCGGCGTACAGGAATCTGAAGGGACTCAAGGAAAGGTACGGCGTTCCCATATTGGCGCTGACGGCCACGGCGACTTTGCCGGTCACCAACGACATCGTCGAGCAGCTCGCCATGGCCGAGCCACTCCGTGTCAGAGGCTCGTTTTTTCGTCCCAATCTGCATCTGTCGGCGTACCTCAAGACGGGGGAGAAGGCCGCGCCGCGGCCCGGCACGGTCAACGACACCAAGAACTCGATTTTGCGCCTCGTCAAAAGCCGCCAAGGACAGAGCGGCATCGTTTATTGCCTGTCCCGGCGCTCGGTGGAGTCCATGGCCGAGTACCTGTCCGGGCGCGGCGTGAAGGCCTTGGCGTACCACGCCGGCATGGACAGCGCCCAGCGCGAGCACGTGCAGAACGCCTTCAAGCGCGACGACGCCGACGTCATCGTGGCCACGGTGGCCTTCGGCATGGGCATCGACAAGCCCGACGTGCGCTTCGTCATCCACCGCGACATGCCCCGCTCGGTCGAGTCCTATATCCAGGAAGTCGGCCGCGCCGGCCGCGACGGCGCGCCGAGCGACTGCGTGATGTTCTACTCGTGGGCCGACGTGATGAGCTACGAGCGCCTCGTCTCCGAGCTGGAGGCGTCCCAGGCCGAGTGGCACCGCAGCCGCGCCCGGGAGATGTTCCGCACGATCGAGCGCCGGCTCTGCCGCCATCAGACCATGGCCAGGCACCTGGGAGAGGACATGCCCGCGTGCGGCGCGTCCTGCGACGCCTGCGCGGGCCTCGATCCCGTCGGCGCCTCGCCGCAGGTGGCGACGCCGCGCAAGATGTCCTTCGGCTCCCGCGCTCCGTCGGAGACCGCGTCAACCTCGGCCGGCAACTCCCTGTTCTCCAAGCTCAAGGCCCTGCGCAAGAAGCTCGCCGACGCGCGCCACGTGCCCGCCTACATGGTCTTCAACGACGCGACCTTGATGGCGATGGCCTCCCAGATGCCGCGCAACGAAAGTGAGATGCGCCTGGTGTCCGGCGTCGGCCCCAAGAAGTGGGTCGAGTACGGCGAGATATTCCTCGCGGCGTTAAGGGAAGGTTAGGCGCGACTGTTTCCGGAAACAGTCGCGCTTAGCTGAATCTCGGCGCGCGGCGCTGACGGATCGCGGCCACGCCTTCGGCGAGATCCACGCCCTTGAACGTGACGGCCTGGCCCTTGGCCTCATGAGCGAGGTAGGGGGAGAGGTCGAGTCCCAGACGCGTCTCGGCTTTGAGGATGCGCAGGCTCTCGGCCGAGCCCGAGGCGACGCGGCCGGAGAGCTCCGCGCACACGGCGTCCAGCTCGGCGGGGAGCGCCGCGGTCGCGCAGGCGCCGCCCCAGGAATGGAGGTCGCGCCCGGTGAACAGGCGGCCCGTGAACAGAAGGTCGCGCGCGCGGGCGTCGCCGACGGCGGCGCGCGCCAAGGGCCAGGCGGCCATGCCCGGATTCAATCCCAGGCGGACGAAGTTGAAGCCGAGCTTCACGTCAGAAACGACGACGCGCAGGTCGCAGGCCAGCGCCAGGCACAGCCCCGCGCCCACCGCCGTCCCGTGCACCTTGGCGATGGTCACTTGGGGCAGGTCGCGGATGGACAGGAAGTCTCCGTAGAAGCGCCGCATGATCCCGGCCAACGCGGCCTTCGGCCGCTTCATGTTCCGCTCGATGAAGGCGAGGTCGCCGCCCGCCGAGAAGGCCGCGCCCGCGGCCTCGAGCACGAGGACCTTCGACTTCTCGCGCCCCGCGCGCTTGACCGCCGCCGCGAACTCCCGCGCCATGGCCTCGGACATGGCGTTGAGCGCCTCGGGGCGCTCGAGGCGCAGGGTGGAGACGGACCGCTCGGTGCGCAGGCTCACGAGGCTCATCCGCCGATTATACTAGAATCGTCCCGTGAGTCTTAAAGACCTCGGCAAACGCCTCGAGTCCCGGGGCAAGGCCGCCCTGCGCGGCACCTTGCTCCGGCTTCTGCCCAAGCCCCGGCCCCATACGGGCCCCGCCGATCCGGCGAAGGTGCGACGCGTGCTGGCGGTGCGCCACGACGCGCGCCTGGGGAATCTGCTCCTGCTCACGCCCGCCTTGCGCCTCATCAAGGAGGCCTTCCCGGGGGCGCGCGTGGAGGTCCTGCTCGCCGACCGCTACGGCGACGCGCTGAAGCACAATCCCTGCGTGGATGAGCTCCTCACCGCGAAGGCCCTGCCCGGGCTGCGCCTGCGCGGCTACGACCTGGCCTTCGACTTCTCGCCCCAGCACTCATTCTCCCTGTCGAGCGCCGCGTGGACGGCGATGTCGGGCGCCAAGCGGCGGATCGGCTTTGACCGGGGAGACGCCGCCAAGTTCCTCGACGATCTGGCGCCCGTCCCGGGGGGGCAGGCTCATGAGACCGCCAACCTCGCGTCCTTGGTCCGCCATGCCGCGCCCGGCGTCTCTCTGCCGCCGGACGAGTCCTTGCGCACCGAATATCATTTCGGGCCGGGGGAGAAAGAGTCGGGCAAAAAGACCTGGACCTCCTGGGGGCTCGACAAGGACAGCGTCGCGCTGTTCCTCGGGGCGCGCGCCGAGAAGCGCCTCGAGCCCGAGTGGTTCTTCGATCTGGGCGAGCGCCTCGTCCGCTCCGGGCGCAAGGCCGTGCTGACGGGGGGGCCGGCGGAGCGCAAACTCCTCCAGGGCCGCACGATCCCGCACGGGGTGAGCGTCGCGCCCGAACTGCCCTTGCGGAGCTTCGCCGCCGCCATCGTCAACGCGCGCGCGGTGCTCACCGCCGATACCGGACCGATGCACCTGGCGATCGCGCTCGGCGTGCCCACGGTCCAGCTGTTCAGCCACACCGAGCCCTGGCGCTTCGGCTACGATCAGCCTGGGCAAGCATTGTTGGAGACCCCGGGACGGCATCCCACTACGGATGAAGCGTGGGATGCATTGTCGCGGCTGCTGGCAGCATAGCGATAGATCACAGCCCCAAGGTCTCTCCGGGCAGCCTCCGCCGATACTATACAGACAATCATCGCGGCCTTTCCCAATATTAATATTGAAAAAACAGTGGCGCGATCCTGATATTCCCTCTACAATTCGGGGTATGGTCAATTTTGTAAGTCATGCTATACGGAACCGCACACTCATAAGTTAGCGTGCCACTAAGCATGGCCCC
>JAKFCD010000015.1:0-17961 GCA_036676805.1 Elusimicrobiota bacterium
CGGGAGTGGAAGGGCATGAAGTACACCTTGCAGGTCTCCGTCGAAGACTGCACCGGCTGCGGCATCTGCGTGGATGTCTGCCCCGCGCGCAACAAGTCCGAGACCAAGCTCAAGGCCATCAACATGCGCCCCGCCGCGCCCCTCGTCGAGCCCGAGCGGAGGAACTGGAAGTTCTTCCTCGAGCTTCCCGAGGTGGACCGCCGCCTCCTCAAGAGCGGCTCGGTCCGCCACGAGCAGTTCCAGCGTCCCCTCTTCGAGTTCTCCGGCGCCTGCGCGGGCTGCGGCGAGACGCCGTATCTCAAGCTGCTCAGCCAGCTCTACGGCGATCGCCTGCTCATCGCCAACGCCACCGGCTGCTCCTCGATCTACGGCGGGAACCTCCCGACGACCCCGTGGGCGAAGAACGAGGAGGGCCGCGGCCCCGCGTGGGCCAACTCCCTGTTCGAGGACAACGCCGAGTTCGGGCTGGGCATGCGACTCTCGGCAGACCATCAGACGGGCGCGGCGCGCGACCTCCTCAAGAGCCTCGAGAACGTCGTGGGCGCCGGCCTCGTCCGCTCGATCCTCGACGCTCCCCAGAAGGACGAGGCCGACATCTATGACCAGCGCGAGCGGGTCGTCGAGCTCAAGAAGAAGCTCGCCGGACTCAAGGACGACAAGGCGCGCCGCCTGCTCGGCCTCGCGGATCACCTCACGCGCAAGAGCGTCTGGATCGTCGGCGGCGACGGCTGGGCCTACGACATCGGCTACGGCGGCCTCGACCACGTGCTGGCCAGCGGCAAGAACGTGAAGGTCCTCGTCCTCGACACCGAGGTGTACTCCAACACCGGCGGCCAGAAGTCGAAGTCCACCCCGCGCGGCGCGGTGGCCAAGTTCAGCAGCGGCGGCAACCCCGCCGCGAAGAAGGACCTGGGGCTCATGGCCATGTCCTACGGAAACATCTACGTGGCCTCGGTGGCCATGGGCGCGCGCGACGAGCAGACCCTAAAGACCTTCCTCGAGGCCGAGGCTTACGACGGCCCCGCCTTGATCATCGCCTACAGCCACTGCATCGCCCACGGCATCGACATGCGCACCGCCAACCAGAACCAGAAGGCCGCGGCCGACACCGGCAAGCTGATCCTTTACCGCTACTCCCCCGATCGCGCCCGCGCGGGCGAAGCGCCGCTCATCCTCGACTCCAAGCCGACGAGGCCCGCCGGCCTCGCGGCGCACCTCGCCACGGAGAACCGCTTCCAGATGCTCGCCAAGAGCAAGCCCGAGGAGGCCAAGGCCCTCTTCGACCTGGCCCAGCAGGACGCGGCCTCTCGATGGGAGCTCTACGAATACCTCTCGCAGCGCAAGCCGCGGACGGGGGCCTGAAGAGCATGGGCATGGATCTGACGACCACGTACCTCGGCCTGAAGCTTCGCACCCCCCTCGTCTGCTCGGCGAGCCCGCTGTCCGAGACGCTCGACGGCATCCGACGCATGGAGGACGCCGGGGCGTCGGCCGTCGTGCTGAGCTCGCTCTTCGAGGAGCAGCTGGCGCGCGATCGCGACGACCTGATCAACCATCTGACGGCGAACACCAACGCCTTCGCCGAGGCGCAGAGCTTCTTTCCCGCGGTCGAGAATTTTCACTGGGGCCCCGAGAGCTATCTCAACCACATCCGCAAAGCGAAGGCCGCGGCCCGCATCCCGATCATCGCCAGCCTCAACGGCACGTCCCTGGGCGGCTGGACGAGCTACGCCAAGGACATTCAAAGCGCGGGAGCGGACGCCCTCGAGCTCAACATCTACCACATCCCCACCGACCCCTCGGTGTCCGGGGTAGAAGTCGAGAATACCCACGTCGAGATCCTAAACGCCGTGCGCTCCGTGGTGAGCATACCCGTCGCCGTCAAGCTCGCCCCCTTCTTCAGCAACATGGCGAGCATGGCCAAGCGGCTCGACGACGCGGGCGCGGGAGGCCTCGTCCTCTTCAACCGCTTTTATCAGCCCGACTTCGACCTCGAGAAGCTCGAGGTCCGCCCCAACCTCCTGCTCAGCACGCCCCAGGCCCTGCGCCTGCCCCTCCACTGGACGGCGGTGCTCTCCGGCCGCATCAAGGCCGACCTGGCGGCCACCAGCGGCATCCACACCGCGATGGATTCCCTCAAGCTGCTGATGGCGGGCGCCGCCACGACGATGCTGTGCTCGGCCCTGTACAAGTTCGGCATCGGCCACATCCGCGTCATCGAGACCGAGCTCGCGCGCTGGATGACCGAGCGCGAATACAAGTCGGTCTCCCAGCTGCGCGGCAGCATGAGCCAGCGCAACTGCGCCGACCCCAGCGCCTTCGAGCGCCAGCAATACATCCGCACCTTGACCACCTACAAGGGCCTCTAAGAAGGGGTCAGACCCCGGCATTGCAACAGCGGGAGGTCCGACCCCGGATTTGATAAGATGGGCTTGTAGGCGGCGTGGCGGAATGGCAGACGCAATCGACTCAAAATCGATCGGGTTCACGCCCTTGTGGGTTCGAGTCCCACCGCCGCTACGATTTTCCCCATGAAAAGCCTCGAGCTCGCCGTCCTCGCCGCGCTGATGACCGCGGCCGTCCCCCTGCTCGCCGCTCCCCGGCTGTGCTCGAACGGCCGGCCGCCCGCCCTCTCGGGCGACCTGTTCGCCCCGGCCGAGTGCTCGACGTCGACGAGGCCCGCGGCCCAGCTTCCCGGCCTTCCCGTCGTGCGCGAGGGCAAGGACGTCAAGACCGACCTCAAGGAGCTCGAGGGACGCTGGGAGGGCTCGCTCATCCACGCCCTCGGCCGCTACGAAGTCCTGCTGACGGTCAAGTCGGGCTGGACCGGCAAGGCCGCGCTGACATTGGACCTCAAGGAGCTGCAGTTCCGCGAGCGCCTGACCGACCGGCTTTCGCTCGTCCCGGGCAAGCCCCGAGGCGTCTACGAGGCCGAGCTGACCTCGACCGCGGCCCCTGAGGCCTCGCTGATGGGGGGCGTGATCCTGGGCGCCGCCGTCCCGCCGGAGGCGGCGTCCCCCGGGTCGTCCGCCCCGCCCGCCGACCGCCAAGCGGAGCTCACCTTCGCCAACGGCGCCGTCCACCGCGTCTACTTCGCCGTCAAGGACAAGGCCGTGCTGCGCGCGCGAGCCTTCTCCGCCATCCCCGGCGCGCCGCTTCAGAAGTTCGAAGTCGAGCTGACGAAGACGAAGCGCGAAGCCCTTTGACGCTCGCCGTCGTCCTGCTGCTGGCCGCGCTTTCCGCTCCGGCGCGGGGGGCCGAGCCCGAGGCCTCCGCGCCGGGCTGCTCCGCGCGGCGCGTCGACCTGCCCGGCTGCCGCATCGTCAGCTACTACGGCAACCCGCTCTCGAAGCGGATGGGCATACTCGGCGAGATCCCGGTCGACGAGATGCTCGAGCGCCTCGAGGCGCAGGCCGAGGAATGGCGCCGCGCGGACCCCGCGACGCCGGTCCTGCCCGCGCTCGAGCTGGTCGCCACGGTCGCCTCCACCGACCCGGGCCCCTCGGGGCTCTATCGCAACCGCATGCCGGACGCGCTCATCGAGAAGGTCGTCGGCTGGGCGGCGCGGCGGGACTGGCTCGTGATCCTGGACGTTCAGGTCGGCCACTCCACGGTCCGAGCCGAGGTGGAGCGCCTGGAGCCGTTCCTCTCGCGCCCCCACGTGCACCTCGCCCTCGATCCTGAGTTCGACATGCCGCGCGGCGTCAACCCCGGCCGGAGGATCGGCTCGAGCGACGGCGAGGACGTCAACGTCGCCTCCATCCTGCTCTCCACGATCGCCGCCCGGGGCTCCCTGCCTCCGAAGCTGCTGCTCGTGCACCGCTTCACCATGCCGATGCTCAAGCGCCGCGAGCGCATCCGCCTCGACCCGCGGGTGAACATCGTCGTGGTCATGGACGGCTTCGGCGCGCCCGCGCTCAAGCGCAAGGTCTACCGTCTCACCGTGACCAACGAGCCCGTCCAGCACGCGGGCTTCAAGCTGTTCTACAAGAACGACAAGCCGCTGATGACCCCGGAGGAGATCCTCCGGCTCGAGCCGAAGCCGTTCGTGATCATCTACCAGTAGCGCTAGCGCGAGAGAGCCGAGGCGAACACGAACTCCACGCCGTCTTTCTCGTGCTTCGGCATCTCTTCCTTGAGGCAGTCGAGGGTCGTCCGGTAGTAGTGATGGCCGATGGCGATGGCGGAGCCCCGTTTGCGGGCGAGCGCCGCGGCCTGCCGGAGCATCTTCGCGCAGAAAGCCCGGGTGTGCAGCTCCGCGGTGTCGAGGAAGACGTTGTTCGATGACGAGGGGATGCCGGCCGCCGCCGCCTCGGCGCGGGCGACGCTCGCCTTCGAGACCGCCGAATCGAGGAAATAAAGCCCGGTCGGCTTGAGCAGGGCCATGAAGGCGCGCATCAAAGGGCGGTTCTGGGTTGCTTTATATGACCGGTGATTGTTGAGGCCCTTCGCGTTCGGGATCTGCTTCAGAGCCTTGTCGAGCAGAGCGGCCGCCTTGAGCGCGTCCCCGGGATCGACGGCGTCCTGGGTCAGGGCCAGCGACTGGAACGGGTCGAACGGATAGTGGATCATGAGCTCCTTCGACGCGGCCGAGACGAGCGGCGAGACCTTCTTCGTGCGCGGGGACTCGGGCATCACGGCGAACGTCAGGGGCCAGGGGAGAGCCATCCATTCCTCGTCGGCCGGGGTCGACCTGTAGTTGAGCCCGAAGTCGTCGATCACGATCGCGACCCGCGGCGCGGCCCCCGCGGGGACGGCGAACAGCATGACGGCGAAGAGATATTTACTCATGGTTCTCCAGCGCACGCCGGCCCAGCGTCCACGGGACGATCATGGCGACGGCGTTGAGGGCCAGCCACCCCGCGCCCGAGTACAGCGCGACGCGCGGGCTCCAGGCGCCAGTGCCGAAGCGCTCGGCGAAGTGCATCTGCATCGGGGCGGCGAGCACGGCGATGGTGAAGCCGACGTAGAACAGGCAGGCGGCCATGTAGACGAAGCCGCCGACGGACGACTCGATCTGGTGGATGTTCTCGACGGTGAAGTTCGGGAACAGCGCGCCGAAGCCCACGCCCATCACGCTGATCGCCAGGCCGACCGTGAGCAGCGCGAATAGGGACAAGCAGGCCGTAAAACGGTCTGCCTGCAGGATCCAGTTCGTCATCAAGGCCAAGGTCGCCGCGATCGCGAGGATCGGGATCGCCGAGAAGAGGAGCTTCTCGCGCATGACCAGCCCGACGTCGATGGGCGCGCTGCGCAGCGCCCACCAGGATTTCCCCTCGAGGCTGATCGCCGGGAAGGTGAAGCGAAGACCAAGCGCCGCGAGGACGAATCCGGCCGTGCCGACGTTGAGGAACGACACCAAGCTCTTCAGCTCGGCCGAATCAAGCGGCAGCCGCTGGATGCTGAACAGGTAGACGAACACCAGCCCGATGATCAGAAGGATCTGGGACCAATGCTTGACGTCGCGAAAAAACGTCGTCCTTTCCTTCCAGAGAAGGACGGCCGCGGGGCGAGATCTCAATATCCGCTGCTCAGGCAGGAGTTTGAAGTCGTGAATGCGTTTGCGCAGGGCCCCTTCCTGGGCTCCGCTGTACCCGATGAAATACACCTTCCCCGCGAGGGCGACCAATAATCCGTAAACCAGGAACGCGGCCGCCCAAAGCCCCAGGGTCCCGGCGGCGTAGCCGCGCCACTCTCCCTCGGCCGCCATGCGCAGGGCTTCGGCCAGCCACCACGAGGGCAAGTAGGGGGCCGTCGGGGCCTGGAGGAAGTTCAGGTACTCGGCGACGACCTGGAGCGCGTCCGGGCGGATGAGCTTCTCGGGCTGGGCGAAGCGGACCAGGCCGTAGACGACCGTCAAGGAGAGGCTGGAGAATACCCATACCACGTCGCGCGTGCGGGACGACGGGAACAGATACAGCAGGAGCAAGGTGAAGCCGATGCCGAAGGACGCCGCCAAGAGCAGAAAGGGCGGAAGGGCCGCGAGAAATGCGGCGAAGAAGGCCGGCCCGAGCCCCTGCACCCGCATGATGGCGGCGACGAAGGGAACCAGGATCAGGCCGATCATCCAGGAGGCGAAGAAGGCGCTCTCGAGGGACTTATCGAGGAACACCGCGCGCAGGCTCACCGGGGCCTTCATGAGGAACTTCAGGTCGTAGGAGTAGAACAAGGTCGTCAGCGCGGTCAGCAGGCTCGAGACGACGACCATCGAGAGCGTCATCAGCAGCAGCATCGCCGTGAGCTTCCAGGTCAGGAGCAGGCCGATCAGCTCGATCGTCGAGAGATACTTGAGGAGGCGGTAGAAGCCGTAGTGCAGGCCGAACAACAGGCCGAGTCCCGCCGAGCCGAACGCCGCGTTGCGGGCCCACTCGTAGGCAGTCCAGTGGCCGATCGTGTTCGTGAAGGTGCGGGCCCGGCGGCGCAGGAGCGTGCCGAGCATTCTAAAGAAACTTGAGAAGCGTCGAGTACTCGGCGCCGCCCGTCAGGCTCAGGAAGACGCTCTCGAGGTCGCGCCCGTCCTTCCTGGACTGGGTCTGCAGTTCCTCCATATTGCCGCAGGCGATCATCCGGCCGTCGATCATGATTCCGATGCGGTGGCACAGCTTCTCGGCGATCTCGAGAACGTGGGTGCACATGAAGATCGCGGTGCCGCGCTCGGCTAGCCTGAGGAAGATGTCCTTGACCAGCCGTCCGCTCTTCGGGTCGAGCCCGACCATCGGCTCGTCGAGCACGAGTATTTTCGGCTCATGAAGCAGGATGCCCGCGAGCACCAGCTTCTGCCGCATCCCGTGGGAGTAGCTCTCCAGAAGTTCTCCGCCCCAGGGAGTCAGCTCGAACATCTCTAATAACTCCGGCACGCGGCGGCTCATGGCGGACAGCGGCACGCCGTACAGCTCTCCGACGAAGCGCAGGTACTCCGCGCCGGTGAGCTTCGGGTACACGAAGGGCTCGTCGGGCACGAGGCCCATCGCGCGCTTGGCGGCGATCGGGTCCAGGGCCATGTCCACGCCGTTGATGAAGACGGCGCCGGCCGAAGGACGCAGCAGCCCCGTCATCATCTTGACCGTCGTGGTCTTGCCGGCCCCGTTGGGCCCCAGGAAGCCGAAGATTTCCCCGGGACGGACCTGAAGATTAAGATCGCTGACGGCGGCGTACGCGCCGAAGGTCTTGCCGAGGCCTTCGAGCCGGATCACGCCGCGACGACGCGCCGGGCCTTGAGGAACTCGTCGGCGCGAGGGACCGTCATGCGCTCCGCGAGGTCGTGGAAGCGCTCATCGATCGCTTCGCGATCCAATCCTTCGATATTCTTCGTCGAGAAGTCCTGGACGTTGAACGAGGCCATGGTCGTGCCGTACGCCATCGCGCGCTTGAGATGCGAGACATCCTTGTAGGAAGCCGTGGAAGCCAGGTAGCCGAGAAACCCGCCCGCGAACGTGTCGCCCGCGCCTGTCGGGTCCTTGATGCGGGCCAGCGGGAACGCGGGGAAGACGAAGAACTTGGAGCCCACCTTCATCAAGGCCCCGTGCTCGCCTTTTTTTATGACAATGACCGAAGGTCCCCAATCGGCGAGGATCTCGGCGGCCTGGAGCGCGTTCGGCGCGCCGGTCAGCCGCATCGCCTCCTGATCGTTCGAGAAGAAGATGTCGACCTTGGCCAGCAGCTTCTTGATCGCCGCGGGCTTGGACTCGATCCAGTAGTTCATCGTGTCGCAGGCGACGAGGGCGGGAGTCTTCATCTGCGCCAGCACCTCGGCCTGCAGCTCGGGGTCGATGTTGGCGAGGAAGACCACGGGGGCCTTGCGCTGGGCCTCGGAGAGGACCGGCTTGAACTCCTTGAAAACGTTGAGATGCGTGGCCAAGGTCTCGGCGACGGCCGCGTCCTTGCCGTATTTGCCGGACCAGCGGAAGGTCTTGCCCTTGGCGGCCTTGAGGCCCTCGAGGTCCACGCCTCGGCGCTTGAGCGTGCGGCGGTGCTCGTCCGGGAAGTCCGACCCGACGACGCCGACCAGGCCGACCGCGGTGAAGTAGCTCGCGGACAGCGCGAAATAGGTCGCCGAGCCGCCGAGGGCCTCGACGGACCTGCCCGCGACGGTCTTGACGGAATCGAGCGCGACGGAGCCGACGACGAGGATATCGCTCACGGCCTAGGCCCCCCCGTCGACGCGTTCCATCCAGATCTGATGCTCGACCCGGGCGGAGAGCTGCTTGAGGCAGTGGTTGATCAGCTCGACGGCCCGCTGCTGCTGCAGGTTCTGGGCGACGGCGGCCTTCGTGATCTTGGCCGCCTCCTTCTTGGGCGTCGTCTTCAGGACCGCCGCGTAGGCCGCGTCCACCTCGGTCGGGGGCAGCTTCGCCATGCGGTAGATCAGCTGCTTGAGGCGGCCGCTCTTGATGGCCTTGCGGCGCGAGCGCTCGTACTCCTGGGGGTTCTCGCGGAAGATCGCGCGCACCTGCCTAAAGTAAAGCTCCTGGTCGAACCGGCCCTCGCGCTGGAAGGCCGGCGTCGCGCGGATATCACGAGAAAGCTCGTCATTAGTGACTTTCAGGCCGAGCTCGTCGGCCTTGAGCGCCATCATCTCCTCGATCATCATGTCGTTGAGCATCTCGCGCTTGAGGCGCGACATCATCGCGTCGTCGATCTCGGTGCCCTTCTCGCGCAGCGCCTCGGCGTACTGGTTGACGCGGATGAGCAGGCGCTGGGCCGGGATCTTGCTCGCGCCGATCCGGGCCACCGCGCCGTCGGTGTCCCGGCTCGTGAAGTAGAAGCCCCCGAGGCCTACGAAGGTGCCGGAGAGGAATACCGAGATGGTCGCGACGAAGATGCTTTTGCGGTGCTTTCTCAGGAATGAGATCATGGGACTCCTTGGTTCAGGGAGGGGGCTGCCTAAATCTTAACATCTAGGGGAGGGTGTCCGCCGGCTGGGCGGCGTCGGGCTCCGAGCGGGACCGGCGCCGGCGGGGCTTGTCGTCCTCGGTGCCCATCGAGCAGGACCCTTCGTAGTACGCCCCGTCGTCGATCTTGAGCTTCAGCGTGCGGATGTCCCCGGTCACGCGCCCGCCGGGAAGGATCTCGAGCGAGCGCGCCGCGACGATGTCGCCGACGACCTCGCCGGCGACCACGACCGTCTCGGCGGCGAGGTTGCCGGTCACCCGGCCCTTCGCCCCGACCTCGACGTCCACCGCGTCGGAGACGTCGCCCTCGAAGGCGCCCTCGACGCGCAGGGAGCCCTTGACCACGAGCGTGCCGTGAAAGAACGCGTCCTCGCTGATCAAGGTCATGCCTTCGCGCGCGTCGCCGCGGCCGGCCTTCTCGCCGAACATCAGGAGCGGGCCTTCGCGCGGCGCGGCGCGTAGCCGAGCAGGTCGGGCCCGGAGCGGACCTTCAGGTAGGTCATCGGGTTGACGGGGCGGCCCTGGCGCCACACCTCGTAGTGCAGATGCGCGCCCGTCGAGCGGCCGGTGGTGCCCATGTAGCCGATGATCTGGCCGCGCATGACGCGCTCGCCGGCCTTCACGAGGGTCTTTGAGGTGTGGCCGTACAAGGTGCTCAGGCCGTAGCCGTGATCGATGACGACCATGTTGCCGTAGCCGTGGGACCAGCCCGAGAAGCGGACGGTGCCGTCGGCGGTCGCGTGAACCAAGGTATCGGCGGCGTCGGCGATGTCGATGCCGGCGTGAAACTCGCCGTTGTCGCCGGAGTCGCTGCGGCCCTCCCCCCGGCGCATCGGGGAGAAGCGGTAGCCGAACAGCGACGTGAGCGAGCCCGTCGCGGGCCACAGACTCGGCGTCGCGTTGCGCAGGCTCTTCTGGTTGCCCACGTACCAGCCGATCTCCTGGAAGCTCGCCAGGCGCGTCTCCGCGTCCTGGCGGATGCGCTCGATCTCGCGGTGCCAGTCGGCCTGGCGGATGTCCGAAGCGCCCCCGTTGAGGAGCCGGCCCAGGCTCAGCCGGTCGGCCAAGGTCGGGCCGCCGACGCCGGTGGCCGCCTCGATCGGGTCGCGGTTGCTCGCCATCGTGAGAAGGCCTCGCAGCTGCCGGTCGGTGCCGCGGGCCTGGTCGAGCACGAGGCGCGCGCGCTCCATCTCCTGGGCCAGCCGGGTCATCTTGGTCAGCATGACCTGGTTGTCGGCCTTGGTGATCCAATAATCGACGTGCCGGCCCGCCACGATGCCCGCCCCGATCGTCATCGCCGACCACAGGCCCAGCCAGAACAGGAAGAAGCCCGTGGAGCACTGCCAGCGCCAGGGCTTCATCTGGGTCTGGGGGATGATGAGGACCGTGAGGCGGCGGGCGAGGACGTTGTAGATTTTCTTGCGCATGCGGGGCTCTTCCGTCGGAGATGTTATAACAGACTGATCCGTGCCTGTCAACGAAATCTTATTAAAACTGCCGCCGCCCCCCCTTGACAGGGCCAAAAGCCGGGCTTACACTCCCGGGATGCGGCCCCCTCTTACCCTACCGCTTTTTCTTACCTTAGTTGCCCTCGCCGCCCCGGCCGGCGCCCAGATCAAGACGAACGCGGGGGCGGAGGCCTCGGCCGGAACGGCGGGCTCGGTCGGATCTTCCCTCAATGCCGGCGGCGTGGCCCCGATCGGGCTGTCGGGAAGCCCGGTTTCGCCGCTCTCCCTCTCGGGAGCCCTCTCGCCGGCCTTGGCCGCCCCGGCCGTCTCCCCTCAGCAGGGGCTCGCCGCCTCGGCCCTGCTCCCTTCGGCCCGCCCCGCGGCCGCGGCGGCGGAGAAACCGGGCCGGGCCCAATCCGCGGCCGCCCCGCCCAATACCCCTCCCGATCAAGGTCCTTCCGCGGCCCCCGCCGCGCCTCCCGGCGCCCCGCCGGTCTTCTTCCTCTTCGAGCTGGCCAGGCTCGGCGTCCCCGAGGGCCTGCGGACCCGCCTCTACGACTTCCTCGCCGACCGGCACCCCGGGGACCAGAACAAGGTCTATCACGGCCTGGGACACAGCCGCGAGGTGGCCAATCTGGCCGCCCGCCTCGTCTCGGGCCAGGACCTTCCCGCCGAGAGGAAGATCCTCCTGATCCTAGCCGCCGCTTTGCACGACGTCGATCCGGAGCGCGCCGACAACACCCCCGCGCGAGTCTCCGCCACGCTCGCGCATCTCGACGGGAACGACGAGGCCCGGGCCCTGCTCCTGGACTTCGGCGGCGCCTATGGCTTCACCGCCGCGCAGGTCAAGGCCTTGATCATGGCCACCGACTTCGACATGGACCCGGCGAAGATGAAGGACAAGCAGGACGCCTTCGCCCAGGCCGCGGCCGCGGCCTTCCCCGGGGAGGCCGACTGGGCCCTGACCTGGGGCAAGCGCCTGGCCTTCGCCGATCAGACCTCCTCATATGTAGGCTCCCTCGCCGAGGCGCGCAAGCGCGTCGAGGGCCTGGCGCTCGAGATCCGCACCCAACTCCAGGCGATCGGCAAGGGCCCGGGGCCGAGCGATGAGGCCATACTCGCCGGCACCTTCAAGTTCCTGAGCAACCTCCGCGGCGACGCCGCGCTGTTCGCCTTGCTCCCCGCCGGGCAGCGCGAGAACTTCGACGCCGTGCGCCGGTACTTCGAGGCCCGCCAGACGCCGGAGGCCTGGAGCGCGGAGTCCGCGCCCATGCCCGCTCGCGCGCCTCCCGTCAACCCCGATCCGGCGGCCGCCCGCCGCTTCATCGCCGGCATCATGGGCGGCCTGCGGGCGCCCACGGAGCGCGAGACGGACGCCCTCCTCGGCGACTGGCTCGACGAGAACGGCATCCCGAAGGACTCCCCCCGCGCCGCCGCCGTGCGCCGGGAACTGCTCCCCGCCAAGGCCACGGCCGACGCCGCGATCGCCGCGAGCCTCCATCCCAAGCTGCGCCGCCACTCGGCCCTGCTGATCCGCCTCGCCTCCGAGAACAAGGTCACCGTCGCGCACATCGAGTCCGTGCTGGCCAAGCGCGGGCTCCTCCGGATGATCGACGCGGTTCCCGACTCGAGCCTCGAGAACCAGATCGAGATGGCCCTGACCAGCGACGAACTCGACCGGGCCGTCGCCAAGTATCCCGACAACGCCCAGGGCGACCTGATGCGCGCCGTGGCGGGCGCGATGGCGACGAAGGGCGGCAAGTCCGTCGAGGAGATCTCGCGCGACGGCGTCTTCCTGTACGCCGACTTCAGCGGACCCGATTTCCTCCGGGGCTACGCCAGCCGCGACCCCGACATCCAAAGCCACACCATCGCCTTCTACGTCACCCGCAAGGACGGCAAGTGGCGCATCGACGGCTATCGCCAGAAGAAATCCAGCCGCGTCCCCGACGCGACCTACATCGACCGCCTGAAGGTCTGGCTGCGCAAGGGCGGCATCCCCTCCTCCGACCTGCTGTAGGTGCCGGGCCTACCGCAAATACCGGTTATTTCCCGTGGCACTTCTTGAACTTCTTGCCCGAGCCGCAGTGGCAGGGCTCGTTGCGGCCGACGTCGGGGCCGGTGTTGACATGAGTCTCCGGCTTGGGAGATTTTCCGTCGACGAACAGCCAGGTGGACCCTTCCTTGCGAAAGGTCGCGATCTCGTGATGCTCGTAGTCCTGACCGTTCTGCGCGAAGCCGGCGATGAAGCTGACGACGCCGGTCTGATCCTCGGGGCCGCCGTCCTTGGTGGCGACGACGGCGAGCCCCTTCCAAGTCGAGTCCTTGGCCCACTTCTCGGAGGCCTTGCGGTCGAAGTCGGCGCGGCTCTCGGGCGCGTGGGTCTTCTCGATGAAGTCGATCTTGCCGGTCGCGTAGCTCGTATAACGCGCGCGCATCAGGGCTTCGGCGGTCGGGGCCGCCGCCTTCCCGGTGATGTACGGCTCGCAGCACGCGGAGAAGGGCTTCTTGCTCTGGCAGGGGCAGTCGGTGGTCATGCCGGGATTTTAACACATGCCCTAGGTGTCAGGCTTTGACTTATGTGCAAAACTCCCGAATACTGCACATAAGTCAAAGCCTGACACTCATAGAGCGTCGCCCGCGGCTTTCCCCGATGCCCAAGCCCATTGGTAGTTGAAGCCGCCGAGCCAGCCGGTGACGTCGACGACCTCGCCGATAAAGTAAAGGCCGGGGGCCTTGCGGGCCTCCATGGTCTTCGACGAGAGCTCGGAGGTGTCGACGCCGCCGCGGGTGACCTCGGCCTTGCCGTAGCCGACGGTGCCGGCCGGGACGAAGCGCCAGTCCTGGAGCTTCGCGCAGAACGCGGCGAGCTCCCTTTTCGGGTAGTTGCCCATGTCGAGCGCGTCGGGCAGGTGCAGGTCGCAGAAGCGCTCGGCCAGGCGCTTGGGCACGAGGGCGGCCATCTGGTTCTTGATCTCGAGTTTGTTGCCCTTGCGCGAGGCGAACCACTCCAGCAGCTCCTCGCGCGACAGCGCGGGGACGAAGTCGATGCGGACCTCGCCGCCGGGGCGCCAATGAAGGGAGGCCTGCAGCGCGACGGGGCCGCTGAGGCCCGCGTGCGTGAACAGCAGGTTCTCGCGGAAGGAAATCCCGTTCGTCGTCATCACGGCGTCGAGGGCGATGCCTGAGAACCCTTCGAGCTTGACCCTATCGGCGTCGCCGAAGACGAAGCCGTCGAGGGCGGGCGCGCGCGCGACGATCTTCAGGCCGAACTGCTTGGCGATGTCGTAGCCGACGGACGTGGCGCCGAATTTCGGGAAAGACAAGCCGCCGGTGGCGACCACGAGCGATTTCGCCAGGTAGACGCCCTGGTCCGTCGTGACGTGATAGGCGTCGTTGATCCGCTCGGCCTTCGCGACGTCCCGCTTTTGCAGGAGCTCGACGCCCGCCAGGACGCAGTCCTGCACGAGCATGTCGATGATCCGCTGGGCCGAGGAGTCGCAGAACAGCTGGCCGTGCTTGCGCTCGTGATAGGGGATGCCGTGAGCCTCGACCATCTCGATGAAATCATCGGGCGTGAAGCGCGACAGGGCGGACTTGGCGAAATGCGGGTTCTCCGAGACGAAGTTCGCGGCGGACACGTCCCGGTTCGTGAAGTTGCAGCGCCCGCCGCCGGAGATGATGAGCTTGCCGCCGGGCTTGGCGGCGTGGTCGAGCACGGCGACCTTCCTCCCGCGCCTGGCCGCGGTCAGCGCGCACATCAGGCCCGCGCCGCCCGAGCCGAGCACGACCGCGTCGTAGGCGCTCAAGACCCGAGCCGCTCGTTCAGGTACGAGGTCAGCTCCCCCCAGACGCGCTCGCGCTCATCGGGCGCCAAATCCTTGAAGTGAAGGGTCAGCACCGAGTGCTTCGCGCCGGGAACGACGACCTCGCGGAAGCGCTCGCCGAAGCCGTCGCGGAGCTTGTCGAAGCGGGCGGCGCGGCATAGGGAATCCCCCTCGAAGCGCATGCCGAGGACTGGGATGTTCTCCTCCTTCGAGCGCTTCACCGCGTTGTCCCATTCCGCCTCGGGGATGCCCATCGCCGACTCGCTATAGGAGGAAGATGGCTGACACAGCACCGGAGCGATCAGTTCCTTGTCCATCATCAGCGACAGCGCGAAGCGTCCCGTGAAGCACATGCCGACGGCGGCCACGCCCTTGCCGCCGCGCTCGGCGAAGGCCTTGCGCGACAGCGCGCGCAGCCAGTCGGCGGCGGGGCTCTTGCCGCGGGCGCTGAGCACGCTGAACTCCTTCCACACGCAGGCCCACAGGACGGGCTCGACCCCGTAGTTCTTCATCGGCTCGCCAAACAGCAGGGGCATGTACACCGTGTAGCCCTCGGCGGCGATCTTGCGGCCGAGCTCGACGCACTCGGGGACCATGCCGGGCAATTCGTGGATGAGGACGACGGCGGGGCCGGAGCCGGCGCGATAGACGGGCTTGGAAACGACTCCGGCGGCGAGATCGAAACGCTCGAAACCGGGCAATTCCATGAGCCAGTATACAACTGACGGTACCGTCAGTCGACTGTTTCCGGAAACAGTACCGGCGAGGGCTCGTTCGAACCCCGGGGTGTGAAAAGCTATAATCAATCCCCCATGAAGACCAGCTCCCAACTCCGCTCCGGCTATCTCGATTTCTTCGTCAAGCGCGGACACACGCTCAAGGCCTCCGCGCCGATCGTCCCCCAAGGGGACGCGACGCTCATGTTCAATTCGGCCGGCATGGTGCCTTTCAAGCCGTACTTCCTCCAGCTCAAGACCGACCTCAGCCGCGCGACCTCGTCGCAGAAATGTTTTAGAACGACCGACATCGAACGAGTCGGAACGACTTTGCGCCACATGACGTTCTTCGAGATGCTCGGCAACTTCTCGTTCGGCGACTACTTCAAGCAGGAAGCCGTGTTCTGGGCCTGGGAGTACCTCACCAAGGACGTCGGCCTGGATCCCAAGCGCCTCTATCCGACCGTTTTCAAGGAGGACGACGAGGCCGTCGAGCTGTGGAGGAAGGTCGGCGCCCCGAACGCCGCCGTGCGCCTGGGCGAGGACACCAACTTCTGGAACATGGGCCCGACGGGTCCGTGCGGCCCGTGCTCGGAGATCTACTACGACCTCGGCCCCGAGTTCGCGTCGGGGAAGGACGACTTCGTCGGCGGCGACGGGGACCGCTACATCGAGATCTGGAACCTCGTGTTCACGGGCTTCGACCGCCAGCCCGACGGGAGCCTGAAGCCGCTGGCGAGGCCGTGCATCGACACCGGCATGGGCCTCGAGCGCCTCGCGTTCTGCGCGCAGGGCACAAGATCCCCCTTCCACACCGACCTGTTCGCGCCGATCGTCGATAAAGCCGCCGGAATCATCGGCGCCGATCCCAAGGACCCGAAGCACGCGCTCGGCTTCCGGGTGATCGCCGACCACGCGCGCGCGGCGACCATGCTGATGAGCGAGGGCATCATCCCCTCGAACGTCGAGCGCGGCTACGTGCTGCGCCGCCTCGTGCGCCGCGCGGCGCGCTACGGCCAGCTCATGGGCTTCGACCGCCCGTTCCTCCACCTCCTCGTGCCCGAGGCCATCGAGATCTTCGCGCCCGGCTACCCCGAGCTGCGCGCCGCCTCCGAGCAGGTGCAGGCCGTCATGAAGACCGAGGAGGCCAAGTTCCTCGAGACGCTCCACGCCGGCGAAGCCGAGCTCGAGAAAGCCCTCGCGAAGTCGGGCAAGAATCTGTCCGGGGAGTCGGCGTTCCGCCTGTACGAGACGTTCGGCTTCCCCCTCGAGCTGACCAAGGAGATCTGCGCCTCCCAAGGCGTCGCCGTCGATGAGCCCGGCTTCAAGGCCGCCTCCGAGAAGGCCTCCGAGATCGCGCGCGCGTCCTGGAAGGGCTCCGGCGAGAACGACCTCGCCGCCATCGCCGCCAACGCGCCGCACACCGAGTTCGTGGGCTACACGGCGCAGGAATGCACGGCGACGGTGCTCGCCTCCTCCCCCGGCCTCGTCGTCCTCGACCGCACTCCGTTCTACGCCGAGGGCGGCGGCCAGGTCGGCGACACCGGCGACCTGATCGCGCTCGACGGCTCGCGCGTGCTCGCGCGCGTGGCCGACACGCAGAAGCACGGCGGCGTGTTCGTCCATCTCGTCGAGATGGGCGCGCGCATCCTCGTCGGCACCGAGGTCCGCGCCAAGGTGGACGCCGAGCGCCGGGCGCGCATCAAGCCCCACCACACCGCGACGCACCTGATGAACGAGGCGCTCAAGCGCGTGCTGGGCGGGAGCATCCGCCAGGCCGGCTCCTACGTCGGCCCGGACAAGCTGCGCTTCGACTTCACCCACCCGAAGGCGATCACGCCCGACGAGCTCGCCAAGATCGAGAAGATAGTCAACGACGAGATCAAGGCGGCGCACCCCGTCGTGGCGCAGTGCCATCCCGTCGCCAAGGTCGCCGAGTTCGGCGCCACCACTCTCCTGGGAGAAGACTACGGCGCCGAGCCCCGCTTCCTGCTCATCGGGCCCAAGGCCTGGGCGGAGCCGAAGAACCGCTTCAGCCTCGAGCTGTGCGGCGGCGTGCACGTGGACAACACCTCCGAGATCGTCGCCTTCAAGATCGTCAAGGAGTCCTCGGCGTCCTCCGGCGTGCGCCGCATCGAGGCGCTCGCGGGCAAGGCCGTCGAGGAATACGCCGCGGCCCAGCACGCGGCCAAGGCGAAGGCGCAGGCCGAGCAGCTGGCCCGCCAGGACGAGCTGCTCGCCGCCATCGAGGCGCTCGGCGGCAAGGCGCCCGCCAAGATCGAGAGCCTCAAGCAGCTCGAGGGGCAGCTCGCCCAGCTCAAGGCCAACAAGCTCGCGGCGCAGGCCGAGGCGGGCAAGACGATCGTCGAGGTCAAGGGCGTGAAGCTGTGCGTGCAGCGTCTCGCGGGCGCGGACCCCAAATCCTTGAGAGGGCTCTCCGACAAGATCAAGGCCGAGGTCGGCTCCGGCCTCGTCTTCCTCGCCGCGCCCGGCGAGGGCAAACTCTCGTTCGTGCTCGCGGCGACGCCGGACATGGCGGGCAAGGGCGTGGACGCGTCCAGGATCGCCAAGGCCTTCGCCGCCGCGCACGGCGGCTCGGCGGGCGGCCGCGCGGACTTCGCCCAAGGCGGCGCCGCGGACGGAGACTGGGATAAAGCCGTGGAGAGCCTCACGGCCCTCATCTAGGAGAGAACGACGCCATGACCCTTTCGAAAGACATCGCCGCCCAGATCGACGCGGCCTACGACTACCGCGGGCACGTGACGGTGACCTTCGCCGACGGGACGACGCTCGAGGGCTACCTGTTCAACCGGGAGCACGAGCCGTTCCCTTCCGGGGAGGCGTACATCGAGATGATCCCGAAAGACTCCGAGCGGCGACTGCGCTTCCCCTCCGCGACGGTCAAGAGCGTCGCGATCACCGGCAAGGATTTCGCCTCGCCGTTCGTCCCTCCCGCGAAGCAGCCTTAGGTCAGCGCACGTTGCGCGAGGTCTCCGAGGCGGCCAGCGCCCCCCGGGACAGGCGCGAGCCGACGCCGGGCCGGGCCGCGGCCTCGGTGGGCGCGCGCGCGGCGGAGCCG
>JAKFCD010000016.1:0-7388 GCA_036676805.1 Elusimicrobiota bacterium
CCGCCGCGCTGGCGCTGGCGCCCGCGGCGGCGGATAAGCCGGTCTTGGCCGAAGTTCCCCTGCGCGCCGCCTTCACCGGGGAGTTCATCGCGCGGCCGGACGGACTGCCGGGAATCGAGAGCGCGTACGGCATGCGCTTCTCGGAGGTGCGCGACATGGAGGCCTCCCTCATGTATCAGGCGCTCGCGCGGGGCTCCGTCGATCTCATCAGCGCCTACAGCACGGACGGCCGCCTCCAAGCGTACGGCGTGCGCCTGCTCGAAGACGATCGCGGCGTCTTCCCGCCCTACGAGGCGGCGCCGGTGGTGCGCGAGGAAGCGCTTGAAAGGACGCCCGGCTTGCAGGAGACCCTGGAGCTGCTCGCCGGCCGCCTCGACGAGGAGTCGATGCGGCGCCTCAACTACGAGGTCGACGAGCGCAAGCGCTCGCCGCGCGCGGTCGCCCGGGAATTCCTCAAGAGCAAACGTCTCCTCGGAGCGAAATCCGCGCGGCGCGGCGGCCGCCCCCTCGTCATCGGCACCAAGGCCTTCACCGAGGGCGTCCTGCTCGGGGAGCTCATGGCCCAGCTCGTCGAGACGAGGCTCGGCGTCCGCGTCGAGAAGCGCTTCAACCTCGGCGGCACGATGATCGTCCACAACGCGCTCAGGGCCGGAGAGATCGACGCCTACGCCGAGTACACCGGCACGGCGCTCGCCGCGATCCTCGAGCTGCCGGCCGGCGGCGATCGCGCCGCCGCCTATGAGACGGTCGCGCGCGAGTACCCCCTCCGCTTCGGCTCCCGTTGGCTCAAGCCCTTCGGCTTCAGCAACACCTACGCCCTCGGAGTGCGCGACGCCGACGCGCGGCGCCATGGCTGGCGAACGATCAGCGACCTGAAGCCCAACTTGAAGCGACCTTAGGAGGGAACGATGCCCGAGCCATCCATCCGCAAGCAGGCCCCCTACGTTCCGCTGACCAAGGACGAGTTCCGGGAGAGGTTCCTCGCGCGCTTCTACGACCCGGCCTTCGAGAGCGTCGGCCCCGAGCTGGAGAAGGTCTTCGAGGTCGCCTGGGACGGCTACATCAAGTACCGCAAGTCCCCCCGCGTCGCCGCGGCCGGGGCGGGCTTCGCCGACCCGCGCATGAAGCTGGGCGCGGACTGGCTGAAGGCGCGGGCGGACATCGAGGCGGCCCGGAAGCGCCACGAGGACCCGGCCTCCCCCTCGCGCGTCCTCCTCGTCATCGGCTCCACGCGCAGCGAGCACTCGTGCCCCGGGGAGATCTCAAAGACGCGCCGCCTCGTCGAGGCCGCGCGCGAAGCCATCGGGTCGCAGAAGGGCTTCGAGACCGACGTCCTGGACCTTTCCTCCCTGGCCGACGAGCCCTGGAAGGTCATCCACCCCTGCAAGGCCTGCGTGTCCACGGCCATGCCGCTGTGCCACTGGCCCTGCTCGTGCTACCCCAACCACGCCATGGGGCAGACCAACGACTGGATGCACGAGCTCTACCCGCGCTGGGTCGCCGCGCACGGCGTCATGATCGTCTGCCCCGTGCACTGGTACCAGGCGCCCGCCAGCCTCAAGCTCATGATGGACCGCCTCGTCTGCGCCGACGGCGGCAACCCCGACCCCACCACGACGGGCGGCAAGGACCCCCTCAAGGCCAAGAAGCTGGAGCTCAAGGGCTGGGACTACCCTAAGCACCTCGCCGGGCGCGGCTTCTCCGTGGTGACGCACGCCGACGCGGCGGGTCCGGAGGACCTGCGGCGCATGCTCTCGGACTGGCTCACCGACATGGGACTCATCCAGGCCGGCCCCTCGGCCGTGCTGGACACCTTCATCGGCTACTACCGGCCGTACGCCGTGAGCCACGAGGACCTCGACGCCGACGAGGAGCTCCCCGTCCAGGTCCGCAACGCCGCGCTCAGCCTGGCCGAGCTGATCCGTCAGCTGCGTTCCGGCGCCTATCGCGCGCCCGACGCGGGTTTGCGCGACCCGCGGGAGAAATAAGGCTCAGGGACGCTCGCCGTCCAGGATGGCCTTGAAGATCTCCAGGTCGCTCGTCGGCAGCTCGCAGGCGTAGTCGACGCAGACATAGGCCGCCGTCCGGCCCTTGAGCGGGACGACGCCCTTCAAAAAAGGCAGCCAGCTTTGCAGCGTCTCACGGTCGCGCCCCCGGCCCAGGACCATGACGATCTTGTTCGGCAGGAAGCGGGAATGGACCTCCCGGAGCATGGCGCGCGTTTCGGGCGCCGCCCGTTCCCCGGCGATGACGATCTGCCGGGGCTTGGATAGGGCGTAGTCCAGCGCGACCAGCATCCGCGGCAGGGAGCGCGGCTGATCGCGCATCTGCGCGCCGAAGAGGGCCAAGGTCTTCTCGGCCTTCTCGCGGAAGTCCCTTCGGCCCGTGAACCAAGAGAGCCGCAGCAGGTTCAACGCCGCCACCGAGCTCGCGGCGGGCTCGACGTTGTCGGAGTCCTCCTTGATCCTGACGAGCAGGCGCTTGTCGTGGCCCGGCGCGGTCATATAGAAGCCGCCGTCCTTCGGGTCGTAGAAAAGCTCGTTCTGCGCCTCGGTGAGCCTGACCGCCCACTCCAGCCACTCCGCGCGCAGGGATGCCTCGTAGAGGTCGAGCAGCCCCTGGACCAGGAAGGCGTAGTCGTCGGCGATGCCGGGGACCTTGCGCTCCCCGTCGCGCCAGCGGCGGTAAAGACGGTTGCGCTTCGCGTCGTAAAGGCGCTCGCGGAGGAAGCGCGCCGCCTTCTCCGCGGCCTCCAGATAGGCGGGGTCATCCCAGGTCTGCGCCCCTTGGGCGAAGGCCGAGATCATCAGTCCGTTCCAGGAGACGAGGATCTTGTCGTCGAGATGGGGCCGCGGCCGCTTGGCCCGCGCCTGGAAGAGCCGCTGCCTCGCCGTCGCCAGGATCGCCCGCGTCCGGTCCTCTGTTTTGCGGAACCTCTTGGCCGTCTCTCCGATGGCATGGGCGGCGAAGAGGATGTTCTTGCCTTCAAACTCCCCCTGCGGGTCGGATTCGGCGTTGCCGCCGGAGCGGACGCCGTAGCGGTAGTTGAAGATCTCTCCCTCCCCCGGACCCGCCGTCTCGATGATCTCGGCATGATCCCAGACGTAGAAAGCGCCCTCTTTGCGGTGCTCGTGGCCGACGTCGTCCACCTTGCCCAGCAGCTCCGGCGGCAGGCTGTCCGCGTCCTCGGCCGAGTAGAACCCGCCCTCGGGATGCGTCATGTCCCGGCGGACGTAGTCGAGTATGCCGCGCGCGACGACCGCGAACTCATCCTCTTTGGTGACGCGGTAGGCCTCCAGGTAGTTCACGGCGATCTGCGCGTTGTCGTAGAGCATCTTCTCGAAATGAGGGATGTGCCAGCGCGCGTCCGTGGAATAGCGATGGAAGCCCCCGCCGACGTGGTCATGAATGCCGCCCTTGGCCATCTCGCGCAAGGTGCGCGCGCTCATCTCGAGCGCCTTCTTCTCTTTCGTCCGGGCGTAGTGGCGCAGAAGGAAGTCGTGGTTGACCGGCATGGGGAACTTCGGGGCGCCGCCGAAGCCGCCGCGCGAGGTCTCATAGCTCGCGGAAAACGCCTTGAAGGCGTTGTCGAGCGCCGCCGGCTCGAGCGGGCCGCCGCGGCCCTCCACCTTCGTGTATTTCTCCAATGCGCCCGCGAGCCGCTGCGCGTCGGACTCGACGCCCTCCCGGCGGGTCTTCCATAGCTCCGCGATCCGCTCCAGAAGCTGCGCGAAGCCGGGCCGGCCCCAACGGGCGTCCGGAGGAAAATAGGTGCCGCCGAAGAAGGGCTTGAGCTCTGGGGTCAGCCACAGGTTGAGCGGCCAGCCTCCCCCCCAGCCCGCGCCCGTGGCGGCGGTCATATAGACTTTATCGATGTCGGGCCGCTCCTCCCGGTCCACCTTGACGGCGATGAAATGCTCGTTCAGGAGGCTCGCGATCTTGGCGTCGGAGAAGGACTCCCTCTCCATGACATGGCACCAATGGCAGGTCGAGTAGCCGATGGACAGGAAGATCGGCTTGCTCTCCTTTCTCGCCTTGGCGAAGGCCTCCTCGCCCCAGGGACGCCAGTCCACGGGGTTGTAGGCGTGCTGGAGGAGGTAGGGGCTTTTCTCGTTGCGGAGATGGTTCGGCTTGCGTGCGGTCGCCGCGGACGCGAGGCCCGCCGCCGTCAGGAGCGCGGCCCCCGCCAGCCGGAGTCGTCCTTCAACTGTCATGAACGTGTTCTCCTTTCAGCAGCGCCCGCACGCTCTCCTCAAGCTTGCGCGGATCCTTGTAGCCGAACCAGCTTCGGACGACGCGGCCCTCCCGGTCTATCAGGTAGGCGGTGGGCAGGCCTCGCACGCGCCAACCCTTGATCGGCCCGCTCCCGGCGAGCAGGACGGGGTAGGGAACCTCGTTCTCCGCCACGAACGCCGCGATCTCCTTGCGCGGGCTTTCATCGATGGAGACCGCCAGGATAATAAAGCCTTCCCGCTCGTGCTTGCGGTATATGGCCTTCAGGTCCGGGAGCTCCTGCAGGCACGGGTGGCACCAGGTGGCCCAGAAATCGACGAGGACCACCCGCCCCTTGAAGTCGGCGAGCCGGACCGTCTTATCGGAAAGGTCCGCAAGCGTGAGCTCCGCCGCCGGCAGGGGCTCGTGGGAATGATCCTGCGTCCGCGGGCCGGGGCTGAAAAGCCAGGCTCCGACGAGGACCGCGGCCAGGACTCCCCCCGCCTCGCGAAGCCACGACCGCCGGGAGCCGCGCGTCATTCCGCTATTGTAGTTTATCGCAGGTCCCGAGCGTGTCCTCGTCGCGCAGGACGTACAGCGCCCGATGCCTTGACGCAATGAAGCGGCCGGTCCCCTCGGGGACCGGCCGCTCGCTTTTTTACTGCTTGCTCCCGGAGGATTCGCCTGAGGCGAAGCCCGCCCGGGAACGGCGCCTTTAGGCGGCGCAGGCCTGGGCGCGCTTCGAGTTTCGCCCCCGGGGCCGCTCCGTCCACACGCACTTCCCTCCCTCGCACCGGACCTTCGCGAAAGGCCGCCACGCAGCACTTCTCGCAACGAACAGCCAGGGCATCAGGTCCTTCGCCACCATCGATTTCGCGTTCATGTTCCCTCCGCCTTCCGCTGGCATTGTTTTAACATGCGACCTAACATTTGTCAACAGCTTTTCTGACAAATTTTGTGATATTTAAAACGGAGCTCCGCCGCGGCGGAATTTTCGGCGGATTTTTTTACGCCTTCTTCTCGGGGTGGTTGCCGTCCGGGAAGATCCAGCGCGGCACGTTGTACTGCAGGGCCGCGGTGATCGTCAGGAACGCCGCGGTCGCGATCAGCGCGGGCGCCAGGCCCGCGAAGTCGAGCAGCAGGCCCAGGAACAGCGCGCCGACGGACTGCAGCGCGACGTCGATCATGAACACCGCGCTCTCGATGCGGGCGAGCTTGTCGTCGTCCATCTGCGCGCGCTTGACCGGCTCCATCACGATGCCGACGGGGGCGTGGAAGAACTGCACGGTGAAGAGCACCGCGGCGATGAGCGCCAGGTTGACCCAGAACATCCCCGCCGTCAGGTAGACGGGCGCGAGCAGGGCCCAGAACAGCAGGGAGGCGAACGCCGCGCGGCGGTAGAAGCGGCCGTGGCCGTGCTTCTCGATGATCTTGTCGCCCTTCTCCCCCTCGAGGCGGGCCGAGGGGATGAAGCGGCCGACGTACTCGACGGAGAACAGAAGGCCCATGATGCCGCCGGCGGTCGCGACCTGCACGAGGAGGATGGACGGGAAGAAGGACACGGCGGCGATCCCGGCGGCGGCGGCCGCGAGGACCGCGGCGGGCCACCAGGACTTGAGCTTCGCGGCCGCGCGCGCGCCCGCGGCGAGCAGCGCGAGGCCGGCCGGGACCGCCGCCGCCCACAGCGGGACCGACAGGACCGCCGGCGCCGCGCCGAGGGCGTCGGTGATCAGGCTCGGGATGAGCACGAAGGGCAGGGCGTCGATGAGCAGGACCTCGAGGGCCATCACCATCGTCAGGATGCGCAGGATGCGGTTGCGCAGGATGAACGCGATGCCCTGCATCTGCTTATAACCGTCGAGCACCTCGGGCAAGGAGCGGCGAGCGCCGCCCTTGGCGCGCGCGGCCATGATCGCCCCCGGGAGCTTGAAGAGCGCCTTGAGCAGCGCGAGCGGCAGGAGCGCCGCGCCGGCGAGCGCGACGAGCAGCTCGCGTCCGGCCCACAGGGCCCGCGCGCCGGGCGTCGCCGGGAACTCCGGGCGAACGTGCGCGAAGAACGAGCGGAAGGACCAGGTCAGGAGCAAGGTGACGGGGTGGATCATGCTCGCGAACAGCGCGCCGATGAAGGCGGCGACCTGCGCGGCGAAAGCGAACGGCCCCATCTTGTCGTTGCCGGGGAAGCGCGCGTCGCGCACCATGAGCCAGTAGAAGGGGATCGACGCGATCAGCAGGGCGCCGTAGACGCCGTAGGCCAGCGCGTAGCCGCCCAGGCCGAATCCCGTGACCAGCATCCCCACGCCCCAGCCCGCGACGAGCGGCATCAGCATGCCGGCCAGAGAGTCCCACTTGCCGAGCGTGGCGGCCGCGTCCTTGTTGAGCTTGGCGTCCTTGCCGAGGAAGGACTTGCGCGCGGCGCCGTCGGCGACGATCATCACGCTCTGGAAGATCGGGTTGACCGCGATGATCGCGGCCAGCACGGTGAAATGCAGGCCGCCGGACATGAACAAAAGCGGGATCGCCGCCATCAGCAGGGCGCGCGCCAAGGAGGTCGCGATGAACACGACGCGGTAGTCGGTCCGGTCGATCAGGTAGCCGATCGGCAGTAAATTGACGAGCGCCATCGAGCCCATGTGGATGTTGCGCGCCAGGCCCATCGCGGCCAGGCCCATGCCGAGCGCGTCCTTGACGAGGAAGGGCAGGCTCAGGACGTGGAAGTTCACGCCGAAGACGGTCGTGATGTGGTGGCCCCAGAACAGGCCCCACAGGGAGCGCGGCAGCTTGCTCGGGGCGGCGGGCGCGGGCGGGGCGTCGTCGTCGGCGGCGGCCGGGGACTTGGCGGGCTCGAGGCCGCCGCCGCGGGGAGGCTCGGCTTGCGACGCGGCGGGTCCGACGACCTCGTCGAGCGCGCGCGGCCGGAACAGCCCCTGATCGAACAGAACCGCGGCTTCCTCGCCGGTCGTGCGGACGGTGAAGGCCTTCGGCGCGGCCGCGGCCGCGGCGAACGGCTGCGCCGCGGCGCGGGATACGGGCGCCAAGGCCATAGGCCTCGCGGCGGCGGGCGCGAGGGCCCGAGGCATCGCCGCGACCGGGGCGGGCGCGGAGATCGCGGGAGCCGGGGCGAGGGACGGCGCGAGCGCGCCGCCGAGGGAAGGCGCGGCCAGGCTCCCGCCGAGAGC
>JAKFCD010000017.1:0-59853 GCA_036676805.1 Elusimicrobiota bacterium
CGCCGCCGCCGCGCGGAGCGCGGCCGGGACGGGCAGGGCGGGCGGCGGGGCGAGCGGCGCGAAAGGCGCCGGCGCGGCGAGGCTCAAAGAGGGCGCGGTGAGCGAAGGCGTGAAGCCGCCCGCCGCGGGGGCGAACGCCGAGGGGACCGGCGTCGGCGCGGCCATCCCCGCCGGGAGCGAGGTCCGCCCGAGCGCGGTCTGGGCTTGAGCGGGCACGGCGCCCAGCCCGAGCGTCAGCGCCAAGATCGACGACAGCAGCCGCTTCATCAATGGAGAATAGCGGCTTATGGAGGCGGCGGGAGGGGGCTCGGGGACCGGAAGGCGGCGGGAGAAGGCCTAGGGCTTTCCGGGTCCTTCGGACCTCAGCAGCCGGCGGAACAGCGCCTCATACACATCGAGAGAGATCTCCCAGGACGAGTCCTTGCTCATCGCGGCGCGGCGCGCCAGCGGAAGGGCGCCCGGATGACGGTAGCCGGAGACGGCGTCGGCGACCGCGCGCGACAGGGAGATCGAGGCGACCGCGCGGATGATCAGGCCGTCGCCGTGGATGGGGTCGTCGCGCAGGTCCCGGACGGTGTCGGCCAGGCCGCCCACCTTCGTGACGATGGGCAAGGTCCCGTAGCGCTGGGCGATGAGTTGCGACAGGCCGCACGGCTCGAAGCGCGAGGGCATGAGCAGGAAATCCGCCGCGGCGAAGCCCATGCGCACGAACTTCTCGTCGAACGGATATGAGGCGATCGAGCCGGGGAAGGCGAGCACGAGCGCGGCGCGCAGGGCCTCGGTCTGGGCGTCGCCGGCGCCCATGATCAGAAGCTGGCCGCCGAGGCGCACGACGTCGCGCGCGGAGTCGAAGATCATGTCGACGCCCTTCTGGTGGGCGAGACGCGAGGCGACGAGAAAGAGCGGGGCGTCGGGCTTGGGGTCAAGGCCGAGCTGAGCCTGGATCGCGGCCTTGTTCGCGGCCTTCCCCTCGGCGACGCCGTCGATGTCGTAGTGATGGACGACGTCGGGGTCGGTCGCGGGATCGTACAGCACGGGGTCGATCCCGTTGATGATGCCGTGCACGCCGTCGGGGCGCGCGCGCAGGGGGCGTTCGAGGCCCATGGCGAAAAGGATGTTCTCGACGATCTCCTTGGCGTAGGTGGGGCTGACGGTCGTCACCGCGTCGGCGTTGGCGATGCCGGACCGCATGAAGTTGGCGCCGCCCCGGTGCTCGAGGTCCGCGTCGGCGAAGCCGAGCTTGCCGGCCGTCGCGAGCGCGAAGGCGCCCTGGAAGGCGATGTTGTGGATCGTCAAAGTGGTCTTCGTCCCCGCGAAGAACGCGTCGTTCCTGTAGACGGTCTTCAGGAAGGTCGGGATCAGGGCCGCGTGCCAGTCGTGTGCGGAGATGACGTCGGGCTTGATGGCGAGAGCTTTCATCACCTCGAGCGAGGCGCGCGCGTAGAAGCCGAAGCGCTCGTCGGCGTCGTCGATGCCGGCCGCCTCGTAGGCCGACAGGCCGAGCGACTCGTGCTTGGCGGCGTACGGCCCGCCCTTGCGCTCGTAGAACTCGGGATGCTCGAGGAGCACGACGCGCACGCCTTCGCGCAGGCCGACCAGAACGTTGGCCGTCTCGACGCGGCCGCCGATCGGCACGGACACGGTGCCCATGTCCTCGAGCTCGACGCCGGCCGTCTTGAGGTCGCGGTACTTGGGCAGGACCATGGTCACGTCGTGGCCGCGCGCGGCGAGGCCGCGCGAGACGGCGTCGACGACGTCGGCGAGGCCGCCGGTCTTGATGTAGGGCACGGCTTCGGAGCCCGCGATGAGGACCTTGAGGGCGCCGTCGAACATCGCGCCCGCCGCGGTCTTGCGGTCCTCGGCGGAGACCGGGACGGCGGGCTTCTCCGGCGCGACAGGGGCGGCGGTCTTAAGAGAAGCCGGGGCGGCGGGAAGGGCCTGAACGGCTTGGACAGCGGTCGGAACGGCGGCCGAGACGCCGGGAACGACGGAGGGGGCGGGGATGACTACGTCTAACGCGGACGACGGCAGGGAAACGCCCAACGGCAACGGAGAGTTGCTTATGGACGGAGCCGATAGCGCGGATATTCCAGAGTTTCCTACGGAAATACGGGGGATCGCCGGCGCGGCGCCGCCGCGCACCTGCGCGAACGACGGCGCGGGGATCAAGAGTAAGGCGATCAGCACCCTGACCATCCTTTCCATTATAGGAGGGACCGGGAGGCGGGGTAAGAGCCCTAAGGCCTACCGCTCAGGCCGGAGGGCCTACGTCGGGGAAAGCGCGGCGAGCATGTCCGCCACGCTGGTGAACTTCTCTCGGATCTTTCCGGTTTTAGCGCCGGCGGCCTTTTCCAGGGCATCGAGCTTCTGCCAATCCGAGAAGCTGAGCGCGCGGACCTTCTTGTCCGCGAGCAGCCTCAAGGTCGCATCGAGCGAGGAGTCGGCCGCGGCGGGCAGGGCTCCGGACTTCAGGTCGGCGAGCAAGGCCTGCACGGTCAGGACTGAGTCGGCCCGGTTGGTGCCGATGAGGCCCGACGGGCCGCGCTTGGCCCAGCCGACCACGTACTGGCCGGGCAAGGGAGGCTGGCCGGGCGCCGACACGACGCGGCCCTCGAGGTGGGGGATGTGGCCGGATTTTTCGTCAAAAGGCACGCCGGGGATCGGGATGCCGCGGTAGCCGACCGAGCGGAGCACGAGCCCGACCTTGATCGTCTCGAAGACGCCGGTGCCGGCCGCCTTGACCCCGCCCTTGCCGTCGCTGACGAGCTTGTTGCGCTCGAGCCGCATCCCGGCGACCCGGCCTCCCTCGCCGGTCAGTTCGACCGGGGACACGAGAAAGCGCAGGCGCACCTTGCGCTCCTTGGTCCCTTCGCCCGCCTTGGCGCGCTCCTGGACGTACTCCGACTTCTTCTTCGCGGAAGGATCGGACAGCTCGGCGCGGGAGAGCTCGTCGACGGCCGCCTCCGAGGGATCGACGACGAGATCGGCCGACGTAAGCTCTCCGATCTCCTCGATCTCGACCGGCGAGTAAGCGGCCTCGGCCGGTCCGCGGCGGCCGAGCAGCCAGACGGTTTTAACGGCGCTTTTGCGCAGGGCGTCCAGCGCGTAGCCCGCGATGTCGGTCGCGGCGAGGTCCGAAGCGTCGCGCGCGAGCAGGCGGGTCACGTCCATCGCGACGTTGCCCACGCCCACGACCGCGACGGCGTCCACGCTCAGGTCGAATCGGCGGTCGCGATGGTCGGGGTGGCCGTTGTACCAGCCGACGAACTCCGTGGCCGAGTGGGAGCCGGCGAGGTCCTCGCCGGGAATGCCCATGTGGCGGTCGCTCTCGCAGCCGACGGCGTAGATCACGGCGTCGTGGCGCGCGGCCAATTCCCCGGCGGTGATGTCGCGGCCGAGCTTGATCGCGCCGAAGAAGCGCAGGCGCGGGTCCTGGGCCGTGCGCTCGTAGACGGTCGCGACGGACTTGATCTTCTGGTGGTCCGGGGCCACTCCGCCGCGGACGAGGCCGTATGGGGTCGGCAGGCGGTCGAAGAGGTCGACGCGCACGGCCAGTCCGGGAGCCTTGAGGAGGGCCTCGGCGGCGTAGAAGCCGGAAGGACCGGCTCCGACGATCGCGACGGCCAGCGGGCGCTGAGGGGCTCCGAGTTCGGGCATGGGGGGCTAGGCTACTAAGTTGAGGGACTCAAGGCCAGCGCGGTCAAGGCGCGAGAAACTTGGGGACGGGCAGGCGGTCGAGGGCGCGCTCGAGGGTCCGCTCCACGCCGCTCGGCAGGATCAGCGGCGACTGCGCCTTGAGGAAGTCGAACTGCACGCGCACGCCGATGCTGTGGGCGCCGTTGCCGTGACCCCGGTTGGCGTTGACGCCGTAGCCGTACTCCAGGAGGGCGTGCCAGGCGTTCGTCGTGTAATGAACGCCCGCGCCCGCTCCGGTGTGGGATTTATTGCGCTGCTCGAGCCCGGGGGCGTAGTCGACGATGGCGGTGGCGGCCGTGAAGGCGGCCAGCCAGGTCTTCTTGTCCCGGGACAGCGGGACGACATAGGTGCCGCCGGCCAGCCCGAAATCCCGGGCGCTGACCTCCTGATGGTAATAGCCGGGAATCGATAGAGGAAACTCCGAGGCCAGCGGCAGCACGCCGCCGAGGCGAAAGGCGCTGAAGCGGTCGGGACGGCGGCTGGTGCCGCCGGCGATCTGGGCCAGGAAGCGATGTTCGGCCTTGGGCAGGTTGTAGACGATCAGCGCGCGCGACCAGAACAGGTGGGAGTGCGGCTCGACGCGCCGGTCCGAGCCGAAGCCGTAAGCTCCGGGCGCGGTCCGCACGCGGCCCTCATACCAGACGGAGAGCTCCGCGGCCAAGGCCGGCATCATCAGCGGCTCCATGCCGCCCCAGCGCAGGCCGGCGCGGACGCCGAAGTCCGTCTGCGCGCGCGGAAGCGCGAAGCTCGGCTCGGTGCCCGCGTCGCGCCGGAACTGCGCGTAGCGGCCCTCTCCGCGCAGCACGGCGGCCAGCGGCGCGGGGCCGATGTCCCCCAAGCCGCGGTACGCGGAAAGGGAGCCTCTCATGCCGTCGCCGGTGAAGGATTCGCCGCGCAGGAAGCGCCCGCCTCGAATCTCGGTGTAGCTGTCGGCGAAGCCCCCGCCGGCCAGCCCGATGCCGAGGTCGGTGGGCCCTCCCAGCCCGCCCTTGATCCCGTACTCCGCGTCGAGATAGACGGGGGCCACGGCCAGCCGCAAGGTGCGGATTTTGTCCGCGTAGGGATGATTGTGATAATAGTAGAGGTACCCCGACAGAGGGCCCCTGCCTTCAAGCGGGAGGCTCACGCCCGTCTGCAGGAGGCGCCGCCGTTCGGGGTCGATCTGGGCGGCGGCCGGGGCGGCGGCCGCCCAGAGCGCAAGGAGCGGAAGGAAGGCTCTCGTCGGTCTGAGCATGGGGGGAGCGGCGCGAACGCGGCGAATTAAATCATTTTCCGCAGAGGAGCCGCCCGATCAGGCGCAGGTGACGCTTGAGCTCGCGTCCGCGCTGGAGCTTGGAGACGCCGGCGGTCCTGGCGTGCAGCGGCGCCGGAACCTCGACGACGACGCGCCGGTCGATCATCGCGCGGGCGGCGATCTCGGCGTTGATCTCGAAGCCGCTCGACGTGATTTTCAGCTTTTTGATGAAGGAGGCGCGGTACAGGCGAAGGACGGGGGTGTAGGCGGTCAGGCGCAGGCCGAACAGGCCTCGGTAGAGGGCGTTGATCATCAGGCTCGGCGCGGTCCGGACCCAGGAAACCCCGGCCATGTCCCCGCGCCGCAAGTAGGGCGAGCCCGAGACGAGATCGGCCCGGGCGGCGATGCCCGCCGCCAGCATGTCCTTGAGCGCCGCGGGCGGGAAGGTGAGGTCGGCGTCGAGGGTGGCGATCCACTCGCCTCGGGCCTCGGCGACGCCCGCGCGGATGGCCCCGCCCATGCCTCGATTGGGCGAGAGCGTCACGAGCCGGACGCTCGGGCGCGTCATCAGCAGCTCGCGCGCCCTCGCGGAGGTGTCGTCCCGTGACCCGTCGTCGACGATCACGACCTCGTAGGCGACGCCGAGCGCGTCGAGGGGGGGGAAAAGCTCGGCGGGATACCGGACGATGTTCCCGGCTTCGTTGTGGCAGGGCAGGACGACGGTGAGGCGTGGCTCGGTCAGATGACTTGGCGGAAGTAGGCGATGGTGCGCTTCAGGCCTTCTTCGAGCTGCACCGTCGGCGTCCACTTGAGCCTCTTGCGCGCGAGGGTGATGTCGGGGCGCCGGACCTTGGGATCGTCCACCGGGAGCTTCTTGAAGACGATCTTGGAGCGCGACCTGGTCAGGCGCTTGATCGTTTCCGCGATCTCGAGCAAGGTCATCTCGACCGGGTTGCCGATGTTGATCGGGCCGGTCTCCTTGGAGCGCACGAGGCGGTCGATGCCGTCGACGAGGTCGGAGACGTAGGTGAGGCTGCGGGTCTGGGAGCCGTCGCCGTACACCGTGATCGGCCGGCCCCGGAGCGCCTGGGTGATGAAGTTCGGGACGGCGCGGCCGTCCTCGGTGCGCATGCGCGGGCCGTAGGTGTTGAAGATGCGCACGATGCGAACGGGCACTCCGTGCGAGCGGTGGTAGGCCATCGTCAGAGCCTCGGCGTAGCGCTTGGCCTCGTCGTAGACGCCGCGCGGGCCGATGGGGTTGACGTGACCCCAGTAGGTCTCGGGCTGGGGGTTCACCTCGGGGTCGCCGTAAACCTCGGAGGTGGACGCGAGCGCGAAGATCGCCTTCTTGTCCTTGGCCAGGCCGAGCGCCTTGTGCGTGCCGAGCGCGCCGACCTTGAGCGTCGGGATGGGCCAGCGCGCGTAGTCGATCGGGGAGGCGGGGCTCGCGAAATGCATGACGAGATCGAGCGGCCCTGGGACGTGCAGGTAGTTCGTCACGTCGAGCTTGATGAACTCGAAGCGGGGGTTTTTGATGAGGTGCTCGACGTTCGCCATGCTGCCGGTGATGAGGTTGTCGACCGCGATGACCCTGGCGCCTTTCTTGAGGAAATTGTCGCAGAGATGGCTGCCGAGGAAGCCGGCGCCGCCGGTGATGAGGACGCGCTTGATCACGGACGCCCCACGCCGGCGTAGTCGAAGCCCAGGGAGCGGACCTTCTCCGGGTCGAAGATGTTCCGGCCGTCGAGGAGCACGGCCGTGCGCATGAGCTTCTTGGCGCGCTTCAGGTCGAGGTCCTTGAAGCGCGGCCACTCGGTCACGATCGCGAGCGCGTCGCTGCCCTTGAGCGCGTCGTACTCGTCCTTCGCGAAATGCACGCCCTTGAACTCGGGCAGGACCTTGGCCCGCTCCATCGCGACCGGATCGAAGGCGCGGACCTGGACGCCGCGGGCGCGCAGGGCGGCCACGACCTCGAGAGAGGGCGCGTAGCGCATGTCGTCGGTGTCGGGCTTGAACGCGAGGCCGAGGACGGCGACGGTCTTGCCCTCGAGGTTCCAGAGCTTCTCCTCGATCTTGCGCGACACCCAGGTCAGCTGCAGCGCGTTGACCTCCTGAACGGCCTTGAGGAGCTTGAAGTCGTAGCCCTTCTGCTTGCTGATCCAGTGGAACGCCTCGAGGTCCTTGGGGAAGCAGAAGCCGCCGAAGCCGATGCCGGCGTTGAGGAACATGGGGCCGATGCGCCGGTCGAGGCCCATCCCCTGGGCGACCAGCTTGACGTCGGCGCCGACCTTCTCGCACAGGGCGGAGACGGCGTTGATGTAGGAGATCTTGGTCGCCAGGAAGCTGTTCGACGCGTGCTTGATCAGCTCCGCGCTCTTGAGGTCGGTGACGAGTATCGTTGCCTTTAGAGGGGCATAAATCTCGCGCATCAAGGTCTCGGCGCGCTTGGAGGAAACGCCGAGCACGACGCGGTCGGGCTTCATGAAGTCCTTGACCGCCGAGCCTTCGCTCAGGAACTCGGGATTCGACACGACGTCGTAAGGGGTGCCCTTCTTGTTGAAGCGCTGGATGGTCTTGGAGACCCAATCTCCGGTTTCGACGGGGACCGTGGACTTGTCCACGATGACCGTGTAGCCGGCCATGTGCTTGGCGACCGTTTCGGCGACGTGCTCGACCGCCGAGAGGTCGGCGGAGCCGTCGGCGCGGGGCGGAGTTCCCACGGCAATGAAGACGACGGATGCACGACGACCTTTATGGAGGAGTCCTTCCTCCACGGAGGGAGCGAAGGTCAAATGACCGGACTTCACGACCCGTTTGAAAACCTCATCGAGGCCGGGCTCGTGGATCGGGACCTTGCCGGCCTTTAGGGATTTGAGCTTGCGGGGGTCGGAGTCGACGCAGACCACGCGGTGGCCGATCTCGGCCAGGCAGGAACCGGTGACCAGGCCGACGTAGCCGGCGCCGACGACGCAGACATCATGGCTCTTCATGGGGAAGGACGCATTCTTTCATAAATAGCGGGGATGGACAAGGGCCGCGCCATGCTCTATACTCTCGCCGTGGAGCTCGAGAAAAAAATCCGGGACAAAACGGCCCGCGTCGGGGTCATCGGCCTGGGCTACGTGGGCCTGCCGCTGGCCGTCGCGTTCGCCCGCCGCGGCTTCAAGGTCACCGGAATCGAAATCCACGCTCAGCGCGCGGCGGCCCTGCGCCGGGGGCGCTCCTACATCGAGGACGTCCCCTCGAAGGAGCTGGCCGCGCTGGTCCGCTCGGGCGCCCTGACGATCGACGACACGGGCGCCGGACTCTCGAAGCTCGACGCCGTCCTGATCTGCGTCCAGACCCCCTTGCGCAAGACGAAGGAGCCCGACATCTCGAACATCGTCTCGGCGTGCGGGACCGTCGCGAAGCGCCTCAAGCGCGGCACCTTGATCGTGCTCGAGAGCACGACCTACCCCGGAACGACCCAGGAGGCCGTGCTGCCGGAGCTGGAGAAATCGGGCCTCAAGGCGGGCAAGGACTTCTGGCTGGCGTTCTCGCCGGAGCGCGTGGACCCGGGCAACCTGAAATGGAAGATCGAGAACACCCCGAAGGTCGTCGGCGGCGCCGACGCGCGCTCGACCTCGCTGGCCGTCGCGCTGTACTCGACGGTGATCTCCAAGGTCGTGCCGGTGTCGAGCGCCACGGCCGCCGAGCTCGTCAAGCTGCTCGAGAACACCTTCCGCTCGGTCAACATCGCGCTCGTCAACGAGCTGGCGCAGATCTGCGACAAGCTCGGGCTCAGCGTCTGGGAGGTCGTCGGCGCCGCCGCGACCAAGCCCTTCGGCTTCATGCCGTTCTGGCCCGGTCCCGGCATCGGGGGGCACTGCATCCCTAAAGACCCGCAGCTCTTGGCCTGGAAGATGAAATCCCTCAACTTCGAGCCGCGGTTCATCGAGCTCGCCTCGACGGTGAACGGCCAGATGCCGCGCTACGCGGCGGGCCGCGTCGCCCGCCTGCTCAACAAGGACTCCAAGGCCGTCAGGGGCGCCAAGGTGCTCGTGCTCGGCGTCGCGTACAAGCCGGGCGTCGGGGACTTCCGCGACTCGCCCTCGCTCGACATCATGCACCTTCTGGCCGAGGACGGGGCTCGGATCTCCTACCACGATCCCCACGTGCCGCGCGTCAGCGTCGGCGGCCGCTCCTGGGCCTGCCGCCGCCTGACGGACGCCGCGGTGCGCGAGGCGGACTGCGTGCTGATCCTGACCGCGCATCCCGGGCTCGATTATCCGCGCATCGTCCGCCTTTCCCGCCGCGTCTTCGACGCGCGCAACGCGCTCGCGGGGCTCAAGGGGCGCATCGAGCGGCTCTGATGGCCGAAACTCCGGCGCCCGCTCCGGCTCCCGGCGCGAACCTCGAGAGGCAGACGCTCGACGCGCTGAAGGCGATCGGCAAGGCTCTCGGGCAGATGGCCTTGTACAAGGTCGGCCACCCCGCCGTGATCTCGACCATCGAAACGGCTCGGGAGAACCTGGCCTCCGCGCTCGCGCTGTCCGCCGGCGGGGAGCTCGCGGTCGGCGTCGACCAGGACAAGCTGATCCTCAACGCCCGCGTCGTCGGCAGCCTCTCCCAGCTTCCGGCCTCCCTGGCCAACATCTTCAAGCGCTTCAAGCTGACGAGCCTGTCCTTCAAGTCGGGGATCAGCGCGGAGGAGCTCATCGCGTTCTGCGAGTTGGCCGCCATGCGCGGCGATTCCCCGGCCGCCGCCGACCCGAAGGGCTATCTCGCCGGGCGCTCCGTCACGAACATCCTGTTCAACGAGGCGGTCTACCTCAAGGCCGGCGACAAGGCCGCGGGCCCCGGGTCCGGCCCGGGCGGCGAGGGGGCGGGCGAAGGCGACGGCCGGGCGGGAGAAGGAGCGGGCCCCGGGGCCGGCGAAGGCTCGGCGGAGGCGGAGCAGGCCGCGATCCAAGGGATCAGCGACGCGATCGCCGCCGGCTCGCTCGAGCGCACGATGATGGAGCTCGTGGCCAAGGCCGTGCCCGACCCGGTTCTGCGCAAGAAGGTCATCGAGCAAGTCATGAAGCTGCTCGAGGCCGACATCGCCAAGCGCGTCGAGGAGGTCACGATCCCGCTCAAGCGCGAGAAGAAGACCCTCGAGAACGAGGCGAAGCGCACCGACAGCGTGCTGGGCAGCATGGTCGAGGGCGTCGTCGTCGTCGACGACCAGGGCAAGATCCTGATGATGAACCCGGCCGCCGAGCAGATATACGGCCAGACGCTGGCGCAGAGCGCCGGCAAGCCGATCACCGACAAGCCGGGCGAGCAGTTCGTCGTGACGATGTCCAATGAGCTCTCCACGCCGGCCGACCGCGACATCGCGTCCGACGTCAAGCTCCAGGGCGCCGCCGACACGCAGCGCACGCTGCGTGCTTCATCCGCCGTCGTCAAGACCGAGGAGGGCAAGGTCGTCGGCATGGTCTCCGCCCTGCCCGACGCGACCAAGCACAAGGAGCTGCAGCGGATGCAGCGCGACTTCGTCGCCCACGTCACGCACGAGCTGCGCGCGCCGCTGTCGTCGATCCGCGCCGCGCTGGAGATACTCCAGGGGCAGTTCGCGAGCAAGATCGAGGAGGACGAGACGCGGATGCTCAACGCCGCGCTCAAGAACTCCGACCGCCTGGCCGACATGATCAACAGCATCCTCGATTTCTCCAAGATCGAGTCCGGCCAGATGGAGGTGTTCACGAAGCCGGCCGAGGCGGCGAGGATCGCCCAGGAAGCCGTCGACAGCCTCCAGCCCTGGGCGCAGAAGAAGCGCATCGAGCTGACCCTGAGCGCGCCCGAGGGCCTGCCGCTCGTGGAGGCCGACGCCGCGCGCACCGTCCAGGTCATCATCAACCTGCTCTCCAACTCGATCAAGTTCACGCCGGCCGGCGGCAGGATCTTCGTCGCGGTGGCCAAGCGCGCCGAGGGCAACCAGGGCTTCGTCGAGTACTCGGTCAAGGACACCGGGCCCGGCATCCCCAAGGCGGAGCAGGCCAAGGTCTTCGAGAAGTTCGTCCAGATCGCCGCCGGCGAGGCCCACGTCGGGGGCACCGGCCTGGGCCTCTCCATCGCCAAGGCGCTCGTCCACCTGCAGAAGGGCAAGATGTGGCTCGAGAGCGAGGAGGGCCGGGGCGCGACGTTCCTGTTCTCCTTGCCCGTCCATGTCGCCGAGTCGGTCGAGGCCTCCTACGTGCGCACCAAGGCCCCGCCCCCGGCGCCGCCGCCGTGGTGGAAGAAGCTGCTCGGCCTCAAGTGAACGAGCCTGCGCGCGCGAAGGCGTAGCCCGCCGCGTCCGCCGCCCCCGCCGCGCGCAGCGCCGCCGCGCACTCCTCGAAGGTCGTGCCGGTCGCGCACACGTCGTCGATGAGGAGGATCCTCCGGCCCCGGGCGAGGGCCTCCGCCTCCGCCCGCGGCGCGTAGGCCCCGGCCAGCTCGACGCGCCGCTCGACGCGGCCCAGCCTCCAGGAGGGGGGCGCGGCCCGGGCGCGCTCCAGGACGTCGAGCAGCGGAAGGCCCGTCGCGGCGGCCGCCTCGCGCGCGAGCAGCTCCGCCTGGTTGTAGCCGCGCTCGCGCTCGCGCCGGGGATGGACGGGCACGGCGGCGAGCGCGTCGAAGCCCGACAACTCGGGGTGCAAAGTCAGGGCGGCGGCCATGATCCTTCCCGCGGCCTTCGCGGCGGGCCGGGAGCCGCGGAACTTGAACGCGTGCACGAGCGAGGCCGCCGGCCCGCGGTGAGCGGCGGCGGCGCGTATCAACCGGCAGGAAAAGCGCCGGCCCGCGCAATCCGCGCAGAACGGCGACGGCCCGGCGCGCCGTCCCGCGCAGCGCACGCAGGCCGGTTCGGGAGGCGGCGGAAGCGCCCCGGCGCAGTCCCGGCACAGCGGCCCCTCGGCGCGCCCCAGGTCCTCGCGGCAATGCGCGCAGGCCCGGGGCAGAAGCAGGTCCAAAACAAGCTCGAGATAGTTCCCCATCTCTTCATACGATTGAACCCCCCGAAAAGTTGCATAGGCGCGCCGTCCGGGGGGCTTAAGCTTGGGCGTCCTCGCCCATGAGGGCGGCGAGCTTGCGCGTCTCAGGAATGTTTTCGAGGACGAAGCGCAGGCCGACCATGAGGGGAACGCTGACGATGAGGCCTACGATCCCCCACAGCCAGCCCCACAGCGCGAGTGTGAACATCACGACGAGGGGGCTCAGATGCAGGCGGCGGCTGGCGAACAGGGGCTCGATGTAATAGCCGACGATGACCTGCCAGACGAGCAGCAGCGCCGCGAGGGCCGCGGCGGCCGGGGCGGGCAGCTGCAGGAAGGCGACGGCGACGGGAAAGGCTCCGGCCACGATCGAGCCGAGATACGGGATGAAATTTCCGAGGAAGATAAGCGAGGTCCAAAGCCAGGGGAGCTCGAGGCCGAAGGCGAGCATGGTCGCCGCCGAGAGGCCGGCCAGCAAGGCGCTGACGGCGACCTTGACGAAGAAGTAGCGCTTGATGGCCTGGTTGACCCGGCGGCCCACGGCGAGTATGCGTTCGGCGTCTTCCTCTCCGTAGGCCGTCCGCAGCCGGCCGGGCAGCCCATCGGCCTCGATTACGATGAAGACGAGATAGAAGAAGACGAGGACGTTGAGCGAGAGGATATCCCCGAGACTCCACAGGGCCGTGTTGATCATGCTCCGCGCCGCGGCCATCTGCGCGCCGCTCTCCGGCAGGAGCGCCGACAGGGGCGGGCCCGACGCCGGCAGGTTCCGCTGGATGAGAAGGGTGGAACGCTCCAGCAGAGCGCCGAGCCTGGCCCAATAGTCCGGGAGGCGCTCGACGAGCAGGCCGGCCTGCCAGGCGAGCATCCAGCCGATGGGCAGGACCACCGCCGCCCCGATGAGCAGGGGCGCGGCGGCCGCGACGGGCCGGGGCACCTTCCAGACGCGCAGGAGGTCATAGAACGGGGCGGTCAGGTAAAACAGGAAGACGGCGGCGCACAGGGGCTTGAGCAGGGGGGCGAGCTCGCGCAGGGCCGCCACGACGAGGAAGAGGAAAAGCGCCCCCGCCGCCAGCCTGACGATGTCCTCCCGCCGGTCCCGGCTCACGGGCCCATCCTGCGAATTTTGACCGATCGCGAGCCGCGCGCCCGGCCGAAAAAAGTAAAGTCAGGGGCATGAATCGGCTCTGGGTGCTTCCTCTCGGCATGGCCCTGGGCTTCGGCTGGCATCTCGCGCTGCGCGCGCACGGCTGGAATCTGCCGCTGCTGTCCGACGAGGGGGAGTACGCTTACGCGGCCCGCGTCTGGTCCGAGGGAGGGCTTCCGTACCGAGACGTCTTCAATCAAAAGCCCCCGATGACGCTGGCCATATACCGGCTCGGCGCGGCGGTGTCTTCTTCCCCCGCGGCGCCGCGTCGCGCGGCGGCGCTCGCCGTGCTGCTGACCGCTCTCGCCCTGCTCCTCCTCACGCCGGGGCGCTGGAGCCCTGCCTCGCGGCTGGCGGGTCCTCTCGCGTACCTCGTCCTGAGCACCATGCCCGTCGGGGACTTCGGCTTCGCGGCCAACACCGAGGTGTTCGCCGCGGCGTTCACGGCCTGGGCCGTATGGGCGGCGGGCCGCGGGACCTGGCGCTTCGCCGCGCTGGGAGGCGTGCTGGCGGGCGCTGCCCTTATGACCAAGCAGACCGCGTTGTGGCCGGTCCTCGCCGCGGGCCTCCTCGCCGCGTGGCGGGGGGGGCGGCGCTGGGAGCCGAAGTCCGCGGGAGCCTTCGCCGCCGGGACGGCGGCGGCGCCGTCGCTCTGGCTCGCCTATTTCTGGGCGCGGGGAGCCCTGGGCTTCTTCTGGGACTGCGTCATCGCGGGCAACCTGCGCTACGCCTCCTTGGCGGACTGGTCCGCGGCCGCCGAGCAGGCGCGGTTCTTCGCCGTCGATCTCGCGCCGGCGTTCCTCAAGGGAACCTGGCCCGCGTGGGCGCTCGCCGCCTTCGGCCTCAAGGGGCTCGAGGCGAGGTGGGAGAATCGCGGAGAACTGGCCGCAGTCTTGTGGCTCGCCGGGGGCCTGCTCGCCGCCGCGACCGGCCTCCTCCTGTTCCCGCATTACTTCCTTCAGGCCGCGCCGCCGCTGTGCCTCGCGGCGGCGTACGGCGTCGAGCGTCTCGGCTCCGGAAGGCGGCGCTGGGCGGCGCTGGCCGCGCTGGCCCTGCTGCCCGCGGCGGCATGGGCGGATTTCTACTTCCTCAAGAGCCGCGAGGCCGTCGCCAAGGATCTGCTCCACCCGAGCCCCCTGCTCGAGACGGAATATCTCGGCGCCTGGCTGCGCGAGCGCACGGCCCCCTCGGAGACGATCTGGGTTTTCGGCTCCGAGCCCGCGCTGTACGTCTACGCCGGCCGCCGCGCGGCGACGCGCCACGACTTCGTCTATCCGCTCACGATGTTCCCCCGGAGCGCCGAGCCGCTCCGGGCCGAGTTGGCGGACCTGCGCGCCGCGAAGCCCGCCTACGTCGTCTACGTCAATCAGCCGATCTCGACCTTGATCGGCTCGCGTCTCGGGCTCGAGTTCCGCGACGCGATCCGCGAATGGCTCGAGGAAGGCTACCGTTTGGAGGGTTACGTCTTCGTTCCCCGCGAGCCGGCACCCCCCTCCTTCATCCCCGGGACGGCGGCGGATTGGCGGATTCTCAACCGCCTGTACGTGTTCAAGCGCCGCTAGGCTAGGCCCCGCCGTACATCCTCCGTACCGCGTGTCCCGCGGCGTAGGCCAGCCCCGCCGCGGTCCCGCCGAGAAGCAGGGTCTCAAGTCCGGAGCGGGCCAGCGGCGCGCGCAGCACCGCGCCCTTGAGCACGCCGACGGCGAGGAAGGTCAGGGCCGTGATTCCTGCGCTGGCGGCGAACTCCCGCCCGGCGGCCGGGCCCGCGGCCAGGAACGGCAGCAGCGGCATCAGCCCCGCCGCCGCGAAGGCCGCGAACGTGGCGGCCCCGGCGCTCAAGGGACGCCGGCTCTCCGGCATTAGGCCGTGCTCCTCGGTCAGCATCGTTTGGATCCAGAGCTCGGCGTCTCCCGTGATCACATTCACGATTTTCTCGAGGACGTCGCCGCTGAACCCCTTCTTTCGGAAGATCTGCCGGACCTCCTCGCGCTCACCCTGGGGGACGAGCGCGATGTGGGCTTCCTCCTCCCGCCGCGCCTTGCGGACCTCGTCACGCCGGCTTTTCACGCTGAGATAATTGCTGGCGGCCATGCTGAAGCCGTCGGCGAGCAGATTGGCGAAGCCGAGCACGACGATCGCCCGGCGCGGCAGGCCGCCGCCGGTCGCGCCGGCGACGACGGCGAACGTCGTCACGCAGCCGTCCACCCCGCCGAGCACGGCGTCCGCGAGATAGGTGTGCCCCTCCGGCCGCCCGCGCAGGCGGCGGCGGATGACCGCGGGGCGGTGCTGCCTTCTCAGGTCGCGCTCGGCGTCTGGGGTTCCCATCCCCCGCTGCATAGCCAAGAAGCGGGCCTCCGGCACAGAGCGCGCCGGTAAAGGCTTCGTTGAGGATTTATCCCCTGAGCCGCCTCAGAAGGCCGAGCGCCACCAGTCGTGGTGCTCGTTCTCGAGTTCCTTGGCCGAGGGCATCGGAAAGAAGACGAGCTGGTCGGCGGCGGCGAACCAGAAGCCGTGCCGGATCAGCCGCCAGGCCGCCGCGGTCAAGGTCGAGTTGAGGCTGATCGTCTTCGTCTTCTTCTCCGAATTGTTCTTCAGCTCCAGCAGATAGTCGTGCAGGCGGTTCGGGTAGGTGTCGGGGATAGGGCATGAGAGCATGTCCCTGTTCCGGTTTTCCTGCAGGAAGGTGTCCACGTCGAACTCGTACTGGGTGAACACGATCTTCGGCGCGCCCTTCGAGCGCGTCTCGGTGGTGATGTATTTGGCGAACGCGCGTTGGTCGAGGGTCGAGGCGACCAGGTTGCTCAGCGGGCAGATCTCCTGATAGACCCGCACCATGCCCGGCTCGTTGACGGCGGTGTAAGGCTTCGCCTTGAGCGCCAGCGCCTTGCCGTCGGTCGTGACGAGGTATAGGGACTGCAGCGCCTTCAGATCGACGTGCTCGAGCACGGCGTAGGACGAGATGAATTTGGTCTTCTTGGGCGAGCCGTCCGGGTGGGGGACGGTGTCCTTGAGATAGCGGTCGATCTCGAAATAATCGTCGCGAAAAGACGGATCGAGCTCGGCGAAGATCACCTTGCCTTCGTAGTGCTTCGAGCTCCCGATCATATAATGCCGGGCGAATTGGTCGGGAGGAAGCTGGGACGCGACGAGGGCGTTGATCGGGTGGACGATGACGTACAGGTGCTTTTCTTGATTGGGCATGGCGGATCCTCCAAACTCCTTAAAGCAACATAACGGCCTTTTGAGCCAAGGTCAGTATACGGCGCGGCCCGAGCCTATCAGGAGTCCTACGGGGCCCGCTCAGCAGGGCAGGCGCTTGCCGGCCGGCAGCGCCGCGGAGGCCGGAGCGGACGCGGCCAAGAAGGCGCGCCCGGTTGACCGGCTACAAGTGGTCGCTAATCTTTTCCCTCTCCACTTTGCTTACGGTGTACTTGATATGCGCCAGAGGGGGGTAAATTTTTTCGCCGACTTTCCCGGCGTTGATGTCGGCGATGAAGAGACGGGTGACGCGGCACGCGTCTTGGGCGGCGGCGTCTCCCGTGCCCGCCTTCCTCTCGCAGATCGCCTTGTCTTCGGCCGAAAGCGCGCGGGCGAGCAAGGCGTTCTGATAGGCGATATTCGCGTGAACTTGGGCGGCCGCGGGGACCGCGGCGCCGAGCGTCAGGGTGAGGAACGCGATCTTGGATATCATGGGCCGCTCCGCCTTATAAGGACTCTTTTTAGTGTAGACTCCCGGCCTTGTGTTGTCAAGGGCCCTGCGTCTTATTGACAAGCAGGCGCAGTCCCTCTACACTGGGGGAATCACCATGGTTCCATATAGCTTCTGCTTGGCTGTCGTCATGTTGGCCGGCGCGACGCCCGCGGCCGGGCAGCCCGCGACGGACGAGGATGAGCCGACCGCCGAGGAGTTGGCGCAGTTCGAGCGGCTGAGACAACGAAGCCTGGAGGAAAAGGGGATTTCCCTGAGCGCCGCCGGCATCGTCCCGGCCCCCGTCGCGGGCTCCCCCGTCGTCCCGTCGAGGCCGCAGCTGTCCTGGGAGGAGAGTGAGCGCGAACGTGCGATTCCGTTCGACGCGCAGTTCGGCGATGGGGCCTATGCTGGAATCGCCGGATTCTCGAAACGCTGCAAGTTCGCCGATGGCTGCAATAGATTCGCGGCCGTGGACGTCCTCGAGGGCGCATATCAATTCGTCGACCTGCAGAAGGATGTCGAAGAGAACAGCCTTGCCCCGGACTCCAGCGCCTATCGGGACCGCCAGCAGGAGATCAAGGGGGGAATACGCTCCGCCATGGAGGATTTCCGTCCGCGGCCCGGCGCCAACCCCGCCTACGAGGCCGAGTTCATCAAAGTCTCCGACCCGATCGTCAAAAAAATATTCTCGAAAGAGGAGTTGCTTCAGTACGCGGAGCGCAACGCGGCCTCCTCCGACTCCGCGGCATTTTATACCTATCTGGGACAGGCGTTGAACGGAGCGGGCCCTCCCGGGAGGGCCCGGGAGGCCTTCGACCAGGCCTTGCGGCGCGACCCCGACAACGACGACGCTCTGAGCGGCCGAGCCGAGGCGCGCCTGAACATGGGCGATTACCCGGGGGCGGTCCGCGACGCCGTCGCCGCGCTGAAGCTGAACCCCCGAAACGCGCGCGCCTACGCCGCGCTCAAGTTTTCGGAGGGCCGCGTCCCGGGCGCCGGCTCGACGGAGGTCTTCGCGGCCGCCTCCGGCGCGGGTCCGCTCGCGCCGGGAGGCGGGACCGGGGCGGCCGGGACTTTTTCCGGCGGCGACGGCGATCCGGTCTCCTTCGATTCCTTGCGGCGCTCCGACGCCCTCGTCGCGGACGCCCGGCGCAAGCTGAGCCTCGGCGACCCCCGTGCCGCGGTCGAGCTCCTGGGCAAGGCGGTGGAGCTCAATCCGCGCAGCGCGGAGGCCCTGGCGCTGACCGCCATGGCCCGCATCCGCACCAAGGACTACGCCGGGGCGCTGGCGGCGGCGGAGGCGGGGCTCAAGCTCGCGCCGAACAGCGTGCCCCTGCTTGACGCCAAAGCCAACGCCCTTAACTACATGAGGGATTACCGGGGGGCCCTCGCCGCGGCCGATCTCGCTCTTTTGGCGAATCCCGACGACGCCATGGCTCATTACAACCGGGCCTGGGCGCTCGGCGGGCTCGATGACAGGGCGGGAGCCCTCGCCTCATTGAGGTCCGCCGCGCGGTTGAATCCTCAATTCGGCCCGGCGCTCGCCTCCGCGCTGGAACTGCCGCCGGAAGGCGACATCCTTTATCTGTTTCCGGGCGAGGTTCGGGGCCTCCGGCCCGAGCCGGCGGCGTCGGCTTCCGGCTCCGGCCGACCGTCGTGGCTGCTGCCGGGCGCGGGCGCGGCCGCGGCCGTAATATTGGCGGCGCTGCTGCTGGTCGCGCGCCGGAGGCGGCCGGCGGCTCCCCCGCCGTTGTCCTCCGTACGCAGTGTGCCGGAGCTCCTCGCCGGGAAATTCGAAGTGGGCCGGGAGATCGGCTCCGGCGGCATGGGCGTGGTCTACGAGGGGCGTGACCGCTCCCTGGACCGGGCCGTGGCCGTCAAGCGCATGCGCGAGGAAATCCGATGGGACCCGCGGGAGCGCGCGCGGTTCGTCGCCGAGGCGAAGCTGGTGGCGAAACTGAGGCATCCTCACATCGTCGAGATCCACACCATCGTCGAGCAGGAGGGAGAGGTTTACCTGATTTTCGAGCACATCGCGGGGCGGACCTTGCGTCAGGCGATCGACGAGGGGGGAAAGGTCTCGTTCCAAAAGGCGCGCGACCTGTTCCGCGGAGTGGCTTCGGCCCTGGACTACGCGCACGGCCTGGGAGTGATCCATCGCGACCTGAAGCCCGCCAACCTCATGGTGGACTCCGAGGGGCGCGTGCGGGTCATGGACTTCGGGATCGCGCGCCTGACGGAGGAAGCCCTCAGCCGCCGAACCGGGACGAACCGCGCGGTGGGCACACCCCTGTACATGGCGCCGGAGCAGGAGCAGGGCGTGGCGCGAAGCGAGTCCGACGCGTATTCGATGGCCGTGTGCCTCTACGAGCTGCTCACCGGCCGCCCGCCTTTCGCCGGCTCGGGGACGGGGCTCTTGATGAACAAGCTCAAGGGCGTCTACGAGCCTCCGTCGAAGCTCGACGCGCGGCTGCCCTCCGGCCTCGACGAGGTTTTCGCGAAGGCTCTGGGGCCCGATCCGGACAAGCGCTACGCCAGCGCCGGGAACCTGCTGCGCGCCCTCGAAAATCTCGAGACCCGGTCCTAGCGCGCGCCCGACGACGAGTAAGCCCGCCTCGCCGGGTGTCCCGTCACGAATACTCGACCGTTATTTTACGTGCCGGTCATTTTCAAGAGGCTCTTCGGGGTCATACAATCAGCCATGGCCACCGTCACGACGATCAGGCGGCTCATGATGACTCGCGAGGAGTTCTCGGTCCGGATCGGCGAGGGGCGTTCTCTCTTCGTCGCGGGCGACGAAGGGCTGCTGCGCCGGCTGCCGAAGGGCGATTGGGTCGGCGGCACCAGCTCCTATTTCACCACGGAAACGGGCGGCCTTCACACGCGCGACCGGGTCTGCGCGGCGGAGATCCCCGAGTTCGCGACGGCCGCCAAGATCAAAGTCTACGACGCAGCCTCCATCGCGGGCGTCTATTCGGACGTCCCCGACAACGGTTACAGCCTCATCGTCATCCCGGGCGCGTGCCGCACCTTGCGCGCCTTCGCGCTCGGAGCCCCCCGCTACGAGAACTTCGCCTGCCGGCCCCTGCTCGGATGGGTCTCCGGGGTGGAACTCTCCGAAGTGGGGAGGGTCTCGCCGAAGGTCTTCGACGGCCGGACCGGCCGGGCCTACGACGACGCCGCGGTCGTCCTGCATGTGTCCCTGCCCAAGTCCAAGATAGCCGAGGTCGGGATCATCAACATCTTCGAGCCCGGCGACGGCGATGCCCTGACCTTCACGGCCGACGGCTTCTCGGCCAAGGCGGTCCTGGTCGACGGCAAGAGAACTCCGTTCGTCCGGTACCTGAAGGAACGCGGTCTCGACACACGGCTTCCCCTGGTCGCCGATTACAACGGCGTGATGGTGAACACCTCGTTTCAGAGCGTCGACGAGGAGACTCAGACGGTCGGATTCTACGCCCCGGTTTTCCGGGGGGTGCGCTATCGCCATGCGCGCCCCGTCGGGGACTATATCGAGGCGTTCTCGTCGCAGTTGCCGCAAGTCCTCGAAACCGGCGTCGCCTTTTCGTGCAACTGCATCCTGAACTATCTCCACGCGGGCCTGGAGGGCCGCCGCGCGGCCGGCTTCACGGGCCCGGCGACCTTCGGCGAGATCGCCTACCAGCTGCTCAACCAGACGCTCGTCTACCTGAGGATCGCGGACGCCAATCTCTCCGAGCGGCTGCGAGGGGAGAACGCCTTGCGCAAGCGGTTCCACTCCCTCGAGACCGCGACCCAGGAGCTCGAGGCGTTCAACTGCATGGTGTCCCACGACCTGCGCGCCCCGCTGCGGCACATGCGGGAGTTCTCCAGGATGCTTCAGAAGTCCCCGGCCGCGTCGGTCGACGCGCAATCCCGGGACTACGCGAGGCGGATCACCGCCGCCGCCGACAAGATGACGAGCCTGCTCGACGGCTTATCGACGTTCGCGCACGCCGGGCGCGCGGAACTGCGGCGAGAGCCGATCGACCTGGGCGAGCTCGCCCGCGAGGTGCGCGAGGAGCTGCGCGCCGACTGCGGCGACCGCGCGATCGTCTGGGACGTGCGGCCTCTGCCGATCGTCCAGGGCGACCGGGTCCTCCTGCGCCAGGTGCTGGTCAACCTGCTCTCCAATGCGATCAAATACACGCGCGATCGTCCCGAAGCGCGCATCGAAATCCACGCGCGCCGCGACCATGTCGAGACGATCGTGACCGTGCGCGACAACGGCGTCGGCTTCGATCCTCGGACGGCCTCGCGGCTCTTCGAGCCGTTCCAGAGGCTGGATTCGGCCCGGGGATTCGCCGGCAGCGGGCTCGGCTTGGCCATCGTGGCGCGCATCGTGGCACGGCACGGCGGCCGGGTCTGGGCCGAAGGGTCTCCCGGCGAAGGCGCGACGTTTTCATTTTCGCTTCCGGACTTCGAGCCGCCGCCGTAAGCCGGGTCCGGGCCCGAATGGTATCATGAGGGCCATGGTCCGGACCTGGATTCGACGCGCCGTTCTGGCCGCGGCCGCCGCGGTTTTGGCCGCAGGCGCCGTCGTCGGCGGGATGACCGCGTCGGCCTGGTGGCGTTACCGTGAGCTCGAGCGCTCCATCGTCGACAAGATGGACGCGTACTACCTCAACCTGACCGTCCCCGGCCGCGAGGAGTACCTGCTCGCCGAGGACGAGTCCTTCGTCGTCCCCTACATGGCCTCCACGCTCTCCGTCGCGGCCGCGCCGACGCGCATCCTGGACGCCAAGGAGCGCCTCATCGCCGAGTTCTCCGTCGAGAAGGGGCAATACGTGCGCTCTCCCGACGAGCTGCCCGCGTTCCTCAAGAAGGCCCTGGTGGCCAGCGAGGATGCCCATTTCTACGAGCACGCCGGCGTCGACTGGAAGGCGACGGCGCGCGCCGTCTTCGTGACCCTCACCGGCGCGCGGCGCTCCCAGGGCGGCTCGACCTTGACCCAGCAGCTCGCCAAGCAGATGTTCACCACGCGCAAGCGCACCGTCGGCCGCAAGATCTTCGAATATTTCTGCGTCAGGAAGCTCGAGCAGAAGTTCACGAAGGACCAGATCCTCATGATGTACCTGAACTTCGCCTACTTCGGCCACGGCGCCTTCGGCGTCGAGTCCGCCTCGCGCTACTATTTCGGCAAGCCGACCTCGGCCCTGGACGTCGGGGAGGCGGCGGTAATCGTCGGCATCATCCCCAGCCCGAACAAGTATTCCCCGCTCGACGCGCCCGAGCTGGCGCGCCCGCGCCAGCGCACCGTGCTCAAGCGCATGGCCCGCAATGGGTTCATCCCGGACTCCTCGGTGGCGCGCATCGAAGGCGAGTTCTGGGACCGCTTCCAGCGCCGCGCCGACGTCCCCGAGGTCTCCTTCTGGCGCACCCGCGTCAACGAGGCGCCCTACATCGTCGAGTTCGTGAGACGCCAGATGCTGCGAGCCTATACGAAAGAGCGTCTCCTGCGGGGCGGCCTGACGATCCGCACCACCTTCGACCTCGACGCGCAGCGGGCCGCCCAGCGCGCCCTGCGCGAGCGCCTCGCCAAGGAGAACGACCCCGCGGCCAAGCCCGACGAGGACGGCGAGCCCGCCGGCAGGCTGTCGCCCGTCGAGGGCGCGCTCGCCGCGCTGAATCCCAAGGACGGCGCCCTGCTGGCGCTCGTCGGGGGCACCGGATTCAGCTTCCAGAACCAGCTCGACCGCGCCACCGACGGGCGCCGCCTGATGGGCTCCTCGGTCAAGCCCTTCGTCTGGGCCGAGGCCTACGAGAGCGGGCGCTGGAGCGCGCAGAGCACGATGCTCGACGCCCCCGTCACCTATAAGATCGGCGGCGGAAGAAAGTGGTCGCCGCACAATTACGGCAATAAATATCACGGCGAGGTGCGCCTCGACGTCGCCCTGTGGAAGTCGCTCAACTCGGTGGCGATCAAGCTGCTCAAGGACATCGACATCGATTCGGTGCTCGAGCTGCTCTCCGCCTCGTCCGGCGTGCCGCTCAAGCGCCTGCCCCGCAACCTGTCCTTGGCCCTGGGCACCGCCGACATCTCCCCCGTCCAGATGGCCGCGGCCTACGCCGTCTTCGCCAACGGCGGCCATGCCGTCCGCCCATGGTGGCTTCGCCGCGTGGAGGACCGGGATGGGAAGGTCTTGAGTGAGGGCGACGCGCCGGGTTCGGAAGGCGCCGTCGTCCTCTCCTCGACGACCGCCCGCGCCGTGCTCGAGACCATGCGCGGCGTCCTGGGTCCCGAGGGCAGCGCCTACGCCTCCGCGCGCCGCATCGGCTTCAACGTGCCGGCCGCCGGAAAGACCGGCACCACCAACGACTACCGCGACGCCTGGTTCGCCGGCGTGACCCCCGACCTCTCCGCCGCCGTCTGGATCGGCCACGACGACATGCGCCACGCCATGCCCCCCGGCAAGGCCGGCGGCGCCGTCGCCGCCCCCGCCTGGATGGCCTTCGTCAAGGAAGTCTACCTGACCAAGCCGACCAAGGACTTTTGAGTGTCAGGCTTTGACTTATGTGACGTATTTTTCCGCTCGTAGCGGGAGAGCGCGCTCACCGTGATGCCCAGCCAGCTCGCGACCTCCGTGAAACGACGCCCTTCGGCGAGCGCCGCGCGTAGGAATCGCTTCTTGGCGTCGACGACGTCGCGGCGCCTGGACCCGGAGCGAAGCTCATCGACGCTGATTCCGGTGGCGCGAGATACGGGCTTCGCGATCGCGCCGAGCTCTCGTTTTTCCCGCGATAAGCGCCGCGTGAGCACCGGCAGCTCCTCCGTGGTACTCGGCGGCCAAGGATCGAAATTCGGAAGGTCCGCTGCGTCCGGAACGAGTCCGTTTCGCCCTTCCTTCCCCTAGGCGCGGCAGCTCGACCATTCCCAGTCCTCCGGTCGAGACACCAGCCCGGCTCGCACCGGATTCATGTGAATATACCGGATCAACGCCGTCAAATAGGCATCGGTCAGGCAAAGATTCGATCTATAGCGCGCTTGAAACAGATGTCCGGTCCGGTCGTGGCGGTTATTGAAAGTTAAGGCGTGGCTGGTGAGTATTCTCTGCAGAACCGACGACAAGGGGACCGCCCCGACCTTGATCGCCAGGTGAAAGTGATTCCCCATCAGGCAGTAGGCCAAAACGGAGGCTCCGGACTCGTTTACGATCCGGTTCAGAGATTTTAAAAACCCGATCCTGTCGGCGTCATCCGTGTAAATGGCCCTTCCGTCGACGCCCTTGGCCATCACATGATAGACCGCACCGGGATAATGTATTCTTGGTCGTCGTCCCATACCTATCATACGATTGACCCCCCCAAAATGTTCCCTGACCTCCGCCGAATACCGCACATAAGTCAAAGCCTGACACTCATGATTTTTATGGGCGCCTGCGGGCCGGTCAAGGAGGCCGAGCCGAACGACTCGTATCAGCAGGCCACTTCCGTGAAGGCGGGGAGGAGGGCGACGGGGACGATCGGCGGTCCGAAGGATCAGGATTGGTACCGCGTCGACGTCGAAGCCGCCGGGGTGATGACGGCGAAGATCGGCGGGATCAAGGACGTCGATTTCGTCCTTTCATTTTTCGACAAGGACCGGCGCGAGCTCAAACGCGTCGATGAGACCACGGTCGGCGGAGACGAGCAACTGCTCGACCTCGGGGTAACCGCGGGGGCTTATTACCTCGTCGTCTCAAACAAGAACGAGGCCGCGAATAATCCCGGGCAGGTCTACGAGCTTCGGACGGAGTTCGGCGCGGCCGCGGGCCGCGAGCGCGAGCCAAACGACACGGCGCTCACGGCGCAGGTGCTCGTGGCGGGCGGCTTGGCGAAGGGGCATTACTGGCCGGCCAAGCAGCTGCTGTCGGAAGAGCCTGAAGCGGCGGAGGAGGACTGGTATTCGATCGAGGTGGAAAAGCCCGGGCTCTTCCTCCTGAACGTCGACGTGAGCGAAGTGCCGAAGGTCGATTCGATCCTCGAGGTTTACGACACCAACGGCTACAAGCTCAAGGAGCTCGACGGCGGAGGCATCGGCGAAGGCGAGAGCCTGAGAAACTTCGGCGTGCGCGGCCCGGGGAGGTTCTCCCTGCGCCTGCGCTCGAAGTACCAGCACGCGGGAAACCCCGACGTGCCGTACGACCTGCTGACCGAGCTCCTTCCCTACCGCGGCGCGACCGAGTTCGAGCCGAACGACCAGCGCGTCGACGCGACGCCGCTCGGCCTCGACGCGATCTCCGGGACGATCGCGCCCGCCGGCGACCAGGATTGGTTCAAGGTCTCCGCGGCGACCGGCTCGAAGCAGCTCCTGCGCGCGGATCTGTCGGGCCTCGCCGGCATGGATCTGACGCTGTCCCTGCGCGATGAGCTCGGAAACGAATTGTCCTCGATCGACAACATGGGCAAGGAGCAGCCGGAGATCTTGACGGGCTGGGGGCTTTCCGCCGGCGAGTATCACCTCGTCGTGTCCGAGAAGTCCGGAAAGCGGTCCGACAGCCGCCAAACCTATCAGCTCGCTCAGAAGCTGATCCCCTGGCAGCCGGGCCTCGAATGGGAGCCGAACAACTCGAGCGCCTCCGCGCAGGCCTTCATGGTGGGCGATTCGCTCGACGGCTATTTCGCGCCAAAAGGCGACGAGGATTGGTACGAGTTCAACCTCTATCAGAAGGGCGTGCTCGTGTTCGAGCTGACCGGCGTGATCAACGCCGCCCCGGTGATGACCCTTTTTGATCAGGAGTATGTCGAGCTCGCGTCCGCCGCCGCCGCCAAGCCCGGGGAGCCTCTCGCTCTCGAGCGCGAGTTGGACCGGGGCACCTACGCCGTGAGGTTGAAGCCGGCCGACGGAGCGCAGAACAACGTTCGCGACAAATACTCGTTCCGCGTGCGCGTGAAATGAGGCGTCTTTCGCTTCTCGCCGTTTTGATCGCCGCGGCCTGCGTCGGCCCGCGTCGGGCAGAGTTTCCCAAGCCCCTGCCGCCGCCCCCGCCCGTTGCGGTCGTCGAGGTCCGCGACCCGAATTTCGAAGCCGTCGTCCTCGAGGCCGTGCCCAACGCGGAGGACGAAGGCGTCACCTTCACCAAGATATTCGTCGATGGCAAGGAGGCGGGCGCGACCGCCGTGGGCCCCCGCTCCCAGGAAAAACGCGTGCGCTTGAAGCTGCCGGCCGGAAACCAGCCGGTGCGCCTCGAGCACTGGTTTCTCCCGCCGGTCGGCGAATGGACGCGCCTGCCCGACGACCGGCAGCCGCGCGAGAGGTTCGTGCGCATCGTGGACGGCGAGATCGCCAGGTTGATCCTTCGTTACGGGCCGGATGGGGCTCCGTCGCTATCGGTCAGCCACGAGCCGGCGCTTGCGCCATAGCGCTCTCGAAATACCGCACACAAGTCAAAGCCTGACACTGGTCCTAGACAGCAGAGCCGACCAGGCTTTGTCGAGAGCGCGGCGTTTCGCGCTCGACAGGCGGGAATCGGCCGCGTTCTGGGCGGCCAAAGCCTTCCAGTCGGGGCGGCCGGGGGCGCCGAGGTGGGAGGGCATGGGCGGATCGGGCACCACCCGAGGCTCGGCGGAGCGGGCGCGGCCTGCGACCTCTCGGTAGGCGGTGCGGAAGGGGACGCCCTCGCGGACCAAGGCGATGGCTTCGTGGGTGGCGAGCAGATCGGAGGTGACGGCGGCGGCGCAGGCTGACTCATTGACCTTGAGGGATTCGGGCAGGCGGGCGGCGATCTCGAGCATCTGGGCCATCGTGTCGAGCGCGGCGAACAGGGGGCCCTTGGTCAGCTGGTAGTCGCGGTGGTAGCCGGAGGGGAGCTGGCCGATCATGAGGACCTGGTTGAGCCAGCCGGGGAACAGCGCCGCGCGGGCCCGGGTGAGCTCGACGACGTCGGGGTTCTTCTTCTGGGGCATGATGCTCGAGCCGGTCGTGAACGAATCGGAGAGCTTCAAGAAGCCGAACTCGGCGGTAGAGTAAAGCGAGAGGTCCCACGCCAAGGTCCCTAGGTCCCGGGCGACGAGGCACAAGGAGGAGAGCACGGCCGCCTCCAGGCGCGGACGGCTCGACTGGACGCGCAAAGTGTTGCGCTGCACGCGCGAGAAGCCGAGAAGCTTCGCCACGTGCTCGCGCGGGAGCGGGAGCATGACGCCGTAGCCGGCGGCGGAGCCGAGGGGACAGGCGTCGGCCTCGTCGAAGGCGAAGCGCAGGGCGCGGCGGGCTTCAATGAGCGCTTCTGCATGGGAAGCCGCCCAGTGGCCGATGGTCGTCGGCATCGCGCGCTGCAGGTGCGAGTAGCCGGGGATGGGGCGCTTGTCCCACTTCGCGCCGAACGCCGCCCAAGCGGAGGCGGCGGCGCCCGCCGCGGCGTCGAGTCTTAGAAGGCGGTCCTTCAGATACAGACGAAGGTTGACCTGGACCTGATCGTTGCGGGAGCGCCCGGCATGCACCTTGGCCCCCGTCTCGCCCAAAGCGACGGTCAGCGCCTGCTCTACGGCGGTGTGTATGTCCTCTTGGGCGCGGGTGATCTTTACGGCCTTGAGCCCGCTCAAGACCTTGCGGATGCGCGCGTATTCGGCCCTCGTGAGCACGCCGATGGAGACGAGCCCGGAGGCGTGCGCCAGACTGCCGTAGACCTCGTAGGGAAGGAGGCGGGCGTCGAGGTCGGGGTCGGCGCCTACGGTATAGGCTTCGACGGCGCTGTCGAGGTCCGTCCTGGTTTGCCAGAGCTTTTTCATGCGCCCGCCTTCGCGAAGTAGGATCGGACCAATTTTTCGTAGTAATCGACGCCGGCCTCGAGCTCGGCGACCTCGAGGTACTCGTCGGGCGTATGCGAGCGCTTCGAGTCGCCGGGGCCGGCCTTCACCGTGGGGATGCCCTTGAGGAACACCCAGTCGGACAAGGTGGGCGAGCCGTAGGCGCGGCCGGAGGGGTTGGCGGCGAGCGCGGCCTGCACGACGGGATGGGCGGGGTCGGTCTCGACCGAGCCGAGGCGGTTGGAGCGGATGACGACCTCGCCATCGACGGTCTTCTTTACCAGCGAGATGATCTCGTCGGGAGAAACGGAAGGGGTGGTCCTGATGTCCACGACCAGTTTGCACCGGTCGGGGATGACGTTGTGCCGGTCGCCGCCGGAGATTTGGGTGACATGCAAAGTTGTCTTTCCCAGGACGGGATGCTCCTTGTCGATGGCCAGGTTCGAGAGCGCCAATACGTCCCGCGCCGCGGCCTCGACCGCGTTGATCCCGCCGCCGTGCGCCGCGTGCGCCGAGCGGCCTTTGGCGATGATCTCGAGAAGCAGCAATCCCTTCTGCGCCACAGCGGCCTTCAAGCCGGTCGGCTCTCCGACCACGGCCGCGTCGGGGCGCGGCAAGGTCGGAAGAAGGACTTCGAGGCCCTGGCCGAGGACCTCTTCCTCGCAGGACGCCGCGATGAGGACCTTGCCCTTGGGCGCGTTCGAGGCGAAGGCCCTATGGGCGGCGATGAGCATGGCCACGAGGCAGCCCTTGGCGTCGTTGGAGCCGCGGCCGTAGATCCTGCCGTCCTCGATGTCGGCCTTGAGGGGGTCGCGCGTCCAGCCCTGTCCGACCGGCACGGTGTCGGTGTGGGAATTGAGAAGCAGAAGAGGACCGTCGCCGCCGTCCAGCGTGGCCGTCAGATTCCGGCCGGAGACCGCCGGAGTCATGCCCAGCTCGCGCATGGCCGATTCCAACCGCGCGACGACGGCGTCCTCCTGCCGAGACTCGGAAGGAATGCGGACGACCTCGCGCAGCAGCTCGACCGCGTTCATGCGATGAGCGGCTCGGGGGCGAGCTCGACGGCCTGATACTCCTGGCGCTCGCGCTTCTCGACGATCATCGTGCCGCAGCCGGCGTTGGTGAAGGTCTCGCGCAGCAGCGCGCCGGGCTTGAGGCCGTTGATGATGTGGGTGCGGCGCACGCCGCCCTTGAGGGCGCGCACGCAGGCCTCGATCTTGGGCAGCATGCCGCCGGTGAGCCGTCCCGCCTTCTTGAAGCCCTCGACTTCTTCGACATCCGTATAAGATACGAGGCTCGAGGGATTGACCGCGTCCTTGAGCAGCCCTTCGGTGTCGGTCACGATGACGAGCTTCTCCGCCTGCAGGGCGCGCGCGATGGACTCGGCGATCGAGTCCGCGTTGATGTTGAAGATGTTCCCCATGGTGTCGGCGCCGAGGCAGGACACGACGGGGGTCATGCCCGCGTCGAGCAAGGTGAGCAGGACCTTGGGATCCACGCCGTCGATGTCGCCGACGAAGCCGAAGTCCACCTCGACGGCGGGTTGGCCGGGCGCGGGCTCGATCAATCGCTTGGGGCGCCGGTGCGCGGTGACGAGGCCGGCGTCCACGCCGGACACGCCCACGGCGGAGGTGTGGTGGGAGCGGAACGAGGAGAGGATGTCGATGTTGAGCGTGCCGCCATAGACCATCTTGGCGACCTCGAGGGTCTCCGCGTCGGTGACTCGGCGGCCGGCGATGATCTCGGGCTCGAGGCCGAGCTTCTTGGCGAGCTCGGTGGCCTGGTTGCCCCCGCCGTGCACGAGGACCACCCGTATGCCCACCTGCTGGAGCAGGCAGACGTCCTCGACGAGGGCGTCGAGCATTTCTTTACGGCCGACCACGCGGCCTCCGACCTTCACGACGAAGATCTTGCCCTTGTACATGCGGATGTAAGGGATGGCCTGCTTGAGCATCAAGGGCGAGTCGGTCATTTGCGGTGTCTCCTGGCGGGGGCGTTCAAGCGCTTCGGTTCGGAAGCGAGCAGATACATCAAAACGGCTTTGGCGGTGTGGAGGCGGTTCTCGGCCTCCTCGACGACGACGGACCACGGGCCGTCGAGGACGGCGTCTTCCACGACCAGGCCCCGGCGGACCGGTAGGCAGTGCATAAAAAGAGCATTGTCGGTCCGCTTCATGTTGGCGGCGGAGATGGTCCATTTTTTACGAAAGGCGGGGTCGGATGAAGGCGCCTGACCGTAGGTCTTGATCGAGCCCCAGCTTTTTCCGTAAACGACGTTCTGACCGGCAAAAGATTGGGGAACCTTGTCGGTGACCGTCACAGTCGAGCCGTTGGCCGAGCAATTCGCTTTTACGCGTGCCATCACCTCCGGATCGAGATCATAGCCTTCCGGTCGCGCGATCGTAACGTTCATCCCCGCCATCGAAGCGATCTCGACAGAAGAGTTCGGCACCGCCATCGGTAAGGCCTTGACGTGCGGCGCCCAGGCGAGCAGAAAGTTCTTGCCTTTAGGCTTCATGCGCTCTTTGATCGTCATCAGGTCGGCCAGCGCTTGGCACGGATGCCCCGACGCCGATTCCATATTGATCACCGGCACCGTCGAGTACTTGAGGAAGGCCGCGAGCGCGGGCTCCGCCTTGTCTTCGGCCCAGGACTTCCCGGCGGGAAAGGATCGTAATCCTAATCCCTGACACATGCGCCCGAGCACGGGCACGGCCTCCTTCAGGTGCTCGGCGGCCGTCCCGTCCATGACGACGCCCTCGACGGACTCCATGCCCCAGGTGCCGCCCGAGCCGAGGCTCAAGGTGACCGGATGGCCGCCCAGCGAGGCGGTCGCGACCGAGAAGGACACCTGGGTGCGCAAGGACGGGTTCATGAAGCAGAACGCGAGGGACTTTCCGGCGAGAGGCATCCCGGCGGGCGCCGACTTCTTGAGGGCGATCGCGGAGTCGACGATCGCGTTCAGCTCGTCGATGGTGAAGTCCTTCAGGTGCGTGAAGTGCTTCATGGCTTAGGCGGCGACCGTTTCGGCCGCGAAGATCTCCTCCAGCGCGGCCCGCAGCAGGCCGAGCTCGGCCGGGCCTACGGTGAGCGGGGGGAGGAGGCGGATCACGTTCTTGTCGTCGGCGCCGCCGACGAGTATTCCTTTGGCCAGCAGGGCGTCGCGAACGGCCTTCGACGGCCGATCAAGAACCAGACCGAGGAGGAGTCCTTTTCCGCGAATTTCCCTGATTTGAGGGAAACGGAAGGTCGCCCGGATGAGCTCCTCCATCTCCGCGGCGTTCTCGACCAGGTTCCTATCGACGATCGCCTTGATCGTGGCGCTGATCGCCACGCTGGCGAGCGGCCCGCCGCCGAAGGTCGAGCCGAGCGCGCCGGGCTTCACCTTGGCGGAGACCTCGGGTGCAGCGAGCACCGCGCCGGCGGGGACGCCGGAGGCGAGCGCCTTGGCGAAGGTCTGCAGGTGAGGGCGGGCGCCGAAGGCGTGGCGCGCCGACGGGGCGCCGACGCGGCCGAGGCCGGTCTGCACCTCATCAAAGATCAGGAGGGCGCCGGCTTTATTGCACAGCGATTCGAGTCCCTGCAGATATTCGTTCGTCGCCGTCGTCGCGCCCTGGACGCTCTGGATCGGCTCCAGCAGGAAGGCCGCGGCGCCGGTCAAGGCGGCTTCGGCGGCCGCGAGGTCGCCGAAGGGGACATGGACGATGTCCGCGCCCAGTCCCGACATGTCCTTCCGATATTTGTAGCCGGTCGCGGCGATGGCGCCCGCCGTGCGGCCGTGAAAGCCGCCCTCGGCGGCCACGATCTTCGCTTTGCCCGTCACGCTGCGCGCGATGCGCATCGCGTTCTCGTTGGCCTCCGCGCCCGAGTTGCAGAAGAACACCTGCGACCCCTTCTCGCCGCAGAAATCCACCAGGGCCCTGGCCGCTTCGGCGCGGACCTTCAGATAGACGAGGTTCGAGTAGAATAGAAGCTTGGCGGATTGCTTCGTGATCGCGGCGGTGACCTCGGAGGGCGAGTGCCCGATCGCCGCGACGGCGTGCCCGCCGTAAAGGTCGAGATATTTATTGCCGTTCTCGTCCCAAACCCAACACCCTTCGCCGCGGTCGAGGACGAACGGGAATTTCTCGTAGGTCGGCAGGACGTACTCGCTTTCCAGCGCCAACGAATCATTCATATTCGTCACGGGTAGTGCCCCGCCATCTCGAGGCCGACGCCCTCGTCCCAGCCCATCATCACGTTGAGGTTCTGGATCGCCTGGCCGGAGGCGCCCTTGACCAGGTTGTCGATGGCCGAGATCACGCAGATGCGGCCTTCCTGCACGGTGACGTAGACGTCGCAGTGGTTGGAGCCGTTGACGGCGTTAAGGGAGGGGGGTTCGGGCACGAGCCGGACGAAAGAGCTCCCCTTATAGGCGGCGGCGTACAGGTCCTTCGCGCGCTCGGCGGTCCAGCCCTTGGGCAGGTCCACCTGGCATACCGCGTAGATGCCGCGGGCGAACGGGCCCGAGATCGGCACGAGCGACAGCTGCAGGTTCTTTCTGCCGGCCAGCCGCTCGAGGATCTGCTCGATCTCGGGGATGTGCTGGTGGGTGAAGGGCTTGTAGGCCTTCAGGTTGCTGTGGCGCGTCGGATGGTGCGTGATCGGAGACGCGTTCGCGCCGGAGCCGGAGGAGCCGGTTATCGCGGTGACGGAGACGACGCCGGCGATGCCGCCGCGGGCCAGGGGCCCCAGGGCCAGGGCCGTCGCGGTCGCGAAGCAGCCGGGGTTGGCGATCAGCCGCGACTTCCTGATCTCGTCGCGGTTGAGCTCGACGAGCCCGTAGGCGAACCGCTTCAGGAGCTCCGGGGCCTTGTGCTTGCGCGTGTACCAGACCGGGTAGAGGGCCTCGTCGCGCAGGCGGAAGTCGCCGGAGAGGTCGATGACGCGCAGGCGCCGGCCGTGGGCGGCGATGATCGCCGGAACCTCGCTCATCGCGTCGCCGTGGCCGCCCGCGAGGAAAATGCAGTCGAGCTTCGCGTAGTCGAGCTTGCGCGTAAAGGCCAGGCTCGTGCGCCCGCGCAGGTTCGGATGCGCGAGGAACACCGGCTGGCCCGGGAACGTCGACGAGGTCGCCGCGGCGATCTCGACCTTCGGGTGCGAGAGCAGCAGGCGGATCAGCTCTCCGCCCGTGAACCCCGCGCCGCCCTCGATGCCGACCTTGATCTTCTTCATGCCGGCGCTCCCGCGAACACGGCCTTCTCGACGAACCGGCCGAGGGTCTCGGGCTCGATGCGGGCGTTGATCGCCTTCACCCCGACTTGGCCCTCGATGAACTCCTTGCCGACGGCGTTGTCGGTGGCGGGGCCGGAGAGGACGTCCACCTTCAGCTTGAAGCGGTTCGTGAACAGCTCGACGGCGCCCCAGGCGGAAACGGGGTCGTTGGCGCACATGACGTGCGCGCTCGCCGCCCGCATGAGCTCCGTGTCCTGGAGAATCTCCTGGACGCCGTACTCGCCCATGATGCCGTCGCCGAGCTCGATGACCAGGCAGTCCGGCTCTTCCTTGTTGAGGGCGTTGATGAGGCCCTTCGCGACGGGCACCGACACCGCGCCGGTCGTGGAGACCACGCCCGCGTCGGTGAAGGACAGGCCCTTGATCGCGCCGCGGTCGACCATGCTCAGCGTGTCGCGCAGGAGCGAGACGCCGGTGAGCTTGGCCGCGCCGACGCGGCAGCCTTTGCGCGCAAGGTAGCGGATGATCTCGCCGCAAGCGAAGGTCTTTCCGGCGTTCATGCAGGTGCCGGCGACATAGATGATCGGGGCCGATTTTTCCAGCTTGTCCGACCAGGCGACGGCGCCCGTTCTGATCGAAGCGGGAACTCCCACCCGTTCGCCGAGATGGGGGAAGGAGAGAATCTGCCCCAGCACCTCGGCCTGGAGAGGTTTTCCTATCTCGAGATTCACCGAGGTGCAGCGCCCGACGACGCCGCCCAGGTTGAGGATGTCGAGCTTGTCGCCGACGCTGATCGCCTCGGGGACATGGCCCGCGTAGCCCCGCAGGGCGCGGCGCGTGCCGAGGACGGCGGCGATGATGTCGCCGTCGTTGAGGTCGATCATGCGCCCGTAGATATCCTCGAGCGTGTTGTACACGGTCTTCTTGCCGTGGACGCGGACGGCGAGGACCATGCCCTCCTTGGCCTGGATCTCGTCGGAGAGGAGCACCTCGCGCGGGATGCGGGCGTTGCGGGTCGTGGACGCGATCTTGTCGAGGGTTACTTTCATATCGTCGCGCGGGCGCGGGCCGCGAGGGTCATGGGAAGGGCGTGGAGCTTGGAGAAGCCCGCGGCCTCGTCGCCGGTCCATAATCTTGTCGTTTCGCCGTACGTCGCCGCACCGGCGATCATGGAGAACGGGCTCTTCACGCCAGTGACGTCGAAATGGCCGGCCCGCAGCCGTATGCGGGCTTCACCGGTCACGGTTTCTTGGCTCGATTTGATCATGGCTTCGATGTCACGCATGACCGGGTCGAAGTATAAGCCTTCATGAAGCATTTGTCCGTAGAACTCTCCAGCCTGGTTCTTCCAAAAGCTTTGCCAGCGCGTCAAAACTAATTTCTCGAGCTCGTTATGGGCCGCGATCAGCATCAAAGGCGCGGGAGCTTCGAACCCGATGCGTCCCTTGATGCCAAGGATCGTGTCGCCCATATGCACTCCCCGCCCGACAGCGTACCTCCGACCAAGGGCGTGTAAGGCGCCCACAAGGTCCACCCCCTCCGTTGCCTTTCCGTTCAAAGACGTTGGTATGCCTTTCGTGAAGCCGACGACGACATCCGTTTCCTCCGTCGGAGGCTCGGCCGACATCGAAGGAAACGCCGAGTCGGGGATCTCCGTCCACGGATCATGGGTGGCTCCTCCGCCGACCGTCGTTCCCCACAGCCCGGCGTTCACCGAGTACGCGGTCGTCTTGGCCGGCACGGCGATCCCTTCCTTCGCGAGATAGTCCGTTTCCTGTTGGCGCGAGAGCCCGAGGTCCCGGATCGGGGTGTGAACCTTGACCCCGGGCAGGAGCACTTGGAACACCGCGTCGAACCGCACCTGGTCGTTGCCCGCGCCCGTCGAGCCGTGGCAGACGCCGTCGGCCTTCGCTTCCTTGGCGACGCGCGCGATCATCTCCGCCTGCAGCACGCGCTCGGCGGCGACGGAGAGGGGATAGGCGCGTCCCCGCAGGATGTTCCCCTGGATCAAGGGAACGGCGAAGCGCGAAAAAACCTCGGCGCGTCCGTCGAGCGTGAAGTGCTTGACCGCGCCGAGCGACTTGGAGCGCGCCGCGATCGCGGCCAGCTCCTCGGCGGAGAACCCGCCGGTGTCCACGGTCGCGGTGATCACGTCCGCGCCGAGCTCCTTCTTGAGCCACAGTACGCAGAAGGTGGTGTCGAGTCCGCCGCTGAAGGCGAGAACGACGAGGGGCTTCTTCATATCAGTTGGCCATCCTTGATTCGAGGAATTCGATGAGCCGCTTCTGCGCCGCGGCGGAGTCTCCGGCGACGAACACGGTGTCGTCGCCCGCGAGCGTGCCGACCAGGCCGGGCTGGGCCAGCCCGTCGAGGACGAGCCCGACGCGCGGCGCGGTCCCGGTGTCGCAGCGGATCACGGTCAGGTTCGGGCCGGCGGCGATCACGCCGCGCACGAAGGAGCGAAGCGGCATCTCGGCGTCGTGGGCGGCCTCCCCGGTCGCGGGGCGGTAAACGCCGCCCGCCTTGATGAGGCCCAGCTCGGCGATGTCGCGAGAGATCGAGACCTGGGTGGCGGCGATGCCGCGCCTTTTGAGCGCGCGCACGAGATCGTTCTGCGTCGCGACCTCCTCCTGCGTGATGGCCTGGAGGATCGCGGTCTGGCGGGCGGCCTTGCCTTCGGCGCGGTCTGTATATTTATTCATAACGATGAATAATTATACATACCTGGCCGGAACTGTCAAGGGCCTCGTCGTCCCTTGCGGCCGTCGCGGCCTCAGCGCGGGGGACGGGGGACCAGCGGGTCGTACCACAGCCCGGCGCGGCGCGCCAGCGCGACGACGGCGAAGCTGGCCTCGGTGACGACCATTTCCCAGGAGGCCTCCCCGCGGGCGATCCTGTCGAGGTCGTCCTCGAGCCTCCGGGTGTAGTCCATGTCGATGAAGTTGCCGGTGTAGTGCCTCACGAGGAAGTCGCTGGCCGACACGCCGAGCGGCGTCGCGTGGAGCTTGCGCTTCTCTTCCTTAACATAGCCCCGCTCCAGGATGACGCGCATGATGGCGGCGTACGTCGACGGGCGGCCGATGCCCTCGGCCTCGAGCTTCTTGATCAAGGAGGCCTGGGTGTAGCGGGGCGGGGGCTTGGTCGAGCGCTTGAGCGCGGTGACGTCGAGGGGGCTGAGCGCGTCTCCGGGGTTCAGCATCGGCAGCTCGCCGTCGCTTTCCTCGTCCTCGTCGGGCTCCCCGCCCTCTTTCTTTCCCTTCTTCTTGGACTCCTCGGTCGCGTCTTCTCCGGCCAGGCGGCGCCAGCCGTCGAAGATCAAGACCTTGCCCTTGGCCTGGAACACGCCCATGGGGGCCGGGCTTCCCTTCTCGTTCTTCCACGCGTCCGGGGCGCAGGCGACGTCGATCGTCGTGATCTGGTCCCGCCCCGGCGCCATCTGGCAGGCGATGAAGCGCTGCCAGATCAGCCGATAGAGCTTGCCCGCGTCGCCGGAGCCGAGGGCGTCCGCCCCGGAGGCCGCGTAAGTCGGCCGGATGGCCTCGTGGGCCTCCTGTGCGTTGGCCGCCTTGGTGGCGTGGACGACCGGGGCCTTGGGCAGATACTCCGGGGGGAAATCCTTCTTGATCACCGCGCGCGCCTCAGCCAGGCCCTCGGGCGACAGCGCCGTAGAGTCGGTGCGGTGATACGTGATCTTCCCGTCCTCGAACAGGGCCTGCAGATGCTTCATCGTCGCGTCGGGGTTGAAGCCCAGGCGCACCGACGCGGCCTGCTGGATGGTCGCCGTCGTGAACGGGGGAGGCGGGTTGCGCGCGGAATCCCGGCGGTCGCAGGTCAGCACGCGCCAAGGCACGGTCTTCGCCCAATCGACCGTCTTCTCGGCGAGCGCGGGGTCGCGCAGGCGCTGGCCCAGCGGATGATCCTTCCAGGTGATCAGCTTCGCGGCGAACGGCGGCGGGGAGCCGTTTTTCTCGAGCTTGGCCGACAGCACGAAGTAATCGACCGTCTTGTGCCGGCCGATGTCCTTCTCGCGCTCGGCCACGAGGCGCAGGGCGACGGACTGCACGCGGCCGGCGCTGCGCGCGTCCTTGGACACCTTGCGCAAGGTCGGGCTCACCACCCAGCCCACGACCCGGTCGAGCACCCGCCGCGCCTGCTGGGCGTCGACGAGGTGCCGGTCGAGCGGGCGGGGCTTGGCCATCGCCTTCTGCACCTCGGCCTTCGTCACGGCGTGGAAGACGACGCGGCTGTACTTGCGCTCGCCCAAAAGCTGGCTCACGTGCCAGGCGATCGCCTCGCCCTCCCGGTCGGGGTCGGTGGCGAGGATGACCTCGTCGGCCTTCTTGGCGAGCTCCGAGAGCTCCTTGACGTGGCGCGCGGAGCGCTCGATCATCACGTAGACGGGTTTGATCCGGCCGTCGATGAACTCGACCGACAGACCGCCCGCCGCGGGCAGGTCGCGCACGTGCCCGAAGGAGGCCGCGACGCGGAAATCCGCGCCCAGGAAGTCCTTGATCTTGCGGACCTTGTTCGGCGACTCGACGATGACGAGTTTCATGCGTCGACGTCAGCGTAGCAAAACGGCCGCCGACTATCCTTGAGGATAGTCGCTCAGCGCGGCTTTTTCGCGACGCCGCGGCCGTTGGTCTTCCTTCGCTCCGCCCTCTCGGCGAGCCGCCGCTCCATGAGGACGTTGGCGGCGATCTGGAACTTTACGCGCTCGTCCGCCGCGTCGAGGGCCTCGGCCTTGGCCGCCGCGAGGCGGGCTTCCTCGAGATCGCCGGCGGCTCGGGCGGCCTCGGACCAGGCGACGAGATTCTCGAGGAACAGCGGGTCGAGCTCCGCCTGGCGCGAGCGCTCGGCCGCGGCCGCCGTCCAATCGCCGAGCTTGGCGTAGGCCCGGCCGCGCTGCGAGTGCACGAGGACGTAGTCGGGAGCCTGGGCCTGCAGGCGGTCGTAGGCGGCCAGGGCTTCGTCATATTTGCCCATGTCGTTGAGCGCGTTGCCCTGGAAATACAGCGCCATCGTGTAGCCCGGGCTGCCGGGAAGGACCCGCGAAAAGAGCTCGACGGCCTTGGGCAGGTCCTTGTGCTTGGCGGAAAAGATCGCGTAGTTGAGGTTCACGTCGGAGCGCAGCCACAGGCCGGGGAAGAGGGCGAGCCCGGCGAAGGCGAGCAGGCTCGGCGCGTAAAGCGCGCGGCGGATGCTATCCGAGACCGGCAGCGGGTAGACGCTGACGGCGGCGCGGCGCGCGGCGAGCGGCGCCAGGCCCGCGGCGAGCCCGGCCAGGGGCCACGCGTACCACCCCGTCGACGGCGCGTATCCCGCCCAACCGAAGTGGGCGGACGCCAGCGCGCCGGCGGCCGCCGCGGCGAAGCCGGCGGCGTAGACGGACTCGGGCAGGGCGCCCGCGCGCCGCAGATCCGAGGCGCCTCTCACGCCGGTCCACAGCGCGGCGCCGAACAGCCACAGCCAGAGGAGCGCTCCGATCGCGCCGAGCTCGACGGCGGCGCCGAGCAGGGGGAGCTCCGGGTATTGGGTCATCGTGCCGTGGCGCGAGCCTTCCAGCCGGATGATCTCGGCCGGGCGGAAGCGCGGGTAGTGAAGGGAGAACGATCCCGGGCCGAAGCCCGTCAGCGGGCGCTCGGCGAGCATGCGCAGCTCGGCGGCGGCCGTCAAGCGGCGGAACTCGGACGCGTAGGACCAGCTCTCGGTCCGCGGCGCGGGGATCAGCGCGGCGGCTCCGCCGACGACGGCCGCGGCGAGCAGGGCGAGGGCCGCCGATTTGAGGGCCGGGCGGGTGCGCAAGGCGGCCGGCACGATCACGGCGTAGAGGACGCACGAGGCGGCGAAGCCGGCGGCGCCCGCCGCCGATGCGGTCAGGACCACCGCCGCGCCCGCGACGGGCAGCAGCAGCAAGCCGGCGGCGCGAAGCGGGGCCGGCGTGTCGGGGTCGAGCGTCGACGTCAGGGCCAGGGTGACGGCGACGGCGAGGAAGGAGGCGCACAGGTACGGGTTGGCCAAGGTCGAGAAGACGCGGGCGCCGAAGGCGCCTTTCCAGATGAACGGATCGAAGCCGGCGGCCTGGGACAGGGCGTACAGCGCGACGATCCAGGCGGCGGCGACGGTCATCGCGGCGAAGCGCGACGCGGAGCGCGCTCCGGCGAAGCCGAGGAACGCGGCCAGGAAGCCGACGAGCATGGTGAGCTGGGTCAGGAAGTCGGGCAGAGCCCCCAGCTTGTGCGGCTCGACCGCGAAGCGGACGATCATCCAGGCCCCGTAGGCCAGGGCGGGGACCAGGGCGGTCCAGGCGGAGGCCGGAGCCTGGAAGCGGCCGCGCGAGATTCCCTGCCACAGCCAGCCGAACAGCATCGTCAGCGCGCCCCACTGCAGGACCGTATACTTGACCGCCGTGGAGTCATAGGTGCGCAGATAGAACGCGAGCGGCAGGACGAAGGCCGTCGTGAGCAGGGCGAGCTCGCCCAGACGGTGAAACGACTCTGCGGCGGGGGTCCTCATGGCATCCTCCCGGCGGCGAGCTCGTCGCCGCGGTCGAACTGCTGGCTTGGCGCGCCCGACCAGCCGATGACGGCGGCGATCAGGGCCAGCGCCGTCGCGGCGACGGCGACGCCGGAGAGATCGCGGGGCCACAGGTCCAGCGCGGGCGCCGGGACGGGGGGCGGCTGGGGCGTCCGGCGCTCCGCCTTCAGGGACGCGGCGAGGCGGGCCTTGAAGTCGGGCGCCGGAGGCCGCACGACGGCCGCCGCCGGAGCCGCGAGAGCCCGGCAAGCGGCGCACGACGCCAGATGCTCCGCGGCCGCCGTCGCGCGGCGCGGCGTCAGCCGCCCCTCGGCGTGAAGGTCGAGCACGGCGCGGGTCGCGTGGCAGTTCATGACAAGAGCTCCTTGAGCCTGGCGCGCCCGCGGTGCAGGCGCACGTCGAGGGCGGACAGCGAGCAGCCGAGCGTCGAGGCGGCCTCCTCGCGGGCGACGCCCTCCAGGTCCACGAGGACGATCGCCATGCGCATCGCGGGCGAGACGAGAGTCAGCGCGCCCTGGACGCGGTCGGTGTTCTCCCGGGCCTGGGCAAGGCGCTCGGGACCCGGGGCGGACTCGGCGAGAAAGTCCTCGAGAGAGGCCGAGTCCTCTTCCTTCTTATACGACATGGACACCGAGCGGCGGGAGGCCTCGCGCCGCAGGGACGTGAAGTAGACGTTTTTCAGGATCTGCACCATCCAGGCCTCGAAGGGCAAGGTCGGGTCGTATTTATCGAAGTATTTCATGACTCTCAAGAACGCCTCCTGGACGACGTCGCCCGCGTCGGTTGAGTTGCCCGTCATGCGCAAGGCGACGGCATATGCCTTGTCGGCGTGCAGGGCGATGAGGCGGTCGATCTCGGCGTCCACCTGGGCTTCCTTGATTTCCTTACCGCGGCCGGAGGCGAGAACTTACATCGCCGCAGTTACATCGATTATAACAACCAAATTGGGTCCTATGGCGGAGCGGCCTGGGTCTAAAGATGCTCGACGCGGCCCCGGCAACCGGCTAATATGATGTCGATGCCGATATCTATGAGGATGTCCTTCCTGGCCGCCGCGGCCCTCCTGGCCGCGGGGCCGTCGTCGGCCCAGATCCGGCTCGGCGCGATCGGAGAAGCGGGCGCCGGCGGCTCCGCCGGCGTCTCGGTCAACGCAAGCCTGCAGGGGCCCGCAGCCCCGGCCCTTTCGCCGGCGCTGGGCGCGGCCGCGCTGAGCGCTTCATTCGCGTCGCCGGCCGTTTCCGTCGCTCCCGCGGCGCTGCCCGCCGCCGTCGCGGTCAAGGCGGCCGCTTCGGCGCCGTCCGCCCCGCCCAAGGCCGAGGCGGTCGCCGCGACGCTCGAGGCGCTCGCGCCCGATAAGCTCGGGAAGATTTCCGGTGAATCGGCGAAAGCCCTTTCCGGACGCCTGCTCGGCCTCGAGGAAGCCCGAGTCGAGGCCGCGGACGCGGTCGCCGGCCGCTTCGCCGCCGCCGTCCCCGATCTCGACCCGTCATCGCAAAGCGGCGTCGAGGCGGCGCGGGAACCGCGAAGCCCCGTATCGCCCGCCGCGCGCCCCGCCCTCCTGTCCCGCGCCGAGATCCGCCTTCACCACTTCAATCGCTGGCTGCAGGAATACTATTGGTACTCGGTGACTCACATCGCGGATATGTGGCCGTCCTACAAGGAGCGCTGGACGAAGGCGCGGGATCAAGGCATGCTCAACGTCTCCCATCCGCGCGCTTTCTTCTCCCACATGCGCGTGGCCGGCACCAGCGGAAAGTTCTACGTGCTCGGCATATCGCCTCTCGAGGACGAGGCCGTGATCACCGCTTTGCGCCAGGCCTACCTGATGTGGTTCGAGGGGCGAGCCAAGGGACCGATGGAGCTGGCCGCCTTCGACCGATTCACCGACCGCGCGCTGCTCTACAACGCCGAGCGCCGCGCCCCGACCAACATGCGCAAGCACATCCGCGACGCGCTGATCAAAGCGTCGACGATGAAGCCTTCCGAGGTGGCCCCGTTCTTCGACTCTCTGCTCGTCGAGGAGACCGCGCGCGAGACCTCCGACTTCCAGAACAAGGGCGCGCAAAAGCGCATCCTCGACGAGTTCAAGCAGGCCGTTCTCGACACTCTGGCCGAAGAGCCCGCCGGAGACCGCAGCGAGGTGCTGGGCGCGCTCCTGATGGGAAGCTTCGCCAGCGGCTCCGCGGGACCCAAGAGCGACCTCGACCTCGAGGTGTTCACCCGCGGCGGCCGGGGACGCCGCGTGCCCGGCTTCACCAAGCGGCTGACCGACAGGTGGATCGCTTCCGGCCGCCACGCGCGCAACCCCGTGGGCGTGCACGAGCATCCCTACAAGCCTTTGCGCGGCATCGTGGACATGGTCCATCCCTCGGACTACCTCGTCATTTCCCGCGACGCCGCGCTCGTGCGGCTGCTCCAGCGCGAGCCCGGCGAGCCGGCGAAGTTCGCGATGCTCCGCAGGCATACCGCCGGCGGCCTCGTCGGCCGGGTGACGCAGGCCGCCGTGATCTACGGCTCGACCTTCCTCGGCGACGTGAAATCGGCTCTCGGGATCGCGCCGTCCGGGCATTAGCGGGAAACGAAGGAGCCCCCCGCGCCGAGAGCGGGGGGCTCCGATGTCTTTTTGCTCCCTCCCTTATTGGACGCCCGTCTCCCGGTGCTCGAGGAGACGGTGGATCCTCTCCAGGCCTCCCGTCAGCTCGGCCTTCAGCACCGGCTCCGTCTCCACCTGCAGCCGGCCCGCCAGCAAGGCCTCGCCCCGCTGCGCGTCGATGAGCTTCGCGACGACCGCCTTCTTCACGGCGACCGCCGCGAACCGGCGCGTTTCGGGGTCCGGGCTCTGCAGGGCCTTCTCGGCGTGGACGACCCCCGTCCTCACCAGAGACGGCCGCGTCGCCATCGCCGTCATGCCGCGGCGCAGCCCGGCCTTGTCCGCGGACCTCAGGTGCTCATCGAGCAGCGCGGGGCTGAGCCAGGGCAGCTTGCCCGCGCTGTCGATCATGCCGACCGCCTCGAGGCGCTCCAGGATCGTCCCGATGAGCTCGGGATCGCGGTAGTCCTGCAGCGAGATGGCGCAGGCGGAGATGAGCCGGGCGCTGTCGGTCGAAGTCATCAGCGCGACGAGATGGTCCTTTGCCTTGACGCCGCCCGTGCGGCGCAGGACCGAGGGCAGCAGCGAGTCGGGCACGAGGCCCTTCTCGCCGAGCTCCTTGACCTTAGCGTAGACGGAGGCGCCGCGCACCCCGAGCGGGGAGCCTACGCCCTTGAGCGCTGCCTCGCGCGCCTCGACCGGGCCTTCCTCCAGGATCTTGAGGACGAACTCCCGGCTGGTCCGGCCCGGCACGCGAGCGGCGAGGAAGGCGGCCGCGCGCCGGCGGAGCCCGGCGTCCTCTCCGCCGCTCTCGAGCGCGGAGACGATGGTCCGCGCCAAGGTCTCGCCCGTGGCGGAGTCGATGCGCTCACCGTCGAACTCGGGGGATTCGAGCGAGGCGAGCAAAGCGCCGAGCTCGACGATCTTGTCGGCGCCCGCGGCGGCCTCGAGAGCGGAGACGTAGGCGTCGATCGCCGCGTCGACCGTGCGCTCCGGGCGGGTCTCGAGCTGGAGCTCCGGCGTCACGAGCCCGACGGGCGGCGGGGTTCCGGCGAGCCGCGTGAGCTCGTGGTACTTCAGTCCGGCTCCGACGGCGACGAGGGCGACGAGCGAGGCACCGGCGGCGGCTTCAAGGCGGTTCATAAAGCGTTTCTCCGGACGCTTCGGGCCTCTGGTGCGGAGCGGGCCTGCGTCCGGGGATGATACGCGGGGGGAGGACGGAACCTTACATCGCCGCGGCTACCGCTTCGCCGCGTCGGGAGCCGAGCCGCCGTTCTTCTCGACCCAGGCCCAGAAGCCGGGGCTCAACGCCCGGTAGGAGGCGGCGTGGCCGGAGGGCGTCAAGGACGAGAATTCCGCCGCGAAGGCCTTCACGCGAGCGCGATCCGCGTCCTGCACGGGCATGCCGCGCGCGAAGAGGCGGCCCAATTCATCGATCGAGGCGTACAGCGCGCGCACGCGCGCGTCGAACTCCTCGCGGTTCGCCGTCGGGAGCTTCTCGTCGGGAATGAAGCGCCCCCTTTCCGAGCGCGGCCGGCATTCGAGGACTTTCCCATCCGGGGAGAACAACGCGTCGCCCTCCGCGTCGCGAGTCCTGATGCCGGCGCCGGGTCCGCCTTCCCAGCCGCGGAAAAAGACCCGGTAGTGGAGCCGGCCGTCGACGAGCGCGGGAACGGGATACGACGGCGACCACTCCTGGGGAACCTCCCGGGAGCACGGCGGCTCGCCGCCGATGCCTTCGACCATGACCTGGAAACGCGAACGGAGATCCTTGAATTCCTCAGGCGGCCTGGAGCAGGCCGCGGCGGCGGCCAAGGCCGCGATCAAAAACACGCCGGTCTTCATCGAACCTCCGCGAATTGTCCGAGCCATGAGCTCAAAAACTTCGACCAAACCATGAATTTTCCGGCGCCCGGCGGGGTCGTGCCCGTGTCGTTGACGTACACTCCGAGGATGCGTCCGTCCGCTTTGGATAGCTCGGCTCCGGTGATCAGGACCGAATGGGGGGCCCGGTTCCCCGTGTTCTGATCCCAGAAGATGTCGGCGTCGACTCCGATCTGCACGAGGCCGCCCCGCTTGACGGCGGCCGTCAGGGCGGCTCGATCGGAGCCGGTGTTTTTCACGACGAGCATGCCCCTCTCGACCAGGAGGCTGCCGGTGTATTCGGGCGGAGTGCCGTTCGTCATGTAGCCGCGCCGCCTGGCCTCGGCGATCAGCGCTTTCTCCTGGGAGGCGGCGGTTTCCCCCGCCGGCAGGAGACCGTGAGCTTCTAGCACCTGGGCCTGCGCGGCGACGTTACAGCTCGCCCCGTCTTGCTGGCTGAACGCGACCGCGGCGTAGCGGCCGGGGTCGCCGACGGTTCGAGTCCAGCCGAGGCGGCGGAGCGCGTCGGCCTTGAGGGCCGGGTCGGAGGACAACGCGTTGCGCGCGAGTTGGAAGAGAGAGGGGGCGCCGGGCACGATGGGCGGCGCGGTCCCGGCGGTCGGCGCCGGGTTCGGGATCAGGCGGCGGTCGATGATGGTCCTTTGCGGCGTCGAAAGAACCGGCGGGAGGACGTCCTTCACCGAATTCGGGCCGGAAGGGCCCGCGCCGACGGCGCCGCCGCCGGTCTCGGCTCCCGCGAGACCGCGGGCCGTCCTCAGGGCCAGCGCGCGGGAGCGCAGGCCGGCCAGCTTGACCGCCGCGGTGTTGACCGCCGCCCGCCGAGCGAGAGCGCCCGTCTTCTCGTCATATCCGAGATAGTACGAGAGCCGGTCCGCCGCCAGCGCGGCGAGGCGCTGGCGCTCGAAGAGGTCCCGTCCCGCGGCGTCGACGTCGGCGATGGGGGCGGCGGCGTCCTTTTCGGCGAGATCGAGCTTGGCTCCGAGCTGGTCCGCCCCTTTCGCTAGGTCGGCGGCGGCTTGGTCGGCCAGCGGCGTATACGCCGCGATGCCGCGCATATTGACGTCGTTGACGGCGGAGAAGACGCCGATGGTGTCGGCCTTGCTCAAAGGGCTCAGCCGGAGATACTCGGACATCGCCTGCTTAGCGGCCTCGACGATCGGATCGACCTGCTCCAGCGTGCATTTCGCCGGAGCGCAGACGGCCAGACGGGCGCGCAGCTCGTCCCCGGACGTCATCAGCCCGCGCATCGCCGGGCATGACGGCCGCGCGTCGAGACAGAACGCCTCGACGGCCTTCCGCGCCTTGGTTCGGTCGTCCGGTCCGTAAATCGCGGCGGCATAGGGGCTTCCCAGGCGCGTCGCCGCGCTGGTCAAGCGGCTTGAGACGATGGCGCTCAATGCGAGGAACGGCCTGTCCGGCCGGCCGCTCGGCGAAAGCGGCAGGGCCCCCTCGCGGCGGTCGAGCTCGGCCAGGGCTCTGGCCTGAGCGCCGATTTGCTCGAGGTCGCAATTGCCCGCGTCGCAGGAGGTGGCCTCCGAGAGCGCCGCGAGATATTCTTCGCGAAGGCCGTTAGCCTCGGCGCACGAGGGCGGCGATTGCGCGCACAGATTCCCCGCATGCACTCGAGCCGAGGCTCGCGCGGCGGTTTCCTGGAGCGCGAAGGCCGGGGGCGAGGTGGCGGCCGCCGGGGCTGCTGCGGCGGCGGGCCCGGGAAACATGACGGCGGCGGCGAGCAGGAGCCGGAGCATGAGGGGGTCTCGCCCCCCAGGATAAGCCCGCAACGCCGATTAATCAAGGCCTTTCTCGTCTTAGGAAAGGGGATATTCTTGCGATATGCGATAATATAAGGGCCGTGGCTCTTCCCTCCGTCCGACCCGATCCCCGCTTCCTGCCCATGACGCGCGCCGAGATGGAGGCGCGCGGCTGGGACCAGGCGGACATCGTCTTCGTCACCGGCGACGCCTACATCGACCACTACTCCTTCGCGACGGCGCTTCTTGGGCGCGTGCTCGACAAGGCGGGCTTCCGCGTGGCCGTCCTGTCCCAGCCGGACTGGCGCAGCGCCGAGCCGTGGCGGACCTTCGGCCGCCCGCGCCTGTTCTTCGCGATCTCCGCGGGGAACATGGACTCGATGATCAACCACTACACCGCCAACAAGAAGGTGCGCAACGACGACGCGTATTCGCCGGGAGGTAAAATTGGTCTCCGCCCGGACCGGGCCACTATTCCGTATTGCCAGCGTGCAAGAGAGGCCTTCCCGGGCGTCCCGGTGATAGCCGGCGGCGTCGAGGCCTCGCTGCGTCGTTTGGCCCACTACGATTACTGGTCCGATTCGGTGCGCCCTTCCGTCCTCCTCGATTCCAAGGCCGACCTCGTCGCCTACGGGATGGGAGAGGAGTCGATCGTCGAGATCGCGACGCGGCTGCGTGACGGAAAGACCGTCAAGGATTGCCGCGACCTGCGCGGCGTAGCGTATTTCCTCGGCGCCTCCGAGACGGCGCCGTCGGGGCCCGATGTCGTCGAGCTGCCTTCGTTCGAGGCGGTCAAGGACTCCAAGGACGAATTCCTGTCCATGGCGCGGCTCGCTCATCACGAGACGAGCCCGTTCAACGCCAAGACCCTCGTGCAGAAGCACGGCGCGCGGACCGTCGTGGTCACCCCGCCGCAGCTGCCCGTGACGCAGGACCGCATGGACTTCTATTACGGCCTGCCCTACACGCGCCGCGCGCACCCCTCCTACGCCGGCGCCGCGATCCCGGCCTGGGAGATGATCAAGGACTCCGTCACGATCATGCGCGGCTGCTTCGGCGGCTGCACGTTCTGCTCGATCACGGCCCACCAGGGGCGCACCATCCAGTCGCGCAGCGAGGGCTCCGTGCTCGGCGAGCTCGAGACGATCGCGCGCGACCCCGAGTTCAAGGGCGTCATCTCCGACATCGGCGGACCCACGGCGAACATGTACCAGATGCGCTGCACCAAGCCCGAGGTCGAGAAAATCTGCAAGCGCCTGTCCTGCGTGCATCCCGTCGTGTGCAAGTTCCTCGGCACCGATCACGCCCCGCTCGTGAAGCTGATGAGAAAGTCCCGGGAGACGCCCGGCATCAAGAAGGTCTTCGTCGCCTCCGGCATCCGCATGGACCTGGCCCGGCTCTCTCCCGAGTACATGTCCGAGCTGGCCCAGCATCACGTGAGCGGCCGCATGAAGGTGGCGCCCGAGCACGTCGACCCGAATGTCCTCGAGCTGATGAAGAAGCCGCGTCATAATACGTTCGAGGACTTCGCCGGGAAGTTCGACGCGGAGAGCAAAAAGGCCGGCAAGAAGCAGTATATCGTGCCCTACTTCATCTCCAGCCACCCGGGCTCGGACCTCAAGGCGATGATCGAGCTCGCGGTATTCCTCAAGAAGCACGGCTATAAGCCCGACCAGGTCCAGGACTTCATCCCCGCGCCGCACGACCTCGCGACCGCGATGTACTACACCGGCCGCAACCCGGAGACCGGCCTGCCGATGCCCGTCGCCAAGGGCATGCGCGACCGCCGCCTGCAGCGCGCCTTGCTCCAGTTCTTCAAGCCCGAGAACTACTTCGAGGTGCGCGAGGCGCTGCTCAAGGCCGGCCGGGGCGACCTGATCGGGTCCGGCTGCGACGCCTTGATCGCGGCGAACCCGCCGAAGGAGGCCCTGCTCGCCCGCCGCGCGCGCTCCGAGAAGGACTTTCACGAGCACACCCACCTGAAGGACAAGCCGAAGCCGCCGAAAACGGGCTATCGGCCTCAGCGCTCCACCTGGGGGCGCAGGGAAGGAAAGCGATGACTCAGAAGCCCCGCCTCGTCCGTTTCGGGAACCTCGACGCGATCGAGATCCCCAGCTCCGATCCGAACGCCCTCGTCGTCGTCTGCCTTCACGGCTACGGCGCCGACATGCGCGACCTGGCTCCGCTCGCCGACGAACTCGAGACCGAGCGGCCTGTCTCCTGGATATTCCCGGACGCGCCGGAGGTCCTCGATTGGGGCGGTCGGGCCTGGTTCCCGATCGACGTGGCCGCCTTCGAGGAGGCGCAGCGCACGGGTGCCGCGCGCGACCTGTCCCTGCGCGAGCCTCCGGGCCTGGAATGGGCGCGCGAGGAACTTCAGCGCTTCATCGCCGCGCTCGGGGCGCCTTGGGAAAAGATCGTGCTGATGGGCTTCTCCCAGGGCGCCATGCTCGCCGTGGACCTGGCCCTGCGCGCCGAGGCCGCGCCCGCGGGCGTGGCGATCCTGTCCGGGACCTTGGTGGACAAGGCCAAGACCGCCGAGCTGGCCCCCGTGAAGAAGGGCCTTCCCTTCTTCCAGTCCCACGGCTCCGTCGACCCCATCCTCGGCTTCGCGCAGGCGCGCGCCCTTGAGAAGGTACTCCTCGAGGCCGGCTGGAAGGGCCAGCTGCGCCGCTTCGAGGGCGGCCACGCGATCCCCCAGGAGACGCTCGAGAGCCTCAAGGGCTGGCTCGAGAAAAGATGAGCGGCTGGACGAAGCAGTTCTTCCGCGCCCCGGTGTTCACGCCCGGCGCTCCCGAGGCTCTGGCGGCGGCGCCGATGGAGGCCGCGGCCGCGTGGCGCGCGCTCGGGCTCAAGCCCGGCGCGCGCCTGCTCGACCTCGCCTGCGGCACGGGCCGTCACGCGGTCCTGCTCGCGCGCCGCGGGGCCTTCGTCGTCGGCGTGGACAAGACCGAGGCCTATCTCAAAGAGGCGCGCGTCAAGGCTCGCGGGCTTTCGAACTGCCTGTTCGCGCGCGGAGACATGCGCCGGCTGACCTTCAAGGGGGAGTTCGACGCGGCGATGAACCTCTGGACGAGCTTCGGCTATTTCGCCAAGGCCTCCGACGACGACAAGGCCCTCAAGGGCGTGGCGCGGGCGCTCAAGCCCGGCGGCCTGTTCCTGATCGATCTCATCGACTTCGCGTGGGTCAAGAAGCACGGCCAGCGCCGCCGCTGGGACCGGCGCGCCGACGGCGCGTATCTCCTTCAAGACGCGGTCTGGACCGAGGGGCGCGATCCCAAGATCATCAACGCCTGGATCATCCTGCGGCCGGGCAAGCCCGAGCTGCGCGCGCGCTTCGTCGTGCGCGGCTACGACAGGCCGCGCCTGTACGCGGCGCTGCGCCGCGCGGGCCTGGAGCCGGTCAAGTCCTGGCACGGCCTCGGCGCGCTGGGGCGCCTGAAGTCCAGCGGACGCCTCGTCGTCCTCGCGCGCAAGCCCACTCGCTGACTGTTCCTGGAAACAGTTGCGGGCTCACCATTCCCGCGGGACAGCCGCGCCGGCGTCACACGACATTCACCGCCGCTTATCCTCGCCTCTATTCCTGTCCCGGCCTCGATGCGCCATCATAGGCCATGGCCAAGAAAATAGCGGCGGTGACGGGAGCGACCGGGCACGTCGGCAAGGCGGTCGTGATGAAGCTGCGGGAGGCCGGGCACGAAGCGCGCAAGGTCTCGCGGAGCTCGGGCGTCTCCTACGACGACCTCATCGCGTTGACGAACGCGTTTCAAGGGGCGGACGCCGCGTTCCTGATGATCCCGCCCGACTTCACCGCCCTCAACCTGCGCAAGCGCAGCGAAGAGCTTGGCGCGAACCTGGCCGCGGCGGCGAAGACGGCGGGCGTGCGCCGCGTGGTCTTCCTCAGCAGCCTCAACGCCCATTTGACGGAGAAGACCGGTCCCATCCTCGGGCTGCACGACATGGAGGAGCGGCTCAACGCCCTCGACATCCCGGAGCTGGTCCATCTGCGTCCGGCGTACTTCATGGAGAACCACCTCGGAGGCGTGCACTTCATCTCGCGCTACGGCCACTACGCCGCGGCCCTGAGGCCCGACATCGCGATTCCGATGATCGCGACCTTGGACATCGGCGCGAAGGCCGCCGAGCTGCTCGTCTCGGAGCCGTTCGGGGAGCCGCGGGTGCGCGAGCTCCTGGGCCCCCGCGAGTACACGATGATCGAGGTGACCCGCGTCCTGGGCGAGGCGATCGGCAAGCCGGACCTGAAGTACGTCCAGCTCTCCTACGACGAGGCGCGCCAGTCCATGCTCGACATGGACCTGACCGCCGGCTACGCCGACACGATGATCGAGCTCAGCCGCCACATGAACGAGACCATGATCCAAGGCACCGAGGCGCGCTCGCCGCTGAACACCACGCCGACGACGCTCGAGCACTTCGCTAAGGTGGTGTTCCGCTCCGCGTACGAGCAGGCCGCGGCCGTCCCGGGCTGAGCCCCTAGCGGACGAGGTCGGGCGGGGGAGCGGCGAGAAACGCCGCGATCTGCGCCTTGACCCCAGGGTCGGTCTCGAGCGCGGCGAGCGCGGTCAGCAAAGTGTTCACGCGCGCCAGGGCCCCGTTCTCGCCGGTCGCGGCGCGGGCGCGGGCGGCATGCCACACGACGGCGAGCGTCAGCGCCCGGACGGAGGGCGGGCCGCCGGCGGCGAACGCGGCCGGATCGGCTTCCAGCGGCGCGACGAGGCGGGACTCCAGGTCGGCGGAGAGGTCCGGGCGGCGCCGGGGCAGGTCCTCGCGGGAGCGCACGAACGCGTCGAGGGCGACCAGAGCCGTGATCCGCTCCTCGTCCGAGAGAGCCTCTCCGAGCAGGTCCAGGAGCGTCGCCTGCGTCGGGCCTTCGGAGCCGGGCGGCAGGTCGTGCGTCGCGGGCGCCAGGCCGCGCAGGGCGAAGACGCGGTAGGCGGGCGTCCTCGCGCCGTCGAGCAGAGCGTCGACCGCGGCGGCGCGGGACTTCTCGTCGCCGACGACGGGCACGGAATAGCCGAGGTAGAGGTACGCCTTGGCGCGGACCGCCGGCGCCTCGGCGGGCGAGACGGCGACGGCGCGCATGGCCTCGAGGCCCAAGGCGCGGCGCGCCTGGGGAGCCGACGGCAACGAGGCGTGCAGCTTCTCGAGCGCGGCGAGCTTTTCCGCGGGCGGCGCGGCGCGGTTGAGGATCGAGATCGGGTCTTCCGCCGGCCGGGCGGCGGCGCGGGCGGCGACGTAGGCGGACTCGAGCGAGATCGGGGGCAGGGCGGGGGCCGCGGCGAACATGCGGCTATTCTAGCATGCGCCGTCGTCCTACGGCGCGGACAGCGAGATCTCCGCGTACCAGGCCTCGGCGGTCCCGCCGGTGTTGTCGGCGTCGGTCATCAGCGCGATCCCGGCGTATGGGGGCGGGTCCGAGCCGAACAGGCGGCGGTAGTCCGCGAGCACGTTGCGCTCCTCGGATCTCCATTCGCCGGCGGCGTCGTCCCCCGAGCGCACGGCGACCATCCGCACGCGGTCCGTGTAAGGGCTGGGCGCGTCTTCGCCCGCGGCCAGCTTGTTGGCCCAGACGTAGGCGATCGCGTTGTGCGGGGGGTGCTCCCCCCGCAGCGCCTTGACAGCGCCGTATTTCAGGCGCGTCGCGAGCCCGACGCGCGCGGGCTCGTACTTGAAGGTGATGTACACGCGCGCGGCGTAGTCGTCGCCGTCCTTGCGGCGCGCGTCGCCCTTCGGAAGGGTCCCGGCGACCTTCCAGCGCCAGCGCAGCACCGGCGCCTCGGCGACGGGGCCTTGATGGCGGTAGATCAGCCCCGACGCGGATTTCACGGCGACGGCGTGCACGGTGCCCGATGCGGGGCTCCATTCATAGGACGTGCGCGCCGGAATCTTGGGGAAATCGAGCGGCTCCCAGCCCGCGGGCAGGCCGCCCGGGGCGAGGGCGGGGGCCGTCGAGAGCAGGACGATCAGGGCGGCCTCGTTCATCGGTGCATCCTCCTATTAGAACTGGAAGGTCAAGGTGGTGCCGAAGGCGAAGGCGACGAAGTCCTCTTCCTTGAGGAATCGGTGCCACAGGCGCTGGGCCGAGCCGTTGAGGGTCATGCGCAGGTTCTTGGCGATTTCGTAGTCGCCGCTGGTGTTCAGCGAGAAGAGGCGGGAGTTGTCGGCGACGGTCACCGGCGAGCGCCGCTGGGCCAGCGAGGCCGACGTCGTCCAGATGATGCGGTTGGTGAACAGCAGGGGCTTGGCCGAGCCGGGCAGGCGCAGCCCGGCGGGCAGGGCCAGGTCCGCGCGGACGAGCACGCTCGGCGTGATGACCTCGACGTCCTGCGTCTTCACGCCCGTGCCGAGCTTGGTCAGGTCCTTGGCGTAGTCCACCTTCGGCGTGATTCGGAACTTGCGGATGTCGAAGGTGACCTGGGTCGTCACGTCCTCGTGCTTGGTCTCCTGCGTGTTCGCGGCGATGCGCAGGTCCTTGTTCTTGGACGCGCGCTGGTTGTAGCTGATCAGGGTCTCGTAGCGCTTGACGATGATCGTGCGCAGGTCGGTGCCGAAGGCGTCCTCGGTCTGCAAGGTGGACCCGACGTTCTCGGTGGTGCGCTTGGAGTAGCGGAAGGTCATCTGCGCGTTGGCCATCCAACGCTCGGAGAACCACAGCTTCTCGAGCTGGGAGATGCTCACGACGGCGTCGGGCAAGGTCCGGGAGACGGTCTTCGAGGGGGTGCCGGTCACCTCGTTGCGCTGGACGCTCAGGACGTAGTTGTTCGACAGCGACAGCGTGCGCCACGCCGCCTTGCGCCCGCGCAGGTCGTAGCCGTCGAGGGGCGACCAGCGCTGCGTCGAGTTCCAGGTGTCGCGCAAGGTCAGGTTCGCGCGCTGGGCGGCGGGATTCGCCGGCCGCAGCGGGGTCCGGATCCAGAGGGCCTTCTGCGTGGAAAGGCCCTTCTCAATTTGATTCCAGACGTCGCCGTCCTGGAGCTGGTAGCCGGAGATGATGTTGACCGAGCGAAACAGCTTCGTCCTCGGGAAAATATCGCTGATCTGCAGCGGCAGGCTCACCGACGCGTTGGCCGAGCGGTTGACCGTCTTGATGTCGCCGGGGGCGAACACGAAGGTGGACGCGGCGACGATGAAGGTCGAGACCGACAGGATGTTGTTCTCGATCGTGTCGATCTGATAGTTGACCTGCGGGTTCAGCCAGCTCAGGAGCCGGTAGTTCGACGAGAAGCCGGCCGACTGCGAGAACGCCTTCGGATAGCGGGTCGAGACCGGGGCGGCGCCGGTGGAGTCGACACGGCTCTCCGTGACCTTGGTCATCGACCAGGAGGGATTGAAGGAGGAGCCGGTCCACGGCGTGAACGTCGTGCGCAGGCCGTAGGAGTTCGTGCGCTCCGCGGTGTCGAAATTCCCGACGGCGCGCCGGACGATGGGGTCGTCGAAGGTCACGTCGTAGCGGATATGCCCGGCGTTGGCGTCGATGGTTCGCGGCAGCCATCTGCGCTGCGAGGGCACGCCGTACTGCATCGTGCCGTTGTAGGTCTGGCGGTCGTCGAGGCGCGTGAGCAGGTCGTACTCCACGCGGTTGCGCGTATGCGACAGGTTCAGGCGCGGATAGGCCCCGTAGGCGATATTGCCCTGCGCCGAGCCGTTCCAGGTCGTGACCTTGCCCTGCTGGAGGAGGTTGACGAGGTTCGATAGATTCCCCGTCTGCACCGTGCTCGGCGTGTCGGTGATGTGGCGGTTGAGGCTGAAGCTCATCGGGAACCAGGCCAGGCGGGTGAGGTTCAGGTAGGTCGCGTCCTCGGTGTTGTCCTGGTTGGAGACCACCGAGGTCGGCGTCTGGAAGTTTCGGTCGATGGAGCGGTGCTTGAAGCCGAACGAGCCCCAGCCCGGCGCCTCGAAGTCGGCCTGGAGCTTGTTGGCGGTGCCGACGCGCGTGACGGGCTGGGCGACGTGAATCTCGTTGAGGAAGAGAGTGCCGTCCGTCGTCGGAGCGGCCCTGGAGTACACGCCGGCGACGAGCTGGCCGACCTGCTGGAGGCTCGGGTTGCCGCTCGACACGATGACGGTGCCGGGGGTGTCCGCTTTCCAGCCGTCCATCACCGAGTCGCCGTTGCGGTCCGTCTGCTCGATCGAGATCTTTCTCCAGCCGGTGAACGTGATGGGAACCTGGACCTCGAAATAGTCCTGATCGGAGCCGGCGCGCAGAAAGAAGACCCGGTTGCCGGAGAAATCGACACCGTTGTTGGCGTTGCCGAAGAGGAGGAAGTTGAAGTCCGCGTGCTGGCTGACGTCGATCGCGCGCGAGAAGACGCGCTTGGTAAAGACGGTCGTTCCCGCAGCGAGGTTGTCGTATCCGAGTTGGAGGGCCTGCTCGGAGAGATTCTTCGTGTTCGACTGCTTCTGAAGGGCCGAGAGGCTGCCGTAAAGATCGTTGAACACTTGGGACGCGTCGCCTGCCGCGTTGAAGATCGGGGTGTAGGTCGGGTTGTCGACGCTGTTGACGGGCGTGACCGTCAGCGATTCGCCGGCGGCTGAGACGCCCGAGCCGGCGATCGCGGGATCTCCCGCAGCGCCGCGCTGCCAGGTGTTGCCGACGACGGCGATGCGGGCGAACTTGAGCGTGCCGGTCGCGGCGAGGCTGCCGGCGCGCTTGCGGATTGAGACGCGCAGGTGCTTGATGTTGGTGAAGCGGCTCAAGGTCGCCGTTGAGATGTTCAAGGGAATCTGGAAGGTGTGCCAGGTCGGACCGGCGAAGTCGATAATGCCGCCCGGGCGGTCGACCGGCGCGGCAGTCACGTCGTGGAATTTATCGCCGTCGGCAGACGTGCAGTTGACGGGGCACATATAGCCGAAGTTCGCGCCGTTAAGGTCGTCGGGATTAAGAAAGCCGTTCTTGTCGAGATCGAAGCTGTCGATGATGCCGTTTCCCGCCCCGTACCGAGCCGTCGGCGCGACGCCGTACAGGAAGCCGATGTCCTCGCTGGGCTGAAGGATGCCGTCGATATTTGCGTCCTCGGTGCGCAGGATGCCGGAGCCGTCCGCGTTTTCGTCGATGCCGCCGAGGCGGAAGTTCAGCTCGTTGCCGTTGCCGTCGCCGAGCATGACGACCTCGAGGATGGTCTTCTGCGACATGTCCACTCCCGAGACCGAGAACGGGAACACGATGGAGACCTGATCGCCGTCGGCGAGCGGCGTCCCGACGCCGTATTGGAACTGGAGCACCTTTTGGCTTTCACTCGCGCTCGCCTGGGCGCGCGGATTGATCTCGAGGACGTTGACGTCCTCGGAGATCCAATTCAGCTTGTCCGGCGCGGCCGGCGCGCCGACGGGGTTGGAGGCGATCTGCCACTGAGACGCCAAGGTCGGGGCCTGGTCCTCCTGCTTGATGCCCTCCATGTTGTCGATCAGCGCGAACGGGTTGAGGTTGAGGTTCTGGCGGCTTTGCGCGAACTCCCCGGCCAAGGTCATGATCAGCTTGTCGCCGATCCGGATGCGCTTGGCTTGGGCGTCGAACTCGTAGACGAGCAGGCTCCTCGCGAGCTCGGTGATCTGCGGGACCGTGGGGGACTTCGAGCCGGCCTGGTACAGGAGCGTGGTCCCGACGGAATACCGTCCTTCGGGACCCCATTCATGGGACACGCGGCCGCCGAGCAAGGTGTCGTTGTTGATGTTGGCGAAGGGCGCCACCTCGAAGCTCATGTCGATCGTCGAGCCGGGGGTGATGCGGTCCGGGTTGAAGAAGGTGATGAAGCCGGCCTCGTAGTCGATGAAGTAGTCCACGTTGCGGGTCAGCTTCTGGCCGTCGAGGATCACGATCTCGGACTGCACGACGAGGTTGGGTTCCAGGAAAAAAGTCTTGAAGCGGTAGCTGTACTCGACGCGGAACAGGCGCTTGGAGATCGGGGTCTGGGCGTAGACCTCGGGGTCGGGCGTCGTCGGCGAGGAGTTGCTGACCGAGAAGGGCTGCTTGAGCCGGAAGAGGCCGTTCTCGAAGTCGACCTCGATCGTGTCGGGGTATTTCTGGACCGGATCGAGCCCCGGACCGACCTCGTTGCGGTTCAGGTCGAGCACGCGCAGGATGAAGTTCCCGCGCCCGTTGTCGCGCACGATCTGGTTCTGCCCTATGGAGTAGACCGTCTTGAGCTCCCGGTTGAAGCCGGCCTGCGGCCGGGTGGAGCCGCCGGATTCGGCGATCGGCACGTCGGAGGGAGTCTTGATCAGCTTGAAGCGGCCGGAGCCGCCGGCGGCGAGCGTGTGGCTCGAGATCTGCGTCGTCAGCGGCCTCTCGGCGACGTCGAGGTAGTCGATCGCGACGACGTATTGCGCAAGGAGCTGGTTGCGGAACTGGATGATGCCCTTGGCGTAGTCCATCGTGTAGTCCTGGCCGGCGACGAGGGGCAGGAACTTGCCGGAGAAGGTCGAGGTGTTCACGCAGGGCGCTCCGCCCGGGCAGACGATGTCGTCGACGATCAGGTCCTGCTCGTTGAGGTTCACGGCGCCGGTCTCCTGGCGGGCCAGGAACACGCGCTCGGACCCGGCCTGGATGGGCAGGCGGGCCGGGTTGTCGAAGGTCACGTCGTAATACTGGCGGCGCAGATAGGAGATGTCCTGCAGGTCGACGGCCACGAACTGGGAGTTGCCGGTGAACTGCTTGGTCTTCGTGGTGCCCTTGGTGCGCGAGCCGATGAAGGAGGAGCGGAAGCCCTTGTACTTCACGTCGGCGCGGATGCCGAAGAGCTGCTTGTTGTATGAAACGAATTCCGTCGCGGGCAGCGACAAATCGATGTCGCCGAAGGAGACGTTCTGGACGACCTCGTTCGGGTCGCCCTGATAAACGACGGAGATGTCCTGCTGATTCTGCTTCGTGTCGTCGTAGTCGACGTTGACGGTGATCTTTGGGCCGACCTTGCCCTGCATGCGCAGCTGCAGCTGCTGATCGATCTCGACGAGGTTCGTCGTCTGCACCCGGCCCGTCGTCTTCTGCGAGTTGAGGAAGCGCTTCTCGGAGAAGTTGAAGCCGATGACCTTGCGGCCGGTCACGGACAGGCTGGTGCCGTAGGTCGGCAGCTCGACCTCGGGAGGCGGCGGCTTGGGGGCGGCGGTCGACAGGCCGACGTCGGAGTCCACCAGCATCGGGCCGCCGTCCGGGCCCGTGCGCCGCTCTCCGGGCTCCTCTCCGCGGTCGACCTGCTCGCGCACGCGCTCGAAGCGGGAGGCGTCGTATTGGATGGGCGACATGCCGGCGCGCACCTCGCCGGGATCGCGCGGGACCTTCGCCGGCTCCGTCGACGCGGCGGGCGCGGGGGTCAGGAAGCCGCCGCCCTCGGGACGCTCGAGAAGGCGGAAATCGTCCGCGCCGGGCTCGATGACGGGCTCCTCGGCGGGAGCGGCTTCGGCGGGGGCCGGCTTCGTCTCGGCGGGCGGGGGGAAATCGGGGTCGTATGGCGCGCTGAACTGGGCGAGCGCGGGGAAAGCGGCGAGGCCCGCGAACATCGCGAGCGACGCCACGCCGAAAATCCGTCTGAGGCGGGTCGAGAGCAAGTTGTGGTATTGGGTGCGGGACGGCGCATCAAGGTCGGCGTTCCTTAATACGCGCGCGTGAGATGACCGGAGTATAGCGGACGGTTGTTACGCCGTCAATACACGCGGATTGTCACTATAGGAAGGAGCCGCGATCAGCGGGAGACGACGGCGGCGTAGGCGTCCTGATACTCGTCCATCATGCGCCGCACGGTGAACTTCTCCACCACGGCGGCGTGCGCCGCCGCGCCGAGGGCCGCGCGGCGCTCGGGCGAGTCCGCCAGGTCCTTGAGCGCCTTGGCCAGGGCGGCCGGCGCGGCGGGCGGAACGAGCAGACCGGTCTTGCCGGCCTCGACGACCTCGGGCACGCCGTCGACGGCGGAGGCGACGACGGGCAGGCCCAGCGCCATGGCCTCGAGCAAAGTGTTGGGCAAGCCTTCCCACAGCGAGGGCAGGCAGGCGATGTCGAAGGCGGACAGCCAGGTGACGATGTCGGAGCGCTCGCCGTACAGCCAGACGTGCTTCTCGAGCTCGTGCCGGCGAATCTGGGCCTCGAGGCGGGCGCGCTCGGGGCCTTCGCCCAGGATGACGCAGCGCAGATCTGTTTTCTTGAGCCGCGACATCGCCTCGATCAAGGTCGCGAAACCTTTTTGCTTGTCGAGCCTTCCCACTCCCCCGATCAGGATGTCGCCGGAGCCAAGGCGCAGTTCCATGCGCCGCTTCTGGCGGTCCACCTTGGAGATCGGCCAGCCGGCGAGGTCCACCCCGTTGCGGATGGTGCGGACCTTGCCGGGGACGTAGCCGAGGCGGCCGACGAGGAAGTCGCGGCTGGCGTCGCACTCCGCGATGAGGAGGTCGTCGCGGCCCTTGAGGACTCGATCGACCAGCAGGCTCAGGACGGAGCGCGTGCGGTAGTGGACGCGCGGGGAGGTGACGAGCTTGAAGGCGAAGGGGACCTTGGGCTTGGCCAGGCGGCAGAGCTGGATGGCCTTGAACATGACGGCGTGCACGATGTCGGGGCGCAGGCGCGTGATGATCCCGGCCAGGCGCGCCGCGTCGGCCGGGCCCGGCGTGCCCGTCAGGTCCATGGTCTCGACGTGAAGACCCTGAAGCTTCAGCTTGCGGGCGTACTCCCCCTCGGGCTTGACGCTGACCACGCCGACGGCCTGGTGGCGCTTGGGGTCGAGCAAGGTGGCCAAGGTGTACAGCGTCTTTTCCGCCCCGCCTATCGTCGTCGACGTGCTGACGAAGAGTATGCGGGCCAAGCTATTTGAAGAAGCGCCGCACCGACTCGACGACGCGCCCGGCGTCCGCGGCGGAGAGCTCCGCGAACATGGGCAAAGACAGGGCCTCGCGCGAGGCGGCTTCCGTGACCGGCAAGGAGCCCTCCTTCACGCCCAACCCGGCATAGGCGGGCTGGAGGTGGACCGGGGTCGGATAGTAGACGCCCGTGCCGATGCCGTGGCGGCGAAGGTCCGCGGCCAGCGCGTCGCGGCGATCGCTGCGTATCGTGTAAAGGTGAAAGACGGGTTTGCTCGACTCGGACCCCAGAGGGGGTCTCATGACGGGCAGTCCGGAAAGTCCCTCGTCATAGATCGCGGCGACTCGTCGCCGCGCCGCGGTCCAGGCCTCCAGGCGCAGCAGCTTCACGCGCAGAACCGCCGCCTGAATCTCGTCGAGCCGGCAGTTGTGGCCGACGCGGACGTGGTCGTAGCCGGCGGCGGCCGAGCGGCCGCAGTTTCGCAGGATGTTGATGGAGTCGCGCAGCGATGCATCGTTGGTCGTGATCGCGCCCGCGTCGCCCGCGGCGCCCAGATTCTTCGTCGGGTAGAAGCTGAAGGCGCCGAAGTCGCCGATGGAGCCCGTCGTGCGGCCCTTGTAGGTCGCCAGATGCGATTGGGCGCAGTCCTCTATCACGGCGAACTTGCGGGAACGGGCCAGCGACAATAACGGATCCATATCGCATGGCTGGCCGAAGATATGAACGGCGACGACGGCTTTGGTTCTCGGGGAAAGAGCGCCTTCCACCGACTTCGAATCCAACGTCAACGTCACCGGATCCACATCCGCGAAGATCGGCTTAGCACCCAATACGGAGACCGCGGTCGCCGTCGCGATGAATGTGAACGACGGCACGATCACCTCGTCGCCCGGCCCCACGCCGGAGGCCTCGAGGGCCAGCTCCAGGGCGGACGTCCCTGAATCCACGCCGAGGCTGAACTTCGCCGATATCGTCTCGGCGAACTCGACGTCGAAAGCCTTGTTTTCGGAACCCAGGATGAATGTTCCTGAATCAAGCACGCGCGCGACGGCCGCCTTCACCTCGGCGCCGATCTCGGCCTGCTGGCCCTTCAAGGAAATGAGCGGTATATCGACGGCGATCGCGGTCAATAGGCCCCCTTGCCGAACGCCATGACGGCCGGCGTCTTGATGATGATCTCGAGGTCGAGCCCCAGAGACCAATGCTCGATGTAGTACAGGTCGAGGGCGAAGCGCTGCTCGCTCGACACGTCGGAACGGCCGGAGACTTGCCAAAGACCCGTGATGCCGGGAAGAATATTCATGCGCTTCTTGGCGGTCGCGCCGAACTCGCGCTCGAGCGCCTCGACCTCGCCGGTCGTCAGCGCGAGCGGGCGGGGCCCGACGACGCTCATGTCGCCGAGCAGGGCGTTGAGGAACTGGGGGAACTCGTCGAGGGAGAAGCGCCTCAGCCACTTGCCGACGCGCGTCACGCGCGGGTCGCTCTTCGCCTTGAAGAAGGCGCCTTTCTGGTCATTGAGGCCCTTCATCGAATCGATCTTCTTCTCGGCGTCGACGACCATGGTGCGGAA
>JAKFCD010000018.1:0-29115 GCA_036676805.1 Elusimicrobiota bacterium
GCGGCGGCGCGGGGGGCGCCGGGACGGCCCGCGGGACGGCGGCGGCCGCCGGGGCGTCGCCCACCGGCGGCTCGGGGAGGGGAACGGCGGGGAGTATTTTGAAGGGGGAGCCGCTGGCGTCGGTCTCGAGCAGCATGCCCGCCGAGGACAGCTCCTTGACCAGGACGGCCGCGTCCGCGGGGCGATCCTCGACCTTCTTGGCCAGCAGCCGCCGCAGCAGGTCGGCGGCACGCTCGGTGATCTCCGGGCGCAGACGGCGCACCTCCGGGACCGCCTCGTCGCGGTGGCGCACCAAGGCGTCCATGGGGGAGCCCGGATAAGGCGGCTGCCCGGTCAGGGCGTAGTGCCAGGTCGAGCCCAGGGCGTAGAGGTCCGAGCGCGGGTCGGGCGGCCCGCCGAAGGCCTGCTCCGGCGCCATGAAGTGAAAGGAGCCCGCGACGGTCTCGCCCGGAGCCGCGGCGGCGCCGGCGGGGCGCGCGATGCCGAAATCGGCGAGCTTGACCGCGCCGCGCGCGTCGACGAGGATGTTGCCGGGCTTGATGTCCCGGTGCACGAGCCCGGCCTTGTGCGCCGCGCCCAGCGCGGTCGCCGTCTCGCGGACGATCTCGAGCGCCTCCTCGGGGGCCAGGCGGCCCAGGCGCTTGACGCGCGCCTCGAGGGATTCCCCGTCCACCCACTGCATCACGATGTAGGGGATGCCGCGGTCCTCGCCGACCTCGTGGATCGCGACGATGCGCGGGTCCTCGAGCCTGGCCGCGCTGCGGGCCTCGGCCAGGATCTGCTCGCGCAGGGCGGCGCCGTTCGTGCCCGCCAGGTCCCCGGTCGCGTCAACGAGCTTGACCGCGACGGCGCGGTCGAGCGCTATATGCCGCGCCTTGTAGACGCGGCCCATGCCGCCCAGGCCTATCAGCTCCTCGAGGCGGCAGGGCCCGAGCGTTGTGCCGATGAGGGGATCGGGATCGGGCATGACTCGAATGATAACAGGCTCCGGGAGCCCCCGCAAGGTGCTAAAATAGCCGGCGATGGCTTGGCGCGGACCCGCGGCGGCGTGGCATCTCACCTTCCTCATCGGGGCCCTGCTCTCCGTGCGCCTGGGCCTGCGAGCCGAAGAGCGCATGGTGATCCCCCCGGTCGACGGCCAGGCCCTGTTCGCCCAGGACTCAGACGACGAGGAGGACGAGGACCTTCCCACCGGCGGCGTCATCTCGGGGGGAGGAGGCTCGGGCGGCGGCCCCAGGACCTTCCAGCGCCTGCGCAAGGTCTCCGGCTTCCGGGCCGCGAGCTACGGATTCCAGAATTTCAACAAGGACAAGCTCGAGGTGTCCTATCAGATGCCGGAGAAGGAATTCCAGCCTTACAACTCCTCCTTCGGCTACACCAAGGCCGGTCTCGGCGAAGTGAAGGCCTGGCGGGAGACCGCCCGGCAAAGCGCGTACCGGCTCGCGGTCAAGCAGGGCAAATCCCAGGCCCAGCTCGACAACGCGATCGCCGCCCTCGACAAGGAATACGACCGGCGCGTGAAGGACTACCTGGCCTCGAGAGGCTTCCGCATGCTGAAGGGCAACGTCGTGACCGTGGACATGCCCGGGCTCGTGCGCCAGAACTCGGCCAAAATCAAGCCCCTGTCCCTCGCCTTCGAGAGAATCGCGACCGCGAACCGCTACCGGTCGGGCGACATCATCGGCGCCGTGCTCTCCTTCGCGCAGACCGCGATGTACTACAAGCAGCCCGACCCCGTCTTCAAGGAGAAGCACACCGGCGGCGTCCTGCCCCCGATCACGGCCGTCCTCCTGGGCTGGGGCGACTGCGACACGAAGACCGGCCTCATCGGCTCCATCCTGTCCAACTGGGGGCAGATGAAGATGGTCGGCGTGGGCGTGCCCGGACACTATCTGATGGGGGTGCTGCTGATCCCCGAGAAAGGAGACCTGTTCCTCGAGTACCAGGGCCTCCAGTACGTCCTCGTCGAGCCCGCGGGGCCGGCGTGGCTGCCCCCCGGCCGAGTGGGCGAGCAGACGATGCAGCTCCTCAACAGCCGAGAAGGCTACAAGATTGAGCCGTTTTTCTAGGAGATAACTCATGATCGCGACGCGCGTCATCGTCAGTCTTATGCACTTCTTCCTCATGGTCCTGATGTCGGCGTTCGTGATCTATTTGACCTACCGGACCTTCATCAAGGCCAACCCCGACTTCGACATGGAGAAGAAGATCAAGGAGGGCAACATCGCCGTGGGACTGCTCGTCGGCACCATCATCTTCTCCGCCTCCCAGATTCTGATGGCGGGCACCGACTCCTCGATCCAAATGATCCGCATGCACATGCTGGCGCCGACGGAGGAGAACGCGAACGTGCTCGAGCTGCTCCTGCGCATGGCGGGCCACCTGGCCGCCTCGATGGCTCTGGCCGTGTTCTCGATCTCGGTAACCCTGCGCCTGTTCGGGCGCCTGACCAAGAAGATGGAGGAGGGCAAGGAGCTCGAGAAGGGGAACATCGCCGTCGGCCTGCTCCTGTCCTCAGTGGTCCTCGTTTCCTCCTTGTATATCAAGGACGGGGTGAGCTCGATCATGAAGGCGCTGACGCCCCAGCCGTCCATGGGGCGCATTCAGGTGCTCAAGTAGTACAATAGTGACATGGCCCCGTCCAAGATGAAGCCGGTGGACGCCTTCGCGGAACTGAAGGGACCGATGACCCGCGAGGAGGCGAGGATCGAGTCCTCGCGCTGCCTGTACTGCTACGACGCGCCCTGCGTCACGGCCTGCCCGACGCACATCGACGTTCCCCGGTTCATCCGCCAGATCGCCGCGGCCGACCCGCTCGGCTCGGCCGAGACGATCCTCGAGGCCAACGCCTTGGGCCACTCCTGCGCGCGCGTCTGCCCCGTCGAGGTGCTGTGCGAGGGCGCCTGCGTCTACCACGACTGGCAGGAGAAGCCCATCGAGATCGCCCGCCTCCAGCGCCACGCGACGGACGCGGCCTACGCGGAGGGCGAGCCGCCCTTCGAGGCGGGGCCCGACAACGGCAAGCGCGTGGCCGTCATCGGCGCGGGACCGGCCGGCGCCTCATGCGCGGTCTACCTGCGCCGCCTGGGCTTCCAGGTGACGATCTTCGAGAAGCGAAAGCTGCCCGGCGGCCTCAACACCTACGGCGTCGCCGAGTACAAGATGGACCAGCCGACGGCCGTGGCGGAGATGAAATACCTCTTCAAGCTGGGCTGCTCCGTCGTCACCGGCAAGGAGATCGGCAAGGACGTGCCCGCCGCCGACTTGCGCGCCGACTTCGACGCCATCTTTATTGGCATCGGGCTGTCCGATACCCGCGCGCTCGGCATACCTGGCGAGGACCTTCCCGGCGTCGTGGACGCGCTCTCGTTCATCGAAAGGGTCAAGGCCAAAGGGGGCAAGGGCCTTCCGAAGAGCGCCTGCACCGTCGTCATCGGCGGGGGCAACACCGCCATCGACGGCGCGACCCAGTCCGTGCGCACCGGCGCCGCCAAGGTGGTCATGGCCTACCGTCGCGGCCCCGAGGACCTGTCGGCCTACGATTTCGAGCTCGAGCACGCGCGCAAGGACGGCGTGGAGATTCGCACGAACGCCGTGCCGGCGCGAATCCTCGGCAAGAAGAAGGTGTCGGGCGTCGAGTTCCAGGACAAGACCAGGATCGCGTGCGATCGCGTCATCAAAGCCATCGGGCAAACCAAGCACTTCGCGCTCGCCAAGGCCTTCGGCCTGGTCCAGCACGACGACGGGCGACTCAAGGTGAACCCGGCCACGCTCGCGACCTCGAAGCACAACGTCTTCGCGGGCGGCGACGCGGTCAACGGCGGCAAGGAGGTCGTCAACGCGGCCGCCGACGGCAAGCGCGCCGCCTGGGGAATCCAGCGCGAATTGTTCCCCGGCAAGCCCGCGCCCGCCGGCAACGACTACTGGATCTCCACCATCGACGGCCGCAAGGTGGCGCCCATCACGCCCCGGAGCCATTCATGAAGCCCCGACTCAAGCCCGACCTCTCCGTGGACTGCGCCGGCATCAAGTCCCCGAACCCGTTCTGGCTCGCCTCCGCCCCGCCCACGAACTCCGGCGCGCAGATAATGCGCGCCTTCGAGTACGGCTGGGGAGGAGCGGTGTGGAAGACGCTCGGCCAGGACCCGCCCGTCGTCAACGTCTCCTCGCGCTACGGCTCGATGGACCTCGGCGGCCAGAAGCTCGCGGGGTTCAACAACATCGAGCTGATCACGGACCGGCCGCTCGAGACCAATCTCAAGGAGATTTACGAGGTCAAGAAGCGCTTCGGCGACCGCGCCGTCATCGCATCCCTGATGGTTCCCTGCGAGAAGCAGGCCTGGCACGAGATCACCAAGAGGGTGATCGACGCCGGCTCCGACGGCATCGAGCTCAACTTCGGCTGCCCGCACGGCATGTCCGAGCGCGGCATGGGCGCCGCCGTCGGCCAGGTCCCCGAGTACGTGAAGATGGTCACCGAGTTCGTCAAGGAGGTCAGCTCCATCCCGGTGCTCGTCAAGCTCACGCCCAACGTCGCCGACGTGCGCTTCGCCGCGCGGGCGGCCAAGCAGGGCGGCGCCGACGGCGTGTCGCTGATCAACACGATCAACTCGATCATGGGCATCGACGTCGAGACCATGATCCCCAAGTTCGCCGTCGAGGGGAAGATCTCCCACGGCGGCTACTGCGGCCCCGCGGTCAAGCCCATCGCGCTCAACATGGTATCGCAGATCGCCACGGATCCGGAAACCAGCGGGCTTCCGATTTCCGGCATCGGCGGAATCTCGATCTGGTCGGACGCCGTCGAGTTCATGCTCTTAGGGTCTTCTTCCGTGCAGCTTTGCACGGCGGTGATGCATCACGGCTACCGCATCGTCGAGGATCTCAACGCCGGCCTCGAGGGCTGGATGCGGCGGCGGAATTTCGCCAAGACCACGGACTTCATCGGCAAGACCGCCCCCAGGATCGTTGATTGGAAGAAGCTCAACCTCCACTACAAGAGCGTCGCGTCCATCGACCCGGCCAAGTGCATCTCCTGCGACGTCTGCTACGTCTCCTGCAACGACACCACGCACCAGTGCATCGACATCGACCGGCGCAAGGGCAACCGCAAGCCGCACGTGCTGCAGGACGACTGCGTGGGCTGCAACCTGTGCTCGCTCGTCTGCCCCGTCGACGGCTGCATCACGATGAAGCCCGTCGACACCGGCCTCAAGCCGCTCACGTGGGAGGAATACACGAAGAACGGCATGAAGGGCTACGGGGAAGTCTACCGGCGACATTAGCATGCCTCCCGAAACCGACAACCTGCGCCTCGACGAGCTTTATGCGGCCGATCAAAAGGACCGCGAGAGGGTCTACGCCACCGCCGCCGCCGTCGAGGAGCTCAAGGTGCGCGACGCCGAGCGCCGCCGGGAGCTCGTGACGATGATCGGCCAGGGCGGGGTCAACACCTCCAACGACCTCTACCACGCCGCCGTGCTCTTCCTGCACGGCACCGAGCCCAAGGAGTTCCTTTCGGCCCACCGCCTCGCCACCATCGCCGCGATCAACGGGCACCGGCCCTCGCGCTGGCTCGCCGCGGCGACCCTCGACCGCTTCCTGATGTCCATCGGCCTGCCGCAGACCTACGGGACCCAGTTCGAGCACAGCGAGGAGGACAACACCTACCAGCTGCGCCTGCCGATCGACGACACCACCGTGCTCCATTTCGAGAAGCGCTTCTTCGGCGTGCCGCCGGTCGTGGAACGACTGGCTCAGCTCAATCGACGCATCCAGCAATAAGAGAGGATCCCCTCATGGCCCGAATCGTGAAATGCGGTCTCATCCAGGCGTCGTGCGACTGGCAGACGCCGAAGCACACCTTGGCTCAGATCAAGACGAAAATGATCGACAAGCACGTCGCCATGATCGAGGCCGCCGCCAAGAAGGGCGTGCAGATGCTCAGCCTCCAGGAGATCTTCTACGGCCCGTACTTCTGCGCCGAGCAGGACACCAAGTGGTACGACACCGCCGAGCCGATCACCGGCCCGACGACCAAGCTGATGCAGGACCTGGCCAAGAAGCATCAGATGGTCATCGTCTCCCCGATCTACGAGACTCCTTCGACCGGCACCTACTACAACACCGCCGCGGTCATCGACGCGGACGGCTCGCTCGCGGGCATCTACAGGAAAAATCATATCCCGCACTGCGCCCCGGGCTTCTGGGAGAAGTTCTACTTCAAGCCGGGCAACTTGGGTTATCCGGTGTTCCAGACCCGCTACGCGAAAGTCGGCGTGTATATCTGTTACGACCGGCATTTCCCGGACGGCGCCCGCATCCTGGGCCTCAACGGCGCCGAGATCGTCTTCAATCCGTCCGCGACCGTCAAAGGCCTCTCGGAGTACCTCTGGAAGCTCGAGCAGCCCGCCCACGCCGTCGCCAACCAGTACTTCGTCGGCGCCTCCAACCGCGTGGGCGTCGAGGGCCCGTGGAAGATCGGCGAGTTCTACGGCCAGTCATACTTCTGCGACCCCCGCGGCCAGATGCTCAAGGTCGGGCCCCACGACAAGGACGCGATCGTGATCGCCGACCTCGACTTCGACCAGATTCTCGAGGTGCGCAAGGTGTGGCAGTTCTTCCGCGACCGGCGCCCGGAGACCTACGGCGAGCTCACCCAGATGCTCCCGTGAAGGATAAATTCTTCCGGGCGCTGATGGACAAGGAGATCCACGACCACTCCGAGCCCATCACGAAATCGCCGTACTGGAACAAGGACATCGCGCCCACGCGCAAGGCGGACCGCACGTGGGGCACCCGGGACATCGCCGTGCTGTGGATCAGCATGAGCGCGTGCATACCGACCTACATGCTCGCCTCATCGCTGATCTCGGAGGGGATGAACTGGTGGCAGGCCGTCCTGACCATCTTCCTCGGCAACTGCATCGTCCTTCTCCCGATGATCCTCAACGCGCACGCGGGCACGAAGTACGGCATCCCTTACCCCGTCTATTGCCGGCCCGCGTTCGGGATACTCGGGGCGAACGTGCCGGCCGTCCTGCGCGCGCTCGTCGCCTGCGGCTGGTTCGGCATCCAGGCCTGGATCGGCGGCGCGGCCATCTACAAGCTCGTCGGAATCTGGGTTCCCTCGATGATGGGCGGCGCTCCCGTGCTCCAGGGCCTCAACGCGGGCCAGTGGGGCTGCTTCCTCTTCTTCTGGGCGATCAACATGTACGTGATCCACCGCGGAGTCGAGTCCATCCGCGTCCTCCTCAACATCAAAGCACCCCTGCTCATCGGCCTCGGCTTAGCACTCCTCGCCTGGGCTTACGTCCAGGCCGGCGGCTTCGGCCATATGCTGTCCACCCCGTCGGCCTTCGCGCCCGGCATGCCCAAGGAAGGCAAGTTCTGGCCGTTCTTCTTCCCGGCGCTGACGGCGATGATCGGCTTCTGGGCGACCTTGTCGCTCAACATCCCCGACTTCTCGCGCTACGCCAAGACCCAGAAGGACCAGATGCTGGGCCAGGCCCTGGGCCTTCCCACGACCATGGGCCTGTACTCCTTCATCGGCGTGGCGGTCACCTCGGCCACGGTCGTGATCTACGGCGCCGCGATCTGGGACCCGGTCGACCTGATCGCCAAGTTCCAGAATCCTTTCGTGCTGGCCGTCGCGCTCGTCGCCTTGTGCATCGCGACCCTCGCCACCAACATCGCGGCCAACGTCGTCGGCCCCGCCAACGACTTCTCCCACGTCTGGCCCGAGAAGATCGACTTCCGCATGGGCGGCTACATCACCGGCGTCATCGGCATCCTCATCCAGCCCTGGAAGCTGATCGCCGATCCGTCGGGCTACATCTTCACCTGGCTCGTCGCCTACTCTTCCCTCTTAGGGTCGATCGGCGGCATCCTCATCTGCGACTATTATGTCCTGCGCGGGGCCAAGCTCGAGGTTCGCGAGCTCTACGAGAAAAACGGCGACTACTGGTACGCAGGCGGCGTCAACGGCCGCGCCTTGATCGCCCTCGTCCTGTCCTGCCTGCCCGTGCTTCCCGGCTTCCTCGGCACGGTGCAGATCATGAACGTCTCGCCGATGTGGATCTCTCTGTACCACTACGCCTGGTTCATCAGCTTCGGCCTGTCGTTCGGGATCTACTGGCTCCTGATGAGCACCGAAAAGGAGAAAGCTTATGCCATATGATCTGATCGTCAAGGGCGGCACGGTGGTCTCCGCGTCGGACACCTTCATCGCGGATATCGGAATCTCCGGCGGCAAGGTCGTCTCCGTCGGCAGGATCACGGAGCCGGCCAAGCGCGTCGTCGACGCCAGGGGGAAGGTCGTGATCCCCGGCGGCATCGACGCCCACACCCACTTCGACATGCCGTTCATGGGTGCGACCACGATCGACGACTTCACGACGGGCTCGACCTCGGCCATCTTCGGCGGGACCACCTCCGTCGTCGACTTCGCCATTCAGAAAAAGGGGGAGACCTTCCGCCACGCCCTCGACGACTGGCACAAGCGCGCCGACGGCAAATCGGCCGTCGACTACGGCTTTCACATGATCGTGACTGATTTCCCCGAAAAGCAGCAAAAAGAAATGGACAAGCTCGTCGACGAGGGCGTCTCCTCCTTCAAGCTGTTCATGGCCTATCCCGGCATCTTCATGTCGGACGACACCACCATCTTCCGGGCGCTGATGCGCACGCGCGACAACGGCGGGATGATCTGCATGCACGCGGAAAATGGTTCCGTGATCGACGTTCTGATCCAAAAGGCGATCGCCGAAGGCAAGACCGCTCCCGAGTGGCACGCCTTGACCCGTCCGATGACCGCCGAGGCCGAGGCCACCCACCGCGCCATCGCCTTGGCCGAGATCGCCGGCGTTCCGATCTACTTCGTGCATCTGTCGGCGGGCGACGCGATGGAAGAGGTGCGGGCCGCTCGAGCGAGGGGCTTGCCGGTCTATGCCGAGACCTGCCCTCAATATCTGTATCTCTCCGAGGACGATTACCGCCGTCCCGGATTCGAAGGCGCCAAATTCGTGATGTCTCCGCCCTTGAGGCCCAACGGAAATTCGGAGCGCTTGTGGAAGGGGCTCGTGAGGAATGACCTCCAAGTCGTTTCCACCGATCATTGCTCCTTCTGCATGAAGGCCAAAACCAACCAGCCGGGCAAAGAGCTGGGTAAAAAAGACTTCGCCAAGATCCCCAACGGCGCCCCGGGAGTCGAGTACCGCATGCTCCTGCTGTGGGACGCCGTCCAGAAGGGCAAGATCACCGAGAACCGCTTCGTCGAGATCACCTCGCTCAATCCCGCCAAGATCTTCGGCCTGCACCCGCGCAAGGGTCACCTGAACCCGGGCGCCGACGCGGACATCGTCATCATCGACCCGAACAAGCCCTTCACCTTCTCGCAGAAGAACCACCACAGCGCCGCCGACTACAACCCCTACGAAGGCGTGACCGTCAAGGGCAGCATACGCGACGTGTTCTCGCGCGGCGAGGCGATGGTGCTCGACGGCAAGTGGACGGGCAAGACGACCCACGGGAAGTTCCTGAAGCGGACGCCGCGCATGATCGCTTGGGGCTGACCGGCGGGGCGAAGACGCCCCGCTCGCTGTTCGACTATCTTAAGCCCCGCGTTCAGGACGACGCCCGACGGCAGAACCGGGAACAGTCGCCGACCTTGGCGGGAAGCGGCGCGGACACGGCGTTCTGACGGATCATGCCTGTGAAACGATTCTCCATCGTCGCGCTTGCCTTGTCGCTCCCGCTTCTCGCCGGCTGCTCTACGACCCCGCTCAATAAGGCCATCAAGAGCAGGGACCTGTCCGAAGTTCGGCGGCTTGTCGAGGCCGGCGCCGACGTCAACAAGGTCGACGGGGCGAGAACGATGTTCGCGCCGCTTCCTCAGGCGGTCATATACTCCACCCCTGAAATCGTCGTTTACCTCTTAAAGAAAGGGGCAGGCTACCACCGCGAGGCGTTGGATCGCGCCGGGTGGCTTCCGCGTCCTGAGATGATCGAAGTTTTGCTCGATAACGGAGTCAATCCCGATCTCGCGGCGGGCCGCTACGAGATAATCGACTCGACAATACGGCGGAGAGCCGCCCGGGCCGCGCGGCCCGCTCCCGGCAACCTCGACGACGCCGCCTACGACCGCATGCGCGCCGCGGCGAACATGCCGCCCGAGAAGCGCGATCCGACCTCCGACGTCGACGCGCCCTCGCGCCGCGGCGCCGAGCGCCCGGACGACTTCGCGCTCGTGATCGGCATAGAGGACTACCAGAACGTGCCCAAGGCCGACTTCGGCGCCCGCGACGCGAAGACGGTGCGAAGGCACCTCGAGGCGCTCGGCTTCCCGGCGCGCAACATCGTCTCGCTCGAGGGGGCCCAGGCGACCGGCAGCAAGCTCAGGAGCTATCTCGAGGAGTGGTTGCCGCTCAACGTGAAGGCGACCTCGACCTTGTTCGTCTATTACTCGGGCCATGGCGCGCCCGACGCCAAGACGGGCGACGCCTATCTCGTGCCCTGGGACGGCGATCCCAAGTTCCTGAAGTCCACTGCTCTTCCCCTGAAGTCGTTCTACGCGAGCCTGGCCAAGACCAAGGCCCGGCGCGTGATCGTCGCGCTCGACGCCTGCTTCTCCGGGGCGGGGGGAAGGTCCGTGCTCGCCCAGGGCGCGCGGCCGCTCGTCGCCAAGACCGCGGAGCTGTCTCCGGCGGAGGGGAGGATCACGGTCCTCGCCGCCGCGTCCGGCGACGAGATCACCGGGACGCTTCAGGAGCAGGGCCACGGCATGTTCACCTACCATCTTCTCAAGGGCCTGTCCGCCGATCCGAAGGCGAGCGCGCGGTCGTTGTTCGACTATCTCAAGCCGCGGGTGCAGGACGACGCGCGGCGGGACAACCGGGAGCAGACGCCGGTGCTCGCGGGCGCGGCGCTGGGTGAGCCGCTGCTGGCACCCTAGCCCGGAATACGCTATTTTTTTCGCCCTCCGAGGCGAGCGGCCAGGGCGCTCCTGAAGATCGGGTCCCGCTTGGCCAGCAGCACGGTCAGGGCATCCCGGAACACTCCCTCCAGGCGCCCGTCCGGGTATTTGTGCCGCAGTAGCGCCTGGGCGTGGCGCACGAGCCGGAATAGCTCCTCGTCGGCCATGAATTTGAAGCGCACGAGCTTACGTCTGGCCGGCAGGACGGCGACCGGCGGGGGCGCCCCCGGCTCGCAGGCGATTCCCGCCGAAATCGCGGCCGGGGTCTCGAAGGTAAGGGGCATCGGGGCGGCCGGTCCTGCCGCCTCCATTCCAACGAACCGAATGGTATCCCTTTCCGCCGGCGCCGTGACATACTCGGCGAGAACTCTCTCGAGAGCGCCCGTGCCGAGACCCTTGGCGCGGCGCAGCGCCTCGTCTCCATGGGGCAGGTCCAGATGTGGATGAAGCAGCACGAGAGAGTTGAGCGTGAGGCTTCCCTCCTGAAGGCAGGCGAGGAGCTCCGGGCGCTTGCGCACGGCCCGGACCGCGCGAATGCGGCGATAGGCCTCGCCTTCCGAGAATTTCAGGGCATGCACACAGAATTCATGAGCGAGGGGAAACCCCTGCCGACGCAGAGACGCCGCTCGTCTAATTCAGCGAGATGCTCGATAAGCACCGCCATCGTGGCGCGCTCCGCCGCCGCCAAGAAAGGCACTCTCGCCCACAGCGCCTCATCCGTCAGATCTTTTATGCTCATCGGGTCATACCAACTGACGGTACCGTCAGTTGCCTCCGTAATCATACGATCGAAGGTCCCAAAAAGTTCCATTTTCGGTCACAAAATGAAGGGGGCCGCCCGTCGAGGAATTGTTATAATCCCGACATGACCCCTACCGCGACCAAAACCACGCCCGAAGTCTCCGTTTTGAAGCAGTACATCGCCGGAAAATGGGTGGACGGCTCGTCCTCCCGCGAGATCGTCTCGACCAACCCGGCGGACAACCGACAGATCCTGGCCAAGGTGAAGGGGGCCGATAAGAGCGACGTCCTGAAGGCCATCGACGCGGCGCAGAAGGCGTTCCCGGCGTGGAAGGCGACGACGCCGCCCGCGCGCGGCCGCATCCTGATGAAGGCGGCGCTCATCCTGCGCGAGCGCAAGGAGGAGCTGGCCCGCCTGATGTCGCTCGAGCAGGGCAAGATTCTTCCAGAGGCATTGGGGGAGATGGAGAAGGGCATCACCTTGATCGAGTGGTTCGCCGGCGAGGGCCTGCGCATGGGCGGCATCACCCAGCCCTCCGAGCTCGCCAAGAACCTCCTCTACACCACCCGCCACCCGCGCGGCGTCGTGTCCATCATCACTCCCTGGAACTTCCCGTTCGCGATCCCGGCGTGGAAGATCGCCCCGGCCCTGATCTCCGGCTGCACCGTCGTCTTCAAGCCCGCCTCGCTCGTGCCCGCGCTCGCCGTGGGCATCGTCAAGGCCTTCGAGGACGCCGGGCTGCCGCCGGGCGTGCTCAACCTCGTGATGGGCGCGGGCTCCGCCATGGGCGACATCCTCGTCGAGGAGCCGCGCATCAAGGCGGTGTCCTTCACCGGCTCGAATGAGATCGGCAAGCGCGTGCACACCATCGCGGGCGCGCGCGGCATCCCCGTGGTCTGCGAGATGGGCGGCAAGAACCCGGCCGTCGTCTGGGACGACGCCGACCTCGAGTTGGCGCTCGCGGGCGTGATGAAGGGCGCGTTCGGCTCGACGGGCCAGCGCTGCACCGCCACCTCGCGCCTCATCCTGCACACCGCGATCGCGGACAAATTCCTCAAGATGCTCCTGGCCGAGGTCGCCAAGATCAAGGTCGGACCCGGCCTCGACAAGACCAGCGGCATGGGCCCGGCCGTCGATGAGAGCCAGATGAAGACGGACCTGGAATACATCGAGATCGGGAAAAAGGAAGGGGCGACCTTACTGTGCGGCGGGAATCGCATCACGACCGGCGAGCATGCTCACGGCTGGTTCGTCGAACCGACGGTTTTCGACAACGTGAACCCGAAGTCGCGGCTTTGGCAGGAAGAGGTGTTCGGACCGGTGCTCGCCGTCGCGCGCACCGACGACTTCGACAAGGCCGTCGAGCTCGCCAATGATTGCCAGTTCGGCCTGACCTGCGCCCTTTATTCCCAGGACCTCACCTTGGCGATGCGTTTCTCGGAAGAAGTCGAGGCGGGAATGGTTCACCTCAACAGCCCCACCATCGGCGGCGAGGCCCAGGTGCCCTTCGGCGGCGTGAAGGGCTCCGGCGTCGGCGAGCGCGAGATGGCCAAGGAAGGCATGCACTTCTTCACCGAGCAGAAGACCGTGTTCCTGGATTATACCGGCGCGCGCCGGGCCTCGAACCTGTACTAAGGATCCCGTGACGCCATTCGCCGCCATCGTGGGAGGGGGAGGAGCCGGTTTCCTTGGCGCCGCCCTCGCCCACGTCCTGAGCACGGCGGCCGATAGGGCGGGCGCGGAGAGCTTCCTTCGCGGCCCGTACGGGCCGCAGTTCTTCCTCATCGCGCTGTACACCGGCGTGTTCTACGCCGCCATCGGCGCGGCCGCGGGGCGGCGCGCCGCGACGGCCCTCGTCGGGCTCCTGGGACCGCTGCTGGGCATCGCCGTGGTCATGGCGGGCCTGACGCGCTACGGGGGCTGGGGCATGCCGCGCGGCCTGCCGGGCACGTTCCAATGGCAGCTCGCGGTCGCGTCGGTCTACACCTTTGCGATCTGGGGCACCATCGCCGCTTTGGGCGCGATGAGCTCCGAGACCTCGCGGTGGCGCGGGGCACTCGCCGCGACGCTCGGCTCGCTGAGCGCCTACGGCGTCCTCTCCTTCCTGCTCTGGGCCGTGCCGTCGTATGCCCGATTGCGCTGGAGCCCAATTTCTTACATGCCGTCGCCGGTCAACCTGATGGACGGCCTGCTGTCCGGGGCCGGCATCTGCCTCGCCCTGTCTCTCGACGCCAAATTCCGGAGGAAACCCGCATGAGCCCCAAGACCGCCGTTCCCAAGACCGCCTCGACCACGGCCGACGTCGCCGCGCTGAGAGCCGCCCACCTCATGCCGCTTCCCGGGCCGATGTTCGCCAAGCCCATCCAGATCGTCGAGGGACGCATGCAGTTCCTCTACGACGAGAACGGCAAGGAATATCTCGACGGCTTCGCGGGTGTCGCGACCGTCTCGATCGGCCACTCCCATCCGCACTTCGTGTCCAAGCTCAAGGCGCAGATCGACAAGCTTCAGCACGAGCCGCCGCTGTACCTGCATCCCGCCGTCGGCGCGTTCGCCAAGCGCCTCGCCGACAAGGCCAAGACCGTCAACCCGGACATGGAGGTCTGCTTCTTCACGAACTCCGGCTCCGAGGCCAACGAGATGGCCGCCTTCGTGGCCAAGACCTACACCGGCCGCCACGACCTCGTCGCGGTCCAGCGCTCCTACCACGGCCGGACCTTGCTGACGACGGCTCTGACCGGACAGCACAATTGGCGCAACCAGGCGCCCTACCCCGTCGGCGTGTCCTTCACTCCGACGGACTACGCGTATCGCTTCGACGGGACGCCCGAGCAGAGCACAGCCGCCGCGATCAAGGGGCTCGAGCAGACCTTGAAGACCGCGACGCAGGGCAAGGTCGCCGCGTTCTACGGCGAGACCATCATGGGCGTGGGCGGACTCATCACGCCCGGCCGCGAGTACTTCAAGGCCGCCGTCGAGCTCGTGCACAAGCACGGGGGCTTGTTCATCTGCGACGAGGTCCAGGCCGGCGTCGGCCGCACCGGCGAGCATTACTTCGGCATCAAGCACTACGGCGCCAAGCCCGACATCATCGTCATGGCCAAGGGCCTCGGCAACGGCTACCCGATCGGCGCGATCATCACGACCAAGGCCATCGCCGACTCGATGAAAGGGCTCCTGCACTACAACACCTTCGGCGGCGGCCCGATGGCCATCGCCGCGGCGGACGCGGTGATGGACGTCGTCGAGAAGGACGACCTCGCCGGAAACTCCAAGAAGGTCGGCGACCGCCTGATCGGGGGCCTGAAGAAGCTCCAGCTCACGGACGAGCGGGTCGGCGACGTGCGCGGCATGGGCCTCATGGTCGGCGTGGAGCTCGTCAAGGACCGCAAGTCCAAGGAGTTCGCGCCCGACCTCACCGTCCGCGTCGTCGAGTCCATGAAGGACCAGGGCGTGCTCGTCGGCAAAGGGGGCCTCGAGGGGAACACTTTGCGCATCCAGCCGCCGCTGTGCTGGACGCCCGCGGACGCCGACCGGACCGTGGCCGCCCTCGAGCAGGCGCTCAAGGATGCCTGAGCCGGACGGGCCCGCCGCGCTGCGCTGGCGCGTCGGGCTTCTGTGCGCGGCGTTCGGCGCCGCGCACCTGCTGCCGGCCCTGTTCGTCCTGCTGAGCGCGGGCGGCCCGGCGCCCGCGGCGGTGAGCGCGCGGGCGTGGAGCGCGTTCTACTTCGCGCATTTCGTGGCGCTCGTCTGCGCGGGCTACGGCTGGCTGCTGTGGCGCTCCTCGCGCAGCAAGGTCTTCCACGGCGGGCCGATGCTCGACTTCACCATCGGCCTCGGCGCGCTCGTGATCGTGGAGAGCCTCGGGCGGGGCTGGCTGCCGGGACTGTTCCTGATCCTGTTCGGCCTGCGCATGGCGACGGGACGGCCCCTGCTCGGACGCTAGTCGAGGGAGCTCTGGATGCGCGTCGGCTCGATGGTCCGCCGGGGAAGGCGGTTCATCGAGCGGTCCTGGAGCTTGGGCGTCATCATCTTCTTTTTCTTCTTGGCCGAAGCCTCGTCCTCGCCCTCCTCGGCGTCCTTGACCGCGTGCTCGCGCATGAAGCCCACGACGGCCGGGGCGTGCGCCTCATTGAAGCGCGAGGCCGCGGCGGTCTCGGGCGAAACGGACGGCGCCGTCTCGATCTTGTAGGTCGCCGCGCCCGCGGGGATGGAGTCGGGGGTCATCACGGCCTGCTTGAGCATGGCCATGGTCGGCCATAGGATCCACATGATGAGGCCGAAGCACAGGGGGGCCAACGCCGCGATCGAGGTCAGCTGGACGGCGGTCGCCGTCAGCTTGAGGCGATGCAGGTGCCGGTCGCGGTGGCCCAAAGCGATCTTGCCCAAGGCCTCGTCGAGGCGGCCCGCCGTCTCGGCGACCGCGAGCCGGGGCCGGTCGTCGGCGGGCAGGCAGGAGGCCACGCTCTCGAAGAAGCTCTTGCCCTCGGAGAGCATGGCGGCGCCGCGCGTCAGGCGGCGGCGCGTGACGGGGTCGTCCCGGAAGTACCCGATCAATATCTCCGTGATCTGCCGGGGGCGCAGCCCCGCGGCGAGCAGCAGCTCCAAGGTCGCCGCGAACTGATATGAGCGGGCCTCCTCGGTCGCGAAGCGGACCCCGGGCAGCCAGTGCCCCGCCAGCGCCCGCGCCTTGCGCCCGGGAGCCGAGCCCGCGATGACCCGCATGACTATGGCGGCGGCGAGCAGCACCCCCAGCAGCGGCGGCCAGTTCGCGACGAGCATGCCGCCGACCTCCATCGTCCGGGCCGCGGCGGGGGGCAAGGCGACCCCCGCGTCGGCGATGGGCTGCAGCAGGAGGGGGGCGGCCTTGGTCGAGAACAGCAGGAAGATGGCCCCGGCCAGGCCGGCGGCGAAGGCGGGATAGACGAGCGCGCGCCTGAGCCTGCGATGAAAATCGATCCGGCTCTCGAGCGCGGCCGAGTACCGGTCGAGGAACTTGTCGACCTTGCCGCTTTCCTCGCCGGCCCGGATCAAGGCGATGAGGATGGGGGGAAGCAGGCCCTGCGCCTCGAGGGACTCGTGCAACGTCTTGCCCTGGCTCACCAGCTCGGCCGCGGCGGCCAGCTTGCGGTCGCGGAAAGAGGCCCGGGACAAGGAGCGCAAGGTCTCGGCCAGGGGCAGCCCGCTGCTCACGGAGTCGGACAGGGCGCGGCAGAAAGCCAGAAGTCGCTCATCGGACATCGTTAACGACTAGCGTAGCCCGTCCGTCACGCCAAAGCAAGAGCCGACATGATAGAATCAAGGCTCACATGCCCTCGAAAACCGACCGCGTCATCGCGCTGGCCGACAAGTACGGCGCGCACAACTACCATCCCCTGCCCGTGGCCGTCGCGCGCGCCAAGGGGCCCTTCGTCTGGGACGTGGAGGGCAAGCGCTACTTCGACTTCCTCTCGGCCTACTCCGCCCTCAACCAGGGTCACAACCACCCCAAGATCGTCGCCGCCGCCAGGGGTCAGCTCGGCCTGGTGGCCCTGACCTCGCGCGCGTTCCACAACGAGCGCCTCGGGCCCTTCCTGGAGCTGCTGTGCAAGGTCACCGGCATGGAGCGCGCCTTGCCCATGAACTCCGGCGCGGAGGCGGTCGAGACGGCGATCAAGGCCATGCGCCTGTGGGGCTACCGCCGCAAGAACGTGACCGCGAACAAGGCCGAGATCATCGTCTGCTCCGAGAACTTCCACGGCCGCACTACCACCATCGTCGGCTTCTCGAGCGACCGCGCATCCTACGAGGGCTTCGGACCCGCGACCCCGGGCTTCAAGACCATTCCCTACGGGAACGCCGCCGCCCTCGAGAAGGCCATAGGCCCGAACACGGTCGGATTCCTTTTCGAGCCCATCCAGGGCGAGGCCGGCGTCATCATCCCGCCCGAGGGCTGGCTGACCGCCGTGCGCGCGATCTGCTCTGAAAAACGAGTGCTCATGTGCGCCGACGAGATCCAGACCGGCCTGGGGCGCACCGGCAAGCTGTTCGCCTGCGAGCATGAGGACGTCAAGCCGGACCTCTACATCCTCGGCAAGGCCCTCTCGGGCGGCCTGTATCCCGTGTCCGCCGTTTGCGCCGACGACGAGGTCCTCGGCCTCTTCACCCCCGGCACCCACGGCTCGACCTTCGGCGGCAGCCCGCTGGCCGCCGCGATCGGCCTCGCCGCCCTCAAGGTCGTCCTCGACGAGCGCCTTCCCCGAAAATCGGCGAAGACCGGCGCCTATTTCAAGGCCCTGCTCGAGACGCTCGAGCACCCGAACCTCAAGGACGTGCGCGGCCGCGGCCTCATGCTCGCCCTCGAGTTCAAGACGCGCGTGCGTCCCCTCGTCGAGAGCTTGGCCAGGATAGGCCTGCTCGCCAAGGACACCCACGAGAACACCATCCGTTTCGCGCCTCCCCTGAACCTCACCGAGGCCCAGGCCAAGGAGGCTTTCGCGCTCATCAAAAAGGCCGTGGCGGCCTTCCCCTCGTAGTATAATAACGACGGTGCCTGAAGACGCGCTGCTCGAAGTTACCACCCTCAACAAGGCTTTCGGGACCTCCACGGTCCTGCACGACGTCTCCCTGACCGTCCGAAAGGGGGAGTTCATGACCTTGCTCGGGCCCTCCGGCTGCGGCAAGACCACGACCTTGCGCATCATCGCCGGCTTCGAGTCCCCCGACGGCGGCCGCGTGCGCCTGAGCGGCGCGGACGTCACCGACATCCCGTCCTACCAGCGCGACGTGCACACCGTCTTCCAGCACTACGCCCTCTTCCCGCACCTCACGGTGGCCGACAACATCGCCTTCGGCATGCGCATGGACAAGGTCCCGGAGGCGGAGATCAAGAAGCGCGTTCCCGAGGCGCTGTCGATGGTCAAGCTCTCCGGCTTCGAGGCGCGGCGCATCCAGTCCCTGTCCGGCGGCCAGATGCAGCGCGTGGCCCTGGCCCGCGCGATCGCCGGTCGCCCCGCCGTCCTCCTCCTCGACGAGCCCCTGGGCGCGCTCGACCTCAAGCTGCGCAAGGAGATGCAGCTCGAGCTCAAGAACCTGCAGAAGCGCCTGGGCATCGCCTTCATCTACGTAACTCACGATCAGGAGGAGGCGATGACGATGTCGGACCGCATCGCCGTCTTCAACCACGGGCGCATCGAGCAGGTCGGCACTCCCGGCGAGATCTACGAGATGCCCAAGACCTCCTTCGTCGCCGACTTCATCGGCGGCGCCAACATCTTCTCCGCCACGGTGCTGGCCGGCGCCGAGGGCCGCGCCCGCCTGCTGCTCGAAGGGGAACACGAGGTCGACGTTCCGCTCGACCCCTATGAAAGCCTTCCCGCCGCAGGCGGGAAGGTGAAGATCGCCATCCGCCCCGAGCGCGTGAAGGTCTTCTACAAAGACGAGCTCCCGTTCGGCCTGATCCGCTTCGAGGCCACTCTCAAGGACACCGTCTTCCTCGGCGACGCCTGTCAGATCTATCTGCAGATGTTCAAGAAGGCCCCCGAGCGCCTGACCATCGCCTGGGCCGGCGGCGACCGCTACGCGGTCCACGACGACCTGGACGTGCCCGTCATCGCCGCCGTGCAGCCCGAGGACGTCTATATCCTGGAGGAGGACCATGACTGAACCGATCTCGCGCCGCGGCTTCCTCAAAGCGGCGATCCTCGCCCCGCTCATCCCTTCCCTGCTGGCCGCCTGCCGCCGCTCCGAAGACGAGAAGATCGTCAACTTCTTCAACTGGTCGAACTACATCGGCAAGGATACCTTGCCCGAGTTCACCAAGCGCACCGGGGTGGAGGTCCGCTACGACCTGTTCGCCGACGAGGACGAGATGTTCACCAAGCTGCGCGCCGGCGCGCGCGGCTACGACCTGATCGTCGTCGGCGACTACCACATCCCGCGCTTCCGCGCCCTGGACCTCATCGAGCCCATACCCGCCGGCGAGCTCAAGAACCGCGGCAACCTCGGCCCGCGCTTTCGCAGCCCGAGCTACGATCCCGAGGAGACGACGGTGCCCTACCTGTGGGGCACGACCGGCATCGCGTACAACAAGAAGAAGCTCAAGAAGGCCCCGACCTCCTGGCGCGACCTGTGGGACCCGCAGTACAAGGACCGCATCTCCATGCTCGACAACGTGCGCGACTGCATCTCGGTCGCCATGCAATTATTGAACATCCCTCAGACGACCCGGAACCCCGAGGACTTCAAGAAGATCCGCGAGCTGCTCGTGAAGCAGAAGCCGCTGGTCAAGCAGTACTCGAGCGCCTCCTACCTCAACAGCCTCGTGGCCGGCGAGATCGACCTGGCGATGACCTGGTCCGGCGACCTGTTCCAGACCGCGCGCGAGAACCCCGACCTCGACTACGTGATCCCCAAGGAAGGCACCTACATGTGGGTGGACTGCCTGGCGATGATGCGCGGCGCCCGCCACCGCGCCGACACCCTTCGCCTCATCGACTACCTGCTCGAGCCGGACGTGGCCGCGGGCATCGCCAACTCCGTGCGCTACGCCACGCCGAACCTGGCCGCCCAGCCCCAGGTCGACAAGGAGCTCCTCAACGACCCGCGCGTGTACCCCACGCCACCGGTGATGAAGAAGCTCCAGCTCCACCACGTGCTCGACAGCGAGCAAAGCGAGCTGTGGAGCAAGACCTGGGCGGACGTAAAGGTCGCGTAGCTTGAGCCGAGCGCTCTCCTGGCTGCTCGGCGGCCGCACGCCGCTGGCCACGCACCTCCTGCTGGCCCCGGCCTCGTTCTGGCTGCTCGTCCTGCTCGTCATCCCCGCTCTGGGCCTCATCGTCCTGTCCTTCGCCACGAACGGCCCCTACGGGACCATCGTCTGGGAGTTCGGCCTCCACAACTACGCCCGCGCCTTCGACCCGAAGTACCTTCCCGTGCTGTTCCGGACCTTCGGCTTCGCGGCGGCGACCACGGTCCTGTGCCTCATCGTCGGCTATCCGGTCGCCTACTACCTCTCCTTCCGCGCCGGGCGCTGGCGCAGCCTCATGCTCGTCGGGCTGATGGTCCCCTTCTGGAGCTCGTGCCTCGTCGCCTACTATTCCTGGATGATCGTGCTCGGCAAGGAGGGACTGATCAACGCGAACCTGATCCGCTTCGGCTTCCTCTCCGAGCCGATCGGCTTCCTCTACACCCCGTTCGCCATCCTGCTCGGCCTCGTCTACTTCTACCTCCCGTTCGCGGTCCTGCCCCTGTACGCTTCCCTCGATAAAGTGCCTCGATCCGTCGTCGAGGCGGCCTATGACCTCGGCGCCGGCCGCTGGACCGCCTTTCGCAAGGTGACCTTGCCGCTCTCGCTTCCCGGCGTCGTCGCGGCCTGCCTGCTCACCTTCATCCCGTGCCTAGGCGACTTCCTGACCGTCGAGATCCTCGGCGGTCCGCGCTACTACCTGCTCGGCAACCTCATCTCGAATCAGTTCATGATGGCCCAGGACTGGCCCTTCGGCTCCGCCCTCACCTCCCTGCTCCTCGCCGGCCTCGTCGGCGGCCTGTGGCTTTACCAGCGATGGGAGAAGGCTTGAAGAAGAGCCGGGGGATGGGCCTTTATTGCGCGGGGGTGTTCGGCTTCCTCTACCTGCCGCTCGCGGTGATGTTCGTCTTCTCCTTCAACGACGCCCGCCGCAACGTGGTCTGGCGGGGCTTTACGCTAAAGTGGTACTCCGCCCTGTTCCAAAATACGGAGATGATGGCCGCGATGCTGACCTCCGTGCAGCTGGCCCTCTCGGCCGCCGCCATCGCCGCCGTGATCGGCATGCTCGCCTCCTACGCCATGGTCAAGCACAAGCCCTTCCGGGGCCGCTCCGCCTACGACGCCTTGCTCAGCGTCCCCTTGATGATGCCCGAGGTCGCCCTCGGCGTGGGCATACTCACCTTCCTCGTCCGCGCCGGCTACGAGCTCGACTTCTTCGCCCTGGCCTGCTCCCACGCCTTGATCTGCCTGCCCTACACCATCGCGGCCGTGCGCGCCCGCCTGATCTCCCTGCAGGAATCTTCCTTGGAAGACGCCGCGATGGACCTCGGCGCCACCGAGTGGCAGGCCTTCGTCAAGGTCACCTTGCCCCTGGCCCGCCCGGCGATCATCTCCGGCGCCCTGCTTTCCTTCACGGTCAGCTTCCAGGACTTCGTGACCTCCTTCTTCGTCGCCGGCATCGGCATCGTGACCATGCCGATAAAAATCTACTCGATGATCAAGTTCGGCGTCACCCCCGAGATCAACGCCCTCTCCGTTTGCCTGCTGCTCGCGACCTTCACCTTGATCGGTCTCAACGCCGCTTTCGCCGTGCGGCCCGACGAAGCCGCGCGTCATTGACACCTCCTCTCCGAGGGGCTAGTCTATGCGCATGGCGGCCAAAAGAAAAAAGACTCTGGGAATCATGACGGGGGGAGGGGATTGCCCCGGCCTCAACGCGGTCATCCGCGCCGTGGTCAAGACGGCCCTCAACGACTACGGCATGGACGTGCTCGGCTTCCGCGACGGCTATCACGGCCTGGTCACCGGCCGCTTCGTCCGCCTGCGCAATGACGACGTCTCCGGCGTGCTCGCCCGCGGCGGCACCATCATCGGCACCTCCAACTCCCACGACCCCTTCCATTGGGCCGAGCGCAACAAGGGCAAGCTCGTCTACCACGACCATTCGGGCAAGGCGGCGGCCGTCTACCGCCGCCGCCGGCTCGCGGGCCTGGTCATCATCGGCGGTGACGGGACCATGGCGAGCGCGCGCAAGCTCTCGGACCTTGGCCTGGGCATCGTCGGCGTGCCCAAGACCATCGACAACGACCTGGCCGGCACCGACCGGACCTTCGGCTTCGACACCGCGGTGCAGACCGCCTCCGACGCCATCGACAAGCTGCGCGACACCGCCCAGAGCCACAACCGGGTGATGGTCGTCGAGGTGATGGGCCGCTACGCGGGCTGGCTGGCGCTGACCGCGGGGGTCGCCGGCGGCGCCGACGTCATCCTCCTCCCCGAGATCCCGTACGACCTCGGGAAGATCGGCGAGGCCCTGAAGGCGCGCGCCCGGCGCGGCAAGCGCTACAGCATACTCGTCGCCGCCGAGGGGGCCCGGCCCGCGGGAGGGACGATGACCGTGGCCCGCACAGAGGCCGCGAGCCCCGACCCGATCCGACTCGGCGGCGTCGGCCAGGCCCTGTCGGGCCTCATCGAGAAGCGCTTCGGCCTGGAGACTCGCGTGACCGTGCTCGGCCACGTCCAGCGCGGGGGCACCCCGCTGGCCTCCGACCGCGTCCTCTGCACCCGCTTCGGGGTCAGGGCCGCCGAGCTGGCCGCCGCGGGCACCTTCGGCGGCATGGTGGCGCTCCGGGGCGACGACCTGATCACCGTGCCGCTCAAGCAGGTGGCGGGCAAGATCCGCCTCGTGCCGCCGGACCACCCCCTGATCGCGGCCGCGCGCGCGGTCGGGACCTGCTTCGGCGACTAGGCGACGAGCGCCTCGGCCTCGAGCGTGATCGCGTCGAGCGAGCGCTTGAGCTCCCGCGCCTTAACTTTGAGGTCGTCGTGCGGGCCGACCGAGATCGGCTCCCCGTACACCACGACCGAGCGGCCGAACGGCATCGGGATCTGGAACTGGTCCCAGGTGCCCTTCAGGATCAGGCGATTCGACTGGGCGTTCGTGATGGGCAAAATGGGCACCCCGAGCTTCTGCGCGAGGTACATGATGCCCTCCTTGATCTCCTCCTTGGGGCCCTTGGGACCGTCGGGGGTGATGCCGATGTCGAGACCAGCCCGTAAGGCCTTAATAAGGCCTCTGACCGCGTCCGAGGCTCCGCGCGTGGAGGAGCCCCGCACCGAGGCCACCCCGCAGCAGCGGCGGATCGTCTCCGCGATCATCTCGCCGTCCGTCGACTTGCTGATGAGCATGGACATGGCGTCGCCTCGGTGGGACACGGTGAAGAACACCTGGCGCTGGTGCCAGAACGCGTAGATGAAGCGCTGGTCGGCCTTCCGCAGCTTGGCGCGAATCTCGCCGCGGACGGTGGTCAGGCTGGTCGTGAGCTTGATGACCGACGAGAACAGGTAGCCGAGGAAGGGCACGAGGAAGCGGAGGACGGGCACCACTCAGTGTACCATGCCGGGGCGGCAGGCGTCGTCGAGAGGCGGGGAGCAGTTGTCCGGCCCTTCACACCGCTGCTTGAGCCTTACTCTGCAACTGGTCGAGCCATAACGACGTCACGCTGCGGATCATCACCTAGGCGGAAGATGTGCTCGCCGACTTCAAGAAAGCCGAATTTCTTATAGAACGAGATCGCTCTAGGATTTCGCTCCCACACGCCGAGCCAGATCACGTCTGACCCGCGTCCTTTCATTTCTTCGATACAGACATTCATGAGATCTTGCGCGATACCTTTGCCATGCCACTCCTTGGCAACGTACAGCCGTTGAACTTCGCCCGGGAAATTGGCCGCAATGCATTTTGGCGCAGGGCCCCAGCGCAGCTGCGCAAAACCAACCAGCCCCTCCTGAACCTCGCTCAGCAGTGTGACTACGCGCGGACTGGAAATTTCGTTTGCCTGGATGCCCTCGCTGTAACTTGCCTTGCAGAGCAAGTCCATGTTTTCAGCCGTATTCATGGCGCCGAAGGTATCTCTGAATGTCCTTTCGGCTAGCCGGGCAAGCTGCTTAGCGTCCCCGCGATTAGCTTTCCGTACGATGGGGAATTACTTGGCGGCGGCTTTGACGGGCGCGGGAGCGGCCTTGGCCGGGACGTCGGTCCCGCTGCAGCACGAGTCGGTCTTCACGACCGGGCACATCGCGCCGAAGCCGGTCAGGCCGCGCAGGCCGAGGCCCGCGGCGATGAGCAGCGCCGCGGCGCCGAGACGCCCGATGAGGTTTCCGTCGCCGTTGATCTTTCCGTTCATGAGGCCATTTTACCTGTTTTCCGGCCCCGTGCCCGGCCCGATTTTTAGGGGGTGACCGCGAGAGGCACCGTGACCGTGCCGAACTCCTCGCCCGTGCGCGCGTCCACCAGCTCGGCGCGGAAGTCGACGCGGTCGAGGCTGCCCGGGACCTTCTGGAAGTAGACGAACCCCGAGACGGAGCCGCCGTCCTCGATGACGCCCTCCGGCAGGCCGCGGGAGACCATGTCCTCGGTCGGGAGCTTCACTTCGACGCGCCGGCTGTACGCCGGCCACTCGGCGTAGAGGGGACCGTAGTAGGCGGCGTCGTAGGCGAACGGCTCGTTCCACGGCCGCAGGCCGGGCGTGAAGTGGCGCGAGGCGTAGGGGACGACGTAGAAGCGGTCGTGCGCGAACTCCGGATCGAGCGGCTTGTCGACCGGCTCCGTCAAGGTCTCGTCGATCTCATATGGAGGAAGGGCGGCGTACTCGCGGCCGGCGGGGGAGACTAGCTTGATCTCGTCGAAGCGCACCCGAATCGGACGCCCGCTGTCGTTGCGGATGTCGACGCGCAGCGGCGTCAAGGTCCCCTCGAGCTCGGCGGGATGGCCGGTCCAGCCGCCGCCCGCGACGGTCACCTGGACTCCGTCCGCCCGGGCGACGTCGGCGACGGCCCCGCTGGCCGGCTTCAGCGTCGTTTTTTGAGCCGCGCAGGCCGCGGCGAGCGCGGCGGCGAGGAGAAGCGCGGACCTGGCATTCATTCTCATATCGGCCTCCCTTGAAGCCTCGATTATAGCCGCGGGCTTCGCGCGAGGGGGAGAGCGTCGGGGTAAGAACTATGTGACGGGGAGTTGGCGCTGCGCGCCGATCGAGCGGACGTCCTTGAGTATCTGCGCCTTCAGCGCGGCGAGGGAAGGGAAGCGGCGCTCGGCGCGGATTCGGGAGAGGAAGGTCAAGGCCAAGGTCCGGCCGTAAAGGTTGCCGCGGAACCCGGGGATATGGACCTCCACGACGAGGCGGGCGCCGCCGAGCGTGGGACGCACGCCGACGTTGCAGGCCCCGATTTTCTCGCCCACGGCCGCGCCCTTGACCCGGACCTTCCAAACCCCGCGCGGAGGGCGGCCCGCGGAGACCTTGACGTTCGCGGTCGCGAAGCCCAGCTTCTTTCCGAGCCCCTCGCCGCGGACCACGCGGCCGCGAACGGTGGTCACTTGAGCGCTCTCTCCAGGGCCGGCAAGGACTCGAGCAGGCGCTTGGCAAGCGCCTCGGGCGCCAAGGCACGGGTCGCCTCCAAGGTCAGCGCGTCGGCGAGCAGGAAGGGGCCCACCGACTCGCGGCGCAGGGTGGAGACCGTGCCGCCGCAGCCTATTTTGTCGCCCAGGACTTCCGCGAGGGTGCGCACGTAGGTGCCGCTGGCGCAGTGCAGGCGATGAGTCAGCTCGGGAGAGTCCCACGACAGGGCTTCCCAGGAATGCACCACGGAGGAGCGAGCCTTGAGCGGAACCTCGAGGCCTTTGCGAGCGTACTCGTACAGCGGACGGCCCTGGTGCTTGACGGCGGAGTAGGCCGGCGCGGAGGACTCCACCGTGCCGACGAAGCCCGCGCACGCGGCCTTGAGGCCGGCGAGGTCGAGGGGCGGAACGGGCTTCTCCTCGAGGGTCTTGCCGGTGATGTCGCCCGTCTCGGTCTTGACCCCCAGGCGGATGGTGCCCGAGTAGACCTTGTCCATGCCCTGCAGGCGGGCCTGGAGCTTGGTGCAGGGGCCGATGAGGGCCACCAGCAGGCCCGTGGCGAGGGGGTCGAGGGTGCCGGTGTGGCCGACCTTGGTGTTGCGGGGGAACAGCTTGCGCAGGACGGCGACGCAGTCGTGCGAGGTCCAGGACGCCGGCTTGTCGATCAGCAGCATTCCGGCCACCGGGATGCCGGGACCGGGGCCGGTCACTGGTTCTTTTCCTTCTCGAGCTTGTTGAGGAGCTCGTCGATGCGCGAGGCCTTCTTCGGCGTGACGTCGTAGGTGAAGATGAGGTTGGGAATGGTCTTCACCGAGACCTTCTTCTTGATGAGCTCGCGCAGGAACGGGGCCGCGCGCTCGAGGGCCGCCGCGGCGCGCTCGCGCTCGGCGTCGGTGCCCAGGATGGAGTAGTAGACCTTGAGCGTCTTGCGGTCGTGGGAGAGGTCCACGTCGGTGACGGTGATGAAGCCGACGAGGCCGGGGTCCTTGACCTCGCGCAGGTGCGTGGAGACGAGCTCCTTATAGAGCTCGCGAAGCCGGTCGTTGCGCTCGTACATGGGCGGGCCTCCCGCTTACCGCGGCGACTGCGAAAGACGGCGCGTGCGCGATTCCTTGACGAAGAACTCGAGCAGGTCGCCGACCTCGAAGGCGTTGAAGCCCTCGATGCCGATGCCGCACTCCTGGCCCTTCTCCACTTCCTTGACGTCGTCCTTGAAGTGGCGCAAGGTCGAGACCTTGCCCGTGTGCACGACCTTGCCGTCGCGGACCACGCGGATGTGGCCGCCGCGGGAGATCTTGCCGTCGCGCACCGCGGAGCCCGCGATCGTGCCGGTCTTGACCTTGAACAGGGCCTTGACCTCGCCCTTGCCGACGATGACGTCGACGATCTCCGGCGCGAGCAGGCCCTCGAGGGCCGCCTTCACGTCCTCGATGAGGTCGTAGATGACCTCGTACTTGCGGACCTCGACGCCCTCGCGCTCGGCGAGCTCCGCGGCGCGGGGCTCGATCTCGGCGTGGAACAGCAAGGTGACCGCGTCGGACGCCGAGGCGAGCAGGACGTCGGACTCGTTGGCGTTGCCGATAGCGCCGTGGATGATGCGGACCCGGCACTCGGTCGTGGAGAGGCCCTCGAGCGAGTCGCGCAGCGCCTGCAGCGAGCCCTGCACGTCGGCCTTGAGGAGGATGTTGAGGTCCTTGGCCTTCGAGGAGCCGGAGCTCATCGCGGAGCGCAGGCCCACGAGGGTCATGTGCTTCTGGTGGGCCATCGTCTGCTCGCGGTGGATGAGGCGGCGCTTCTCGGCGATGTCGCGCGCGGCCTTCTCGCTCTCCACGACGGTGAAGGCGTCGCCCGCCTGGGGCGTGCCCATGATGCCGAGGATCTCCACCGGAGTGGCGGGACCCGCCTCGTCGATGCGCTTGCCGTTGTCGTCGACGAGGGCCTTGATCTTGCCGTGCGCGAGGCCGGCGACGAACGCGTCGCCGAGCTTGAGCGTGCCGGCCTGGACGAGCACGGAGGCGACGGCGCCGCGCTTGGGGTCCATGCGGGCCTCGAGAACGGTGCCGTAGGCGGGGCGGTCGGGGTTGGCCTTGAGCTCGAGGATCTCCGCCTGAAGGGCCAAGTTCTCCAACAGCTTGTCGAGGTTGAGGCGCTTCTTGGCGGAGACGTCGACGAAGATGTTCTTGCCGCCCCATTCCTCGGGCTGCAGGCCGATGCCGGAGAGGTCCTGGCGGATCTTCTGCGGGTTGGCCCCGGGCAGGTCGATCTTGTTGACCGCGATGACGATGGGCACGCCGGCGGCCTTGGCGTGGTCGACGGCCTCGATGGTCTGAGGCATGATGCCGTCGGTGGCGGAGACGACGAGGACGACGATGTCGGTGACCTTGGCGCCGCGCGCGCGCATGGCGGTGAAGGCCTCGTGGCCGGGCGTGTCGAGGAATACGATCTCGCCTTTGTCGATCTTAACCTTGTACGCGCCGATGTGCTGCGTGATGCCGCCGGACTCGCCCTCGGCGACCTTCGCCGAGCGGATGGCGTCGAGCAAGGAGGTCTTGCCGTGGTCGACGTGGCCCATGATGGTGACCACGGGGGGGCGGGGCTTGAGCTTGGCGGGGTCTTCCTTCTCGGCCTTGACGACCGCGAGCTCCTCCTCCTTGTACATCGCGACGACCTCGAGCTCGAAGCCGAAGTCGGCGGCGACGACCTGCGCGGCCTCGGTGTCGAGGCGCTGGTTGATGGTGGCGAATATGCCCAGGCCCATCAGCTTCTTGATCACGTCGTTCGTCTTGAGCTCCATCTTCTCGGAGAGCTCGCGCACGGTGATCATCGAGGAAACCTTGATCTTCTTGAGCGGCGGCTTCTGGCCGGGCTCGAGGGGCTTCGCCGCGGGCGCGGCGGGGCGGTTCTGCTGCGGGCGATGACCGCCGCCCTGTCCGGGGCGGTGCTGGCCGGGGCGCTGGCCGGGCATCGGCGGGCGCGGCGCGCCGGGGCGCGGCGCGAACTGGGGACGGGTCGTGATCGCGCCGGGGCGCAGGATGACGGGTTTCTGGGGGCCGGAAGTTCCGGGCTTCGGGGGCATGGGCGGAAGGGCGCCGGTCGTGGGCGGCTTCTGCGCGGGCGGCACGGGAGCCCCGGGAACGGAGGGCTTGGGCGCGACGGGCGCGCCGGGAGCGCCGGCGGCGGGCTGGATCGGCTTGGGCGGCTGCGCGCCGGGGACGAGCGGCTTGGGCGCGACCGGCATGCCGGGGACGGGCGGCTTCGCGGGCGAGGCCGCCGGAGGCGCG
>JAKFCD010000019.1:0-6073 GCA_036676805.1 Elusimicrobiota bacterium
ACCTGGGTGTCGAGGCGGTTGGGAACGGCCGGCACGCGGGACATGTCGGCGGGAAAGTCGAACATGCCGCGCGCGATCTCCGGGGTCAGGTAGCGAAGGCCGGCGGGGAATTTCTTCGGGATGAGGTAGGGGGAGGTCGCGCCGACGACGAAGCCCCATTCGCCGAAGGAGGGCACGTAGGCGTGGTAGGGGCGGGTCGCGAATCCGGCGGCCTCCATCGTCGCCACGACGGTCCAGAAGGTCTGCCGGGCGAACAGCGGCGAGGTGGATTGGACCGAGACGATCCCGCCGGGCGATAGGCGCCGGCTCAGCAGGCGGTAGAACGCGGTGGTGTAGAGCTTGCCGACGGCGTAGTTCGACGGGTCGGGGAAGTCCACGATCACGACGTCGAAGCGCAGGTCGTGCTCCCCGAGCCAGCGGTAGGCGTCGTCGTTGACCACCGAGACGCGCGCGTCGGACAGCGCGCCGCCGTTGAGCGCCGAGAGCGCCTCGTGGGTCTTGAAGAGCTTCGTCATCTCCGGGTCGAGATCGACCAAGGTCACCTTCTCCACCCGCCGGTCGCGCAGGACCTCGCGCGCGGCCAGGCCGTCGCCGCCCCCGAGGATCAGCACGCTGCGGGGAGCCCGGTGTCCCGAAAGCGCCGGGTGCACGAGGGCTTCGTGGTAACGGTATTCGTCCATCGTGCTGAACTGGAGGTTGCCGTTGAGGAACAGGCGCCAATCCTCCTTCCAGCGGGTGAGCACGATCTTCTGATAGGGGGAGGACTTGCTGAAGATCACCTCGTCGGCGTACATGTCGCCCTCGGCGCGGGCGGTGATCTCGCCGGAGAAGACGAGACCGAGGCACAGGGCGGCCGCCGACGCCGCGCACATGGCCTTCAGGCCGGCGCGGTCCGGGATCGCGTCGCGGAATAGATGCAGGGTCGCGGCCGCCACGCCGACGTTGAGCAGGCCGAAGAACAGGGCGGTGTTCATCAGGCCGAGCTTCGGGACGAGCAGGAGCGGGAACAGGACCGAGGCGAACAGGGCCCCGATGTAGTCCATCGTCAGGACCTGGGACACCAGGTCCTTGAAGTCCAGGCGGTCCTTCATGATGCGCATCATCAGCGGAATCTCGAGCCCGACGAGCGCGCCGACGACGAACACGATCAGGTACAGCAGGACGCGGAAGCTCGCCACGTGCGGGAAGGCGAGGAACAGCATCGTCGAGGAGAACCCGCCGACGACCCCGACCAGGACCTCGATCTGGACGAACCGCGCGACGAGCCCCTTGCCGACGAAGCGCGACAGCCACGAGCCCACGCCCATCGCGAACAGGTACGCCCCGATGACGGTCGAAAACTGCAGGACCGTGTCGCCGAGCAGGTAGCTGGCGAGCGAGCCGGCCACGAGCTCGTAGATGAGCCCGCAGGTCGCGACCATGAAGACCGAGGCGTACAGCGCGATGTTCACGGCGTCAGCCGATCATGGAGGCGGCGATGATGAGCCCCATCGCGATCGAGAGCCCGGCCATGACGGTCGCGAGCGCGCGGTTCTGCTTGACGATGAGCTCCTGCCACAGGTCGTAAGGGGTGACCTTGTCGAAGATCACGAACCAGGCGAAGAAGACCACGGCCCCAAGCCCCGAGTAGATCACCGCGGCCAAGAGGTGCTGCACGTCGAGCAGGTTCTTCATTACTTTCCTCCGTAGTATCGATGGTAGCCGGAATAATGGGCCCGATAGGAGCCGGGATTGTCGCGGACGGACTTCGGGACGCCGGTCAGGCGCTCGACGGGAGTCATCCACCATCCCGTCCACATCGCCCAGGCGCAGGCGGCGGCCACGGCCAAAGCGTACCAGCGGTACCAGCGGCTCATTCGTCGTCGTCCTCGTCGTCGTCCGACGACGTGCGCGGATGGTCGCTTTCCATCCAGCGCGTGTTCTCGAACGACTCATGGCGCAGGCCGGCCCAGACCGCCGGCAGCAGCAGCAGCGCCAGGGCGATCAGCGGGATGCGCTTGAGCGGCACGTCGCGTCTGACGACGACGCGGAAGCTCAATTGCGGCGCGTCGGTCTCAGGCTCGACGCGAAGGTAGTAGCGGCCGGCCGGCACCCTCGGAACGTATAAGGCCGCGCGGTTGCTGCCCTCGCTCCAGGATTCGCCGCCGTCGGTGCCGTGATAATAGGAGACCTCCCGGCCGAAGTCGAGCGCCCGGTCGGTGTCGGCGTCGATCAGCGCCATGCTCACGTAGGCCCAGCGCTGGTTGAGGTTCGTGTCGAGGATGACCTGGAGGTTAGAAGTGCGCCCCGTCACCTCGAAGATCTCGCTCACGCGGGAGCGCTCGGGGTCCGCGGCCGAGAAGTCGAAGCCGCCCTCGTACACCTTGGCCCGTGACGCGGTCGCCGCGAAAAAAGCGAATATGCCGACGCAGACGAGCGCGCCGATCCAGAATATCCGCCAGATAGACGGCATCTCCCCGGCCCAGGGGTTGGGCTGGGCGGGAGCGACGCCGACCTTCACCGGCGGAGCTCCGGGCATGGAAAAGGCGGCCCAGACCTCCTCGGGCTCGAGGTACTCGCCGGCGCTCCAGACGGACTCGGTCGCCGTGACCTCCTGGGAGAGCGCGTACGGAGGCGCGATGAAGTCCCGCGCGCGAGCGGCGTCGCCGACAGAGGCGACCCATGGGAACTCGCCCAGGATCGAGGTCGTCACCGGAATGCTCGACTGGAAATGGCGGTAGACGCGGCCGTCGAGCGTGACCGTGGGCGAGCGCTCCGCGTCCTGGTTCCGCGCGCCCTCCATCTCCGGCGGGACCGGAGCCTTTCCCTCCTTTATCTTGACCGCAGGAACGGGAGGAAGGGGAGAGGAGGCCGGAGGAGCGGCGACCGGCGGCGGCGCCGGCGGCTCGTCCTCGTCGGGTCGCTTGCCCGCGATGTTCTCGACGCCGGTCAGCTTGCGCAGGATCTGAATCTCGCCCGCGTCGAACCAGAGCGCGGCGCACGTCAGGCAGCGATCCACCTCGATCTGGCCTTCATAGGCGGCCGCGGTCTCCATCGGCCGCCGGCAGCGCGGGCAATCGAAGCGGGCCGGCGTCGCTCCGATGAGATTGAGGGGCACGGCCACGTCGTCGGCCTCGTACAGCACGCCGTGGCAGGCCGAGCAGCTGCGCACGACGATGCCGTCGGCGATCCGGACCTCCTCGAGCGGGGCCCGGCACTTCGGGCAGCCGAAGGACTCAGCCACCGGGGCTTTCCTGAGGCTTGGTCTCGACCGTCTTGACCAGGAGCCAATGGCCGTTGGATTCGACCATCCAGCGGAAGCCCTTGTACGGGTTCCAGAGGAGGTACTCGTCCCACGAGTAGATCACGCCGGAGTAGCGCACCGCCCGGCGCATGTGGCCGATGACCTCGAGCTGATCTCCGCGCAAGGTGCCGCGCGTGCCGATGGGGATCTTCGGCCGGATCCCGAGCTTGGAGCGGTACTTCGCGAGCACCAGATGACGGGGGTCGCGCGCGTCGAGCACGGCCCCGCAATGCGGACAGACGAGGCTCTCGCTGACGCCCTCGGCGCGCAAGGTCAGCGGGCCGCCGCAGGCGGTGCAGTCGAAGCGAGCGCTCACGCCCAGCCCTCGAAGGCCTTCAGGCCGGTGAAGCTCAACGCGTCGAAGCCGTGGTATTCCCCGATGAAGACCGCCGGCGGCTTCTCCGAGTAATCGAGGGTTCCGAACGCGCCGTCGGAGCCGATCAGGTCGGCGGACGGCGCGGTCTCGCCGAGCGGCGGCTTGAATGGCAGCTCGCCCTCGGCGGCGAGGTACTTCGCGTCCACGATCTCGCGAACCTCATAGGAGCGGCCGAGTATCTCCACCTTGGCGCCAAGCCTCAAGTCGGCGAGCGCCGGGACATTGTAGTCGGCCTTGAAGCTCACCGCATAGGTGCCTTGAGCCTCGCCGAGCCAGCCCTGGCGGCCGTCCTCGAGCATCACGGACCACTCGTTCCAGAACCCGCGCGGTGTCTGCAGCTGCAGCCGGCCTACGACCTCGAAGGGAACGCCGCGGTAGACGCCGCGCGACCCGATGAGAACCGGAGAGCCGTCGGGCTGGAGCTGGGCGGACTCGCCGAGCTTCTCGAGATCGAGGTCCCCGCGCCGCACGAGGCTGCGGCAGAAGGGGCAGACCGCGAGGAGGTTGATCGAGGTGCGGAAGGGAACCGTCGCGCCGCAGGAGGGGCACTTGCGCTCGATCATCGGGTTGCAGGGATTATCGCGCTTGGGCGTTCCTCGGTCAAGCCGAGAATGCGCTCCCGCAGGCCGGGGTTCGTGCCGTCGAACCGCCATAGCCAGGCGTCGAGCAGGTAGTGCGTCGCCTGGGGCAAGGCGAGCAGGGGGATCAGCAGCGCGGCGAACGCGCCTGCCGGGGCCCATTCGGCCGCCGCGCCGAAGAAAACCGCCGCGTGCTCCTTCCAGACGAGGACGTCCCAAACGCCTTCCTCGGCGTACCCGAGGAGCAGCAGCGGACCGACGAACAAAAGACCGTACGCGGGCTTGTGCCAGGCCTCGCGCCAGCTTCCGTCTTTCCACGCCCGGTTCCCGTAAAGCCAGACCAGCGCGTAATAAGGAACGCCGTGCGAGACGATGTTCGTGATCGTGAAGGCGAAGTCGGAGTTCGTCGCGACGATGCCCACGTACCACGCGACGGCCGTGGACGCGATCACCGAGACCTTGCCGGGATGGACCTCGAGGGCGGCGTTGTGGCGGACGAGCTGGCGGACGAGGAACGCGCCGAGCACCGCCGCGTACAGCCAGCCCGCCCAGGGACCCGCGGCCCGGTTCAAGCTCAGGAAATCGCCCTGCACGAACCACCAGAAGCGCCGCGCCGGATCCGCGTGCCAGTAGACGAGCGGATAAAGCATGCTCGAGTAGATCGCTGCGGCCTCCAACTTCAGCTCCCACGGCTCCTTGCGGCCCTCGAGATGCGAGTAGGCGCGCATGAAGCCGTACTGCTGGCGCACGAAGTGATAAACGGCGAGGTAGGCCAGCGCGCGCCAGAAAGCCAAGGGGGACCACCGGTAAAGCAGCGCCCCGCCGAGCCAGCAGGCCAGCGGCAGGAAGACATAGAGCGAGCGCCGGCGAGGGAACTCGACAGGATCGAGGTAGGTGCGGTACAGGGTCGCGTACACGTGGCCGACGTCGATGAAGACGACGAACAGCAGCCAGCCCCAGGCCGGGGTCTGCGCGGCGCGCAGGGCGGGGAAGAGCAGCACGGCGAGGGCGGCCAGCAGCGGCGGCCCGGCGAACCAGCCGAGGTCGAAGGCGGGGGAGTGCAGCCATCTCCGGGCGGGGCTCACGCCGTCATTATATGAGTATTGCGCGATGGGCGGACGCAGGCTATCCTTCGAGGGAATGTCATGGCGCGAGCAAATCGAGCCCGACTGGTTCCACGAGGCGCCGTTCTACCTCGCGGCGATCATCGCCCACGGAGCCTTGCTCTCCTTCAATCCCGTCATCAACTGGGGCGGGGTGAAGCCGCCGGAAAAAGCGATCCCGATCGAATTCGTCGCCGAGATCCCGCTGCCGCCGGCCGTCCAGCCGCCGCCGGCGCCGCCGCCGCCCGAGATCAACCCGGGAGGAGACGGCTCCCACGCGCCGCCGAAGCATGGCCCGGGCGAGTTCGAGCGGGAGACCGTCAAGAAGGGCGCCGTGGACCCGCCGCCCAAGCCGAAGCCCAAGCCGGTGAAGAAACCCGCGGCGGTAAAATCGAAGGTGAACAAGCCCGGCGCGACCGTGAACAAGGCCAAGGCCGCGCCCAAGCCCCGGCCGCTCGCCAAGCCCAAGGAAGACGCCCGGGCCGTGAAGTTCGCGCGCGAGGCGCAGGCGGAGTCCAAGCGCCTGCGCGCCGAGCGCGACCGCGCCGCGCGCGCCGTCCTCGCCGAGAAAGCCGCGGCGGCGAAGGCCGCCGCCGTCGAGCTCGCGGCCGAGAAGAGGCGGATCGCCGCCGAGCGGGCGGCCGAGGCGAAGGCCGAGCGCGACCGGTTCGCGGCCCAACAGGCGGCGGAGCGCGAGCGCCGCGCCGCCATCGCCCGCGCCGAGGCCGAACGC
>JAKFCD010000020.1:0-7311 GCA_036676805.1 Elusimicrobiota bacterium
CCGCTCCGCGCCGCGGCCGCCGCGCTCCAGCCTCCGGGCCCGCCGGGAGAGGCCGCGGCCGGCGACCAGGGCGACGCCGCCTGGGCGCGCTCCTCGTCGATGTTCGACCTGTCGGCGGAGGTCTCCGGGGACGCGGCCGTCGCCGTCCCGGAGGGCCTGCCCCGGAACAACGCGGGCAAGCTGCTCGCGCGGCTGCGCAAGGCCGGCGAGCTCGGCCGGGCGGGCCTGTCGATCCCCGGCCTCGAGCGCGCGCGGTGGGTCGAGCGCGTCGGCGGCTATTCGGGCGAGACGGAGAAGATTCTCATCGACGGCAAGCCGTGGTTCCTGAAGCGGCTGAGCTCGTCTCCCGACCCCGTCATCAACGAGACGCCGCGCGAGACGCGCGCGCTCAACGAGGCCGGCTTCGCGGCCGTCCTGCGCGGCGACCCGCAGCTGGCGGGCTCGTTCGCCGTGTCGCCGCAGGTCCGCGTCTTCCGCGACGGCCGGGACGTGTTCGTGCTGACCGAAGGTCTGGCGACCGACGGCGACGGACAGAGCCGCCGCCAGGAGCTGAGCGCGGACCAGCGCGCCGACGCCGCGATCATCCAGCTCGCGCTGGGCATGGGGGACATGCACGGCGGCGACGTCCTGCCGTTGGGCGGAGGCCGCTACGGGCTGATCGATTTCGAGAAGCTGGCCCACGAGCCGCTGACGAAGGCGGCGGCGCGCCAGATCGACGACGAGGTCATGCTGAAGAACTTCCCGCTCGTCGACCGCCTGTCGCGCAACGATCCCGCGCTGTACCGTGCCCGCTTCGAGCAGTGGCGCGCGGCCTACGCCGCCGGCGGCCGGGCGCGCATCGACGCCGCGCTGGCCCGTTCCGGCTGGACGCCCGAGCAGCGCCGGCGGTACCTCGCCGCGGTCGACACGAACATCGAGACCTATTTCGAGCGCCTGGAGCCGTACCTGAAGTACGCCAACGATTGGCACGAGAAGATCCGCGCCAACCAGGCCGCCGCCGCGCGCGCGCCGCCGAAGAAGAAAAGCTTCCTCGGCGGCTTGTTCGGACCGTGACCGCGATGACCTCCCCCGCTTGACGCGGCGCGGCTCCATGGCTATCATGCTCCCATGACCGACCTCCCCGACTACGAGAAGCAGGCGAAGGACGCCGTCGCCGCGATCATCGCCAAGGACCCCGCCGCCGGGAACGTCCTCGCCGTGCCGGTCATGTGCCAGCATATCTCGCACGCGGCCAGGGTGAACAAGGATCCCAAGGCGGCGATCGTCGCGGTGTGCCGCGGGTCGATGAACGCGGTGCTCCTCGGCGGCCAGAGCGTCCCCGCCGCCGCCGTCGCGCTGCTCGAGTCCCTGCCCAACATGAGCCTGATGATGCGCACGGGCCCCGAGGACCTCATGTCCTGGGTGATGGAGGGCATCGCCGACGTCACGCCGCTCGCGGGACCCGAGGTGCGCGACGCGCTGCGGACCGCGATCGAGGAGAAGTTCATGGGCGCGTCGGTGATCTTCGACGCGCTCTGCGACGCCGCCGCCGCGCGCGGCTAGCTCGTCCGGCCCGGGCAGCCGCTCAGCGGCAGCGACGGATAGCGCGCGTACGACGGCTCCTTCTCCGCGCGCCCGCACAGGAAGATCGCGCTCCCGGTCTTGGTCTTGAGGGTCTTGGCGTGGGCGCAGCCGAGGCAGTCCCCAACCCGGCGCGAGATCTCGGCCCGCAGGCAATTCGGGCACAGGCAGCCCGAGCCCTCCACGGGCATCACCGCCGGCAGGTCCGCGCACCAGCACGAGGCCTTGCCCTCGGAGTTTCCGCACCCGAACGTCTCGCCGCACGCCTCGCAGGATTCCATTGATATAGACTTATGCAAAGAACGACAGGCCTGACACCGGTTAAAGCTTGCGGATCAGGGAGATGACACCGGTTAAAGCTTGCGGATCAGGGAGATGACCTTGCCGGCGATGCGGCCCTCGCCGATGGGGAAGGGCTCGTAGCGGGGGTTGTCGGGGATGAGGATGAGGCCCGCGGGCTTGACCTTGAGGCGCTTGACGGTGGCCTCGCCGTCGTCGTAGCGCACGACCACGACGTCGTTGCTCGAGGCGGTCTCCTGCCAGCGTACGACGACGGTGTCGCCCTCGTGCAAGGTGGCCTGCATGGAGTCGCCCTTGATCTTGAGCGCGAAGAGCTGGGCCGGGTCGCCGCGGTCGGCGACGACGGGCACGTGGCCCATCGGCTCGGCGTAGGCGCCGGCGGTGGGGCCGGCCGGGACGAGGCCGAGCAGAGGGATCATCGCCACGCGCTCCATCGAGGTGACCTGGGCGGCGCGGGAGCGGCCCTTGGCTTCCTCGAGAAGGCCCTTCTCGCGCAGCTTGTCGAGATGGTACTGGATCGTGTCCGGCGAGCTGACGCCGGCGAGGCGGCACAGCTCGCGCACGGTCGGCGGATAGCCGTGGTCCGTGGTGAAGCGGCCGAGAAGCTCGAGTATCTGCTGCTGACGCGGGGTCAATCCATTGTTTTCCATTGCCCCCTAAGCATAGTCGAACGGGCGTTCGATGTCAAGGGGGTCCGCGGAAAAAGATCCAGTGCCGACGGAGCCGGCCTCCGACCAACTGTTTCCAGAAACAGTTGGTCGTGCGGTTCCTAAAAAACCCATGATCCGGAGGGGTCTCCCCTTCCACCGTCAAATCTTCTTGACCTGACTTCGGCGCGTCCGATGGGGTAAGATAGGCGCCATGAATCCGTTGCGCCTTCTCAAGAACCTGGCCGCGGCCCTTCACGGCGGCTCCGACCCGCGCCACCTCGCCGCCGGCTTCGCCCTGGGCGCCGCGCTCGGCCTGGTCCCGAAGGGCAACCTCTTCGCCGTCGTCTTTCTCCTGCTCTTCTTCGCGCTGCGCCTCAACAAGGGCCTGGCGCTGCTGGCGGCGGCTTTCTTCACCCCGGTCGGCTACGCCGTCGACGGGCTCGCCCACCGGATCGGCCTGATCCTGCTCAACGCCGCGCCGCTTCGCGGCCTGTGGACCGCGCTGTACGACCTGCCCATCGTGCCGCTGACGCGCTTCAACAACACCGTGGTGCTCGGCAACCTCGTCCTCGGCCTCGCGCTTTTCGCCCCGCTCTACTTCCTCTTCATACGCTTCGTCGCCTGGTACGGCGTCCACCTCGCGGCCAAGGTCGAGCGCTTGAGAGCCGTGCAGTGGCTCAAGGGCCTGTGGATCGCCCAGCTGTACCAGGAGTGGACGCGATGAGCTGGATCAAGAAGGGCCCCGTCCTCGCGACTCTTTTCGCCGTCCTCCTGATCTGGGCGTTCGTCTTCTTCTTCTTCGACCCTCTCCTCAAGCGCGGCCTGATCGCCGGCGGCCAGGCCGCGGCCGGCGCCAAGGTGGAGATCGCCTCTCTGCGCTCGAAGTGGCTCAAGGGCACCCTCGAGCTCAAGGGCGTCGCGGTCGCCGACCGCGAGCGGCCGATGACGAACCTCGTCGAGCTCTCCCGCGTCGCCTTCCAGTTCGACACTTCGGCCGCCGTACGCGGCAAGGGCGTCGTGCGCGAGGCCGCGCTCGAGGGGCTGCGCCTGGGCACCGCGCGCAAGACGAGCGGCGCGATCAGGAATCCCCCGCCGCCCTCGAAGCTGACCACCGCCATCCAAAGGCAGATCGCTCCCGCGAAAACCGCCGCCGTCGAGGTCAAGTCCCGGGCCGCCGGCGAGGTGGACGCCGCCAAGCTCGAGGGCCTCAAGAAGCTCGACGAGGCCAAGGCGAAGGCGGCGGAGATCGAACAGCGCTGGAAGGGGAAGGAGGCTGAGGTCAAGGCGATCGAGAAGGAAGCCAAGGAGATCGCCGACCAGCTCAAGTCCATCGGCGGCGGCGACCTGCTCAGGAAGGCCCAATCCGTCGGCCAAGCCCAGCAGCGCCTCAAGGCGCTCATCGCCCGCGTCGACGCCCAGAAGGCGCAGGCGCAGAAGGACATCGCCGAGGCCCAGGCCCTCGTCCGGCAGGCCGAGGAGCTCCGGCAGAAGGACCTCAACGGCCTGCTCGCGGCCGCGGGCCTGCCCACGCTCGACTCCTCGGACCTGGCCAAGCGCCTGCTCGGCGCGCAGACCGCCGCGCGCCTGACGTCGGCCCTGCGGTGGATGCGCTGGGCCCGCGAGCGCGCCGCCGCGCGCAAGGCCGCCAACCCGCCGCCGCCCGCGCGCCGCGCCGGGTCCAACATCGAGTTCCCGCGCGCGCATTCCTACCCCCAATTCCTGCTCGAGAACGCGAAGATCTCCGGCACGCTCGACGGGGTGCTGGGCGGCGCGCTCGACCTGCAGGGCGTCCTCGACGGCGTGACGTCGAACCCGAAACTCTACGCCAAGCCCGCGACCTTTGTGCTGGCCGGGAAGTCCGCGTCCGGGACCGCCGCGAAGCTCAACGCCCGCCTCGACCAGCAGAAAGAGCCGGTCGGCGTCACGCTCGCCATCGACGCCTCCGGCCTCTCCCTGGCGGGCGGCTCCCTGGGCGACGGCGACGTGGGCGGAACGCTCACCAAAGGCTTTGCCTCCGTCCAGGGGAAAATCTCCTCGACCGGCGACGAGTGGAACGGCCTGATCACGGTCTCGGCCGCGCAGGTCGCCATCGAGCCCAAGGTCGCGCTGGGCGGAACGGCGGGCGCGCTCGTCTCCGACGCGCTCAAGTCCCTGACCGGCTTCCAGGCGAGGATCGCGATCTCGGGGCGCGAGGACGATCTCAAGCTCGCCTTCTCCTCGAATATCGGCGACGCGGTCGCCGCGGCGATGCGCAAGGCCGTCTCGGGACAGCTCGAGGCGCAGAAGAAGGTCCTCGAGCAAAAGCTCGACGCGCTGTACGGCGGCAAGGCCAAGGACGCCCGCGCCTCGGTCGACGGCCTCTCGGCCAAGCTCCTGGGCCCCCTCGACGCCCAAAAGCAGGCCCTGAATAAACAGCTTCAGGACGCCGCCGGCAAGGCCCTCGGCGGCCAAAGACTTGATAAGCTCTTCAAGAGATGAAATATCTCTTCGTTGCCGTTCTGCTCCCTCTTAACGCCGCCGCCTCGGCGCCGGACGCCTTCTTTGACCGGTCCTCCTCCGCCGTTCTTCCGATGCCGCCCGCGCCTAAGGCTCCCGTGCCGGAGGACGTTTCTCAAAAGAAGCCCCCGACGGTCGTTCCTCCCGACCTGGCCGCGGCGCGGGCTCGGGTCGGCAACGAGGCGATGCTCGCGCGCCTGGCCCCGCGCCCCGCCGGGGAGCCGTTCCTGTTCGGCGTCCTCGGCGACGCGGAGCGCGGCCGCTTCTGGTGGGAGCGGATCTTCAGCCCCGGCAAGGGCGCGTTCGTCGACCAGTGGCGGGCCCTGAAGGCCGCGGGCGCCGAGTTCGTCCTCCAGCTCGGCGACTTCGTCAGCGAGGGCGACGCCGAGAGCTACCGGGAGCACGTCGCCGTCGTGGAGCGCGAGGGCTCGCGCCCGCTGCTGCGGTGCCCCGGCAACCACGACCGCTCGCGCCCCAACGGCGCGGCCGACAAAAATCTTTATGACGCGGTTTTCGGCGCGCGCGACTATCACTTCGACCACGGCGGCTGGCGCTTCATCAGCCTGGACTCCTCCGACCGCGGGCTCACCGGCTCCCAGCTCGCCTGGCTCAAGGCCGCCCTCGCCGTGCCCGGGCCCAAGGTGGTCTTCACGCACGTGCCGCCCGACTACATCAAGTCCATCGAGCCCTTGAAGGAGGTCGGCGCGCTCGAGGAATGGTCGCCGGACAAGGCCGTCCAGGACGAGCAGAAGGGCTACCTGCGCGACTTCTTCACCAACTATTTCAAGGACGGCTCGCCGGAATTCGAGGAACTGGTCACGAACGGCGGGGTCAAGGCGGTGTACATGGGCCACATCCACGCCTTCTGGGCCGCGGACCACCGCGGCGTGCGCTACGTCATCTCCGGCGGCGGCGGCTCGCCGCTGTACCCGCTCCCCCCCGGCTACCCGAAGAAGCGCTTCGCGCATACGCTGCGCGTCGCCGTCACCGCCGCGGAGCTCGTGGAAACGGTGGTTCCCTACGAAGGGAAGCCGTTCGTTCTTCCGCCCGTCAAGCCCTAGGGATACTCCCCTCAAAAAAATCTATCCCCAATTTTCCACCGGTGAAAAATTGGGGATAACCCGGTCCGGGCGCTTGAAATTTCAGCCGACCTTTCCGCCGCACTCCGCGCAGAACTTCGCGGCGGGCGCCAGGCCCTTGCCGCAGGCCGCGCAGAACTTGGCGCCCGCGGCTCCCGCCGCCGCGGCCGCGCCGCCGATCGGCTGGCCCGCCATCGCCTGGCCCATCATCTGGCCCATGCCCAGGCCGGCGCCCATGCCCATTCCCATGCCCATGCCCGCGCCCGCTCCGCCGCCCTCGTTGCCGGCGGCTTTCTCCATGACGTCGAGCGTGCGCTTCTGCTGGTACTTGTCGCCGAGGATGTCGAGCTCGGCCTTGTCGGCCAGCGCCTTCTTGAGGCGCACGACGGTCTCGTCGTCCTCGGGGACGTCCACCGAGTTCAGGTAGAAGGTCACGAGCTTGACGCCGAAGGCCGCGAAGTCCTGCGCGAGCTTGGCGTGGATCGCGCCCGACATCTCCTCGAGATGGGCGGCGATCTCGAGGAGGTTGATCTTCTCCTTGATGATCGTCTCCGCGATGTAGTCCTTGGCCTTGGTCAGCAGGACGCCGCGGAAGTAGTTCGACAGCTGGTCGGTCGAGAACTGGGGATTGGTCGCCGAAAGCTGGGTCACGAAGGTCCGGCCGTCGGCGATCTGGATGCCGAACTGGCCGAAGGCCCGCACGGGCAGGAAGACGTTGAACTTCGGGTCGAGCACCGGAATCGGGCTGTTGGTGCCCCACTTCACGTCGAGGTTCACGGCCTTGTTGACGTAATAGATCTCGGCCGCGAACGGGGTCTCGCCGCCGAAGGGGACCTTGATCAAGGTGCGCAGTCCCGGGATGTTCGCGGTGCGCAAGGTGTGGGTGCCGGGACCGAGGACGTCGAGCGCCGCCCCCCCCTTGAAGAAGATGGCCTCTTGAGCCTGGTTGACGATGACCTGGGTGCCCCAGCTCAGGTCGTCGGGCGGATGCCGCCAGACGAGGACGTTGCCGGGACCGTCGTACTTGACTCGATCGATTAGGGCCATTTAGGTTGTAACCTCCAGAATCTTTACTATAGCCTCCGCGCCGGGACCTGTCAACCCTTCGTATTGAATCAGTTTAAATGTTACCGAAGGCCGCATCGTTGACTCACTTAGAATGTTACCGAAGGGCGCGAATAAACGCGTTTTCCGGAGGCATCGAGGATGAGCCCGCAGGCCAAATG
>JAKFCD010000021.1:0-4002 GCA_036676805.1 Elusimicrobiota bacterium
CGCGCGCGGCGGAGCCGGCCGCGGACGCCGCCGAGTAAGCGGGCGTGTCGTCCGCCCGCGACGCGGGCGCCGCGACGCTCATCACGGCGGTGGTCGTCTGGTCGCCCTTGCCGTACACCGTGAAGGTCCTCAGCTCGCCCTTGAGGCCGCGCTTCCAGGTCTTCCCGGACTTCGGGTCGGCGGGCACGTCGGTGAAGGCCGCCTCGGGCCGCTGACCGGCCGCCTCGGGCGCCTGGAACACCGCCGCGACCTCGGCGGGCGGGGGCGGGTCGAACACGGCGAGCATGCGGTCCTCATGGACCTTCTCCTCGACCGCCTGGGTGGGGACCTTGATGACGCGGGTCGCGTTCGGCGATTCGAGCCCTTCCTGCGACGTCGCCTGGAAATGGCGCATCGTCTTCCACAGGGAGCCGCCGCCGGTCATGTCCACGAACACGGCGGCGTAGAGGCCGACCGCGACGAGCGCGTAGCCCGCGGCGGTCTCGAGCGCCTCGGAGACAACGGTGAGCGCGGACTTCACTTTGGCGGTCATGCGCTCAGTATAAGCCCGCGGAGGCCGCCGCGCAAGGGGGCTTTGCCAACTTTTTACCCGCGAAACAAAGGGTTATCAGGGCGAACGGAGCACCTTGGCCAGGTCGTCGTAGCCGCTTTTCTCGGCCAGGTCCGCGGCCGTCCTCCGGTCCGGGCCGAGCCTCGTGACGTCGGCGCCGCGGTCGAGAAGCAGCGCGACCATCCTCGCGTGGCCCTTCTTCGCCGCGAGCATCAGCGGCGTCCTCCCGTCGGGATCGCGCCCCTCGAGGCGCGCTCCGCGGTCGAGGAGGAAGGCGGCCATGTCCGTCTGCCCCTTGAAGGCGGCCCACATCAGCGCGTTCCAGCCGATGTCGTCCACGGCGCCGATGCTCGCCCCCCCGTCGAGCAGGGCCCCGACGGCGTCCCGGCTCCCCCAGCGCGCCGCGACCATGATCGCGGTGAGCCCCTTGCGGTCGCGCGCCTCGAGGCGGGCGCCCCGGGAGATCAGATACTCCACCAGAGGAGCGTGGTTGCGCACCGCGGCCCACATCAGCGGCGTCCAGGCGTCGCCGGGGTTGCGCGCCTCGAGGTCGACGCCCTCGTCGAGCAGGCGGACGACGGTCTTCATGTCCCCGTTCTTGGCGGAGCGCAGCAGGCGCTCCTCGCGCTCGGCGAGCGTGTCGGCCTCGGCGCCGCAGGACGCGGCGAGGGGCAGCAGGAGGCAGAGCGCCAGGAAGCGCATAGTCATAAGTATAGCGTCCCGCGCCGGGAGGTCAATGTCAGAACGGTTACAGGGAGCGCAGGGCTTCGAGCTCGTTCCAGCGCAGGAACAGGGACTCGACGCGCTGGCGGGCCTCGTCGAGGCGAGCCTGCCGCTTGATGAGCTCCGGGGCGTCGGTCGCCGCCGCGGGGTCCTCGAGCGCCGCGCGCGCGAGCGCGGCCGCGTCCTCCGCGGCCTTGATGCTCGCCTCCATCCTCTGGAGCTCCTTCTCCTCCCGCGGAGACAGCCCGCCGACGGCGGCCCGGCGGCCCGTGTCGGCCGAGCCGGCCGCGTCTTCGCCGACGTTTGACGCACTCAGCCTCGACTCCCATTGGGAGAGGTCGGCGTAGAAGCTCGCGCCGCCCTTGCCGTCGAGCGCGAGCAAGCGCTGGGAGACGCGCTCCAGGAGATAGCGGTCGTGGGTCACGAGCACGAGGGCGCCGGGGAACTCCATCATGCTGTTCTCGAGGACCTCCAGCGACTGCAGGTCGAGGTCGTTGGTGGGCTCGTCAAGGAGCAGGATGTCGGCGGGACGCAGCATGAGGCGCGCGATGAGCACGCGGGCCTGCTCGCCGCCCGAGAGGCGGCTCAGCGGGTACTCCAGCTGCTCGGCGCGGAACAGGAAGCGCTCCGCCCAGCCGTAGACGTGGATGCGGGAGCCCTTGAACTCGACGTGCTCCCCGGCCTCGCACAGCGAGCGCTTGAGCGTCTTGGTCATGTCGAGCTGCTCACGGTGCTGGTCGAAGGTCACGACCTTGAGGTCGTCGGCGCGCCGCAGCGTCCCCTTGTCCGGCGCGAGCGTCCCGGCGAGCAGCTTGAGCAAGGTGGACTTGCCGGAGCCGTTTTCCCCGAGCAAGCCGAGCTTGTCGCCCGGAGACAGCATGAGATCGAGCGGCCCGAACAGCTTCCTGCCGCCCATGGACTTCTCGACGCCGAGGCAGCGCACGAGGCTCTTGCTCTTGCGCTCGGTCGCGTCGAAGTCTATCTCGGTCGCGCGAACCTGCGCGTTTCGAAACTTCAGCTCGGCCAGGTCGGAGATCATCTCGCCGGCGCGGTCGATGCGGGCCTGCTGCTTGGTGGTGCGCGCCTTCGGGCCCTTGCGCAGCCAGGCGATCTCGCCGCGCACGGTGTTCTGCATCGTCTGTTGGAGCGCGGCCTGGTGGCTGAACAGCTCCTCGCGCTTCTCCAGGAAGTCGCTGTAGTTGCCCTGGCTGGAGAAGTGGCCGTCCTCATAGCGCTTGTTGAGCTCGATGACCCGGTTGCACACCCGCTCCAGGAAGCTGCGGTCGTGGGTGATCGTCAGGAACGCGAGGTCGAGCCCCGACATGAAGCGCTCGAGCCACAGCACGCCCTCGAGGTCGAGGTGGTTGGTGGGCTCGTCGAGGAGCAGCAGGTCCGGCTCGCGCAGGACCTGGGACAGGATCGCCAGGCGCTTGCGCCAGCCGCCGGAGAGCTTGTCGACGCGCTGGTCGGGGTCCACGAATCCGGATCGCTCCATGCCCGACTCGACGCGCATGTCGATCTCCCAGTCCTCGAGGCCCAGGCCCTGCAGGGCGCGGTTCAGCTCGTCGCGGACCGTCCAGCCCTCGCCGACGGTCTCGAAGCGGTCCCGCTGCGCCAGGTAGCCCACCCGCAGGCCGCGGCGGGCGGCGATCTTCCCTTCGTCGGAGGTCGCGAGGCCGGCGAGGATCTTCAACAAGGTCGATTTCCCGGCCCCGTTAGGTCCGATCAGGCCCGTGCGCTCGCCCTCGAAGAGCCCGAACGACAGGCCCTCGAAGAGCGGGCGGATGCCGAAGCTCTTGGTGAGATTTTGACAGCTGAGGAGGATGGCCACGGTGGGAATCGGGAGAGGAGAGAGTATAGCGCATCGGCTAGCGCACCGGCGCGCCCGCCGCGTCGAAGATCAGCGCGCCCCGGGCCTGGATCGAAGCCGCGTCTCGCGGCGGGCCGTCGCGATCCCTGGAGCCCGGCGCGATCAGGTAGCGCACCTCGCGGCGGTTGGTGCCGCCGCTGTTCGGGTCCGTGTCGATGCCGAGCCCGGCCGCGAGCGAGATCGAGCCCTCGCCCAGCACGCCCGCGGGGCCGTGGTCGCCGATGATCGCGTACACGGTCTTCGAGCGGTAGCTGACCGCCGCGTAGTCGCCGAGCTCGACGCCCTTGTAGGCGGTCCGGAAATCCGGCGGCACCACGATGAACGGGACCGCGCTCGGGTTGAGGCTCTCGCCGTTCTTGTAAAGCAAGGAGGTCTTGGGCTGTCCGGTCCGGTCGCCCCGCCACGCCCCGCCCGCGCCGTCGGCGTCGATGGCCAGCTTGGCCGTGAAGCCGATCAGCCTCGCCTTCGGCGTGACGTAGATGGTGGTCGGCACGTCCTTTTCGCCCTCTGGGCGGGAACGGAACACGGCGCCGGCGATCGTCGTGCTCCCGACCTGCGGCGCGCCGATCCGGGAGTTCGGCGTGGCGACCTCCGCGACGCCGCCGGAGTTGATGCCCCCGGACGGGCCTCCGGGCTTAGAGCCGTCGGCCGGGGCCGCGCCCGCGCCGGCGTCCACGCCCGCCGGCTTGCCCGCCGATTCCTTCGGCTTGCCGCCCGCGACCGCGCCGCCCAGGCCCCCGCTCCCGCCGCCTCCGCCTCCCCCTCCGCCTCCCCCTCCGCCTCCCCCTCCGCCTCCCCCTCCGCCTCCGCCCCCGCCTCCGCCGGACGGCCCGGACAGGGCGGCGGTCTCCTTGAGGGC